>NZ_JBFAKB010000001.1:0-695240 GCF_040655495.1 Nonomuraea sp. NPDC050404
GACGCGACCCACTTCAGCAAGGTATTCAAACAAGCCTACGGAATCACGCCACGAGCCTGGCGCGAGACAAACCACCCCCACTCCTCCACCTGATGTCACAGCATGGCCGGCGTTACCGGAATCACCGCTGCCCAGCCGCCCCGGGGATCAGCCGGGACAAGGCTGAGAACCACAACCGATCGGCGGCCTCATGGCGGGGACGGCTGATGTGACGGCGCAGCACCGCGTTCTCGTGCCACGACTGGCGCCCTTCGACATCTCTGCCGGGTGCGTGCGCCGAGTCGATACGCAGCGCGGTGCTGTCGCTGGTGCGCAAGACGGCTTGCCGGGCGTAGCCTCATTGCATCGAGTCGGCGCGCCTGATCTGATTGTGGCCGCGCATCAGCGACCGTCGCCACTGCCGCCGATCACTCCTCGTCGCTGCCGGTCGGCGAGCTTAGCAATATTGAGTTGGGCAACTTCCTCGAGCGCGATATCAAAATGATCGGCTATCACAGCGATGTACCACAGCGAGTCGCCGAGTTCCTTCTTGAGGTCTTCTATATCCCACTGTGAAAAATCGCTATCGTGATCGCGAACGATTTTCTTGGCTTTTTCGGCGATCTCGCCTGTCTCGCCGACGAGTCCCAGGAGCAGGTGAAAGAGTTCGTTGTGCTTGTTCTTGGGAGCGGCCGTCCGGAGTGCCGCCTGCTGATAATCATTGATGTTCAAGTGCTCGCCTATCGTGTCATGCCATGCGGTTCGGCCGCGTCTGCAGTGGGTTAGTGAAGGCTTGACGCGGCAATTCGGTGGGAGGTCGTGTTACGGGGCCGGGATTCGCATTCCCGGCGATCCCGCTCAGAATAGCCGCGTGACCGCGGATACGCCGCGAGACGTCGATGATCTCTGCATCGGTGGCGAAGGTGGCGATGAGGGCGTCCAGATCGCGGGCGTTGACGGCGTCCACGTAGGCCTGAACGCTCTTGGCCACGTCAGCGGCAGGAGGTGGGGCCGTGGAGGACGAGGCGGCAGGCACTGCGAGCGGCGGGGCGGTCGCGCAGCCAACCGCCAGGATGACGACGACGACAGCGAGCGCCCACCGAATATTGCGAAGAGGTTTTATGGCGTGATCATGCGGTGCCGGGCGTCCCCAGGTACAAGACCTGTTCTCATAACCGATGGCTATGGCAACCGCCGATGCGCTCGGCATGGAGGCTGCGGGAATGATGGTGGGGCAGTGGGTTGGCCACCGCGCTGGCCGATGCGCCCGCTGATCGCCTTGAAGATCCGCCGCTGGTCGTAGCGATGTGTGGGGATCGCGGGTGTCCCGTTGATGGCACCGGTCCCAAGACAGCAATACGCGACACGCTGCCGAATCGCATCCATCGGGAGTCCGCCGCCTGCTGACCCGTGCGGAACTCCACCTTCAACCCACCGCTGAGCCTCCTGTCCCTTGGCCACATCAACGCACCTACTGATGCTTGAATCCCTTCCCGGTACGGTCCAGCGGGTCGGGCGGCAGGCCGAGGTAGTCGGCGCGCAGTTCGTCCCAGGCCGACAGACGGTCGAAGTCGGGCTCGTCGAGGAGCTGCTGGCGGTCGGTCAGGAACGGGTTGGGCAGGAGCACGGTCATGAGCTGGTCTCCGCGCCCGTTGAACATGCGCAGGCCCCACGACACGGGGCTGCCGTCGGCGCTGATGGAGCGGTAGAGCTCGGCGCGGGCACAGCGGCGGATGGCGCCGAGCTCGGGGCCGCCGGCGGTGTGCTCGCCGATGCAGAGGTGGAAGTGCCAGCGGCCGAAGTCCACGGTCACGTAGCCGTCGTAGAGGCTGATGCGTTCGGGAGCGTTGGGGGCGGCGACCTCCCAGGCCGCGCCCTGGACGATGACGCCGAACCAGATGTGCTCCCAGTGCCGCTCGAAGATGCGGGTGACGAGGGACAGCAGCGTCTCCTCGTCGGTGGACAGCGGCCAGACGTGCAGGGTGCCGGTGCCGTGTTCCTCGACGACGGTGTGGCTCATGAGGTCTCTCCTATGGCCCGCGCCCACTGATCGCGGCGGGCTTGGTCGGGGATGAGGGCGCAGTCGCCGCACTTGCCACCGTCGGGCAGGCGGTAGTACAGGCAGCAGCTGCGCCGGACGAAGAACGGGTGGCCGGGTGCGGGTTCGGCGAGTTCGCCGGTGCCGCGCAGCCGTCCGATCCGGAGCAGGTCGCGGCCCAGTTCGATGGCCGCGGCGGCCTGGGCGGGGCGTTGGCGGGCCATCGCCCGGACGGTGCCTGCCAGGGCCGAGGCGGCGTTGCCCCACAGCAGGCCGGGCGCGAGCTTGACGATGCCCGTGATGGTCGTGGCGAGTGGTTCGAGTTGCTCGGTGACGACCCGGCGGTAGAGCATCGCGGGGATCCGGTCGGGAGCGCGTACGTGCCAGCCCGTGAGGCGGGCGGCGCGCAGCGGCAGGGGGCCGGTCGGGGCAGGACGCCAGCGCAGGTCTCCGGCCGGGAGGTCGAGCAGCAGGCCGTGCTCGACGAACACGCCGGCGGGAGGGGACCACAGGCGGGCGGCCAGGCCCTGGAACAGGATGGAGGCGGCGACCCTGCGCTCACGCGTGGCGAGCCGCTCCGCCACCTCGTCGATCTTGTCCGCCAGCGTCCGGGAGCCGGTGAGCAGGTCGGGCAGCGGGCGCCAGCCAGAATCATCGGGCTCGCCGGCGCTCGGCGGGGTGAGTTCGAAGTAGCCGCCGATGGCGCTGACGCCGGCGACCGCCGCCGCGAGCGTGTCCTCGTCCGCGGGCAGCAGGCCGGGTGGCTTCGCCGACCTGGCGGCGGCGCGGGCGAACGCGGCCACCTCCGGCAGGGTGTCCAGGCGCGATCGTGCACCGTCGTAGGCGGCCTCGTATGCCTCGCCGGTGTGCCGGACCGAGAGGACGGGTTCGGCGCCGCCGCTGTGCCAGCCCTCGCGGGCCAGCGCGCGTTCGAGCAGGGGGCGGTGCAGGCCGCCGGCGGTCACGGAGACGGTGCCGGTGCCGCCGGGGTGCAGCGTGAAGACGCCCCCGGCGGCGTCGAAGGAGAGTTCGTCGCCGTCGAAGGTGGTGCCGATCGCTCCGGTCAGTGTCAGCTCCTCCGGGGTCCCGGCGCGCAGCCCGCCGCCGGGTTCGAGCAGCCAGACGCGGTCGGCGACGCGCAGGGCCAGTTCGAGGTCGTGGGTGGAGGCCACGATCACCAGGTCGCGTTGCCTGGCCAGGCGGCGGAGCAGGCCCATGAGCGCGACGCGGGAGGTGACGTCGAGGAAGGCGGTCGGCTCGTCCAGCAGGATGACGGACGGCTCCTGGGCCAGGGCGCGGGCGACGAGGACGCGTTGCCGTTCTCCGTCGGACAGTTCGGTGACCTGGCGGCCGGCCAGGTGGCCGGCCTGGACGGCGGTCAGCGCCCAGGTGACGATCTCGTGGTCGGCGGGCGACAGCCGGCCGCTGAAGCCGGTGTGGGGATGGCGGCCGAGCCCGGCCACCTCGCGGGCGCTGAGCAGCGGGGGCAGGTCACGTTCGGTGAGCACGACGGCGAGGCGGCGCGCCAGGTCTGCGGCCGGGACGGAGGCGACCGGCCGGTCGCCGATCAGGACGGCGCCGGACAACGCGGGTTGCAGGGCGGCCATGGTACGCAGCAGGGTGGATTTGCCGGTTCCGTTCGGGCCGATGAGCACGGTCAGCTCGCCGGGCGCGGCTTCGGCGTCGAGCCCTTCGAGCACCCGGCGTTCGGGCCGGCCGCGCCTGGCCGGGTAGCCGGCGCAGAGCTCTCGCAGGCGGAGCGCCATCGTCACACCCCCAGTCCGGTACGGGCGGCGCGGCTGCGCAGCAGCACCGTGATGACCACCGGCGCGCCGACGATCGTGGTCACGGCGTTCAGCGGCAGCACCACCCCGCTGCCCGGCGCCTGGGTGGCGACACAGCACAGCAGCGCGGTGGCCGCGCCGAGCAGCGCCACGCCGGGCATCAGCAGCCGGTGGTCGGTGGTGCCCAGCAACAGCCTGGCCACGTGCGGCACGGCCAGGCCGAGGAAGGCGACCGGGCCGCAGTAGGCGGTCACCGCGCCGGCCAGCACGGAGGCGAGGAGCAGGGTGAGCGTGCGAACCAGCCGGACACGGACGCCCATCGTGCGCGCGTAGTTCTCCCCGAGCAGCAGCGCGTTGAGTGGTTTGACCCCGGCCAGTGCGCCCGCCAGGGCGGCGAGGCAGACCGGCCCGAACAGGCCCAGGTCGGCCCAGGTGGTGCCGGCGAAGCTGCCCAGGCCCCAGCTGATGAACTGCTGGGCGCGCTGCGGGTCGGTGTAGACGAGCAGCAGGGTGATGACCGAGGTGGCGGCCGAGCCGACCATGACGCCGACCACCAGCAGCGTCACGACCGAGCGGACCCGCCGCGACAGCGCCAGCACCAGGGCGAGCACGGCCGCCGCGCCGCCCGAGGCGGCCACCACGATCCCGGCCCGCCCCAGCCCGGCGACCCCGGCCGTGAACGCGCCGGCGGCGCCGCCCCAGCCGACGATGACGAGCGCCACGCCCAGGCTGGCGCCGGAGCTGACGCCGAGGATGTACGGCTCGGCCAGCGGGTTGCGGAACAGCGTCTGCATCTGCACCCCGGCCACCGACAGGGCCGCTCCGGCCAGGGCCGCGGTGAGGGCGCGTGGCAGCCGTACCGTCCAGATGATCTCCGTGATGGTCGGGTCGGCGGCGGGGGCGCGGAGCACGGCGGCCAGCGCCTGGTCCAGCGGGATGGAGGTGGAGCCGAGGGTGACGGCCAGCGCGAACGCGGCCGGGACCGCCACCGTCAGGCCCCACAGGACACCCGCCCGGCGGCGGTCTGCCGCCGGTGCGGCCGGGATGGCTACCGCGGTCACTTGGTGAGTTTCTGGTAGAAGGTGAACTGATGGCCCGGGGCCAGGTCGGGGTGGAGGATGGCCACCAGGTCGGCGAGGATCAGCTCGGGGTGGCCGACGCCGCGCTCGAAGAAGTCGTTGCCGCCCTCCGGTCCCAGCGCCTTGTTGGACGACCACACCTGGCCCGACTCGTACGCGGCGAACTTGGCGTAGCGGGCGTCGGCCTTCTCCACGTCCGTGAGGGTCTTCCACTCGGGGGCGGTGGCCAGCCACACCTGGGCGTCCTTGGCCTTGGCGAGCACGGCCTCCAGGTCGAGCGTGGTGCTGCCGGGGCCGGGGAGATCGGCCCAGGCGTAGGTGCCGCCCGCATCCTTGATCAGCCTGCCGACGTAGCTGCCGCCGTTGGAGACCGACCACTGGCCCTGGTACATCTGGCCCGGCAGGATCGTGACCGGGGTGACGCCCTTGACCTTGGCGGCCAGGGCGTTGTAGTCGGCCTCCACCTTGTCGAACACCGTCTGGGCCTGCTTCTCCGTACCGGTGAGCGCGGCCATGACTTTGATCCACTCGGCCCGGCCGAGCGCCGTGCTCTCCAGCCATTCGGCGTTGGCGACCACCTTGACACCGGCCTGGCGCAGCGGCCCGTACGCCTTGTCCTCGGTGCCGCCGGTCATGAGCACGTCCGGCTTGGCGCCGATGACCTTCTCGGTGTCGATCTCCTGGCCGGAGGCGTACTCGGTGACGGCGCCGGCGGTGACCCGCTCGCGCACCTGCGCCGAGGTGATGAACGCGGCGGAGGCCACACCCTTGAGCCGGTCGAGCACGCCCAGGTCGGTGACGAAGGGCAGGTGCGTGGTGGCCGCCGAGAACAACGACCTGATCGGCGTCTCGACGGTGATCGCGCCCGCCAGGTCGCCGGTCAGCTCGGGCGCGGGCGTGCCGCAGCGCACCAGCACGTACGTCTCCGCCCTGGCTCCCGGAGCGGGCTGCTTGACGGTGACGACCTGGTAGTTCCTGGCGTAGGCGAGGGTGACGTTGGTGGCGTGCCGCAGCGTCTGCTTGACCGGGAAGTAGTCCGTGTTCGCGTCATAGGCGGTGACGCAGCGGCCGTCGGCGGGTGCCGGGGCCGCGGCGGGCTCGGGGGTGCCGCACGCGGTGGCGGCCAGCAGGACGGCGAGCAGCACGCCTGAGAGGTGGCGGGAAGGGCCCAACGGGGAGCTCCTGGGGGACGGGCCGCGGCGACCGTTCCTCGACGGCGCCCACGGCGGGTGATGAGCGGGATCACCGGAAAGAACCGTGGACAGCCGGGTGCCATGGCGGTCACCGTCCTCTCTTGGGGAGATCCGCCCCAAATTCCTCGAGGAGGCGACCGCGTGAGTCTCCTGGCTCTCGGGTCAACGCTCACCCCGGCCTTCCCACCCATGGGCAGTGGCCTTCGTCGGGGATCGCTCACCGATCACAGTGGCGGGACCGCGCCGGAATCACACCGGCTTCCTCGTTCCGCCGTCGCCTGCATGATGCTGTTAGGTAGATCTTTGCTAGGAGTTGCCCGGTCCCGTGGTCGGTGAAACCGGGAGTGTCCCGCCATCCGGACCCTTGTCGCGTAAGAGGCGTCCGCGCTCTAGGGCGGCCTTTGCGGTCGGTTCGCCCTGTCCGCCAGGCAGGCGCGTCGCACGAGGGAACCCGGTACGAGTCCGGGACCGATCCAGCCGGATGTCCCCCGGATATGGGACGAAGCACGGGTGCCGGGGCTGATCGAGGAAGGCTCGGGCGCGGGCACCGAGCGGCCCTCGTCGCACAGCCGACGCGACTCGGTCATGGTGGCGTCCACCAGGGGACGGTCCGGGCCACCGGTGGGCTCGTCGGCGAGCAGCTCCTTCACGCGTAGCTTCATGGCACGGTCACTCATGTCCTGGGCTGCGAGGGCACATCACGGAGCGGGCTTCCACTCGGGGAGTGTGTTGAACAGGCCGCCGGTGGCGTGCTCGTGGGCCTCCACTCCGACCGTGATGCCCGACCAGCCGCCCCGCACCACGTAGGTGTGCTTGAGGTAGACCAGGTACACCCACACCTGGTCATCGCTGAGGCGCCGCTGGAGTTCGTCGTAGGCCCGTTTGCGTACGGCGGGGTCGGCCGACTGGCGTCCGGTGTCGAGGAGTTTGTCCACCTCGGGCGCCTTGTAGCGGCCCGGGTTGAAGTAGCCCTGGCCGATGAAGGATGAGTGGAACAGCTCGTAGTTGGTGTAGTCGGGATCGTACGGACTGCCCCAGCCCATGATCAACGCGTCCTTGGACATGCGCGCCTCGATGGCCTCCCAGTCCAGCCCGGCCAGTCGCACGTCGATGCCGATCTTCTTGGCGTCCGACGCCACTGCCAGCGCCAGTTCCTTGCGCAGCGAGTCGCCCGCCGGGTACATGAGCGTGAACCGGGCGGGCGTGCCGCCCTTGGCGCGGATGCCGTCCGCGCCGGCCTGCCATCCGGCCTCCTCCAGCAGCCGCACTGCCGCGTCCCGGTCCGGTGCCGCCGGGCCGTCCACCGCCGGGTTGTGCCAGTCGGTGCCCGGCGCGACGGGACCGAACGCCGGTTCCCCGGCCCCCGCGAGGATCGTGGCGACCATGGCCTGCCGGTCGGTGGCCAGGTTCAGTGCCTTGCGGATGGCCAGGTCACCGGTCACCGGCTGCTCCAGCGGGAACATGACGCCCCGGTAGTCGGCGCTGGGCGCCTCGTACACCGTCACCCCCGGCTGGTTCCTGAACCGGCCCGCCGCCTTGGGCGGCAGCTCCGTCGCGGTGAACTCCCCCGCCGCCATCCGGGTGGCCCGGGCGTTGTCGTCGCTGGTGTACGCCAGCACCACCGTTTTGATCGCCGGCCGGGCACCCCAGTACCGCTCGTTGGCCTTGAGCGTGATCTTGTCGCCTTTGACCCACGACCCGAAGGTGTACGGCCCCGTCCCCACCGGGTCGCTCTTGACGTCCGAGCCCTCGGGCACGATGCCGAGCGTGGCCCGCTGCAAAATCGGCGCGTAGGGGTACTTCAGCCGGAACACCACCGTCCGCGCGTCCGGCGCCTCCACCTTCTCGATCGCGGCGTAGTCGCCGCGGATCGGCGAGTTGTTGGCCGGCTTGAGCAGCTCCCGGTAGGTGTAGGCGACATCGGCGCCGGTCAGCGCCTTGCCGTTGTGGAAGGTGACGCCCTGGCGGAGGGTGAAGGTCACCTCGGTCCCCTTGACCTCAGGTAACGCCTCGGCCAACGCGGGTCGCAGCTTCAGGTCAGGGGTGCGGCGCACCAGCCCGTCGTACAGCAGGGAGCCGCCGTCGGGCGCGTACCCGAGCACGGGGCTCAGCGTGTCGGGCTCCGACCCCAGGCCGAGCACGACGGTGTCCTGCGTTCGCGACGCCGTGGGCTGCGTCGGGGCCGAACACGCGGTGAGCGCCAGGAGCATCGCCGCGAGCAGGGCCGGTCTGCGCCTCATGCAGTGACCGTAGAGCGACATACTTGCTATTGCAATACCTTCGCAAGAGTGCGACGGAAGCGGGCGAGCAGTAGTGCGGCGGTGGCGGCGAGGCCGGTGAACAGGCCGAGCCAGGTGCCGAGCGTGTCCAGCCCGACCGGTACGGCCAGTAGCCAGGCGGCGGGCAGCCCGATGAGCCAGTAGCCGACGAGGGTCACCCGGAAGCCGCCCTTGGTGTCGTCGACGCCGCGCAGCAGCCCGACCCCGATGTTCTGCGCGCAGTCGGCGAACTGCATGACGGCCGCCACGAAGAGCAGGCCGGTGGCGATCTCCATCGCCGTGGTGTCGCCCGGTTGCAGGAACGGGCGCAGCACCAGGCCGGGCAGCGCCACGTACAGCACGGCCACGACGCCCATCGCCACGGCCCCGCAGGCCAGCGCGGCGCGCGCGATCCGCCGGGCCTGCCGTGGGTCGCCGAGGGCGACCTCGCGGCTGACCCCGATGGAGGCGGCGTGCGACAGGCCGACCGAGATCTGGAAGACGATGTAGACGAGCTGGTTGACGGCGGTGTGCGCGGCCAGGGCCGCGGTGCCGAAGGTGCCGACGAGCAGGGCGACGACGGAGAAGAAGCCGGCCTCGGAGCCGTAGGTGGCGGCGATGGGCACGCCGAGGCCGGTGAGCCGGCGCAGGGTGGCGGGGCGGGCTCGCCAGGCGCGCAGGTCGAGCATGGGAGCGAGGTCGGGGTCGCGGCGTGCGGAGAGGTACAGGGCGATGGAGGTCAGCAGGTGGACGGTGCTGGTGGCCAGGCCGATGCCGGCCGGCCCGAGGGAACCCATCAGCGCCAGATTGAGTGCGAGGTTGACCACGATGGAGGCGAGGGTGATGCGCAGCAGGGCCTGCGGGCGGCGCATCCCGACGGTGAACTGCCGGATCGCCTGGAACCACAGGCACGGCACCAGTCCGGGCGCCAGCGCCCACAACATGGGCCGCATCGCGTCGATGACCTCGGGGGCCTGCCCGAGCAGCGCCACGCCCTCCCCCACCGCGATCATGAGCGCGGCGCCCGCGACCCCGGCGGCGGTGGCCAGCGCCAGCGCGGCGCGTACGAGGTCGCCGAGGTCCTCCCGCCGGGCGTGCGCGGCGGCCACCTGGTTGCCGACGGCGGTGACCAGGCCGACGCCCATGGTGCGGAACTGGTTGAAGATCACCATGGCCAGCCCGCCGGAGGCCAGCGCCTCGACGCCCAGCAGGCCGAGCATGGCGGTGTCCGTGGTGGTCAGGGCGACCTGGGCGAGCTGGGTGAGAGCGAGCGGTACGGCCAGTGCGGTGAGCTCACGGGTCGTTGTTACCTTGCGCATACTCTCCCTTTAGGGTAGGCACACCTAAGCAAAACTGCACCATGGACGGGGACAAAGTGGACCTTAGTCGGCGTCAACTCTTGACGTCCGCCGGGGGTGCCGGGCTCGTGGCACTGCTCGCGGCCTGCGGTGGCGAAAACGATCCCAGGCCGGCGGGATCGGCCCAGGGTTCCCCGGTCAGCGGGGGCACGCTGCGGATCGGCGCGCTGGGCCGGGCGAGCGCGATCACCCGCGACCCGCACGGCACGCAGGCCAACGAGAGCGACTACCTGATCATCAGCCTCATCTACGACACGCTGACCGCCCCCGGCTCCCCCGACAACACCGCCCCCAGGCTGGCCGCGACGTGGAAGGCCGACGAGGACGTCAAGACCTGGCGGTTCACGCTGGCCAAGGGCGCGACGTTCCACGACGGCACGCCGGTCACCGCCGAGGACGTCGTCTGGTCGTTGCGCCGGCTGCGCGACACCCCGGGCGGCGCGTCCCGCCTGCCCGGCATCAAGACCTCCGGCATCGAGGCGGACGGCGACACGGTGGTGCTCACCTCCGACTATCCGAACGCCGACCTGCCGCTGCTGGTACGGCTGTCCACCTTCGTGCTGAAGAAGGACACCGAGGACGTCTCGAACGCGCCGGGCAGCGGGCCGTTCAAGCTGGGGTGGTACCGCGACGGCAACGCCCGCCTGGTACGCAACGACGCCTGGCACGGCGGCAGGCCCTACCTCGACGCCATCGAGGTCAAGATCTTCGAAAGCCCGCAGGCCATGGCCAACGCGCTGCTCGGCGGCCAGATCGACGTGGCCTCCAACGCCGGCGCGGTCGCGGCCAGGACCGCGGCCGCCCGTCCGGGCGTGCAGGTGCTGCGCCGGCCGAACGACATGTCCATGCCGATCGTCATGCGCACCGCCGAGGGCAGCCCGTTCGCCGACCCCAGGGTGCGCGAGGCGCTGCGGCTGGCGGTGGACCGCGAGGCCATGGTCAAGCAGGTGCTCAGCGGGTACGGCCGGGTCGCCAACGACGTGCTCGGCACCGGCGACGCCGCCTACGCCAAGGATCTGCCACAGCGCACCCGCGATCTCGCGCGGGCCAGGCAGTTGTTGCAGGAGGCCGGGTTCGACCTGACGAAGACGTATCAGCTGCGCACCACGGAGGACGTCGCGGGCCTGGCCGAGTCCGCGACGCTGTTCGCCACTCAGGTACGCGAGGCGGGCGTGCGGGTCGAGGTGGTCAAGGAGGAGTCGGGGACGTTCTGGGACAAGACCTGGCTCAAGGCCGACCTGTACACCACCTACTGGGGCACCAACGACTCGGTGCTCTTCTTCGCCAGCAAGATCCTGGCCGGGGACGCCGCGCAGAACGAGACGGCGTGGCGGGACGCCGAGTTCGACCGGGCGTACAAGCAGGCCGTCGGCACCCTGGACGAGACCACCCGGGCGCAGGCCATGCGCAGGCTTCAGGAGATCCAGCACGAGCGCTCCGGCTACGTGTTGTGGGGCATGGCCGACGGCATCGACCTGGCCGCGGCCACCGTGCGGGACCTGCCCAAACTGCCCGGGTACGGACGAGTGCAACTCGAGCGGGTATGGCTGGCCAAGCAGTAGCGGCGCTCACCCGGCTCGGCTGGGTACTGGCCCGGCGGGTCGCCCTGCTCGCCGCGTTGCTGGCGCTGGTCTTCGCCGTCGTCGAGGCCCTTCCCGGTGACGCGGCCGAGGCGACGTCCGAGCGGGGCGAGAGCGCCGCCGACGTCGAGCGGCGGCGTGTGCTGCTGGGGCTGGACCAGCCGCTCGTGTGGCGGTTCCTGCGCTGGATGGCGGGTCTGCCGGCCGGTGACCTCGGGGTCTCGGCGCGTGGCGAGCCGGTGCTGAGCCTGCTGGCCGGACCGCTGCCGAACACGTTGCTGCTGGGTGGGCTGGCGCTGGCGGTCACCGTGGTGGCGGCGGTCGGGCTCGGCGGCTGGGCGGCGCTGCGGCCGGGATCGTGGACCGACCGGGTGATCTCCGCCTCCGCCACGGCGGTGCTGGCGCTGCCGGAGTTCGTGATCGCGGTGGCGCTGGTGCTGGTCTTCGCCTTGTGGGCGGGCGTGCTGCCCGCCGCCACGCTGGCCGGCGCGGACGGCGCGCCCGCGTCGTGGAACATGCTGGTGCTGCCGGTGCTGGCGCTGGCGATCCCGCAGATCGGCTGGAACGCCCGGATCGTCCGCGGCGCGCTCGCCGACGAGGGCAGGGCTCCGCATGTCGCGGCGGCCGTGCTGGACGGGCTGACGCCGCGCCGGGTGCTCACTCACCATGTGCTGCCTGGTGCGCTGCCTGCCATTGCGGCGGGGGTGGCGACCTCAACGGGCATGCTGCTCGGCGGCGCGGTCGCGGTGGAGACGATCTTCAATTATCCGGGGGTGGGGGCGCTGCTCGCTGGTGCGGTGGCCGATCGGGACGCCCCGATCATCGCGGGTGTGGTGGCGCTGACCGGGGTGGCCATCACCATGGTGCTGCTCGTGGCGGACGCGATCCGCGCCTGGGCGGCAGGGGTACGCCGGTGAAGCACCGCATGGTGTTGCGCCTGCTGCCGGCTCTGGTGCTGCTGCTGGTGGCCGTGGCGGGCCCGTTGCTGGCGCCGCAGCCGGTGGACCAGCCCGTCACGATCCCGTACGGTCCGACGGGGATGGACGGGGCGCTGCTCGGCGGCGACCAGCTCGGCCGGGACGTGCTCAGCAGGCTGCTGCACGGCGGCCGGGATCTGGTGATCTCCTCGCTCGTGGTGGCGGCGCTGGTGACCGGGATCGCGGCCGTGCTCGGCGTGGCCGGCGCGCTGCGGCCCGCGTTCGGGCGCGTCGTGGAGCGGACGGCGGACGTGTTCATGCTGCTGCCGGCCGTGCTGGGCATTCTGCTCATCACGCTGTCCTGGCCGCAGGGTGGCCGGTTGGCGCTCGTGGTGGCGGCGGTGGGTCTGGCCCTCCCGTACGCGGTGCGCTTCATGGCCGCCGCCGCGGCACCCGTCGTGGCCACCGGTTATGTCGAGGCGGCGGTCGCGGGCGGTGAGCGGATGTGGCATCTGATCTTCCGTGACGTGCTGCCCAACCTGCGCGCCACCGTGCTCGCCCTGTTCGGCCTGCGTTTCGTCTCGGCCGTGTACGTGGTCGCGACGGCGGCGTTCCTGCAGATCGGGCCGCAGCCGCCGGCCGCCGACTGGGCGTTGATGATCCGGGAGAACTCCCCCGGCCTCGTCCTCAACCCCTGGGCCGTACTGGCTCCCAGCATCGCGATCGGCCTGCTCGCCATGAGCGTCAACCTGGCGGCCGGCGCCTTCAGCCCCAAGGCGGAGCGCACATGACCGTCCACGCGCGGATCGACGCGCTGACCGTGGCCACGCCGGACGGGCACGAACTGGTGTCCGGCGTCGGCCTCACCGCCCGGGCCGGACGGGTGCTGGCCCTCGTGGGCCCGTCGGGCTCGGGCAAGACCACCCTGCTCCGGGCCATGATCGGCGATCTCCCTGCCGGTACCAGCCGTCGTACGGGCATGGTGGAGACGCTCGGTGTGGACGTCCTCGGCTGTGGGGCGGCCGAACTGCGCGCGCTGCGCCGTACCCGCGTCGCCTACGTCGGCCAGGATCCAGGATCGGCCCTCAACCCCTGGATGCGCGTCGGGAGGCTGATCACCGAGACCGGATCCCCTGGTGAGGCCGCCGACCTGCTCGACGAGGTGCGCCTGACCGGCATCCCCGGGCTGCTCAAGCGCCGGGCGGGCGAGTTGTCCGGCGGCCAGCAGCGCCGCGTCGCGCTGGCCAGGGCGCTGGCCCGCCGCCCGGACCTGCTGCTGCTGGACGAGCCCACCGCCGGGCTCGACGCGGCGCTGCGCGACGAGATCGGCGACCTGCTCCACAGCCTGGCCGCCCGGCGCGGCATGGCGGTGGTGCTGTCCTGCCACGACCAGAAACTCATCGCCCGGCTTGCCGACGACGTCCTGAACCTGCCCGGCGGCACCCCTTCCACGGCAGTGCCTCCGGCGTCCGCCGGGCCCGTCACCGAGCGGGCCAAGGAGTCCGGGCTGCGGGCACGCGCGCTGCACGCCGAGGTGGGCGCGGGGCGCCTGCCGGTGCTGCGCGGGGTGGACCTCGACGTGCCGTCCGGTACGGCCGTGGCCGTGGTCGGGCCGTCCGGGTCGGGCAAGACCACACTGCTGCGCGGGCTGGCCGGCCTGCACCCCTTCTCCGCCGGCACGGTCACACTCGACGGCGTCTCCCTCCATCCGAACGTCCGCGGGCGCGGGCGCGACCAGCGGCGCAGGCTCCAGTTCGTCCCGCAGAACCCGATGGGCGCGCTGAACCCCTCGACGACCGTGTCCGCCGCCCTGGCCCGCCCGCTGCTCCTGCACCGCCGCTGCCCGCGCGCCGCCGTGCCCGCCCAGGTCGCCGCGCTGCTGGAGCAGGTGGGACTCGGGGCCGAACAGGCGGGCCGTTATCCGCGTGAGCTGTCGGGCGGCCAGCGGCAGCGGGTCTCCATCGCCCGCGCCCTGGCCGCCGAACCCGACGTGCTGATCTGCGACGAGATCACCTCGGCCCTGGACGGCGGCACGGCGACGGCGGTGATGGAACTGCTGGTCCGGCTGCGGCACGAGCGTGGCGTGGCCGTGGTCTTCGCCTCCCACGACCTGGCCCTGGTCGAGCATTACGCCGACACCGTGATCAGCATCGGCCGGTGAAAGCCGCATGCCCCGCGCGGGGGCATGCGACTGCCGTCAGTCGACGGCCGGTCCGGCG
This sequence comes from Nonomuraea sp. NPDC050404, assembly GCF_040655495.1. Taxonomy (NCBI): domain Bacteria; kingdom Bacillati; phylum Actinomycetota; class Actinomycetes; order Streptosporangiales; family Streptosporangiaceae; genus Nonomuraea; species Nonomuraea sp. NPDC050404. Next base: position 14,406 of record NZ_JBFAKB010000001.1, read on the forward strand.
ATCGGGACGTACCCGCCGAACGGGCCGAGCAGCTCGTTGCCGGCCTGGCCCGCGAAGCTGACGCCCAGGGCGCCGCTGGAGAGACGGGCAGGCAGGAGTTGCGCGGCCGCCCGGAAGGACACGTCGTAGGCGATCTGCGGTGAGCTCAGACCAGTTGCACATCATTCGCAGAAGCATATGATTTGCAGACCTGTCATCTGATCGCCCAGCCAGAACCGCTGACCCTGGAGGGGGTGGTTCCCCATCGAGGCACACCTCACGGACACGCACGACGACATCGGGGACCTGCTGCCCCGGCTGGGGCTGCGCAGGACGGTGCCACGCCTGCTCATCCTGGACATCCTCGGCCAGGCGGCCACCCATCTCAGCGTGCTGAGCCTGCACAAGCTGGTGTCCTCGCTGTACGAGACGGTCAACGTCTCCACCATCTACCGCAACGTGACCGTGATGACGCAACACGGTGTGCTGCACAGCATCGACTACGCCGGCGAGACCCTGTTCGGCATCGCCGTGGTCCCGCACCACCACCTGATCTGCCGGCGCTGCGGCACGCTCGTCGAACTGCCCGCCGACCACCTGTCCGAGGCGGTGGCCAGGGTGATGGCGAGCAGTGGCTTCGAGATGAGCTCCGACGGCCAGGTGCTGAGCGGCCGTTGCCACCGCTGTCGGCACGCCATCCGGGATCTCAGCTAGTTGCGGGACTATGGTTGTTGCGAGTTATATGCAAGTACGAGATTTCGAGGAGAGATGGCCCATGGGTGACTACACCCTCCCGGACATGCCCTACGACTACGCCGCCCTGGAGCCCGCGATCACCGGCGAGATCCTGGAGCTGCACCACGCCAAGCACCACGCCGCCTACGTCAAGGGCGCCAACGACACCCTGGACAAGCTGGCGGAGGCGCGCGACAAGGGCGAGTTCGGCGGCCTGGTCGGGCTGGAGAAGACGTTCGCGTTCAACCTGTCCGGGCACGTGCTGCACACGATCTTCTGGCAGAACCTGTCCCCCGACGGCGGCGACCGCCCCGACGGCGAGCTGGGCGATGCCATCACCGAGCACTTCGGCTCGTTCGACGCCTTCAAGAAGCAGCTCAGCACCGCCACCGCCACCGTGCAGGGCTCCGGCTGGGGCATCCTGGCGTGGGAGCCGCTGAGCCGCCGCCTGGTCGTCGAGCAGGTCTACGACCACCACGGCAACGTCGGCATGAACACCACCCCGCTGCTCGTGTTCGACGCCTGGGAGCACGCCTACTACCTGCAGTACCGCAACGTCCGCCCGGACTACGTGGAAAAACTGTGGGGCCTGATCAACTGGAACGACGTGATCGCCCGCTACGACGCCGCCCGCGGCGCCTAGCCCCGATGCCGGCGACGCCCGCCCGGCCCGAGCTTGGTCCGCGGGGCCAGGCGGGCGCCGCCATCCGTCTCGTCCCCGCTGACGAGGTCGACCGCATCCTGGCCGCGGTGGCCGACGCGGCGGACGAGATCTTCACCCGCCCGCCCTGGACGCAGCCGCGCCAGGCCGCCCGAGCCGTCGCCGACCGCCTGGCCGCCGACGCGCTGCTGCCCGGCTTCATCCTGGCGGCGGCCCTGCACGAGGATCGGCTGCACGGGTTCGCCTACGGTCTGCGCTGCTCACGACTCGCACTGGCGGCCTCCCGCCTGCCGCGCGGCGACTTCACCCTCAAGGAACTGGCGGTTCTGCCTCCGGCCCGCGGACGCGGACTGGGGCTGAAGTTACACGACGCGATCCTGACCGCCGCGCCCGCCGCGTCCTGGTGGCTGACCACCCACCCGCGAGCCATCGAGGCCCTCGGTCTCTACCGGCACCGTGGCTGGCGAGTGGCCGCGCTGCAGGGCGCCGAAGACCGTACCCGATTGATCATGTTCCGCGAGACTCGCTGACACATCGGCAGCCCCCGCGCCCGACCCAGGAGGTCCGCCGGATGACCCGCACCCTCCGCATCACCCCTGGGCACCAGCTCTACCTGGGGGCCGACGGCATCTGGCGCTGCCATGAGCCCGACGGGCGCGTGACACGGATCCCCGCCCCCGGCACTCTGATGCGCCGCCTCCCCGAAGCCTTGGCGGGCACCACCGATCCGGACCTGATCGACCTGCTGCGGGCTCTGGAGGAACGCGGCATCCTCACCCGGCACGACAACGCCTCGCCCCTGGCCGGCCGCGTGGTCCACGTGATCGGGGACAACCCGGTCGCCGACATGACCGCCGCGCTGCTCCAGCCCCATCTTAAGGTGGAACGCGGCCCGCTCGACTCGGTCGGGGGCGTGGACATGGTCGTCGCCTGCGCCGGCTGGCTCCCCGACGCCGAGTGGCAGCGCCTCGATCGGCTGTGCGCCGGTATTCCGTGGCACCGCTGTCACGCCGAGGGCCTGACGTTCCGCCTCGGCCCGTGCGCCATCCCCGGCCGCACCGCCACCTACGCCGACACCCGCGCCCGCCGGCTGGCCGCCGCCCGCTCACCCCACGAACTGCTCACGTTGTGGGAGCGGATCGGCTCCGGCGACCACCTGGCCCCCGAGCCGTGGACCGCGACGAGCGGCACCGTGGCCGGGCTGCTGGTCGACGACGTGCTCGCGCTCCTGTCCGGGCAACCGGTCCCGAGCGAGGGCCACCAACTGGTCGTCGGCCCATCGCCGGCCCGGCATCCGGTGCTGCCGCTGCCCCGGCCTGGCTGGTCCGCGGCGGCCTCGCCCGAGCAGCTCGTGGACCCGGAGTTCGGGCTGATCAGGCGGCTGGCGCGGGAACAGAGCGCCCTGACCTCGTGCGTGCTCTACCGCGCGTATGTCTCCGCCACCGACCGTTTCGCCCCCTGGACGGCCGACCGGGTGGCCACCGGCACCGCGCTCGACAAGGCACAGGCGAGGAAATCGGCGATCGGCCAGGCTGTCGAACGCTACTGCGGCAACGCCGTCCCCGATGACCTGAGGCGCGCCCGCCACGCCGACCTGGGCACCGAGGCGATCGACCCCGAAACCCTCGCCCTGTACGCGCCGCGCCAGCACGCCGCACCCGGTTTCCCGTTCACGCCGTTGACCCCGGACTTGGAGATCGCGTGGGCGACCGGCCGCGACCTGGCGGGCGGCGCGGACGTCATGGTGCCCGCCTCGCTCGTGTACCTGAACGATGAGCGGCCACCGCACACGAACGCCCGCATCGGCGCCGGCCTCGCCGCCGGCATCAACCGCGAACGAGCCGAACGGTCGGCGCTGGAGGAGTTGTTCGAGCGCGATGCGGTCACCCTGTGGTGGCTGCGCGGCGAACGGGCCACCCATCTCCCGACGCCGCGTGGCCTGACCGGGGCGGTCACCGAGGCGACAGGCCGCGGCATCGTGGTCACCTTCCTGGCTGTTCCGTCCGAATTCGGCGTGCCGGTCGTCGGCGCCTTCCTGGAGGACCGCGCCCGCCGGATCGTGGCTTTCGGTACCGCCTGCCGCTCCGGCCCGGAACCGGCGGCGGCCAAGGCGTTCGCCGAGGCGGCGGTGTCGTACACGACGAGCTTGGCCCTGCTGGACGGCGACGGCCCGCTGTGGCGCACCACCGACCACCCCTACCGGCCTTTCCGCGCCGACCGGACCTACCGCGACGCCTTCCACGACGACTGGCGCGACCTGACGGACCCGAAACTGCATCCGCAGCTCTTCCTCGACCCGCGCATGCAGGGCCCCTCGCTGGACCGGCTGCGCCATCCGCGCCCCGGCCCGCCGCCGGCGGCCGTGGACCCGCGCGGCTACCTCGCGCGGCTGACCGGTGCCGGGCTGCGCGCCATCAGCGTGGACGTGACCACGCCGGACGTGCGCGCCACCGGGCTGCACGTGGTGCGGGTGGTAGTGCCCGGCCTGTACGCCACCGCGCCCGCGGCCTTCCCCTTCCTCGGCGGATCCCGGCTCGGTACGACCGAGCCGGTCCTCGATCCCTTGCCTCTCGCCTGAGCAGTGTCCGTGATGATGCGCATCGACCCAGATGCCGGCGGCCCGTCCGGACGTCCGCGGACCCCGGACGTGGGCCGGCCCGCACCTGACACGGGAAGCAGGTGCGGGCCGGGGCTTGGTGTCACCGAGACTTCGGTTATGACCACCCCCGTGGCTTACCTCTTACATCCGGGCGTACACGAGGTCTTGTCACTCTGTCTCCGAACCGCCATCCTTGCTTGAGCTGTGTTATTGCAAATCATGTGCAACAAGGAGCCCTGCGTGAGGCGTCCGCCGATCGTCCTGTCAACTCCGCTCGTCCTGACCGGCTGCGGAACCTTCACCATCGCGCGGTGCCGCTCGAACGAGGCGGAGTTGACATGGTGAACCGGACCCTGCTGGGTCTGATCCGTCCGGGGCGCGGCTGGCTCGCCCTCGCCGTACTGGCGGGGGTGCTGGTCTCGGCCACGTACGCCGGGCAGAGCCTGTTGCTGACCGCGGCCGTGGCGCAGGGCGTCGGCGGCGACCTCGCGGCGGCGGTCCTGGCCTGCTGCGCGGCGCTGGCGCTGGTCGCGGTGCGGGCCGTGCTGGTGTGGGGCCGCGAGGTCGCCTCGGCCAGGGGCGCGGAGGTGGTGAAGGCGGCGCTGCGTGATCGGCTCTACCGCCACCTGCTCACGCTCGGCCCCGGCTACGTCGCCGAGGTGCGTACGGGCGGCGTGCTGACCACGCTGGTGGACAGCGTCGAGGCGATCGACCGGTATGTCGGGGTATTCGTGCCGCAGGTGCTCATCTCGGTGCTCGGCGGGCTCGGCATCGTGGCGGTGCTGGCCTGGATCGACCCGGCCGTCGCGGTGCTCGTGGCGGTCACGGCCGTGCTGGCCGCCGCCGCGCCCCGGCTGATGCGCCGCCGGATGCGCGACGGGCTGACCGCGTACTTCAAGGGCTGGAAGGGGTTGAGCGCCGACTACCTGGACGCGGTGCAGGGCCTGCCCGCGCTGAAGGCGGTCGGCGCCGACGAGCGGTTCGGCGCCGGGCTGGCGGGCAGGTCGTGGTCGTTCTACCGGGACTCGCTGCACTTCACGTTCGTCGGGACGGTCTCGGCGGGCTTCGTCGGGTTCTTCGCCGCGCTCGGCACGGCCGCCGCCGTCGGGCTCGGCGCCTGGCAGTACGCCTCGGGCGCGTTGTCGCTGACAGCGGTGTTCGCCGTGCTGCTGCTGTCGCGGGAGGCGTTCCGGCCGGTCACCGAGCTGATGGCGGCCTTCCACGCCGGCCAGGGCGCGCTACCCGCCACGCACGGCATCGCCGAACTGCTCGCCGCCCGTCCCCCGGTCCCCGACACCGGCACCGCGCGGCTGCCGGGCACGCCTCCGGAGGTCGTCTTCGAGGACGTCACGTTCACCTATCCGGGACGGGAGCGGCCCGCCCTGGACGGGGTGTCGCTGCGCCTGGCGGCCGGTCGCACCACCGCGGTGGTCGGGCCGTCGGGGGCCGGGAAGAGCACGCTGATCCGGCTGCTGCTGCGGCACGCCGACCCCGGCGGCGGCAGGGTCCTGTTCGACGGCGTGGACCTGCGGGAGGCCGCGCTGGCCGAGCTGCGCGCCGGCGTGGCGGTGGTCTCGCAGGAGGTCTATCTGTTCCACGGCACGGTCGCCGGCAACATCGCCTACGGGCGGGCCGGCGCGAGCCCTGCCGAGATCGAGCGGGTGGCGCGGGCAGCGCACGCGCACGAGTTCATCGCCGAGCTACCTGACGGCTACGACACCGTGATCGGCGAGCGCGGGCTGCGGTTGTCCGGCGGGCAGCGCCAGCGGCTGGCCATCGCCCGCGCGCTGCTGGCCGACGCGCCGCTGCTGATCCTGGACGAGGCCACCTCCAGCGTGGATGTCGCCGCCGAGCGCGCGCTGGTCCAAGCCCTGGAACGGGTACGGGCGGACCGTACGGTGCTGGTGGTCGCCCACCGGCTGTCCACGGTCGCGGACGCCGACCACGTGGTCGTCCTCGACGAAGGCCGGGTGGCCGAGGCCGCCGCCCCCGACAGGTTGCTCGCCACCGGTGGCGCCTACGCCCGCCTGGTCGCCCGCCAGCAGGAAGGAGCGGCATGACCACCATGACCACCGCCGCCGTACCGTCGAGGAAGGGCGCCCTGCTCACGCTGCTGCGCCCCGAGCGGGCCCGGCTGGCCGCCGCCATCGGCTGCGGGCTGCTCGACCAGGGGCTCGCGCTCGCCGCCGCCCTGCTCGGCGCGGCCCTGATCGGCCAGGCGTTGAACGGCACCGCCGCCACCGACCTGCTGCCCGGCCTGATCGTGCTGGGGGTGCTCGTGCCGCCGAAGGTGCTCGCGGCGTGGGCCGAGTCGTACATCGCCCATGACCTGGCCTTCCGCGTGCTGGCCGAGCTGCGTGACCGCTGCTACCGCAAGCTGGCCGCGCTGACCCCCGGCTACCTGCTGCGCCGCCGCTCCGGCGACATCGGCGCGACCGCGATGGCCGACGTGGAGATCCTGGAGCTGTTCTTCGCCCACAGCCTCACTCCGCTGGTCGTGGCCGCGTCCGTGCCGCCCGCCTGCCTGGTGGCCGCGTTCTGGCTGCATCCGCTGGTCGGCGCGGCGCTGCTGCCCGCCGTCGTGGCCATGGCCACGGTGCCGTTCTGGCTGCGGCGGCGCTCCGCCGCGCAGGCGGAGCGGATGCGGGAGGCGGCGGGCGAGGCCGCGGCGGAGACCGTGGACGCCGTCCAGGGCCTGTCCGAGACGCTCGTCTTCGGCCGTCAGGAGCACCAGGCGGCCCGGCTGGCCGCCGCGACCGAACACCTGAACCTGACCTCGCGGGCGCACCGTTCCCGTGGCGGCGTGGAGAAGGCCGCGGGCGACGCCATCGCCGCGGCCGGCCTGATCGCCGCCCTGCTGGTGGCGCTGGCCCTGGTCAACGCCGGCGCCCTGGCCGCCGGCCAGGTCGTGGTCGTCGCCGTGCTCGGCGCGTTCGCCTTCCTGCCGCTGATGTCCCTGGTCGACACCTGGCGGGAGCTGTCCACGATCCGCGCCGCCGCCGCCCGCCTGCTGCGCATCCTCGACGCGGTGCCGGACGTCACCGAGCAGGCCGCCGGGCCGGTGGACCGGATCGAGCCCGAGGTGACGTTCGAGAACGTGAGCTTCCGCTACGGCGACGGCCTGCCGGACGCCGTGCGCGAGATCTCCTTCACCGTCCCGGCCGGGACGACCGTCGCGCTGGCCGGCCACTCCGGCGCGGGCAAGAGCACCTGCGCCTCCCTGTTGCTGCGCCACTGGGACACCTCGGCCGGTTCGGTACGCGTCGGCGGCCACGACCTGCGTGACCTGCCCTTCGACCAGTTGCGCTCGACCGTGGCCGCGGTGCCGCAGGACACGTACCTGTTCGCCATGAGCGTCCGCGACAACCTCCGCCTGGCCCGCCCCGACGCCACCGACGCCGAGGTGGAGCAGGCCGCCCGCACCGCCTGCGCGCACGACTTCGTCGCGGCCATGCCCGACGGCTACGACACCCTGGTCGGCGAGCGCGGCGCGCACCTGTCGGGCGGGCAGCGCCAGCGGCTGGCCATCGCCCGCGCCCTGCTCACCCGTGCCCCGGTCCTCGTCCTGGACGAGGCCGTCTCCAACCTGGACGCCGACAGCGAGGCCGCCATCGACGAGGCGCTGCGCGCGGCCAGAGGCGAGCACACGACGCTCGTCGTCGCCCACCGCCCCTCCACGCTGCGCGCCGCCGACACGGTCGTGCTGCTGAACGGCGGCCGGGTGGTGGACATGGGCCCGCACGACGACCTGTTGACCCGCTCCCCGGAGTACCGCCGCCTGCTCGCCCGTTGACCCGCTCCCCGGAGTACCCCCGCCTGCTCGCCGTTGACCAGCGCCCACCCCGAGTTTCGTCAGGCCGCTGAGCCCGCGTTCCGGGTCAGGAGCCGGGCGAGAGGATCCATGGCGGCGGTGCTGTCGGCGGGCGGCTTGCCCTGGGCGAGACCCGCGTTGCCTGAGACCGTGATGCCGGTCCGATGACGGTCATCCACCGGGCAACGGCACCCATCCGTCAGGTGATCGGCGCCGAATCCCTGTCATGACCGGTGACGCGTCTTCCCTTCACCGCAGCGGTCCTTCCGAGGTCCTTCGTCGCGGCGCTCGCCCAGCACGGCTGCCTGGCGCGGGACGCCACAGAGCACGAACAAGGAGAAGATCATCATGAGCAAGCGCCTCACCGCCGGTCTGCCCATCCTCGCCCTGGCCCTATCCCTGACGGCACTCACCGCCTGCGCCGCAGGACCCTCCGGCACTGCCATGGCTCCCAAGAGCAGCAGCGCCGCCCCCGCGCCGGACACCAGCGCGCCGACGGCTCCGGAACCCGGCAACGACTCCGCCCCGGAGCCGGCCGCGACGGACGAGCAGTTCGGGATGTCCTGCTCCGCGATGCCCGACGACGGCCAGGGCAGCTTCACCGGCATGGCCGACGAGCCCGTCGCCACCGCCGCCTCCCACAATCCGCTCCTGACCGCTTTGGTCGCTGCCGTGAACAAGGCCGGCCTTGCCGACACCCTCAACGGGGCCAAGAACATCACCGTCTTCGCCCCCACCAACGACGCCTTCGCCAAGATCGACAGAGCCACGCTCAAGAAGGTGCTGGCCGACAAGAAGACGCTGTCGGACATCCTCACGTACCACGTCGTCCCAGGCCGTAAGACCCCCACCGATCTGGAAAGCGGCTCCTTCACCACACTGCAGGGCGGTGAGGTCACCACCATGCGCTCCGACGACGGCTACACGGTCGGCGACGCCACCGTGGTCTGCGGCAACGTCCGCACCCGCAACGCGACCGTCTACCTCATCGACACCGTCCTGGTGCCCCGGAGTTGACGGCCACGACGAACACGGAGCAACCTAGGCCACCGGTTCATCCATGCCCTTTGCGGAGGAACTCCGCGTTGAGAACGTGGGGGCGACGCCGTAGGACGCCTTGCGCGATGCACGGCGCAGTGTGGCCAGGACGGCCGGACCGAGGACGGTGATCGCGACGGTGTTGGTGATGGCGCGGCCGGTGTCCCAGCCCGCGGTTGACGTCAGCAGGGTGAAAATGGCGAAGCGGTGCAGGTTCTCCCATGGGGAATCGCCGGGGACGTAGGAGATGTGGCCGTCGTGGTAGGGGACTTCGGCGCCGGCGATGAACGGCCAGAACCACAGGTTCATCAGAAACCCGAACAGGTACGCCACGGCGATGCCGTAGGCGACCAGCATGGCGATCTCGGCTTTGCCGCTGACGCGGCGCGGCAGCAGCCCGGCGCCCATGCCGATCCACGCTGAGCACAACATCTGGAACGGCAGCCATGGGCCGACGCCGGCGGTGAGGAGCGCGGAGGCGAACAGGGAGGTGCAGCCGAGAACGAACCCGAAGCCGGGGCCGAAGACCCGCCCGGAGAGCACGAGCATGAAGAACACGGTCTCGATGCCGGCGGTGCCGGCGCCGAGCGGCCTCAGTGCGGCGTTGACGGCCGACAGGACTCCCAGCATCGCCAGGGCCTTGGAGTCCATGCCGCCTTCGGACAACTCGGCGAGCACGATGACGATGATGACGGGCAGGATGCCGATGAAGATGAACGGCGCGTCGGGTGCGTGCTGCATGCTCTGCGGCTCGACGCGGACGAGCAGCGGCCACACGAACATCATGAGCCCGATGGCGGATGCCAGCGCCAGCACGAGCATCGAGCGCGGGCCGACCCGGACGGCCTGCGCCCCTCGCGGCGTCAGCGATGTCATCGAGCCTCCGGGGAGAGCGCGGCACGGACGTCGGCGACCGTCAGCCAGTCCGGGCCGAGGATCTTGGCGACCTGCGGCGCGAACGCCGGCGAGCCCCCCAGCACGTCGCGGGCCGGGCCGTCCGCGACGATCTCCCCTTCGGCCATGACCACGACCCGGTCGGCCACGGCCGCGACGAACTCGACGTCGTGGGTGGCGACGAGGACGGCGCGTCCTTCGGCGGTGAGCGTGGCGATGATGGCGGCCAGCGTGGTTTTGGCGTCGTAGTCGAGCCCGCGGGTCGGCTCGTCGAGCAGCATGATCGGCGGTGACGCGGTGAGCTGGACAGCCAGTACGAGCGCGAGGCGCTGCCCTTCGGACAGGTCGCGCGGGTGCGCGGCCGGGTTGATGCCGGGTGCGAGCCGGTCGAGCAGGTTCCGGCACGAGCCGGGCACGGCGTCCGCCTCCCGGTCGGCGGCGGCGCATTCGTCGGCGACCCGGGCGAGATACAGCAGGTCCGCGGCGGTCTGCGGGACGAGCCCGACGAGCGCGCGGGCCCGCGCGCTGGTCAGTTGCCCCGGGTCGTTGCCGGCGACCGTGACGGTGCCGCCCTGGCGCGGTCCCGAGCCCTGCAGCGCCCACAGCAGCGAGGACTTGCCGGAGCCGTTGCGGCCCATGAGTGCGAGTACCGTGCCGGCGTGCAGATCCAGGTCGATTCCGCGGACGGCGACGGTCGTGCCGTATCGGACCGCGATGTTCCGGCTGGTGAGCACCGGCGTCCCGGCTGCGCCGGCCGGGGTGTCCGGGACGGCGAGGAGCGCTTCGCGCAGGGGCTGGGCGCGCCTGCGGGCCTCCCGCACCGACAACGGGAGAGGTTCCCACTCGGCGAGGCGGCCGAGCGCGACGATGGGTGGCCCGATCGGCATGTCGCGGAGTACGGCGGCCGGTGGGCCGTCGACGAGGGTTCCGTCACCTGGCAGGTACAACATCCGGTCGGCGAACGGGACGACGCGTTCCATCCGGTGCTCGGCGAGCAGGACGGTGGTGCCGAGGTCGTGGACGAGCCGCGCCAGTGTCGCCAGGACGTCCTCGGCGGCGGTCGGGTCGAGTGCGGACGTCGGCTCGTCCAGGACCAGGACCGGCGGGTGCATGGTCAGGACCGAGCCGATCGCGACGCGTTGCTGCTGCCCGCCCGACAGCCTGCGCAGGGCGCGGCGGCGCAGGTCGGCGATGCCGAGCAGGTCGAGGGTCTCCTCGACCCGGCGGCGCATGACGGGGGGACGCAGCCCGAGCTGTTCCATGCCGTAGGCGAGTTCCTCCTCGACGGTGTCGGTGACGAATCCGGCGAGCGGATCCTGGCCGACGACGCCGACGAGGTGGGCGAACTCGCGTGGCGGCCGGGAGGAGGTGTCGGCGCCGCCGACCGCCACCCGGCCTTCGAGATGGCCCCCGGTGAAGTGCGGGACGAGCCCGTTGAGCGTACCGAGCAGGGTGGACTTGCCGGCGCCCGTCCGTCCGGCGATGAGCACCAGTTCGCCTTCTCCGATGCTCGCGCCGACGCCTGCGAGGACGGGATCGGGCTGCCCGTGGTACCAGAAGGAGACGTCGGTCAGTTCGATCACGCGGGCACTCTCTCCGGGAGATGTTCGGCCGGGACGTGCTGGAGCTCGGGTGGCGGGGTGAGGAAGGCCGGCAGCGTACCGGCGAGCACCCCGCACAGCGGCTCCCATGACAGCAGCGGCCACGACAACTCGATGAGTGACGGATTGAGGTTCGTCGGGTCCACGCTGGACGTCGCGAACAGCGCGACCGCGACGGCGATCCCGCTGCCGGCAGTGACTGTCTCGGCGAGCCCCCAGCGGTCGGGCCGGTAGCGGGTGCGGTGGACGCGGCGCCCGGCGAGCCGGAACCCGGCCAGCGCCACGGCCAGTCCCGCCGCCAGGACGGGCAGGGCCAGGAAACGGGGTGTGCTGCCGTCGAGGGTGGCGTAGACGCCGACGCACACACCGGCCAGCCCGACGATCATCAGCGCTCCGGTGACGAACCTGGCCTTCGGTCTGGCCTCGCCGGCACGTCCGTACCCTCGGGAGTCCATCGACGCGGCGAGCGACAGTGACCGGTCCAGAGCGTCTTCCAGCACCGGGATGACGATCGTGCGCAGCGCGTGGATCCGCTTGCCGCGGGTCCCGCCGCGGAGTTTGCGGGCCTGCCCGACCCGCAGGACGCTCTCGGCGAGCTGGGGGAACACCGACAGCGCGACGATCACGGCGGTGCCGACCTCGTACAGGGCCGGTGGCATCGCCTTCAGCAGCCGCTTCGGGTTCGCCAGCGCGTTGCCCGCGCCCAGACAGAGCACCATGGCCGCCAGGCGCAGCCCGTCGTAGAGTCCGCCGAGCAGCGACTCGGCGGAGACGTCGCCGAACAGCCGGATGCCGGCCGCCCACGCCGGCAGGGGGATCTCCGGCAGGCTCAGCAGGATCGTGGAGCCCTCCGCGCCGCCGAAGACGAGCCGGAAGAGCACGCGGAAGGTGACGATCATCGCGCCGAGAACGAGGTAGAGGCGGAACGCCATGGCCCAGGGCGCCTCGGCGCGCCGGGCGATCACCATGTGACAGACCACCGCGATGATGGTGAGCAGCAGCCATGGGTTCGTCGTGCGGCTCGCCGCGACGGCCAGGCCGAGCGTCCACGCCCACCAGGCGCCCGGGTGCAGGTCGCGCGGCAGGAAGTAGGCGGCGGAACGCGAGCGCGGCAGGAAGTGGGCGGCGGAACGCGAGCGCGGCAGGAAGTGGGCGGCGGAACGCGAGCGCATCAGGCGTCTCGGGAGCGACGGCGGCGGCGGGCGGTCAGCCAGGTCGCCGCGCCGAGCGCGACGGTCGCGGCCGCTGCCGCCCACGGCGCGTAGTCGCTCGCGCCGGACTGCTCCTTGACGACCTCGGTGATGTCCGGAGCGTCCTGTCCGCCGACGAAGGCAACGTTGTGGGCGGGGTCGTCCGCGACGGATGCCTCCGGCCTTCGGGGCAGAGGGCGCGGCAGGGTGCTGCCGTCCTGCCGGGACGCCTCCTGCGGCGGTGCCGCCTCCCCCGGCTCCTCCCACCGCGTCGGATCCGTGCTCGGGGCATCCTGTACGGCGGGGGCATCCGGGGCCGCGGGATCCCGTGCGGCGGGAGAATCCGGATCCGGACGCAGGGGTGTGGCGGAAGGGCTTGTGCTCGGGGTGGCGTCCACGCGCGGAGGATCCTGCGCGGCGGGAGGGTTCTGGTCCGCACGGGGTGCGGGATCCTGTGCGGCGGGTGGATCCGGGTCCGTGCGCGGGGGGTCCTGGGGAGGGTCGTCGCCGCCCGAGCCGGGCTGGACCGCGCTCGGATCGTTGGTCGTGGGAGCGGGCTCGTCAGGGGTGTCGCACGAGCCGCCCTCGGTTCCGGGACGGACCGCGGCGATCCGCGGCTTCGGGTTGGTCTCGGCGGTGGCGTTCAGGGAGAACGACCAGCCCTCGAACCCGCCCGCGACGAAGTCGCGGTTCTTGACGCCCCACTGGCTGTATTTCCAGGCGCAGTTGTTGCCGGCATGCCAGTACGACCAGTACCCGGCGGCGGGCGGCGTGTCGATGCACGCCTCCATGTAGTTCTCGTTGCCCGTCACCGGGATCTTCTCCACGGCCGACGGCCGGTTCTCGATCCGGCAGATGAACGCCTCCCCCCACCGCTGCACTCCGGCGATCTGGAATCCCGCGCCCTTCAACGCGTCCAGGCCGGTGCCGCGTTCCGGCTGCGGGTTGCAGCGCACGATCGTCGTGCCACCGAGTTGCTGGAAGTCGACGACGACGGTGACACCCGTCCCGTCCTGGCAGAACCCCGGTTTGCCTTTGGACGGGTCGATCATCGCCGATGCGCCGGGCGCCGCCGGGAGAAGCACGCCCAGCATCACGGTGACCGCCGCGAATGCCCGGACGAGCGTTCGCGGACGGCGAAGGGCCGCTCGCTTCATTGGACCGTCAGCGTGGCCGTGTTGTAGACGGTCCCGCCTGCGCCGGTCGCGCGGATCGTGTACGTGTAGGCGCCCTTCGCCGTCGGTGTCACCGTCTTCGTTCCACCCGGGGCCGCCAGCGCGCCCGACCAGGAACCGCCGCCTGCCGCCGGTGCGACCGAGAATGCGGTCAGCGCCGTCGCGTTCGTCGAGGTCCAGGTCAGCGAGGTGCTCTGGCCCAGAGTGATCTTGCGGTCGAGGTCGTTCACGGACAGGCTCACGGTCGGGTTGTCCGGGTTGACCGCGGGGTTGCTCGGGGTGACGCCCGGCGGCGGGTTGCTGGTGGCGGTCTTGTTCAGCGAGAACGACCAGCCCTCGAACCCGCCCGGGATCACGTTGCGGTTGAGCGCGCCGTAGCTGCTGTACGTCCAGGTCGTGCCGGTGCCCGTGGCGTTCCAGTACGACCAGTAGGCGGCGCCGGGAGGGGTGACGACGCACGCCTCGCGGTAGTTCGGGTTGCTGGAGATCGGGATCGATTCGGCAGCCGAGGGGCGGCCCTGCAGCCGGCACACGAACGCCAGGCCCCACTGCGCGACACCCGCCACGCTGATTCCGGCGTCCTGGAGGGCTTGAATGCCGGTGCGCTGGGTACCCGGCGTGGGGTTCGGGGAGCAGCGGGTGAGTGTCGGCGCGGGGGCGCCGCCATTGCCGTCCAGTTCCTGGAAGTCGATGACGACGGTGACGCCGCTCAGGGCGTCGGCGCCGGTGCAGATGCCGTCATAACCGGCGGCGTGCGCCGGTGTCTGCACGGCCACCGTGAACGCGGCGGATAAGACGAGGCCGCAGAGTCCGGCAGAAGTCCTTTTCACGTGGTGGTCCCTTCAGGACGACGGGGTGGGGTCCGGGTCAGGCGTTTGGTCGCGAGCGGGCTTGTGGCCGGTAGGTCGTGTTCGAGGGGGCCCGCTCCTGCGGGCGCCGTCTTGCGAGAAGCGATCCGGCGGCCGGCGTAGCCGAGCCCGGCGGCGGCCACGATCGCGCCGAGCGCGAACAGGGGCCACATCGGCCACGTATCCTCGGCCGGGCTGCGACGCGCGGCCGACTCCTGCTCCTTCAGATACAGGCCGATCGTCACCGGCGAACCGGGAGCGCTCAGCCAGGAGCGCTCCGCCAATCCGGGAGCGCCGGCGATGCTCACCGTCAGGTCGCTTCCGGCTCCGGGAACGCCGGCGATGCTCGCTGTCAGGTTGCTCGCTGTCAGGTTGCTCGCGGCTCCGGACGTGCCGAACCCGCCGTCGGGCAGGAGCAGCGCGCCGAGCGCCCGGGTGGTGTCGCCCGCGTCGAGGCCCACAGCCCGGCGGCCCCCGGCGACGGCCGCGCTCAGCGCCACGTCGACCTGGCCGCCCGACCGCACCAGACCGTCGCCGGAGGTACGGGAGGCGAGCACCGCGGCGGCGTTCTCCAGGGCGGTACGGTGACGTTGTGACCAGCCCGCCGGGGAGTTGCTCACAGAGGGCTTGATCTGGAACGCGACGGGCGCGGCCGGCGCCTGGCCCGCGGCGGCAGGGGTGCTGCGAGGTTCGCCGCTCAGCGCGGTGATCGCGGCGGCGGTCGCGGCCAGGTCTCCGGTCGCGCAGTCCTTGGTGTTGAGGTCCGCCGGGAACGAACCGTCGGAGCATTGGCTCTGGAGGAGCGCCTCAAGCGAAGCCGTGGTCTCACCGGGAGCCCCGCCCGCGGTGATCGCGAGGACGGCCCACGCCTGCCTGCGGACCAGGCCGTCCCCATCGCCATAGACGCCACGGTCGACGAACCGGCCCTGCGCCGTCCTGAGCTGGGCAAGGCTGGCCTTGAGCCGATCGGCGGTCGTCGCGAGGCCGGCGGGCGCGGCCGGCTCGGTCTGGAGGAACCGGGCGATGATCTGCAGTTTCGCCAGCGGCTCGGCATAGGCCGCGGGCCCCTGCTCATACGGCGCGCCGTAGGCGTAGGCCTGGATCGAATCCGGCTGGAGCAGGAACAACGACGCCCGGGTGACGGCCTCCGGCTGCTCGCCCAAGGCGCGTAACGCGAGCACGAGGTCCGCGCTCGCGTCGTAGTCGACGTACGTCTCGCCGTCCTTGGTGACCTCGACGTGGTCGCCGTCCACGAGCCGACCGGCCAGGTAGGCGCCCAACCGTCCGGCCGGGCCGGCGGTGGCGGGCACGGACTGGCCCTGCGGCGGCATCGAAGGGCCGGAGTCCGTGCCGGGCAGCGTCGTGTCGCCGCTCGGGTCGTCGCCGGCCGCCGGACCGGAATCCGGTCTTCGCGGTGTCGGAGCGGACCGCGGTTTCGGTCTGGGAGTCGTCCTGCTCGTCGCCCTGGGCCTGGCGACCGGCTTCGCCGAAGTTTTCCGGGTGGGTGTCGCGTTCGGCCGGGACGTTGCTGTCGCGGTCGCTGTCGCTGTCGCGGTCGTGGTCGTGGTGATCGTGGTGGTCGTCGAATACGTGGTCGTTGAGGTGACGGTGGTCGTCACTGTCGGGTTTGGGGATGGGCTCGCCGTGGGGTTGTCAGTCGGGCTCACCGTGGGGGTGACCGTAGGGGAAGGGCTGGTTCCCGGGTCTTCGCCCGGAGGTGGGACCCTGCCCTGCGAAAGGTCGTGGAAGCCGATCCGGGCGAGTCCGAGCGTGGCCTGGGCACCCGCCCGGATCCACGTGTCGAGCCCGACGATGCCACCGGTCCTCGCGGCCTGGTACTCCTCCGGCGTGTAGGCGATCGCGCCGATCTGGTCGCCGAGTGCGCTGTCCCCGTCCGCCGTGGCCGTCGCCTGGGCGGACTCAAGGTAAGCGGTACCGCGTTGCACCGCGTCGTCGGCGCCGCCCGCATCCACGAGCGCCTGCACGATGAGTCCGGTGCTGTTGGTGTTGGGCGCCTCCGTGCTGACGCCGCCTCCCCATCCGCCTCCGGGCTTCTGGTTCGCCTTCAACCAGGACACGGCCGCGTCGATCGGCCCATCCAGCCCGGTCGCACCCGCGTGCCGCGCGGCCAGCAGCGCCGACAGGGCCATGCCCGTGGCGTCGCCGTCCGGCGCGGACTGGCCGAACGGCTTGCCCTCGTCACACGTCGAGACCTTGGTGCCGTTCGACGTGACATGGTCGCCGGTCTCATCGGTCGGGATATAGCCGAAGAAGATCCGGAAGTAGCCTTCCGAGCACTGCTGCCCTATCAGTGTGTCGATGGCCGGCCTGTCGTTCTCGCCGACGCCCGCCAGCCCGATCACGCCGAGGGCCTGCCCGAACACGTTGGCGTTGTTCGAGACCGAGTCCGCCAGGTCGGGGTTCTTGGAGTAGTCGCTGACGCGCCCCTTGTCCGGACCCGACCGCATGATCGCGCCCTGGGTCTCCGCGACCATGTCGTGGCCGCCGAAGTTGCGCGGGTCCCGTCCGGCGACCTGGGCGGCCACCAGCACCTTGGCCGTGGCCCCGCCGACGATCACCGCGTCGTAGCCCATGCCGGGCACCAGGCCGTCCCAGGTGAAGTAGTCGCTGGCATGCCGCTCGTCGTCCAGGTACCGGACGATGGGTTCGGCGAGTTCGCCCTCCCCCGCGGCTCGCAGGGCGTACAAGGTGTCGATCATGAGTCCGTGATCGGGTAACGCCCCGCCGAGCGGGTTCTGTAATGTCCCGTCGGCGCCGAGTTGACGGGACAGCCAGCGCGCGCTGTTGCGCGCGGCCTCCGCATCAGCAGCCGAAGCGGCCGTGACAGGGCCGAACACCATCGTTGCCGCCACGATGCCGGCTACAGCGGACAGCACCGCGACAGTCGACCGCCAATGTCCAGGAAAGGTGTGATCCACGCCTCGTCCTTTTGCGCGAACAGCAAGGAGAGGACGATATGGACCCGCCGGCCAACCGTGTCCACCTCTGCTACTCGCGACAGTGGTCTGACATAACTCGTCCGCAGGATGGACCCGACTTGTCACCTTTGGTGACCTACGGTTGCGCGACAGTGCCGGACTTTGACCGGCTTCCTCGCTGCGGACGACAATATTCACTTAGGGTTAAACGGGTTGAATCGTAACAACAAGCCTCGAATCCGACAAGGGGTCATCCGATGTCCGGCAGATTTCGTGATACGTCGGAGCGCGGATAAATGGCGGCATTATTCTTCTGACGGTGTCACTCATAGGGTGTCACCGCGCTCTCCGACGATCCGCGCCCACTGTTCCCGGCGTGCCCGATCGGGAATGAGCGCGCAGTCGCCGCACTTGCCGCCGTCGGGGAGCAGGTAGTAGAGGCAGCAACCGCGCCGCACGAAGAACGGGTGACCCGGCGCGGGTTCGGCGAGTTCGCCGGTCACACGCCACTTCGTCGATCTTCGCCGCTAGCCCACGAGAGCCCGTCAACAGCTCCGGCAGCGGGCGCCACTCCGTCCCGCCCGGCTCGTCACAGTCGGTCGGCGCGTGCTCGCAGTGGCGGGACCGCGCCGGAATCACACCGGCTTCCCCGTTCCGCCGTCGCCTGCATGATGCAGTTGGCCACAGGCAGAGCTGCCCGGTCGCGTGACCGGCGAAACCGGGAGTGTCCCGCCATCCGGACCCGTTGTCGCGTAAGAGGCGTCCGCGCTCTAGGGTGGCCTTTGCAGTCGGTTCGCCCTGTCCGCCAGGCAGGCGCGTCGCAAGAGGGAACCCGGTGGGAATCCGGGACTGCCCCGCAGCGGTGAGTGGGAACGACCGCCGTCACCAGCACTCGGCCCCCAGCGGCCCGGGGAAGCGACGGCCACTAGGAACAAGCAGGGCGCCCACGAGTCCGAAGACCTGCCACTGCCCGCGCGCGACCTCCGCGCGCGGCGACGTCGACGGCCTCGAGGGCGGGCCGGGCGGACCCACGGGCATGTCTTCGTGTCCGCGCTGTGGTCGCGCCTTCGCTCCCGGGAATCCGCCGAGGTCTCTCGTGACTCGCGAAGGAGAGTTCCGTGGCCGATATCTCCGCCACTCCCACCGTGTACGGCTACCCGCGTCAAGGACCGGACCGGGAGCTGAAGAAGGCCGTCGAGGGCTACTGGGCCGGGCGCGTCAGCGCGGCCGAACTGAGCTCGGTGGCCGAGACGCTGCGCCGCGACAACTGGCGCCGCCTGACCGACGCCGGTGTCGCCGAGGTGCCCACCGGCGACTTCTCGCTGTACGACCACATGCTGGACACCACCGTCATGGTCGGCGCCATCCCCGAGCGGCACCGCGCCGCGGTCGCCACCGACGCGCTCGACGGCTACTTCGCCATGGCGCGCGGCACCCAGGACATCGCGCCACTGGAGATGACCAAGTGGTTCGACACCAACTACCACTACCTGGTGCCCGAACTCGGCCCCGACACCACGTTCACCGCCGACCCCGCCAAACAACTCGGCGAACTGCGTGAAGCCTTCACCTTGAACCTGGAGGCGCGCCCCGTCCTGGTCGGCCCGGTCACCTACCTCCTGCTGGCCAAACCCGCGCCAGGTGTCGATCCCGGTTTCGAGCCGCTCAGCCTGCTGGAGCGGCTGCTGCCCGTCTACGCCGAGGTGCTGGCCACGCTCTGGTCCGCCGGAGCCACCTGGGTCCAGCTCGACGAGCCCGCCCTCGTGCAGGACCAGCCGCAGGCCGTACTGGACGCCGCCGCTGCCGCCTACCGGCACCTCGGCGAGCTGACCCAACGGCCCAAGCTCCTCGTCGCCACCTACTTCGACCGGCCGGGCGAGGCCCTGCCGGTGCTGGCCGGCGCGCCCATTGACGGGCTCGGGCTCGACTTCACCGCTACCACGGCAGCGGAGCTGAAAGCCATCGGCGGCCTGCCCGGCAAGCGGCTGATCGCCGGTGTGGTGAACGGCCGCAACATCTGGATCAACGACCTGGCCAGGTCGCTGAGCACGCTCACCGCACTGCGCGACCTCGCCGGCCGGGTGGACGTGGCCGCCTCCTGCTCGCTGCTACACGTCCCCTACGACGCCGAACTCGAGACCGGCCTCAACCCCGAGGTCGCCCGCTGGCTGGCCTTCGCCCGCCAGAAGAGCGCCGAGATCGTCACCCTCGCCCGCGGCCTCGCCGGCGCGGACATCTCGGCCGAGCTGGCGGCCAACCAGGCCGCCCTGCAGGCGCGCGCCACCTCCCCGCTCACCCGTGTCCCGTCGGTACGGGCCCGCGCCGAGGCCGTCACCACTACCGACACCCGCCGCGCCCAGCCCTACGCCGAGCGCGCCGAGGCCCAGCGCGCCCGGCTGGGCCTGCCGCCGGTGCCCACGACCACGATCGGCTCGTTCCCGCAGACCGCGGAGCTGCGCGCGGCCCGCGCCGACCTGCGGGCCGGCCGCATCGACCAGGCCGCCTACGACCAGCGCATGGAGGCGGAGATCCGCACGGTGCTCGCCTTCCAGGAGGAGGCCGGCCTGGACGTGCTGGTGCACGGCGAGCCCGAGCGCAACGACATGGTGCAGTACTTCGCCGAGCAGCTCGACGGCTACGTCGCCACCCAGCAGGGCTGGGTCCAGTCCTACGGCAGCCGGTACGTGCGCCCGCCCATCCTGGCCGGCGACATCTCCCGCCCCGAACCGATGACGCTGCGCTGGACCGGCTATGCCCAGTCGCAGACCAGCCGCCCGGTCAAGGGCATGCTGACCGGCCCGGTCACCATGCTGGCCTGGTCGTTCGTCCGCGACGACCAGCCGCTGGCCGACACCGCCCGCCAGGTCGCCCTCGCCCTGCGCGACGAGGTCGCCGACCTGGAGGCGGCCGGCACGGGCGTGATCCAGGTGGACGAGCCCGCACTGCGCGAGACGCTGCCACTATGCGCCGCCGACCGGCCCGCCTACCTGGCCTGGGCTACGGAGGCGTTCCGGCTGGCCACGGCCGTGGTGCGGCCGGAGACGCAGATCCACACGCACATGTGTTACGCCGAGTTCGGCGAGATCCTGGCCGCCATCGACGACCTCGACGCCGACGTGATCAGCCTGGAGGCGGCCCGCTCACATATGCAGGTCGCCCACGAACTGGCCGAGGCCGGCTACCCGCGCGAGGTCGGGCCGGGCGTCTACGACATCCACTCGCCCCGCGTGCCGAGCGTCGCGGAGGCCACCTCGCTGCTGCGCAAGGGCCTGGACGCGATCCCCGCCGAGCGGCTGTGGGCCAACCCCGACTGCGGCCTGAAGACCCGCGGCTGGCCCGAGGTGCGCGCCTCGCTGGAGAACCTGGTGGCCGCGGCCCGGGAGATCCGCGCCGAGGCCACCGACTTCAAGGCCGGCTGACGCCCCGCCCGCGTCCGGCACCCTTCCCGGGTTCCGGACGCGGGGTCGCTCCATGCGACCGCCGAGCTCATGAGGTGTCAGCTCATGAGGTGTCCCCGGACTCTCCTACGATCCGGCCCGCTGCTCACGGCGTGCCTCATTTCGAGCCCCGCACGTTCTTTGGCCCCCTGCCGCGGACCAGGATGAGGTGGGGAGTGTCGCTGCCTGGGCGGGTGGTGACGTGGGCGTCGACGCCGAAGACGGCGGCGGCCCGGGATTGCCGGCGGTCGGACCGGCGCGCCAACACGTGCATCAGGAGCCCTTCTCGGATGGTTGATCAAGATCTGCCGGTGATGGCCGGGCGGTGAGGAGCCTCGTGCCGAAGGCGGCGATCACGGCGGCCAGCACGGCGAAGCCGGCGGCCGAGGCGAACATCACGACCGTCCCGCTGCCCGCGTCGACGAGCGCCGCCGCGACGAGGTTGCCCAGGGCCGAACCGGCGAAGGTGGCCGTGATGCCCCAGGCGAAGGCCTCGGTCAGGGTTCCCTCGGGCGCGCATCGGCCGGTGAGTTCGCCCGCGCGGCGGCCCGGTCGATCAGCAACCCGGCGTCGGCCAGCGCCGAGACGGCTTCGTGCACCGAGCCGAGCTCGAACTCGCCGAGCTGCGCGGCCACCTTCTCGGCCGTCAACCAGTCGGTGAAGTGTTCCAGCGGCGCCACCGCCTGGGCGTCCACGGCGACCGCGTTGTCGGTCTCGGTGTCGGTGGAACGGCTTTCCAGGTAGTTCTCGGCCGTCAGTTCTCCGTCGTGCCAGTAGATCATCAACGTTTGTGCCCGTCGGTACTCCGGCTGTGTCACGCACGCTCCCTACGGTCCGTTGTCGGTGGTGAGGTGGGTGCGCGCGGCGAGTTTCGCCGCCACGTGCGCCGCCGTGGCCACGCTCGGACACCTCGCCGGCGGAGGCTCCTTCGACCCGGCGGCGGCGGCACTGGGCGGTTTCCTGCTCCTGCTGCTGCCCGCGCTGGCCCTGACCGGACGTGAACGCTCGCTCGCCTCCATCCTGCCCGCGACGGCCGCGTCGCAGGTGATCCTGCACACGCTCCTCACGTGGAGCGCGGAGCGGCAAGCGGCGGCGCATCACGAGGCGATGGCCGGGATGGTCCACGTGCATCCCACCGCGTCCACCGGGGTTCGGGATGCTGCTCGTGCACGCGGCGAGCGTGCTGCTCACCTCCGTGTGGCTGCGTTGGCTGGAGGAAGCCCCGTGCTCGCTGGTGCGGCAACTGGCCGGGTGGGCGCTGCGCCCGTTGCTGGTGCTGTGGTTCCTGTCAGCCGAAGCGATCACCGCCCCATCGCGATCCATCGCGCGTGCGCGCCGGGCTGAGATCGCGCGCATCCGGCTGTTCCTGCGCTACGTCCTCGTGCTCAGGGGACCTCCCGGAGGCCAGGCCCGGCCCGTGGTGGTCGCGTGATCTGGTGATTCCGATCCGATTCGACCCACAGAGAGCACGTACTTCATGAGGAATTCCGCAGGCTGTTGGTGACCACGAACACCGACGACAGGGCCATGGCGCCACCGGCGTTGAGCGGGTTGAGCAGTGTAACTGCCCCAAATCCTCATCCGTCGAGTGTCAGGCATTTTGTTTTATGGACAGATCGGTTTGGGCCTCGTGACAGTGGCATGGTTCTTTCCGTTCGAGCGGCCGATATTCGGGGAAAGTCGCCTGCCCGCGTCCCACGATCCGGCCGGCGCCGTCGCGGATCACGGCGTCGACCGTCTGGCGCGAATGCTTGGTGGCATCTCCTGGCAGCGGGACGAACACGACGGGAACGGGTGAGGCCGGGGCCGGCGTGGCGCGCATGACAGGCAGCTCGCCCTTTTCACACATGCCGCGCCGGTCGCACACCTCGTATGTGCGCCCCTGCACCGCGACTGTCCCCTCCATCAGGAGTTGCACGCCGCTTCCCCCACAAGGCCCGCACTGCACCTGAGCTGAGCAGGCGGTCAGCAACGCAGTCGCGCCGGCGATCAGCAGGGCGGTGAGAGGTGAGGGCGGGGCGGCGGTCATGGTCGGCTCCGGAAGTACGCGGGGTGGTCCGCGCCCTGGCAGAGAACGCGGACCCGGACTTCATGGTTGGTCGCAGGCTATTCCGGCCCACAGTCCGCATGGGAGTGGTGTGACCGTGGCACTTCGCGCCGGAGACCCCGCTCACCGACGAATCGTGGACCGAGGGCGTCACGGAGGTGGCCCGCACTGACGCCAAGATTTCGATTCTCGGGGGCGAGGTGGTGAGGCTCGGACCGCGCACGACTTCCGCCGCACGCTCATCGGCGAACCACTCGACTCCGGCGCCGACCTGGCCGCCGCCCGGGCCCCGGTGGGCCACGCGAACCCGACCGCCACCGCCCGCCACGACCGCCGGCCCGCCGCCAAGCCCGGGCGCCCGTGGCGCGTCCGGTCAGCTCTCGGTGGGTTCGAGCAGGATCAGCGGCACCTCGCGATTGCCGGCCTCGACGGCCCGGGCGCGAAGGTCGGCGAAAAACGGGTAGAGCTCGTCGGTGTAGGCCAGCCAGTTCTCCCGCTCCGCACCTTCGGCCACCCGGGCGGTCATCAACCGGCGATCGGGACCGTCCTGCAGCTGCACCGTCGGGTGCGCCACGAGGTTGTGGTACCAGCTCGGATTGCGAGCCTGGCCGCCGGCCGCCGCGCCGATGGCGTAGACACCGTCACGCTCGATGCGCATCAGGGCGACCTTGCGCAGCTTGCCCGAACGGGCGCCACGCATGGTCACCACGACCAGGGGGCCACCCTCCATCGTCGCGCCTTCGCGGCCATCGGTGCGCTCGTAGAGCTCGACCTGACCGCGGGTCGTCGCGTCGGCACTGGGGACGTATTCACCGTCGAGCAGATCCGTTGTCATGTCAGAAAGTTCCTTTCATTGGGGTGGCGTTTTCACGCGCGGCCGTGGATGTCGCAGCCGGAACCGGCGGGACGGTGGAGCCGAACACGTTCACCGGCTTCAGCCGGTTACCTGGATCACGGTCTTCCCGATGGTCCGGCCGCTCTCGGCGAGGGCGTGCGCCGTCTTCATGGTCTCGGCGGTCAGGCCCCCGAGCGTGGTGGTGGTGACGATCGGGCGCAGCCGACCCGCCGCGACGTCGTCCGCTTCCCGGGCGAGGATCCGGCCCTGGCTGCCGGCGTCACCGCCGGCCACGAGCTTGCTGAACACCATCTCGCTGTGCAGCGACAGTGACTTTCCGGTGAGGGCCCCCGGGTCGAAGGGGCCGGTGAGGTCGCTGGAGGCCAGGTGGCCGAAGGGGCGCAGTACCTCGACGATCGCCCCCAGATGGCCGCTGGTGCCCGAGGCCGAGAACACCAGGTAGACGTGGTCGATCCCCGCCGTGTGGAGCTGTCCGGCCAGGTCACCGCGGTGGTCGACGCCGCTTCACCCGGGTTGATGCCGATCGCACGGACTTCGACCAGCAAGTCACCGTCGCGTAGCCGAGGTTCGGCGACCTCGGCCAGGGTGATGGCGAACGCGTCGAGCGTGTGCGCTTTCCCGTACGCGAGTGCCTTCATGGCTTCATTCCTGTCTCAGGGCGTGCAGCGCCGAGAGCGGCCCGCCGATCTGCATCAGGCGGCCGCCATCACGCAGCGTCCCGGCGTCGACCGGCGCGAATCCGAGGGCGTCGGCGACGGTGTGGAAATCCGCCTTGGCGGCCTCGTCGTCACCGGCGTAGAACAGCAGCTGCCGCCCTTCCGCGTGCCGGGGATCGGCGGCGATGTACTGGGCGTGGAGGGTGTTGAAGGCCTTGACCACGCGCGCGCCCGGCGCACGATCGGCTACGAACTCACTCGCCGTCTCCACCCCGAGATCGGTGACGGCCGGCAGCATCGACTCCGTGTTGTTGGTGGTGTCGACCAGGATGCGGCCGTCCCATTCGGGCAGCCCGGCCAGCGCGTCACCGACCTGCGGCCACATCACGGTGAGGAAGACCATGTCGGCGGCGGCCGCTTCGTCGGCCGTGCCCGCGCTCGCGAGCGGCCCCAGCCGGGTCACGACGTTGAGCAGCGTGTCCGGGCCGCGGCTGTTGCTGAGCGTCACCTTGTGGCCGGCCGTCACGAGGTGGCCGGCGATGGCCTGCGCGACCGTCCCGGCGCCGATGGTTCCGAAGTTCATGACCGTCCCTTCAGTCTTTGATGACGTCCGCCATCATAATTTATGATTGTGGACGTCATCATTAACTGTCAAGCCTGGACTCGTCCGTGCGCTCCCGTTTTGATGATGAGTATCATCAGGAGAGACGAGCTCGCCGGGAAGGTGGTCGACGTGCCCCGCATCACGCAAGAGCAGAAGCGGCTCAACCACGAGAAGATCGTCAACGCGGCCGGTGCGGGATTCCGGCTGCGCGGCATCGACGGCATCGGCATCGAGGAGCTGATGAAGTCGGCAGGCATGACGCACGGCGGGTTTTACAACCACTTCGCCTCGAAGGACGATCTCGCTCTCGAAGTCCTCCGCCAGGGCTTCGCCGACTCGCTCGAGGCGCTCGACGCCATCCGCGAAGCGCATCCCCGCTCGGCGCGCGCGGCCCTGCACGACATGGTCGACGGGTACGTCAACGCCGAGCACCGCGACCACCCCGAGATCGGCTGCGCCTCGGCCGCCCTCGTATCCGACGCCGGCCGCCACGGCGCCGCCGCCCAGGCCGCATACCGGCGCGGGCTTGACGGCTACTTCGCCACCATCACCGACATGCTGCTCGACCGCGCACGCCAGTCCGGCACCGAACTCACTCCCGCCGAAGCCCGCGAGCGCGCGGTGGCGCTGTTCAGCCAGATGGTCGGCGCGCTGATCCTCTCCCGGGCGATCGCGGACGCCGCCCCGGACCTGTCAGACGAGGTGCTGACGGTCAATCGGCGGCGGCTCAAGAAGCTGTGACCGACGTCGTTCCGGCCGCCCCCGGCGGAGCGAGTCCGGCGTCGAGCAGCGGCCCCGCATGGGGCCGTCGGCGTTTGTGTCGCTTCCCGATGAAGATCGCCAGCCGTTGGATCGCGTAGCACCTGACCTTGCCGATGCGGATCGTGGAGTGGCCGTACTTGAAGTACGCCGCCTACCCGCGCAGGAAGGCGTCCAGCTCCTGCACGACCGCATCGACCGACATCCGGTCCGAAGAAGCGCTGGTGAACACCAGCGCCACGCGATGGCCGGATGCTGATTCGGCCCCCGAATCAGGAGAGGCCATGACGTACCCGCCGCACGGCAGGACGCTCCAGCCGAAGCCGGCGGGGCCCTGCCTGCGAGATTTGTGAGATGGGGAAATATCCGGCGAGGATTCTGTCAATCGAGGCAGAGCCGCGCTCACCGGAACGCGTTAAACTCCCCATGATCGGCGAGGCTGCCGT
Source organism: Nonomuraea sp. NPDC050404 (assembly GCF_040655495.1). Taxonomy (NCBI): domain Bacteria; kingdom Bacillati; phylum Actinomycetota; class Actinomycetes; order Streptosporangiales; family Streptosporangiaceae; genus Nonomuraea; species Nonomuraea sp. NPDC050404. The sequence continues at coordinate 40,681 of NZ_JBFAKB010000001.1, forward strand.
CCTCGGAGGAGCACGTGTACGCCGTTGCCTGGTTCGGAGTGCTGGGCCCGCTGGAGGTGACGGCCGCAGGGCGACCGGTTCCCGTCCCGGGGCGCAGCCAGCGTGAGCTGCTCGGAGTCCTGCTGCTGCGCGCCAACGCGCTCGTCCCGGTCGACCTCCTGGTCGAGGCGCTGTGGCCGGACCGGGCCCCGCCCAGCGCCCGCAGGCAGATCCAGAACGGCGTGGGCCGCCTGCGCAGGACGCTGACCGGCGGCGGGGTGCCGGCCGAGACGCTGGAGACCCGGCCGGGCAGCTACCTGCTGCGGGTCTCGCGGGAGGAGCTGGACCTGCTGTCCTTCCACTGGCACGCGGAGGAGGGCAGGCGGCTGGCGCGGGCGGGGCGCGGCGCCGAGGCCGCCGCCCGCCTGCGTGCCGCGCTGGCGTTGTGGCGGGGACCGCCGCTGGCCGACCTGGACGGGCGGCTCGTGGTGGCGGGGGCGCGGCGGCTGCAGGAGGACCGGCTCGCCGTACTGGAGGAATGTCTCACGCTCGACCTGCGGCTGGGCCGGCACCACGAGGTGGTGGGCGAGCTGGCGGCGCTGGTGGAGGAGCACCCGCTGCGCGAATCGCCGCGCGCGCTGCTGATGACGGCGCTGCACCGGGCCGGGCGCACCGCCGAGGCGCTGGCGGAGTACCACAGGGCGCGGGCGGCGTTCGTGGCCGACCTGGGCCTGGAGCCGGGGCCGGAGCTGCGCGAGCTGGAGAGGAGCATCCTGACCGGCACGCTCGACCCGCCCCCTGAGCCGCCCGTCGCCACGCCGCAGGCCCGGCGCCGCCCCCGCCAGCTCCCGCCGGACATCGCCGACTTCACCGGCAGGCGGGAGCTGGCCGGATGGCTGGAGGAGCTGCTGGCCGGCGCCGGTGGCTCCACCGCGGTCGTGATCGCCGCCATCGCGGGCCAGGCCGGGGTCGGCAAGACGGCGCTGGCCGTGCACGTCGCCCACCGGCTGTCGGGCGGGTTCCCCGACGGGCAGCTGTACGTGGACCTCGGCGGCGGCGGCCAGGCGCGGCCGGCCGAGCCCGCCGAGGTGCTGGCCCGCTTCCTGCGCGCGCTCGGGGCGCACGGCGCGCAGATCCCCCAGGCCCTTCAGGAGCGGGCCGAGGAGTACCGCTCGGCGATGGCGGGCCGGCGGCTGCTGGTCGTCCTGGACAACGCGGTGGACGAGGCGCAGGTGCGGCCGCTCGTCCCCGGTACGCCGGGCTGCGCCGTGCTGGTCACCAGCCGCTCCCGCCTGGCCGGACTGCCCGGCGCGCGCCTGGTCGAGCTCGGCGTCCTGGACGGCCCGCAGGCGGTGGAGCTGCTGGCGCGCATCGTGAGCGGCGACCGGGTCGCCCCGGAGCCGGAGGCCGCCCACGAGCTGGCCCGCTTGTGCGGGCATCTGCCGCTCGCGCTGCGCATCGCGGGGGCACGGCTGGTGACCCGCCCCGACTGGCCGCTCGCCGAGCTGGCCGGCCGCCTGACCGACGAGCGCCGCCGCCTGGACGAGCTCTCCTACGGCGACCTTGAGGTACGCGCCGGGCTCGCCGTCAGCCTGGGCAGGCTCAGCGCGCGGGCGCGGCGGCTGTTCGGCCTGCTCGGCCACCTGTACGCGCCCGAGTTCGCCGCGTGGGTGTGCGCCGCGCTGCTGGACACGACGGCGGCCGGTGCGGACGAGCTGATCGACGAGCTGATGGACGCCCAGCTCCTGCAGCCGTCGGGCGCGGGACGCGGCAGGTACCGGCTGCACGACCTCGTCCGCCTGTTCGCCAGGGAGACCGGCGCGCAGGACCCCGGCCCCGGGCTCGCCCGCGCGCTGGGCGGCTGGCTGGCGCTGGCCGGGCAGGCCCACATCGCGGTCTCGGGCGGCGACTACGCCGTGCTGCACGGCGGGGCGCCGCGCTGGACCACCGGACTGCCCGGCCTGCCCGAGGACCCGCTGGCCTGGTACGACAGCGAACGCCTCAACCTCGTCATGGCGGTGCACCAGGCCGCCGCGGCCGGGCTGGACGAGCTCTGCTGGGACCTGGTGAGCAGCACGTACACCTTGTTCCTGACCCGCGGCCACAACGACGACTGGGAGGAGACGCTCAAGGCGGCGCTGGCGTGCACCCGCCGCGCGGGGAACGCGCGCGGGACCGCGACCATGCTCATGGGGCTGGGCTTCCTGGGCGCCTACCGGCACGACTACGCCGAGGCGGCCGTGGTGCTGGAGGAGTCGGTGCGCACGTTCCGCGAACTCGGCGAACGGCAGGGCCTGGTGTACGCGCTGGGCGTGGCCGCGCACGTGGACGGCATGATCGGCCGCTACGACGAGGCCGTGGCCTTCCACGAGGAGGCGCTGCGGGCCCACCGCGCCTCGGGCGACCTCGGCGCGGAGGTGCTGCTGCTGCGCTCGCTGGGCCAGCTCCTGGTGGAGATCGGCCGGCCGGAGCAGGCCCGGCCGCACCTGGAGCGGGCCCTGGTGACGGGCCGCGGCGGCGACCGGCGGGTGCACGCCGAGGTGCTGTACTGGCTCGGCCAGCTCCATCTCGGCGCAGGCGAGGTGGACCGGGCCGAGTCCGACTTCAAGGAGATGCTGGCCATCGCCGAGGAGCTGGCCGACCCGCGCGAGGAGGCCGAGGCGCGTTACGGGCTCGGCCTCGTCCGGCTGGACACCGGCGCGCTCGGGGCCGCCTCGGGCCTGTTCCGGCAGGCCATGGAGCTGAACCGGCCGCTCGGCGAGCCGCTGACGGACGGCCGGATCAGGACCGCGCTCGCCCTGGCGCACCATCGGCGCGGGGAGTTCCGCCAGGCGATCGGCTACCTGACGGAGGCGATCAAGATCTTCGGCGCGATCGACACGCCGTTGTGGCAGGCGAGGGCGTACCGGGCGCTGGGCGACGTGCACGCCGCGCGCGGTGACCGCTCCGCCGCCGACGCGGCCCGCGCTCGCGCCCGTGACCTGTTCACGCGCGTCGGCTCGCCGGAGGCCATGGGCGAATAGCGGCTGAATGTCGGTTTTATGAGGGATCTATGACTCGCCCGTCCTAAGCTTCGGGCGCCTGGGGACAGGACGGCACCACCCTCAGCACCACCCGGCAGCACCCCGGGCAGTCCTGCCGTCGTCACATCAGGTTCCCGCCATGGAGGCGCCATGTCCGGGTCGTCGCGTGTCTCGTTACGTTTCCGGGTGATCACCGTCGCCGCGCTGATGCTGGCCGGCCTGGTCGTCGCCCCCGTCGAGGCGGTGGCGGCGCAGCCGCCGCTGGATTGGAAGGCGGCGGCCGACCGGCTCGACACCGGCGGGAACCCGCCGGCGTCACCGCCGATGGAGCAGCCACGCTCGGCGCAGCCGATCCGCAGCGACCGCGCGCCCGCGGCCCCTTCGCGGAACCTGCCCGCGGCGGCCTCCGCCGAGGTCACGCTGGGCGCCGCCGCCGTCGCCCGGCGCGCGCAGGGCACGCCGGTCGAACTGGCCGCGGCCGGTCCGGCGGCCACCGGGCGGCGGCTGCGGGTGGAGGTGCTGGACGAGACGGCCGCCGCCCGCGCGGGAGCGCCCGGAATGGTGTTCCGCGTGTCCGGGCAGGGCGGCGCGCCGCTGGGCGAGACGGCGCTGCCCGTCTCGCTGTCGATCGACTACTCGGCTTTCGCCGAGCGCTTCGGGGGCGGGTACGCGGGGCGGTTACGCCTGGTGGCGCTGCCGCCGTGCGCCCTGGAGGACCCCGTGCCCGCCGGCTGCGCGGCCCGCGCGACCGTGGTGCCCAGCCGTAACGAACGCGCCGCCTCCCGGCTCACCGCGTCCGTCCCCGACCTGACCGCGCTGACGCCGCCGGCCGCCCCGCCCGCCGCGGGCGCGCCCGCGCGGGCCCCCGCCAGGGATGCCCGCGCCGCGGTGCTCGCGGTCATGGCCGCGCCCGAGGGCGAGGAGGGCTCCTACAAGGCGACCCCGCTGTCGTTGTCCGGCGACTGGCAGGTCAGCACCGGTTCGGGCGAGTTCGCCTACACCTACGACGTACCGGAGCCGAAGGCGCCCGCCGGCCCGACCCCGAAGGTCGGCCTGCGGTACTCCTCCGGCGCGGTGGACGGCCTGGTCTCGGGCAAGAACACCCAGGGCGGGCCGGTCGGGGTCGGCTGGGCCGACCTGGCCGACTCCTTCGTCGAGCGCCGCTACAACTCCTGCCTGGACGACGGGCAGGTGTACGCGGACCTGTGCTGGAAGTCCGCCAACGCCACCATCTCACTGAACGGCCACGCCGCCGAACTGGTGCCCATGGCCGGCACCAGCCCGCCGCAGTGGCGGCTGAAGAACGACCCGCGCTGGAAGGTCGAGCAGCTCACCGGCGCCGACAACGGCGACGCCGACGGCGAGCACTGGAAGGTCACCACCCCCGACGGCGTCCAGTACTTCTTCGGCCGCGGCGTCAACCCCGACACCGGCCGGCGCACCGACTCGGTGTGGACGGTGCCGGTCTTCGGCGACGACGCCGGCGAGCCGTGCCACACCGCGACCCCGGTCCCGTGGTGCGCGCAGGCGTGGCGGTGGAACCTGGACCTGGTCATCGACCCGCACGACAACGTACAGCAGTGGGAGTACAGCAGGGAGATCGGCCACTACGCCGCGCTGAACGGGTGGCCGGGCCTGGAGCACACCGAGTACGTGCGCGCCGGCGCGCTCAAGGCCATCAGCTACGGCCAGCGCCGCGCGGCAGGCGAGACGGCCCCGGCGGCGAAGGTGGAGTACACCACCCGCTACCGCTGCCTGAACCTCGACGACGAGTGCCCGGCGCCGACGGCCGCGACGGCGGCCTCCTACCCGGACACGCCGGTGGACCTGATGTGCTTCACCGCCGTCTGCACGCAGCACAGCCCGACCTTCTTCACCGCGCTGCGCTACAGCCAGATCACCACCTACGTGGACGACAACGGGTTCGTCAAGATCGACACCGTACGGCTCGCGCACGGCCTGCCGGACCCGGACCCGAACCGTCCCGGCGACCGCAAGCTGTACCTGAACTCCGTCCAGCGCACCGGCCACAGCGTGCCGACGCCGCTGACCCTGCCGCCGGTGACGTTCTGGCCGGTCGCGCTGGCCAACCGGGCGGACACGGCGGGCGGGGCGGCGGCGATGCCGCACTACCGGATCGCGATCGTCACCAACGAGTACGGCGGCGAGATCCACGTGGCGTACGGGCGGCCGCACCCGTGCCCCGCCGCCCTGCCCGACCCGCCGAACTGGCACCTGAACACGCGCGACTGCTTCTCCCACTGGCACGCCCCCGAGGGCGGCGCCGCCGGCTTCGCCGTCTTCCACAAGTACCTGGTCACCCGGGTGGAGCAGCGCGACCCGCTCGGCGGCGGCCCCGCGATGGCGACCACCTACCAGTACGGCGACCAGGTGCAGGCCGGCCTGCCCGGCGCCGCGTGGCACCACGACCGCGACGAGTTCACGCCCAACGCCCGCCAGACCTGGTCCGAGTGGCGCGGGTACGCCGACGTCCAGGTCACGCAGGGCACGAGCAGGACCCGTTACCGCCTGTTCCGCGGCATGAACGGCGACCGGCTCGCCGGGGACGCCTTCCCCGGCCCCGGCTCCCGGGTGGTGACCACCTCCAGCCTGGACGGCACCGTCACCGGGGCCCGCGACGAGAACTGGCTGGCCGGCCAGATCCTGGACGAGCAGTCGCCGCGCGCCAACGGCACCGTCGAGTCGGGCGCCGTGCGGGGCTACCACGCCCACCGCACCGTGGACGCCGCCGGGCCCGACCCGCTGGACGACGCCTGGTTCGTCGCGCCCGCCGACACCGTCAGCCGGCTGCGCGACCCCGCCACCGGCGGCTTCCTGCGCAAACGCACCCAGACGGTCTACAACGGCCTGCTCGGCACGCCGGACCGGCTCATCGAGCACGGCTGGACCCACGTCACCGGCGACGAGCGCTGCACCTGGACGGTGCCGGTGGTCAACGCCGACCGGTGGATGCTGGACTTCCCGGCCTCGGTGACCCGCTACGCCGGCACCACCTGCGAAGGGGCGGAGGTCGCCAAGGAGGAGTACGCCTACGACGGCGGCGCGTTCGGGGTCGCGCCCGCGACGAAGGGGGACCGTACCGGCTCGCGGGTGAAGCTGACTTCGGCCGGGGCGTGGGCCACGACCGCCACGACCTACGACCCGCTGGGCCGCCCGCTGCAGGAGACCGACCCGAACGGCAACAGGACCAGGACGTCCTACACCCCGGGCATCGGCCATCCGGCGACCACCACGGTCACCAACCACCTGGGCCACGTCACGACCACGGCCTGGTTCCGGCCCCGGCAGGCGCCGGCGATCGAGACCGACCCGCGCGGCAAGAGGACCGTCATCGGGTACGACGCGCTCGGCCGCATCGACACGGTGCACCTGCCGACCGAGCAGGGGGCCGGTGCGCCCGCGTCCTACCAGTTCGGCTACGTCATCGACCCGAACAAGGTCAAGCCCACGGCGGTCCGCACCCGCAGGCTCCAGGACACCGCCGGCGGGACGCCCCGCTACCTCGACACCTGGACCGTCCAGGACGGCTGGCTGCGCGAGCGGCAGGACCACACGCTCTCGCCCGAGGCCGGCCGGGTCATCGTCTCCGACACCGCCTACGACGACCGCGGCCTGGTCGCGGCCGTGACGCAGCCGCAGGCGCTGCCCGGCGCGGCGGGGCAGAACGTCCTGCCGGCCCCCTCGGGAGGCTGGGCCAACGAGGTCGCCGTGGCCTACGACGAGCTGCGCAGGCCCGTCTGGGAGATCAGCCGGGCGGCGGGCGCCTACCGGCGCTCCGTCGTCGTGGACTACACCCACGACACGATCAGGACGACCCCGGACCCGCCCGCGGGCGGCGTCGTCCGTACCACGAAGGACGCCTACGACCGCACCGTCAGGATCGAGGAGCTGGAGGGCACGGCGTGGCGGCCGACCGTCTACGGCTACGACGTGGCCGACCGGCTCGTCTCGGTCAGGGACCCCGCGGGCAACACCATCACCGGCACCTACGACCTGGGCGGCCGCAGGGTCGCGATGAACGACCCGGACATGGGCTCGTGGACCTACGCCTACGACGCCGCCGGCAACCAGACCCGGGCCACCACCGCCACCGGGAGCCAGGTCCACACCCGTTATGACGCGCTGAACCGCGTCACCGAGCGCCGCAGGGACTCCGCCACCGGCCCGCTGCTGGCCTCGTGGGCCTACGACGCGTCCGGCGAGCGCGGCCTGCCCGACAGCTCCACCCGCCACGACTCCAGCGGCGAGTGGGTCGTCGACGTCACCGGCTACGACGACCGCGGACGCCCTGCCGGGCGCACCTGGACCGTCCCGAACGGGGTCGACGGCCTGTCCGGCTCCTACACCGTCGGCTACGGCTACGACGGCGCCGACCACCGGACCCGGATCACCTACCCGGCGGTGGGCGGCCTGCCCGCCGAGACCGTGACCACCGGCTACAACGCGCTCGGCCTGGCCGAGACGATGACGGGCGCCGAGGAGTACGTCTGGGGCGCCAACTACGACAACCGCATGCGGCCCGCCTGGCTGCTGTCGGGCTCGCGTGCCGTGCCCTTCAGCCGGGTCTTCGACTACGACGCCGACCAGCGCCTGTCCCGCCTGCGCGCCGGCGGCGGGAGCAGCGTGTCGCAGGACGTCCGGCTCGCCTACGACGTCACCACCGGCGACGTGGTCGAACGCGACACCACGCTGAACGGGCAGTCCTGGCGGGAGTGCTTCGGCCATGACGAGCGCCGCCGCCTGACCCGCGCGTACACCACCGCCGGCGCCTGCGCGGGCGGCGCCCCCGGCACCGGCCCCAACCCCTACGACCACACCTACGCCTACAGCACCGACGGCAACCTGACGCGGCGGGTCGAGGGCGCCACCACCGTCGCCTACACCTACCCCGCCGCCGGCTCGGCCCGCCCGCACGCGCCCACCGCGGCCGGGTCCGGCGCCTACACCTGGAACGCCAACGGCGACCTGGCCACCCGCACCACCGCGGGCAAGACCGAGACCTTCACCTGGAACGCCGAACGCCTGCTGACCAAGATCGACGATCCCGGCGGCGACACCTCGTTCGTCTACGACGCCGACGGGACCCGGCTGCTTCGCCGCGGCCCCAGCGGCACGACCCTCTACATCGAGGACCACGAGATCACCCGCTCGGCCTCCGCGCCGGCCCTGACCGCCACGGGCGGCACCAAGGCGATCCGCACCTACTCCTTCGCGAGCATGACCACGGCGGTGCGCGGCAGCGGCGGCGTCGAGTACCTGGCCACCGACAACCAGGGCTCGATCCAGCTCACGGTGCCGTCCGGGGCGACGACGCCGTCCCAGGCGCGCTCGTACCAGCCGTACGGCAAACCGCGCAGCACGGCGGCGACCGGCACGGACCGCGGCTGGATCGGCCAGATCGAGGACGAGGGCACGGGCCTGAACCACCTCAACGCCCGCTACTACGACCCCGTCCTGGCCCGGTTCATCTCCCCTGACCCGCTCGCCGACCTCACCGAGCCGCAGAGCCTCAACCCCTACGCCTACGGCAGGAACGACCCGGCGTCGCTGTCCGACCCGGCCGGGTTGCAGGCGCAGGACGACGAGCTCACCGACCAGGAGGTCATCGACGCCTTCATCTGCGCGGGCGGCGGCTGCGCGATCGAGGCGGCCGACCCCACCGAGGCCGTGCTCATCGACGAGTACTGCGCGATGGCGGGAGAGCCCTGCCACGCCCTGACCCCGGCGCACGCCATCGGCATGATCGCGGCCATCGCCGCCCCGCTCGCCGCGCTCGCGGAGATCTTCGTGGGCGACTGGGTGGACTGCGCCACCGGCGGCGACCTGTGGTCCAGCGCCTGCGGGTGGTCGCTGCTCGACCTCATCCCCGTCCGCAGGATCGTGGACGCGATCGGCGTGCTCACCTCCGCGCGCCCGGCCGCGAACGCGGTCGAGGAGGGCGCGCAGGCGGCGGACGAGGTCGCCGCCGCCGACGAGGCGGCCGAGCTGAGGCCCTACGGGGGTCCCGGCGGCGGCCACCACATCCCCGCCAAGAGCGCCTTCGAGGGAGCGCCCAACTACGCCGAGAACGCCGCCCCGGCGATGCCGCGCTCGGAGCTGGCCCGCCTCGGCCTGTCCCACGGCCGGATCACCGGCGCCCAGCACACCCTCTACCGGCAGCACTTCGCCACCGGAAAACCCCTCACCTGGAGCATCATGGCTAGGATCGAGACCGAGGCGCTGACGCTCCAGGGCATGCCGGAAGGCATGGCCAGGGCGACCGTCGACAAGGCGATCGCCATGCTCCAGGAGGCCGGAGTCAGCGGACCCACCCGTGTCCCGTGGAGCAGATGACATGCCCGACAACGCCGTCGAAGAGTTCGCCCGGCTTCTCGTCGAACACGTCAGAGACGCCGCGATCCGCGGCTGCGACCAGGACCTGAGCCCGGCCGCGGGGACGGTCACCGCCCCGCGCTGGCCTCAGGCCCGTACCGAGGAGGACCTGGCCCTCGTCCGCGCGGTCATTCCCGACTGCGTGGACGCGGCGGTCAGCCAGTTGCTGCTGGCCATCGACCAGGGCCTGCTCCGCCTGTCCTACACCGACGAGGGCGGCCGCCGGGTCGATCTGCCCGAGACGGGGCGGGGCGAGCTCACCGGCTGGTACCTGGGCGCCGACGGCTGGCGCGGCCGGTATTCGGCCGAACGCTTCGCGGACGACTTCGGCGACCTCTGACGGAGCCGATGCAGGCGGGCACCTCCCGCCACGGTCCGACCGGAACCCGGCGGCCCGGGGCGGGAGGCGCTCGCTGAGGTCGACTACCTCGTCGTCGATGAATGGCTGCGCGGGATCGGCACGACGGCGTCCCACGGCATAGCCTGATCAAGCCTGAGCCGGTCACTACGCAGCGTTCTGCAAAGGCGTCAGCGGTCCCGACGGGTCATGACCATGGCCAGAGCCTCCAGGTCGGCGGCGGCGGCCGGGGCCGGATGGGCGCGGCGCAGGGCGCGCAGGGCCGCGTCCAGTCGTCGCCTGGCCTCGGCGGCGGCCCATCGCCGCCCGCCCGCCCGTTCGATCAGGCAAGCGGCCTGCTCGATCCACGCCGTGTCGGGCTCCTGCGGCCGGTCGTACAGTCCGGCCAGGCGTTCCCCGGCCGGGGTGCCGGAGGTCAGGGCGGCCACGACCGGCAGCGACTTCTTGCGTGAGGCCAGGTCGGAGCGGACCGGCTTACCCGTCGCCCGCCCATCGCCCCAGATCCCCAGCAGGTCGTCCACGAGCTGGAACGCCAGTCCCAGCTCCCGGCCGAACTCGCGCAGCGACAACGCCACGGCCGGACCGGCGCCGGCCGCGAGGGCGCCGAGCTCGCACGCGGCGCCCATCAGCGTGCCCGTCTTGGCCTCGGCCATCTCCAGGCATTCGGCGAGGCCGACCGCTCCGGAACGCTCGAACGCGAGATCCTGCGACTGGCCGACGCACAACTCCCGCACCGCGGCGGCCAGCACCTTCACCGCGGCCCCGCCGCCCGGCTCCGCCGCGGCGCCGACGTGCTGGATCGCGGTGGTGAGCAGCAGGTCGCCGGTCAGGACCGCCTGAGCGGTGCCGAACACCGCCCACGCCGCCGGCCGGTGACGGCGGGTGAGGCCGCCGTCCATCACGTCGTCGTGCAGCAGGGAGAAGTCGTGCACCAGCTCAACGGCCACGGCCGCCGCGGTCGCCGCCTTCTCCGCACTCGCGTTGCCGGCCGCCGCGGCGCGGGCGCAGGCGAGCGTCAGTGCGGGGCGCAGCGCCTTGCCGGTGGTGCCGGTGGGGCGGCCTTCGCTGTCCCACCAGCCGATGTGATACCCGGCGATGCGCCGGATCTCGGCGGGAAAGCCGTCGATCACCGCCCGGTGTGCCGGCTCGATCAACCGCCGAGTGCGCTCCAGGATCCCCGCCGCCGCGTGTGTGGCGCTCTTCTCTGCGCTCGCGGTGGTGCGAGGGGTCTGCGTGACCTTGGCGAGGCTCGTCATCGGCTCTTCAGCTCCTCTGGCCGGACGGCGCCGGACACGCCCCCGGCCGCGAGGGAGGGGGCCGCCGTGTCTTCTGTCAGCGGCCGGGTGCCCGTGTAGACCGGGATCGACTGCGGCCCGTACGTCAGGAAGGACCGCGAGTACGGGATCTCCTCCAGCGGAACGGCCGCCCTGAGCAGCGGCAGCCGGCCGAACAGCCGCGGCAGCGCGACGACGGCCTCCATGCGGGCCAGGGGCGCCCCGAGGCACGAGTGCACCCCGTGCCCGAACGCCAGATGATCCCGCTCTCCCCGGGTGATGTCGAACGCACCGGCGTCGGGCCCGTAGCGGGCGGCGTCCGTGGCGGCCGCGCCGAAGCAGACCATCAGCGCCTCGCCCGCCGCTATCGGCACGCCGGCGATCTCCACCGGCCGGAGCGCGTACCGGAAGATCGCCGCCGCGATCGGCGGGCGCAGGCGCAGGGTCTCCTCGGCGACGTCGGGCCACAGGTCGCCGTCCCGGGCGCGGGCGAGCTGCCCGGGATGGGCGAACAGGTTGACGATGGCGTGACCGAGCAGGTGCACGGCGGTCTCGTGACCCGCGATGAGCAGCAGGAACAGGGAGTCGGCCAGTTCCTCGGCGGACAGGCGGTCCTGGTCGTCGTGGGCGCGTACCAGAGCGGTGGTGAGGTCGTCGCCCGGCTCGTGCCGTTTCTCCTCGGCGAGCCGTCCCAGGTAGGCCATGAGTTCCCGGGCGGCGGCGTGGATCTGCTCCGCGGAGCTGTCCTGCGACACCAGAATCCGGGTCCAGCCGCGCAGCGGGGCGCGCCACGCGCCGGGAACGCCGAACAACTCGCAGATGACGGCCGTCGGCACCTGCTCGGTGAACAGCGGGACCAGGTCCACCGGCGTCCGGCCGCCGTCGCTGTGGGCGATCAGCTCGTCCAGCAGCGTGTCGGTCATCTCCTCCATCCAGGGGCGCAGCGCCTCGACCCGGGTGCGGGTGAACGCCCTGGACAGCAGGCCGCGCAGCCGCCGGTGTTGCGCACCGTCGCGTACCAGCATGTGCTCGCCGAGCACCAGCGGCATGAGCGGCCAGTCCGGCGGCACCGTGCCGTCGCGCAGTGCCCCCCAGTGCGAGGAGTGCTTGCCGAACAGCTTGTCGTCGCCGCTCAGCACCTCGAGTACGGCGGCGTGCGTGGTCACGGCCCAGGCGTGGACGCCGCCGGGCAGCCGTACGGGGACGACCGGACCGGCCTCGCGGAAGCGGGCGTGGGTGAGCGGCAACGGCTCGCCGGGCACGGGGAGCCGGAAGGGGGGCGGGAAGGGGATGGCGGTCACGGTCGACCTCCTTCGGCGGGTGGGTCGAGCAGGTCCTGCACGTACGAGGCGGTCCTGCCCGGTTCGGGGATCTCCGAGGCCGCGAAGCGGATCGTGCCCGTGCGATCCCAGCTCTCCATGCCGGCGGCCCACGACTGCTGGTCGCGTACGCACCGCATGACCGGAAGCTGCGCCGCGGCCGTCATCCCCAGCCGGTCCATCGTGGCCGGCAACGCCTCGGCCGCGGCGAGGTGGTCGGCCACGCGGGCGGCGATGCGGGCGGCCACGGCGGCGACGGCGGCGGGGCCACCGAGGCCCTGGTGATGGTCCAGGACGGTGACGAAGTTGATCGGGTCGTCGCGCTCCATGTGCAGCGAGTGGATGTCGTTGATCCAGCACATGATGTCGGCGGTGCCCAGGACCAGCGTCTGGTATTCGGGGGTCCGGTAGAGCGGGTCCGTCACGGTGGCGCCCTCCACCAGCTCCACGAGGTCGAGCGTGGGCAGCACGGTGCTGGCGTCGCGCCGTACCGCGATGTAGGCCGCCACGCCGGGCACGGTGCCCGACGCCCGGTAGGAGTTCTCCGTGAGATGGCCCCCGAGCCACAGGTCCAGGTTGTGGCGGAACCTGGACACCCAGGCCGGGGGACGTCCCGGCAGCGTGCGGCCCAGCAGGTCCCGCAGGGCGTCCGGCAGCGGATGGCCGGGGTGCCGCGCGGCGCGCTCGTCGCCGGCGACGATTGCGCGCATGCCGGCGACGAGGTCCTCGTACGGTCCGGTGCGGCCGGTGGTGTTCGCGCTGTTCTGCTGGTCGTCGGTGATGAAGAACAGGCTGTTCCAGTCCGTGATCAGGGCCATGCCGGCGAGGGGGACGTGCGGGCAGAGGGTGGACATGACCCGGCCGTAGCCGAGGGCGCGGAACTTGGCCACGATCTCCGCGGAGCGCAGCAGGCCGCGGGCGCGGCACCAGCGCTCCGTCATCTCCTGGACGAGGGCCGACTGCGGGTGGGTGGCCGTGGCGAACGGCAGCTTCAGGTCGGGGAGCTCATAGGTGTCCACGGCGGTTATCCACGCGCTGTACGGGTCCGCCGGTGGACCGTCATGGGCAAGCGGTCGGGGCGTACGAGGGCCGTGGCGACCTCGCGCACCGGAGCGTCCCCTGCCGGCCGGAACGTCCAGTGCGCGCAGATCGCGGCGGTCACCATGGTGAGCTCGGTGAGGGCGAACAGCTTGCCGATGCACTGGTAGGCCCCGGCGGCGAACGGCACGTACGCCCCCTTGGGGATGCGCCCGGAGCTCTCCGGCAGCCACCGGCCGGGATCGAAGCGCAGCGGGTCGGGGAACCAGCGGGCGTCATGATGCAGCAGGTACGGGCTGTAGATGACCTCCGAACCCGCCGGGATGGCCATCCGGCCCACGCGCACCTCGGTCAGCGTGCGGCGCATGAACACCAGCGGCGTGCGCAGCCGGAGCACCTCGTTGATCACCCGGCCCAGGTATTCGAGTGCCGGCAGGTCGTCGAAGGTGACCGCCCGGCCGCCGAGCACCTCGTCGATCTCCGCCCGCACGCGCCCGGCCACCTCCCGGTCGCGGCCGATTTCGTACAGCACCCAGCCCAGCGCCGCCCCCGGCGCCTCGATCCCGGTCAGGGCCAGCGTCATCACCTGGGCGTGGATCTCCTCGTCAGGCAGGCTCTGTCCGTCCTCGTCGCGTACCGCGAGCAGGACGGACAGCACGTCGCCGCGGTCCTGCCCGGCCTGCCGGTAGTCGGCGATCACGTCGTCGATCGCGCCGTGCATCCTGGCCATCGCGCGCCGGAACCTGAGGTTGCCGGGGGTGGGGACGCGTTCCCACGCGGTCGGCAGCACGGTGCGCAGCAGCAGCCCGTGGGTGAGCGCCCGCATGCCCTCCTTGATCGCCTGGGCGGTGTCCGGGCGCGCGGTGAAGGCGAACAGGCTCCGGGTGAGGGCGGTCAGCGCCAGGTCGTTCATGACCTCGTCCATGGCGAGTGTCTGGCCGTCCCGCCACGAGTCGGTGACCTGTTCGGCCGCGGTCCGCATGACGGTGGCGTAGCCGATCAGGCGCTCGCGGGTGAAGACCGGCTGCAGCAGGCGGCGCTGCCGGCGGTGCTCGGCGCCGGACACGGTGGCGATGCCCTTGCCGAGCGCCGGCTCCAGCTTCTCGAAGATGCGTCCCCGCGTGTAGTCGAGGTCGCCCGGTACGAGCACCTCGCGCACGGTGTCCGGATGGGTGACGAGGTAGACGGGAAGCCGCCCGAAACGCACCTTGACGACATCACCGAACGCGGCGGCGGACGGCAGGAACTCCAGGGGCCGCCGCAGGACGGGCACGATGTGGCCGAGCAGCGGCCACGCTCCCGGCACGTCGGGAGGGCGGTGAGAGATCTCTTGGGCGAGGGCCATGGCGGCATCCTCCGGCCGGCTCGAACGGGTGGCTTGCGTCAAATGACTGCAATGACTGCCCGGGGACGAGGTTCCGGTGCTCCCGGGCGGCCGTGGTAGTCGCCGTAGGGTGAGGGCCGTACAACCACCGGGTGACAACATCCTGGCCTTGGACGCCGCCCACACCGGACCGCACAGTGCAGAGGACCGGATGCATCCCTGCCGCCCGTGCGAGGCCCGCCATGAACCTTCCGCCCGAGCAACTGCCCGTCCCCGGCGAACGTTCCGTGCGGACGGTCCGCCGGCTGCGCGACGAGGTGGGCCCGATCGCGCCCGTCAAGCTGCCCGGCGGCGTACCGGCCTGGCTGGTGACCGGCTACGACGCGATCACCGGCGTCCTGGCCGGCGACGACGTCCTCTACAGCAAGGACGCCCGCAACTTCACCGCGCTGCACGACGGCCGGATCCCCGCCGACTGGCCGATGCGCCAGGTCATCGAGGGCGAGCACCTCCTCATCAAGGACGGGGCCGACCACCGCCGGCTGCGCGGCCTGGTCAGCCGGGCCTTCACGCCGGCCCGCGTCCAGGAGCTCGCGCCCCGCGTCCAGGTGCTGGCCGAGGACCTGCTGGACGGCCTGCTGGCCGAGGGCGACGGGGCCGATTTGGTCCGCTGCTACACCGGCCCGCTGCCGATCATCGTGATCTGTGAGCTGTTCGGCGTGCCGCCCGCCGAACGCGCCGGGATCCGCGCCTGGACCCAGGTGCTCGTCTCCCACGACGCCACGCCCGCCGACGCCGCGCGGGCGGGGGCCGCGCTGCTGGCCTACCTGGCCGAACACGTCGAGCGGCGGCGCAGCGACCCCGCGGACGACCTGACCACCGGCCTGATCAGGGTGCAGGACGCGGACGGCGACCGGCTGTCCGCCGACGAGCTGCGCTGGATCCTCTGGTCGGTCATCGTGGCGGGCCACGAGACCACCATGCACCTGATCGCCAACGCCGTCGTCGCGCTCTGCGCCGACCGGGACCAGCTCGACCGGGTACGGGAGCGGGGGGACTGGGCCGCGGCGGTGGAGGAGGCCCTGCGTGCGCGCAACTCCGTCGTCAACACGGTGCCGCGCTACCCGCTGCGGGACGTGCGCATCGCCGGCGTGCGGGTCGGCGCGGGTGAGGCGGTCGTGGTCGGGTTCGGCGCGAGCGGCACCGACCCCGCCAGGTACGGTCCCCAGGCCGAGCGGTTCGACGTCGAGCGGCGGGCGCAGCCGCATCTGGGCTTCGGCAGGGGGACGCACTTCTGCCTCGGCGCGCCACTGGCCAGGCTGGAGGCGCGCATCGCGCTGTCGACGTTATTCACCCGCGTGCCCAAGCTGCGCCTGGCCGTACCGGAGGAGGAACTCCTCTACACCTCCTCGATCATCACGGAGGGCCCGCGCGTGCTGCCCGTGCTGCTGACATGACGCCTTCGGGCAACCGCTTGCCGTGAAACGAACGGTCCCGCGTTCCGCCGCGCACGATGGAGTAAAGTCACTGCTCGTGCGGACGCTCTGGGGACGCGAACGGGAATGCACCGTCCTGCGGCGTCACGTGACGGAGCTGCCGGACGCGGGCGGGGTGCTCGTCGTGCGCGGCGGGGCGGGCGTCGGCAAGTCCTCGCTGCTCTCCGTCGCCGCCGAGGAGGCGACGGAGCACAAGGTGGAGCTCGTACGGGTGGTCGGCATCCAGTCGGAGTGGCACCTGCCGTTCGCGGCCGTGCACACACTGCTCGGGCTGCTCGGCGTCGATGAGCCGCCGGTGGCGGGCGACAGCGTGGACCATTACCGGTTCCGGCTGTCGCTGGCCCTGCTCGGCGCGCTGACCTCGCGTTCGGAGCGGCGGCCGCTGCTGGTCCTGGTGGACGACGCCCAGTGGCTGGACACCCCGAGCTGGGAGGCCCTCGCCTTCGTCGGCCGCCGCCTGAGCGCGGACCCTGTCGCGCTGATCCTGGCGCTGCGCGACAGCTCGGAGACCGAGGCGCGGCTGGTGCGGCTGGCCGACGGCGACGGGCTCGCCGAACTCCAGGTGGGGCCGCTGTCGGAGCAGGATTCCGCGTCCTTGCTCGACGAGAGCGCCCCCCGGCTGGATCGGCGGCTGCGCGCCAGGATCCTGGCAGAGGCGGCCGGTAACCCGCTCGCCCTCCATGAGCTGGCCGCGACCGTCGCGCGGTCAGGTGAGACCGGGCTGCTGTCGGGCTCGCTGCCGCTGACCACGCGCCTGGAACGGTCGTTCGGCCGGTCCATCGCCGAGATGCCCGCGCCGACCCGCGCGCTGCTGCTGGTGACCGCGTTCGACGACGATGGCCGGCTCGACCAGGTGCTCGCCGCCGCGACCGAGACGGCCGGCGTCCCGGTGACCGTCGAGCACGCGGAACCGGCCGTGGCCGCCCACCTGGTGGACGTCGACGACGGCTTTCTCATCCGCTTCCGCCACCCGTTGATGCGCTCCGCGCTGAAGCAGGAGGCGACGCTGTCCCAGCGCCAGCAGGTCCACGCCGCGCTGGCCCGCGCGGTGAGCGATCCGGAACGCGCGGTACGCCACCGCGCCGCGGCCGTCGTCGGCACCGACGAGCACGTGGCCGCCGACCTCGCCGGGCTCGCCGATCGATTACTCAAACAGGGCGCGGCGGGAGCGGCGGCCCCCCTGTGGGTGCAGGCGGCCCGGCTCACCGGCGACGCCCGCCTGCGCGCGAGCCTGCTGCTCCGGGCGCTGGAGGCGACGCTGGAGGTCGCCGACCACGAGCAGGCGGCCCAGATTCTGCGGGACATCGCCGCCCGCGACCTGCCCGCCGAGGACCAGACGATGTTGCAGTGGCTGCAGGAGGTGGCCGGCGGCGGCTGGTCCGGCGCCACGCGACTGCTCGGCCACGTCACCGCCGCCGAACAACTCCGCCGGGCCGGCCACGACGAGCGGGCCCTGTACGTCGTGCACCGCGTCGCCGTGCGCAGCTACTACTCCAGCCCCGGCCGGGACGTGCGAGAAGCGATGATCGGGCTGCTCGACCGGCTCGACCTGCCTGCGCTGACCCCCCGGCTGGTCGCCACGCTCGGCCTGATCGCGCCGGTCGAACGCAGCGCCCAGGTCATCGAACGGCTGGAAGCCATGCAGGGCGGCCCCGGCCTCAACGGCATGGACCTGACGGAGCTGGCGGCCGGCGCGGTCGCCGCGGGCGCGCTCGGCCCGGCCACCAGGCTGGCCGCCGACGCCGCGGCCGCCAACCGCCGGCAAGGCAATCTCGTCTCCCTCACCTGGGCGCTCGCCTACCAGGCCTGGTGCGCCGTCCAGCTCGGCAACCCCTCCCTGGGCCGGGTCGCGGCGGCCGAGGCGCACGAACTCGCCGTCGAGACCCGGCAGCTCAACTACGTCTATCCCAACATGCTCAACCACGGGCACGCGGAGGCCCTGCGCGGCGACTGCGAGGCCGCGCGCGCCATGGCCGAGGAGTGCGAGCGGAACCTGCTGTCCAAGGGCGCGCACACCATGCTCGCCCTGGTGCAGGTGGTCCGCGGTGTCGCCGCGCTGGCCGAGGGCCGGTACGCCGAGGCCCATGACGAACTGGACCAGATCTTCCGGCCGTCCGCGGCCGAATACCATCCGTTCGTACGGTTCTCCGTCATCGCCCACCTCGCGGAAGCCGGCCTGCACTGCGACCGCCGTGACCTGGTCGCGGCCCGCATCCGCGAGCTGACACCCTTCGACGAGGCAGGCGCGCAGCCGGTGCTGCGCGTGGCCCTGCGTTGCGCACGGGCCCTGGTGGCAGAGCAGGAGGAGGCCGAGGCGGAGCTGCGGACGGCACTGGAGAGCGACCTGTCCGCATGGCCCTTCGAACGAGCGCGCCTCCAACTCGTTTACGGCACCGTGCTCCGCCGCCGGCGACAGCCGGCCGCCGCCCGGCCGGTGCTGCGTGCCGCCGCGGGCACCTTCGACGCGCTCGGCGCCCGTCCCTGGGTCGAGCGCGCCCATCGTGAGCTGCGGGCCTCCGGCGAGACCCGGCGCGGCGTGCCGTTCGGCATCGACCATCTCACCCCGCAGGAGTTGCAGGTCGCGCGGCTGGTGGCGCAGGGGCTGAGCAACCGGGAGATCGGCGAAAGGCTCTTCCTGTCGCCGCGGACGATCGGCTCCCACCTGTACCGCATCTACCCGAAGGCGGGTGTCGGCTCCCGCACCGAGCTGGCGACCGTGATGTCCGGCAGTTACCTCGTCTGACGTCAGTCGCCTACCGTCGATCTGGAGGCAGCCATGGACATCGCGGTCTGGAGGCAGCTATGGACATCGCGGTCTGGCTGAGCGGCCTGATGGCTCTGGCGGGAGTCGGGCTGGGCGGTCTGCTGGCGTCCCGGGCGCAGGAACGGGCCTGGAAACGCGAGGAACAACGACGCTGGCGGGACGCGCGCCGCACGGCGTACGGGGAGTTCGTGGCCGCGGTCAGGGAGTATCGGTCATTCGTCTCGCGGCCGGACGCGCGGGTCGAGGTGTGGCTGCGCCCGGACGGGACACGTCTCATCCCCGCCATAGGGCCGGAGGGCGCTGAGCACCAGACGAAGATGGAGGCGTCCTTCACCGCTGTCCAGATGGTCGCCCGAGACCAGGAGACCGTGAACAAGGCCCATTACCTCGCCGGCCTCGCACGCCGGGTGGCGGTCGCTCGTGCCGTCCACCGGCCCGGTCAGGTGCCGGGCGATCTGGATGAGAGCCTCTTCACCGCGGAGCACGACTTCCTCAACTCCGCGCGCCGCGACCTCGGCCTCCTCGACATGGACGAAGTGCCCTTCCCCGAGGCTCTCTCGGCCATCGACGACACCTTGAGGGAGGCGTACCGGCGTCAGGCCCGGCCGTGATGGCGGCGGATGTGCGCGGTGAAGGCCCGCGGGTGATCGCGCAGAAACTCCGCGGTGGACGGCGCTTTGATGTCGCCGTTCTCGTCGAACGGTTCGTTCGTGTGCCGGATGTAGGGCTCGGGCTGGCCGAGTACGGGTGAGTTGGTGAAGGCCAGGACCCGGCCACGGCCGTCGCGGAGCCCGGTGCCGCGAAGGAAGAGGACAGCGCTCGGGGGGAGGTCGCCCGCGTACCCGTAGAGCGGCGGCCATATCCGAAGGCGACGCCTGACCAGTGTCTTTGCGCGGATCCACGCTGTGTGGTTTCCGGCTTCAGCGGTTACGGACGTCGTTCTGGTCGATCGCGGAACACACGCGCTCGCCAATGGCGGTCAACTGACGCTGCTGGGCAGGGGTGAGCGCGTCGAAGACGAGCCGACGTGCGGTGGCGACGTGGCCCGGCGCGGTGCGGGCCATCTTCTTCCGGCCGGCCGGTGTCAGCGACGCGAAGCTGTAGCGGCTGTCGTCCGGATCGGGGATGCGCTCGATCCAGCCCTTGTCGTTCAGGCGGCGCAGCAGGTGGGAGAGGCGGGAGAGAGAGCTACCGACGGCGGTGGCGAGGTCTCTGGGGCGCAGGGTGCACTCGGGCGCCATGCCGAGGACGGCCATGACGTGGTACTCGAAATGAGTCATTCCGGCGTCGCGCTGCAGTTGGCTGTCGAGGGCGGCGGGCAGGCGGCTGGCGAGGGTCACGAGCGCGTGCCAGGTGCGCGTTTCGCCTTCGTCCAGCCACTGCGGCTCAGTTGCGTCCATGACTCGATTCTATCCGCGTACGCCGAGGCGAAGGCCACCAAGCAGGTTGTCTCTTCAAGCTCATCAGGTTGACGCTTCAATCTGGAGCTGCCTATCATCAGCTTGAACATTCAAGCTGTTGGAGGGTTCGCTTCAGCACCGGGACCACCCGGAAATCCGGTGATCTCCGGGTGAGGTGCCGGCCACGGCTCTGGGCCGAACACCGCCAACGCGATCAGCCACATGGACAACTCACTTGAGGAGCTCGTATGTACGTCGTTACCGGAGCCACCGGAAACATCGGACGCCCCCTGGTCCGGCTGCTGACCGAGGCGGGTGCGGAGGTCACCGCGGTGAGCCGGAACATCACCGAAGCGCCCGCAGGAGCCCGTGCCGTACGGGCCGACCTGACCGACCCCGCCGCGCTGAAGGCGGCCTTCAGCGCGGCCGATGCCGTGTTCCTCATGGCCGCGGGCGACCTGCTCACCCAGGAGGCGAAGCTCGGCGAACTCGTCGGGGCGGCCGGCGGCACGGGCCGGATCGTCGCGCTGTCTTCCCAGGCGGTCATCACCCGGCCGGACTCGCCGTACCACGGCGGGTTGGTCTCCGGGTTCGAGCGCGCCATCAGGGCATCGGGCGCCGAGTGGACGCTCCTCCGGCCGGGCGGATTCGCGACCAACACCCTCTCCTGGGCCGAGCCGATCCGCGCCGACCGCACGCTGTTCGCACCGTTCGGCGACGTGGGCATGCCGATCATCGACCCGGCCGACATCGCCTCGGTCGCCGCCGCGGCGATGCTCGAGCCCGGTCACGGAGGCCAGAGCTACGAGCTCACCGGACCCGAGCAGGTGTCGCCGCGGATGATGGCCGCGGCCATCGGCGCCGCGATCGGCGAGCCGGTCGAGTTCGTCGAGCAAACCAGGCAGGAGGCGCGGACCCAGATGATGACCTTCATGCCCGGGCCCGTCGCGGACGCCACCCTGGACATCCTCGGCAAGCCCACGCCGCGCGAGCAGCAGGTGAGCCGGGACGTGGCACGCGTGCTCGGCCGTTCCCCCGGCACATTCGCCAGTTGGGCCCAGCGCAACGCGGACGCCTTCCGATGACCGGTCCAGGCGAAACCCGCCGGCCACAAGCATGCCGGATCGCGGCGCCGATCGGAACACGTACCGTGCCCCGCCGAAGCCCGGCGTCCATGCGTACGCCTTGAGGAAGCCGTACGACAGCAAGGCCGTCGAAGGACTGCTGTTGCGTCGTCCGGGGCCTGGCGACGGCGGCGAGCGGGTCCCGCTGGGTGAGCGGGCCGGGTGAGACCGGCTCGGGGCTGTTGAAGTGCGGGCGGCTGGCGCGGGACGCCCCGGGCACGGTGGCGGCGGAGCGTGGCACCACGCCTGCCTGCGCGGCGCATCGTGGGCCCCATGACGACGAACGTGCCGCCGCAGCAGGCTGCCGCCGGACGCGGGCAAACTGGGGAGGGCGACCGCGACCCGATTGGACAGTCCTGGCGCGATGAGCTGCGGCCCTGGCCGATCTGGCGAGAACGATCCTCGCCACCCTGGAGTGACAAGTGAAGAGCTCACCCGCCCCCAGCAGGGCGGGTGGGCTCATGCGTGGCGCGCGGCGCCGCGTTCGCAGGAGCGACGGCTCAGCGCATGCCGTCGGCCAGCACCTGGTCGACGTGGTCCGGCATCTCCCCCGTCGCGGCCGCGATCAGCGGCACCAGGCCGCTCACTGCGGAGATGTGCTGCCCGTACGGCGGGCCGAACCCCACGTGCGGGGCGTCGGCGACCGGATCGTCGGGCAGATCGTTGCGCCACAGCTGCGCCCACCAGCTGCCCGTGCCCTCATCCCATCCCCACACGCTGCGGTTCTCCCAGCCAGGCAGGAGGAATCCGAAGGGGCCGGGGTTGTTCACGCTCGACGTCCTTTCGCCAGAGGGTGCCTGTGCCCGAGCCGGTGAACCAGCGTTCTCAGCGAGAGGTCTCTTGCGCTCCGACGGCACCCGCTGCCGGATGTCTTCTTCGAGGTTGCCCATCGCCATGCGGAAGATCTCCGACTGCCCGGCGCCGATGAACGACAGGTGTCCGAAGACCTCGAGCACCACCAGGCCGTGCAGGTGCCCCCACGCGCTGATGAACAGCGCGGCCGCCGGGGCGGGAAGGACCCCGAGCTCCTCATGCCCGGGCAGGCTCTCCAGGAGCCGGCGCAGTGCGGGGCTGAGCTCGGGCGCGTCGGCGCGGGCCAGCTGGTCGGCGGTGTAGCCGTCGAACAGGGCGCGGTGGAACACGGCGCTGATCCGTCGCGCCGCAGACGTGGTGGGGCCGTTCGGGGCAGCCCGGTAGCTCGGCAGCGGCGTCCCGTAGATGAGGTGGAACAGCTGGACGTTCTCCAGTGCCCACCCGCGGTAGCCCTCGGCGGCGACGAGCAGGGCGGTTGATCCCCGGCCGTGCCCGGCGCCGGCCTCGGCGGCCGCGGCGAGCTCCTCGTACGCCTCCACGATCAGCGGCGTCAGCAGGTCGCTCTTGCTGGGGAAGTAGTGATACAGCGCCTGCACCGTCATGTTCAGCTCGCGGGCGACGGCACGCAGAGACAGGGCGGCGGCGCCCTGGGCGGCCACATGCCGCCGAGCCGTCGCCAGGATCTCGGCCATCGCCACGGCGCGGCGCCGCTCGCGCACCGATCGCTGGCTTGTCACGCCCGCGCCTCCTCCTTGACGGTGTCAAGAAAACCTAGCACTGCTACGGCCGGGACAGTCGCTCGTAGCCTGGCGTGGCCATCACCGACCGATCCTATCCGGGGCGTTCCCACCACGCCCAAGCGCTCGGCGGCGCGGCCACGCACGCCGACCGCATCGGTCGTCCATTCCGTACGGGCGAATTCGACGACGCGGTCAGCCGAGAAACCCACAAGGGAGACAACGAAAGTGTTCCGAAACAATCAGATGAGCCGACTTCACCGGAGCCGGCGATGGACGCTTGCCGTCGCCGTGGCTGCCACAGCGACGGTCACAGTGGCAGCCACTGTGGCGACACCCGCAGCCGCGGTAGTGGCGCCGGCCGGGCGGCAGCACTCAACGCACCAGATCAGGTGGAAGGCCTGCACCGATCCCGTCTTCGCCGGCAAGCAGTGCGGCACGATGCGAGTTCCCGTGGACTGGTCGCGGCCTCGCGGCGCTCACCTCACGCTCGCGCTGGTCCGCCAGCCCGCGCTCGACCCCGCACACCGCATCGGCACGCTGCTGATCAACAACGGGCGCGGCCTGTCGGCGATCGAGCAGTTCCGGTACGCCCTCGAAGGAGTGACACAGATCGGTGGGGCGATGCCCCGGCGCTTCGACCTCGTCGCCGTCGACACCCGCGGCGCCGGGCACAGCACGCCCATCCGCTGCGCGCAATCGCTGAAGCCCGCCGGCATCAGCTACTTTCCCGAGAGCAAGGCAGCCTTCGACAAGCTGGTCGCCCATAACCGCACGCTCGGGCGAGACTGCGTGCGCCGCAACGGTTCCCTGGTAGCGCACATGGACCAGGCCGGCACCGCCCGCGACCTCGACGCCGTACGGGTCGCGCTCGGCGAGCGGCAGCTCAACTGGTACGGGATCGAATACAGCGATCTGCTCGGCCGCACCTACGCCAAACTCTTCCCCGGCCGCTTACGGACCATGGTCCTCGACACCGCCATCGACGACACGGTGCCGCCCGCGGACCGGGCACTCCAGGAAGCGGGTGCCGCGGAGGATGCCTTCAACCGGTTCGCTGACTGGTGCGCCACCTCGCAAGACTGCGTCCTGCGAGGGCAGGACGTGGCGGCCAGGTACGACGCGCTCGTTGACCGTGCGAACCGCCGGCCCATCCCCGCGGGAGCCGTGCGCCACCCCATGACCGGCGAGGACATCCAAGAGGCCACTCAGCCGCTCCTCCCGGTTGTCCAGATCGGCTGGCCGCGGCTCGCCGCAGCGATCCTCCAGGCGGAGTCCGGGGACGCCACCCTGTTCGCCACCGCCGGTGACCGGACGGCGCTCGATCCCGTGCACGCGCGGGCGCAGGCGTGCGCGGACGACCCGAGGCAGATCCGCTCGTTCGATCAATTGTCCCGGATGCAGCGACGGCTCGTCGAAAGGTCCCCGCATCTGGGTGGAGCAGTCTCCTCCGCCATCGCCCTGTCCGGCTGCATCGGCTGGCCGGTCCCGCCCCAGCCGGTGCCTGCCGGCAAGCCGGTAGGGGGCGCGCCACCCACGCTGATCGTGCAGTCCACGCACCAGGCCTTCGCACCGCACGCGGCGGGGTACGCCCTGGCACGCCAATTGCCCGGCAGCGTGGTCCTCAGTCGTGAGGGCGACGACTACAGCATGTTCGCGATCTCGCAGTGCGTCCGGGACGCGACCAATCGCTACCTGACCGAACGCGCCCTGCCTGCCCGGAACACCATCTGCACAGACTGATCTCCCCCACCCATGGCTTCCCGGCGAGCGACCTGGTCGCGGCGGCGATCCAGCCCGCCGGCTGGCCTGACCAGGCCCCAGTTGCCCACCGAAGACCCGGGCAACTGGGCCACGCACGCGAGGGCGTATCCGCTGGAGCGCCTGCCGGCGGACATGCGGGCCCCACGCCGTGGTGCACGAGCCCCGCCCGCGCTGACCTGGCTGGCCGACGGCACGGATGCGGCGGTGTAGCGGCGACTGCTCAAGTGGGAGGACCAGGTAGATCGTCAGGCTGGGCGCGCCCTGTCCCAAAAGGCGTCCCGAAACAAGCGCGCACCGCATCCCTTTTCGGGACTAGTTTCGGGACGGCTTCAAGAATCGTTTCCCGGCGCCACCGAGCGCGTCCTGATAGTGAGCGTTTTCGGGACGGCTCTCGAAGCGCCGCAGAGTGTCGGTGGCGTCGGATACCGTGCCGGTGCCCCGTCTGACCGGCCCAAGATTGGGGGCTCGATCGAAACGCCTCAACGAGGTCGTTGCAGACTTGACTCGGCGGCGATAGCACATCGACCCGCAGCCCGATGAGTCCAGGACCTCCGGCGCATCCCTCACGGGGTCCCGCCCGCACGCCCGCGCTCGGCCCCGGCCCCGCGCCGGTTCCCGGCGAGATCGGTAGCGTGGTCAGCGCGGTCGGCAACGGCACGATCCCGCTCTGCGCGCGGAACTACGCGACGCTGGGCAATTCCTTGCAGGTAACTGGTGTCGCTCCTCTTCTGTATAACCTCTGCTAGGCAAGTTGCGGACACGCTGACGGGGGTGGCCCAAGTGTCGGCCGGCGGGTGTCTCTGGCCCGTGATAAGCGTCGATCGCGGGACAAGGTCACCTCAAACGGCAGGAGGGCCCTTGTTGCTCGCTGGTATCGCTATTGGCTGCCAGTCCCGAGGCCGGGCACACTGCCGAGCTCACCGTCGCTGAAGTACCGGATTACGAAGTGCGACATCCACTGGGGAGGCGTGGCGATATCCAGGCCCAGAACGGTCTGACCAACCTTTGGCGTCCAACGGCCGGTGTCTGCGCGGGCCTGCTGGGCGTGCTCACCCCCAGGTCCCCCAGCCGCTGATGCGCCTGTTCATTTTCATGGAACGCAGGTTCCACCATGAAACCCCCTCACCATGTACAGGTCCTCACGCGCGGATTTTCCGTTTGAGCTGGCAGATCATCTGCCGATATGTAGCCTGACTACAGGTATTAACGCCATTAACGGTCTGGGCCGCCACCCAGCCATCACCGTGCGCGCGACCACGGATTGCCCGGTGATGCGACTGGGAATGGCGCTCGGCGCGATCGTCCCCGTCGTTTGGATCAGAACGGGACAGCGACTGCACCCCCGCACGACGAAGCCGGAAGACCCGCCGTACCCGTCAGGGACCCTGCGGTCTCGGCGCGTCCGGCCGGGGCATCCGACCGTACGGCCTTGCAGGCCGACGGCATTGGGCCGCTGCCCGCTCAGTCATGCGTTGTGGGGCGAGGGGATCACCGTCGTGAGCCCGCATGCGCGTGAAGCCGCGTTGAAGCCGCGGCCGTGTTCGACTGCCAGCCTGCGGACATCCCGGATGGGAGAGACCATGCGCTCAACGCGTTCCCCGCAACGGCCCGCCACGCCCCGATCGCGCCCGCTCCGACTGTTCCTGGGCCGACCGTGCCTGGCACTGGCCGCGCTCGCCGTGCTGGCCGCGAGCATGCTGCTCGCCGGTGCGCCGGCCGGTGCCGTCGCCGCCGGCCGCACCCTCTACGTCACCAACGGCGACTCCAACGACATCTCGCTGTTCCGGCTCGGCTCGACGGGAAAGCCGGTGCTCGAACCGCCGCTCATGCCGACCGGGCAGCAGCCGCGCCAGCTCCAGTTCTCCGGCGACGGCCGCACCGCCTACGTCGCCACGGCGCTGGACGACAGCGTCCACCAGTACCGCGTCGGCGACGACGGCAGGCTCACCGTGCTCGCGCCTCCCGTCCGTACGGGCGACTTCCCGTTCGGCAGCCTCGTCGCGACGTCGGGCAGGACCTTCTACACCGCCAACACCGCTGACGGCACCGTGTCGGCGTTCTCAATCGGCCTCGACGGCCGCCTGAACGAACTCGGCGAACCGGTCGCCACCGGCGAGAACAGCCCGCGCGGCCTCGCCATGACCCCCGGCGGCCGTTTCCTGTACGTCAGCCACGGCCGCCCGGCGATCACCGAGGATGACGTTGAGCCGCCCGGCCTCGTCGTCATCTTCGCGGTGGGTCCGAAGGGCGAGCTGAGCAGGGTCGGCAAGCCCGTGGAGGTCGAGCGGGGCGGGCTCGGCATGTCGGTCACCCCTGACGGGCGTTTCCTCTACGTGGCCTGCGAGGTGCTGACGAGCGTGTCGGATCGCCAGCTCTTCGGCTTCGCCATCGGCGCGGACGGCTCGCTCACGCCCGTGCCGGGCTCGCCGTACCGTGCGCCCGACGTGCCCATCAGCACGGCCGTCACCCACGACGGCAAGCACCTCTACGTCACCAGCGGTGGCCTGAACGCCAACCCCGACATCGCCACCAAGGTGTGGGGCTTCGCCATCGCCGCCGACGGCTCACTGGAGCCGGTGCCCCATGCCCCGTTCGAGGCGGGACGCGGCCCGGTCGGCATCGCGCTGGGCCCCGACGGGCGGCGGGCCTACGTCAGCACGCTGCGCTCGGAACTGCTCACGTTCGCCGTCGAGGCGAACGGCGACCTGACGCTGATCCACGGCCCGATCAAGACCGCCGGCCTGCGGCCGCTGTTCCAGTCCGTGGCCATCGGTGGGCTCGGGCCACACTGACACGTGATGCCGGTGTCGAGTCCTCCGAGGTGTTGTCCCGGTTCCGGAACGACGTCTATGCCTGCCTCAGGGCGCGGGCCGATGCGTTGTTCGAGCTGGCTGATGCGGTGTTGTGCGAGCCTGGGACCGGTGCACTCGCAGGTGGGCCCGTCCTTGTCGCCGGAGTACCGGCGCGGGCATGGCGCCTTGTACAGCGGGCTCAACCACGGCCGGATCGACGTGGAAACGACTGCGGCAGGTGCCGGCCGGACTACCGTTACCGCGCTGACCGGACTGGCGGATCGTGCTGGCGGTGGAGGTGTCTCCGTGGCTGCGCACAGACGCGCCCTGCTCGGCCGAGCGACTGTTGTGCCACGTGTACGGCCGGGCCAAAAGCGCCTCGCAGTTCATCCCGGGCTGGCCGTACTCCTTCGTCGCGGCGCCGGAGATGGGCCGCACCTCGTGGACGGCACCGCTGGATACGGTGCGGCTGAGGCCAGCCGATGATGCCACCGCCGTCACCGCCGCCCAGCTCCGGGGAGCCATCGAGCGGCTGATCGCGGCGGGGCAATGGCACAGCGGGGACACCGCCATCTGGAGCTGGGAGCCGCCGTCCCCGGTGGTGCGCCGCAGTGAGTCACCGGCGGGCGCGGGTGTCTGCGCGCCCCGCCGGGCGGGGGTGTCAGCAGCAGGCCTACCCCTGGGTCTGCCCAGCGCCCTGGGCCGCCTCGGCCAGGTCCGGCCCCGCGGTTGACGCTGCGGTCGTCGCGTCGTCCGCCGAGGGCGTGGCGCAGCAGATGGAGTCGGGCTGCTTGGTCAGGGTGTCGGCGTCGGCCTTGACCACGTATACCTCCCATGGCTCGGCGCCCGGGCCGTGCACCCACACCTTGTCCTGCAGCGCGTAGCAGCAGGAGGTGTCGTTCTCCTCGAAGGTGGCCAGCCCGGCGTCCTTCAGCCGCTGGGTGGCGGCGGTGACCTGGGCGGTGTCCTCGACCTCGACGCCGAGGTGGTCGATGCGGGTGTCCTCGCCGGCCTCGCCCTCGATGAGGACAAGCTTGAGCGGGGGCTCGGCGATGGCGAAGTTGGCGTAGCCGGGGCGGCGCTTGGCCGGTTCGGCGCCGAACAGCTTGGAGTAGAAGGCGATCGAGCCTTCCAGGTCGGCGACGCGGAGGGCGAGCTGAACACGGGACATGACGATCTCCCATCACATTGTTTCGACAAACATCTAAGCAGTGCCGAGTTTGCGCCACTGCTTAGGAATCTGTCAAATTAGATGCATGTCGAAGCGAGAGTTGCCGGTGCTGCCCTCCGGGTGCTGCGCGCCGCTGGTCGCCGAGCCGGTGGGCGAGGCGGAGGCGGCCGAACTGGCACGGGTGTTCAAGGCGCTGGGCGATCCGATCCGGGTACGGCTGCTGTCGCTGGTCGGCGCGCACCAGGGCGGCCTGCACGAGGGCGAGGGGGTGTGCGTGTGCGACCTGACCGTCGCCTTCACGGTGACCGCGCCCACGATCTCGCACCACCTGAAGGTGCTGCGCGAGGCCGGGCTGATCGACAGCCGGCGGCGCGGCACCTGGGTCTACTACTGGATCATCCCGGCCGCGCTCAAGCGCCTGACCGGCGTGCTCGCCCTGCCCGAGACGCTCGCCGCGGGCCCCGGGTGAGCCCGACCCCCGCGAAGAACCCGGTGAGCCTGACCCGCCGGGCGCTGGCCGAGCTGGTCGGCACCGCCGCCCTGGTGACCGTGGTGGTTGGCTCCGGCATCATGGCGGCCGAGCTGTCGCCCGACGCCGGCGTGCGACTACTGGCCAACAGCCTGGCCACCACGGCGGGCCTGGCCGTGCTCATCACCGTCCTCGGACCGGTGTCCGGCGCGCACTTCAACCCGCTCGTCTCCCTCGCGGCCTGGCTGCTGACCCGCCGGCACGCGGTGGCCGCCGTGCGCGGCCGGGACCTGGCCGCCTACCTGCCCGCCCAGGCGGGCGGAGCCGTCGCCGGAGCCATGCTGGCCAACGCGATGTACGCGCTGCCCGCCCTGCAACTCTCAGCCCAGGACCGCTCGGCGCCGCACCTGCTGCTGGGCGAGATGGTGGCCAGCGCCGGACTCATCGTGGTCATCTTCGCCCTGGCCCGGCAGGGCCGCGACGCGCTGACGCCGGTCGCGGTCGGCGGCTACATCGGCGCCGCCTACTGGTTCACCTCCAGCACCAGTTTCGCCAACCCCGCCGTCACCCTCGGCCGGGCCGTCACCGACACCTTCGCCGGAATCGCCCCCGCCTCGGTGCCCGGCTTCGTCGCCGCCCAGCTCGCCGGGGCGGCACTCGGCGGCCTGCTCCTGACCGCCCTGTTCCCGAACACCCCGCGGCCCGCCCCTGACGCCGTACGCCCGGCGGTCACCGCCGACCTGCCCCGATAGGAGAACACATGTCCGACCAGCCCGCCCCACCGCAGGTGCCGGCGCTGCCGCAGGTGTTGTTCGTGTGCGTGCACAACGCCGGCCGCTCCCAGATGGCCGCCGCCTTCCTCACCCACCTGGCCGGCGACCGCATCCGCGTGCGCTCGGCCGGATCCGCGCCCGCCGACCAGGTGAACCCCGCCGTGGTGACGGCGATGGCCGAGGCCGGCATCGACCTCACCGGCGAGATCCCCAAGGTGCTCACCGCCGACGCCGTCGCCGCCAGCGACGTGGTCATCACCATGGGCTGCGGCGACGCCTGCCCCGTCGTCCCCGGCAAACGCTATGAGGACTGGGTGCTGGACGACCCGGCCGGGCAAGGCGTCGAGGCCGTACGACCGATCCGGGACGCGATCGAGACCCGCGTGCGCGCCCTGATCGACGACCTCACCACCACGCCCGCAACGACCAGGTGAGCAACCCCGCGCACAACGACGTGACCACGCGCGGGCCCCTGATCGCGCCCATGACGGCCGAGCACGCCGAGCAGGTGCCGGCCATCTGCCAGCTCGGCATCGACGAGGGCCAGGCCACCTTCGAGACCACCGCCCCGACCTGGCCGCAGTTCGACGCGGCCAAGCTGCCCGGCCACCGCCACGTCGCCCTCGACGGCGCATCGGGCCGGGTCCTCGGCTGGGTCGCCACCTCGGCCGTCTCAGCGTGCGCCTGCTACGCCGGGGTGGCCGAGCGCTCGATCCACATCCACCCCGGCGCTACTGCAGGCGCTGATCGCCTCCACTGAAGCCGCGGGCATCTGGGCCATCCAGTCCGGGATCTTTCCCGAGAACACCGCCAGCCTGGCCCTGTACGTCCGCGCCGGGTTCCGGACGATCGGCCTGCGTGAGCGCATCGGAACCCGTTCGGGGTGCGGTACATCGCCCTGCTGGCCTGCTGGGCAGTAGGTATGCCTTGTCGTCCTCAAGATCAACTGATGACGGTGGGGCTGCTCTGGAACATGCCGAGCAGGTCCGTTACGGTCGAACAGACTGCGGCCATGGTGCTCACAAGTCCCACGGATGGAAGACGCCGTCTGAAGCTTTGGCAGTCAGCCCGCGTCCGCCCCGGACGCCGCTCACGTACACGACTCCAACGCTCGGCGGACGTCACTGGCCGTGCGGAGGAATCACCCGCAGGAACGCCGCGAGGGCCGGGGCCTCGCAAAGGGGTCCGGCCCTCGCGGGCGCGCTTCAGGCGATCAGGTTGACAAAGTGCCGGTCGCTGTCGCCCAGGTCGACGAGCCGGGTGCCGACGCTGCGGGACGGGGTCACCCCGATGCCTATGCAGGAGTCGAAGGCATGGTTGACGACCATGATGTAGTTGCTGTCGCTGGTCCATACCGCGCCGTTGGCGGCTTCGGCGTAGAAGGTCGCGTAACGGTTGCCGGTGTTGAGGACGTGGACCTCCCCGCCGGGGTCTATGCACCACCAGCCGCGGGTGCCCCACTGTCCGTAGTTCCGGCAACCGTCGGGGCTGAAGAACATGATGGCGATGCAGATCTTGGAGGTGTATCTGTTACGGAAGTGCAGTTGCATCGGTTACTGCCGCCCCTCGTCTTCGGCGAACCGCTGGGCGAGCGGCCGCGTGTCACCGTCTCCTCGTCCTGCGGGCGGCAGGGCCGCCGTCCTGCCCGGAATCTCCGCGGCCTCGGGGGGTGTCGCGGCGGCGACTCCGGGGGACTCGGAGCTCTCCCTCACGGTGGCGCCCGGGTCCGCAGTGGGGGCCGTAGTGGGGGTGGTGGTCGGGGCTGAAGACGGGGCGGGGGTCGAGAGGTCGAAGGCGGACGTCGTGGCGGGCGGCGGTTCAGGGACGGTTGTGGCCATACTGCGGCACCCTTTCAGCGCTCAGCGGAGATGAAGGAACGCCTGCGGTCGTCCTCGTGCCAGCGACGGCCGCGAGCCAGGAATAGCACTCTCAGTATTCAACGCGGCACAGATCGCCATCAAGCGAGTTTCGGGCCGGCCCCTGCATAGCTCCAAGAGAGTGGCTCTCTGTACGATCTCAAGGACTTCAGCCCCCTGCACTGTGCGACTACGTGGTCAATGGCCGGTGATGGTCCACGGGATCTCCCGGTTGTCCAGCCGGTCGGGGTCGAGTGCGCCCTGCGCGCAGCGGCGGCCCTGGTCGCGCAGCGAGTTCGTGACCGAGGTGATGCCGATCCGCCGGCCGGCCGGTGAGGCGTCCCAGCCGAGGTAGGCGGCCTGCGGGCAGGTCTCCCTGAGTGCCTGGTGGGCGCCCAGGGCGAGCTCGTCGCTCATGGCGATGACGAGCGCGCCGGGGGCGAGCCCAGGGGCGAGGTCGCGCGCCGCCGCGGCGCCGTCCTGCTGGGTGTTGCGGGCCACGACGACGACCGGGGTGCCGGCCCAGCTCAGCCCGGCCCGCTCGATCGCGGTGCGGTAGCCGCGCAGGCGCGCGTCGGTGACGGGGAACGGCACATGGGGCGGCAGGCCGGCGCCGGTCGTGACCATGCGGCTTCGGTCGCGGTCGAGCGGGAAGGAGATCACCACCGGCGTACGGCCCTCGCGCAGCCCATGGGAGGCGACGGCGAGGGCGGCCCCGTAGTCGTCCTGGGTGACGCACGCCAGCCCCTGGCGCCCCGGCCCGCCCTGGATGACGGCGGGGCGGGGGTCCTCGGCGACCGCGGCCAGCACCGGATCGTCCGCGGCGGTGGTCCACAGCACGAAGCCGTCCACCGCCGCCGACAGCACCCGGCCCGCGTCGGCGGCGTCTCCTCGCGTGGGGATGAACGTCAGGCCCCGGCCCTGCTCGACGCAGACCTCCGCGACCCCGGCCAGGAACCGCGCCGCCGCCGGGTCGTCGAAGGCGTAGGCCAGGTGTTCGCTGAAGACGACCCCGAGCTGGTGCGTCCGGCCGGATTTCAGCGCGCGGCCCACGGCGTCGGGACGGTAGCCCAGCTCGTCGGCCGCGCGCCGCACGCGGTCGCGGGTGGCGGCCGCGACCCGGGCGGGCCGGGTGAAGGCGTAGGAGGCGGTCATGGGCGACACCCCCGCACGGGCCGCCACGTCCTTCAACGTCACGCGTCTGCGGTTGTTCGGCACGGGACCATCCTATTTGTGTAGCGTTACACAAATGTCGACAGTGATCATTCGTCCCGCGCGGACGCTGCGTGCCGCCCCGTTCCTGGCCTTCGCCGGCTTCGGCGCCTTCTGGGGGGTGTGGGGCGCCGGCCTGCCCCTGCTGCGCGCCCAGGCCGGGGTGAGCGACGCACGGTTCGGCGTCGCGCTGCTGCTCGTGGGCCTCGGAGCGCTGCCCGCCATGCTGCTGACCGGGCGGCTCGTCGACGCGCTCGGGCTGCGGGTCGCCGGGGTGCTGCTCGTGCTGCTGGGTGCCCTGGGCGTCGTGCTGTCCCTCGCGTCGGTGAGCTATGCCGGGTTGTGCGCGGGCATTCTCGCGGTGGGAGCCGGTTCGGGAGCGGCCGATGTGGCGATCAACACGCTGGCGGCGACGGTCGAGAAGCGGACCGGACGGCCCGTGGTGGCCCGGTCGCACGCGGCGTTCTCCGCCACGGTCGCGGTCGCCAGCCTGGGCGCGGGGGCGCTCACCACGATGGCGGGCGGCCTGCTGGTGATCTTCACCGCCGCCGCCGTGATCGTGATGGCGCTCGGCCTGGCGGTCATCGCCGCGACCCGCTCGACCGCAGCCCAGACAACCGCCCCGGAAGCCGCTCAGGAAACCGCCCGGGAAGTCGCCCGGGAAGTCGCCCGGGAAACCGCCCGGGAAGTCGCCCGGAAAACCGCCCGGGAAGCCGCGCAGGAAACCGCCCGGGAAGTCGTCCGGGAAGTCGTCCGGGAAGCCGCTCAGGAAACCGCCGGAGCAGGAAGCCGGGATGTGCCGGCGCGTCGCGCCGGTCGGGTGCCGTGGCGGGTCGCCCTGCTGGTCATCGGCATGATCGGCGCGCTGGCGTTCGCGGCCGAGAACGCGTACCAGACCTGGGCCGCCGTCCTGCTGACCGACGCGTTCACCGCCGCGCCCGCGCTGGCCGCCGTCGCGCCCGCCGCGTTCGCCACGACCTCCGCCCTGGCCCGCCTCACCTTCGCCACGGCCACGTTGCGCCACCCGGTCGCCACGCTGGTCGCGGGCGGTGTCATCGCCACGGCCGGCGGCGTCCTGACCGCGTCCGCGGTCACTCTGCCGCTCGCCCTGACGGGCATCGTCGCGGCGGCCGTAGGCACCTCGGCGCTCTACCCCACCCTCCTGTCGTACGGGTTGCGCCCCGTCCCCGACGCCTCACGGGGACGGGCCACCTCCACCATCTCCACGGTCGCCTACCTCGGCTACCTCGCGGGACCGGCGTACTTCGGCCTGCTCGCCGACGCCATGGGCGTGCAGCGGGCGTTCACCGGTGTCGCCGCGTTGACCGCCCTGTTTCTGGCGACGCTCCCGGTGCTGGCGGCGTTGAAGTCCCAGAGTCGGTGAGGGGGTCAGCGGGCGGCCGGGGTGCCGTTGCCCGCCGAACGGATTCCCGCGCCGACGCGTACCGCGTAGTAGTTGGAGCGGAACCGGTCGAAGATCGTGTTGTCCCCCAGTTGCCCGTGTGAGCGCGGCCAGGGCCACCGGATGAGACGGTCGCTACGGAGTGGGCCGTACCACCGGTGACAGGAGGCCGTGCGGGAGCCAGCCGCCGGCGAATTGGCCATTGTCGATCTGCACCCAGTCGCCGGAGCAGCCTTTGAGGCCGGCGGGGAACCCGGTGGCGTGTTGCGGGGGATCCGCCGATGGGCGGCCCCGTACGTCAGGTGACGGTGATGGTCATCCCGTCGGTCGCGGTGTAGCCGGAGGCGTCCGGGTCGTCCTCGCAGTAGCCCATGACTTCGTGAGTGCCCTTGGGCGTGGCGGCGGCCACTGTCCGTGTCACCGTGGCCGTGCCGTCGGTCAGCGTCACCTCGCCGCCGCCGAAGGAGGTCGGCCCGTCGATGATCCCCCTGGCGGTCGTGGACGCGCACGTCAAGGTGATCGTCACGGGCTGGCCTCCCTTGACGTCGAGGGGCGTCACGTCGATCTCGCCTTGTGCGTGTGCGATGGGCGAACCGGCCGCAGCCGCGAGAACGCCTGCGCTGAGCGCCGTCACCAGCACCGCGATCACTCGCGTGTACATTCGGACCTCCCTCGTTGCCCGCCGTGCCCGGTGCGGTGCCGCAGCCCGGCCTCGGCGGTGGCCTTGACGAACCCGGCGGGCCGCCGATCGCCCGCCGGCCCCCTTGACGCACTCGATGACGTCCGCCGATTCCGCCGTGGCGCTGCTGCCGGTGGTCAGGGCGCAGGCCGAGAAGGAACGACAGACGACGGAGTCCATGCGAGCATCTCCGAGCGTGCGGACTTTTCCTGCTCCGTCCAGGATGACCGCACCGGCCGGGGGCACGGGCAATGACGACACGAGGTCCTGCCCAAAGAGCCTTTGACAGCGGCTGGCAACGGCGATCCAAACCACAAATGTGGCCAGGCAAGGACAGGAACAAGACGGTGCACGCACGCCGGCCGGAGGCATCGCCGGGAGCTCCATGGTGCGCGCGATGGGCATCATCACCGCCCGGGGGCTCGTGCGAGTCCTTCTACACCAAGCTGTCCGGGGTGCGGGCCTGGGACTCGTCCATCACCATGCCTGTGCACTGACGGCCGCAGGACGTGCCGGCGATGCCCAAGGGTGAGGAGCTCTGGTATCGCCAGCCGATGGTCAAGGGCGCGCAAGGATGGGGGCGTCGCCCGACGCGGGTTCCCGCAGCGCGTCGGCTCGGGCGCGGGCGCGTTCGATGTCGGGGACGTGGCTCTCGGCCCATTCCCGGACGGCACGCAGGGGTGTCAGCAGTGACCGGCCGAGGCCGGTGAGGGCGTACTCGACATGCGGAGGGTTCGCCGGAGTCTCCGTGCGGGAGACCAGGCCGTCGTACTCCATCGCGCGGAGCGTCTCGGTGAGCGCCTTCGGTGTGATCCCCCGGATGCGCGCCTTGAGCTCGGTGAATCGCATCGGCCCGTTGTCCAGCGCGTTGACGATGAACACGGTCCAGCGCGCCCCGATCCGGTGCAGAACGGTGCGACTGGGGCAGGTCGCGGCCATGACGTTGTACGCCTTACCCATGCACGACTCCCGGTAGCGTTGTAGATACCGGTATAGAATCTATACCGTCCCGGGTTGTGTCCATTCCCGATTGCACATCGAAAGCTCGGCACGGCCGTTTCGTCGCGGCGATCATCATCGACTCGATCGGCACCGGTGTCTTCGTCCCCGTTTCCCTGCTGTACTTCCTGGCCACGACGCCGCTGACGCTGGTGCAGGTCGGCGCGGCACTGACGACGGCCGGGCTGCTGGCGCTCCCGGCGGGCCCTCTGGCCGGAGGACTGGTCGACCGGTACGGCGCCAAACCGGTGCTGCAGGCGGCGAACCTGGCCCAGGCGCTCGGCTTCGCCGGCTATCTCCTCGTTGACCAGACATGGCAGATCGCCATCTGCGCCTGGCTGAACAGTGCCGGGCGGGCAGTGTCCTTCAGCTGCTACGGCGCGATCGTCACGGCGCTGGCCGCGCCCGGCCGGCGCGAGCGCTGGTTCGGCCTTCTGGGGTCGGTACGCAACCTCGGCTACGCACTCGGCGGCCTCCTCTCCGCCGTCGCGGTCGGTTTCGGCACGCACGGCATCTACGCCGGGATCGTGCTCGTCAACGCCCTGTCCTATGTCGCCGCCTTCGTTCTGATGCGCGCCGTGCCGAACGTCCGCGCCGAGGCGGGCCAGGACGCCGCCGGAGGCTGGGGGCACGTGCTCCGGGACCGGCGGTACCTGTCGCTGGTCGCGCATCAACTGTGCTTCGCGATCTCCCTGTTCGCCCTCAACGTCGCGATACCGGTCTACGCCGTGGAGGTGCTGGGACTGCCCGGCTGGACCGCCGGCGCGGCCTTCACGCTCAACACCCTGATGGTCGGCTTCGGCCAGGGCGTCGTCCTCAGGTGGCTGAGCGGGCGGATCCGCAGCCGCGTCCTCGTCGCCGGACACGCCTGCTTCGCGGCCGGCTACCTCCTGTTCCTCGCCGCCGACCACGTGGCCGCGCTCGCCCTCGCGGTCGGCATCGTGCTGCTCGGTGCAGGCAGCTACACCTTCGGTGAGATCCTCGGCGGCCCCATCACGTCGACCGTCGCCGCGGAGAGCGCCCCAGACGCTCTCCGCGGCCGGTACCTGGCCCTCAACCAGCTCGCCGTGACCGTCGCGGGAGCGGTCGCTCCGGCCGCGCTGTCCGGGTTACTGTCCGCCGGGGCAGCCACGATCTGGCTGACCCTGGCCGGCGTCAGCGCCCTCGGAGCCATGCTCGCCACCGCGATCGGCAGAGTGGTGCCGGCGGCGCGGAGCCGCATCGGAGCTTCCTAAAGACGGGCCCACGACCAGCGGGCGGGCTTCACTTGGAGTCGATCCGGCCCATCGGGGTGGCCCTGTCCGACAACGCCTCCCGCGCCGCCGCCCAGCCAAGGAGTGCCCGGCGGCGGCGATGCGGCTGCGGTCGAGCCGCCCGCTGAGACCGGGTACGGCGGCTTCCACAGATCGAGCTGGTCGAGAACGCGCTTCATTCATGTCCTCGACGCGGTAGCGCCAGACCCGGCGTGCGCGGGGATCGTCCGGGGCGAGGCTCACCCTTCTGGAGTCGAGGTGGGTGGGCTGGATCACCACGAAGCCGTGCGCGGCCCAGAAATCGCTCAGGGGGCCGTAGCCGTCCAGCGACGAGCCGTACCCGTGCGAGAAGAGGATGATCGGCAGGTCGCGCCCGGTCGCCGGCACGGACACCCTCACCCGCAGCGCCCGCCACCGCCATCCCCGCGGGCCGGTCCCCCGCGGGGCTGCCGGTGGGAGTGCAGCTCATCGGCCCGATGTTCGAGGACCGCACGCCCCTGCGGCCGGCCGAACTGCTCAAGCGGAAGGTTGGCGGCTTCCACGTACCGAAATAAAGCCATAGTGCCGGGCGTGCAGATCAGTCTCCTGCCCGCACAACGGTGCCGGCCGTTCCGGGCTCCTGTGCGGGCAGCCCGCGCAGCAGTACGTCGAGGAAGAGGTCGAAGCGGGGTGCGTCGGGGCCGAGGTCGTGGCCCATCTGCTGGGCCCCGAGCCACTGCACGACGCCCAACCCGAAGATGTGCCAGCTCTGCACGGCCAGGTCGTCGGAGACTCCGGCGAGCTTGAACGCCGACACGACGCAGTCGCGCAGCCGGCTGAAGGCGTGCGGGTTGTGGCGGTGCGGCATCGCCACGTGGGCCGCGTAGCCGGGTACGGCGAGAAACTGGTCGTGCATCCTCCAGGCGAGCTCCGACAGCCACTCGCGCCAGGTGCCGGCGGTGGGCCCGGCCGTGGGGAGGATGCGTTCGACGACGACCTCGCTGACGAGGTCGAGGAGCTCGTCACGGTTGCCGACCCACCGGTAGAGGGCCGAGTGGGAGACGCCGAGCCGCTCCGCGATGTCGCGCATGGTCACGGTCCGCAGGTCGCAGCCGAGCGCGGCCTCCACGATCTGCTCGCGGCTCAGTCGCGCGGGGCGGCCGAGCTTGGGTGTCCTCGCCTTCACGGAGCCAGTCTATGGGCCGTCCAAGCCAACTTAGTGACCAATGGTCTTAAATGAGTTAGGCTCCCCTTGCTTATCACAGAGGAGGCAGGAGTGAGTCGAACCATCGAGCCCGCGTTCGCGCCATGGCCGTCGGTAGTCCTTGACGTATCACCCTTCGCGGCCGTGCTCACGACGCCCGAGGGCGGGCCGCGTAAGGCGCCGGACAGCAAGGAGGGACACTGATGTGGGTCGCCGCCGCCCTGACCGCCGCGGCCATGTTCGTCACACGCAAGCTCCGGCGAGACGGCGCGCGCCGGCCCGCCGCAGGCGGAACGCCGGTGCTGCTGCTCGCGGCCTGCGGCGTGGCGGTCGCGCAGACGATCGTGCTCGCCGCGCTGACGGTGTTCGCCGGTGAACTCGACGTGTCCGCGACGGGTGCCACCTGGCTCCTGACCGCCTTCATGCTCGCCTCCGCGGTGGCGACGCCGGTGGCGGGGCGGCTCGGTGACCAGTTCGGCCACCGTCGTGTCCTCCTCATCGGGCTCGCGCTACTGCTGGCCGGCTCGGTGGTGGCCGCGGTGAGCACCTCGCTGGGCTCCTACCCCGGGGTCCTGACGGGCCGGGTGCTGCAGGGGCTCTCCGGCGGGGTCTTCCCCTGCGCCTTCGGGCTGGCCCGGCAGACCGTTCCCGCCGAGCGACTGGGAGGCGTCGTCGCGGCGCTCAGCGCGATGTTCGGCTTCGGCGGGGCGCTCGGCATGGTCGCCGCCGGTCCGCTCGTCGATGTCACCGGTCCCGCGTCGCTCTTCTGGCTCGTCGCCGTGCTGGCCCTGCTCGCCCTGGCCGGGGTGGTCCGCGTGCCGTCGCCGGTCACGTCCGCCGCCCGGCCCGGCCGGGTCGATCTGGCGGGTGCGGTCCTGCTCACGGGCGCGCTGGTCGCCCTTCTGCTCGCTGTCAGCCAGGGCCGCGCATGGGGGTGGTCGTCGCCGGGCATCCTCACGCTGTTCGTCGCCGCGGTCGTGTTCGCCGCCGCGTTCGGGCTGGTCGAGCGACGCGTCGCGGCACCGCTGGTCGACCTGCGGCTCCTGGTCGGGCCGCGGCTGCTCACCACGAACATCGCCACGCTGGTCGTGGCCGTGGGGATGTTCGCGGCGGTCACCCTCCTTCCGTTGTTCGTCCAGACACCCACAACTCTCGGGTACGGCTTCGGCTACTCCCCCGCCCAGACCGGGCTCGTGATGGTCCCGATGGCCGTCTGCATGCTCATCGCGGCGCCGCTCGCAGCGCGGATCACCCGTTCCTTGGGCGCGAAGGCCGCTTTCCGGGCGGGCGCGGTCCTGGCGGCGGTCGCGCTGGGAGGGCTGGGCGTGTCACATGAGCACATCGCGGAGCTGCTCATCTGGTGCGCTCTTCTGGGTCTGGCCTACGGTCTTGCCTTCGCCTCGCTCGGCGGCCTGGTCGTCGGGGCCATCGGCCAGGAGGCGACCGGCGCGGCCACGGGGATCAACACCATCCTGCGCACCGTCGGCGGCGCCGTCGGCTCTGTGCTCGCGGCCGTGATCGTGTCATCGGCGGCCGTCCCCGGACAGCCGCCGGCGGAATGGGGATACACCGCCGCGTTCGTCGTCTCCGGCGCGATCGCACTCTGCGCAGCCGCCGTGACCGCCACTCGTCGTGCCGGCGACGCACAGCCCGGGCGCCGTACGCGGCGACGGTCAGCGGCTCAGCCGGAAAATGATCGGCTGTAGTTCGCGGTTGGCCGTGACGCCACCCGAGGAGGTGAGACCCACGAACGTTGTTTCGATGTGGGTGCTCCCCCTTCCCGTCACGGTCGGGCGATTGACGTAGGTGTCGCCGGGAGTGCCACGCCGACCAGGCACTCCCGAAAGGCAACACCTCTGTGCACGCTCAGGGTCGCGCGCCCTTCATGTTCGACGTGATCATCGTCGCCGCGTCAGCACCAGGAGCACTGCGATCCATGACGGCGCCGGCCAACTTGGCCAGATCACCCGCCGTAGACCAGAAAGCACCGCCCGCCCCCGCATTGCCATGATCACGCCACGGATCCATGCCCGGACCATTCCGCGCCCAGCCCGCGGCATGACGAGCCGGAAGATCCTCCTCAGGGCGCAGAACGGCGGTCGATGTCATCCCCAGCGGATCCAGCGGACCCCTGCGAAGAAGATCGGGATACGTCGTACCAGAACGCTCGGCCAACGCCAGACCCAGCACAGCCATACCCAGATCCGAGTACGCGCCCTCACCCCGGCCCTCCGACCCGACCGCCGCCGCATCGGCCACCACCTCACCAGGCCCGGCCTCACCGTACGGACTACGACCGGTGTAGGAACTCAGCAGAACACCGGCCAGAAGCGACGGCGTCATACGCTGACGCGGGGTCAGGAGTGCCGCCAGGAAGAGGCGGTCTTCGGGGGTGAATCTCACCCCGTCCCCGAGAACTTCCCGGGGGCCAGTTCCTTCAGATATTCATATGAGGCACGCCAGTCATCTCGTGCGGGAACAGTGGCCGCGGCGGCGGCCCGCGCGCGACCGATCGTCCGCTCGGAACGAGCGCCACCAGCAGCGCTCCGCCGGCAAAGGCCCTACGGCTGACAACCATGGAGAGAATCCTTACAAGAGTGCATGGACAGGGGACTGCATCGCGCGGTTGCCGCCGAGGCCCCGTCTATCGGGCGGCGGAGAGCAGGGACAGGGCCTTGGCCATCGCCGGGTCGCGGCGCTGGCGCAGGTCCTTCGCGGTCAGCGGCAGGTAGTGGTCGGGTGCCACGCCGATGCCGTTGATCAGTTCGCGGTTGGGGCCCACCTGGTAGGCCGCGGGTAGAGACAGCGTGCTGCCGTCGTCGAGGGTGAACATGCGGGCGGGTCCCGACACCATGCCCGACGTACGCGACCCGATCAGCGGCCCGACCTTGAGGTCCTTGACCGCGGCGGAGAAGGCGTCGCAGGCCGAGGCGCAGATGCCGTCGATGAGCACGGCCAGGGGCAGGCCGAGCAGCGGGACCGCGTCGTCGGTGCGGTTGGGGGAACACGTGTCGTCGGGGGCGCAGTCGTAACTGTGCACCTTGCCGTGGACGAGGCTGCTGAGCAGCTTGACGACCTCGGCGGACGAGCCGCCGTTGGTGCCGCGCAGGTCCAGGACGAGGCCACGCAGTGCCTTGTCCTCGCGCAGTCCGGCGATGGCGGCCAGGACCTGGTCCGCGGTCCCGGGCTGGAAGCCGGTGAGTTTGATCGCGGCCACGTCGCCGTCGAGCCGGCGGGCCGTCACGGGCGGCGTCGTGGGCGTGAACACCTTCGGGCGCAGCGTCGTCTTCCTGACGCGGCCGGTGGAGGGGTCGAGCAGCGTCAGCCGCACCGCATTCGGCCGGTCAGTGGAGTATTCGGGGTTGAGCAGGTTCATGACGCCGCTGGACAAGACACCGTCCACGAAGACGGGCGCGCCGTTGACGGACTGCACGATCTCGCCCGGACGGATCCGGGCGGCGGCGGCCGGGCCTCCCTGCACGGCGTTGACGAACAACGGAGCCATCGCCTTCTGCGGTGCCCGGTAGGTGATCGAATAGCCGGGTGAGGTGGTGAAGCCGAGCCCGTAGGTCTCACCCGGCCCACCGGGTGGTCGCGCCCGGCGGCCCCACCGCGAATGGTTGTCGTGCAGGCTGCCCACCATGGCCTTGATCGTCGCCCCGGCCACGGCCTGCCGCAGCGCGGAGTCGTCCGGCAGTTCGGCCACCACCCGCTCGTACACGGCCGCGAATGCGTCCAGGTCGGTCATGCGGTCCCCTGCCAGCGGCGGCATCGCGGCGTCGGGCCGGTCGGCGCCGCGACGGTTCAGCTCCTCGGTGAGCCCGGCGAACCCGGCCGCGAGCACCACCCGGTGGTCGAGCCGCTCACGGCCGTAGAAGCCGGTGAAGATGCAGGCGTACGCCTGCTTGATGGTGCTCAGGCCGGTGGCGACGGGTCGGCTTGGCTTGGCGTCGCACACGGCCGCCTGGCTGCCCGTGGCGGTCCCGGTCCGGGAGGCTGCCCCGATCCGCCCGTTCACCGCGGCGCAGGACGTCGCCAGTGTCAGGACGCCGGTGCAGGCCAGCGCGGTCAGCAGTGAACGCTTCACGTTGACGGTTTCCCTCACTCGTGGACGCAGGTCGCGTTGATGGACGGCACCGGTTGTCAGCTGGGGCAGAGCATGGTTGCGGCGGCCTTGTTCATGGCGTCGTTGACGGGCATGGCCCGCTGGTTGTCGATCTTCAACGTGGTGGACACCGCGAACTGGAGCCGGCCATCGGATGAGGTGTAAGTCACGGCCAGGAAACCAGGGCCGCTGCCCGCAGCCGCCGCGACCGTTCCGCCACACAGATCGGGCCGCGGCTGTCCCGCCGCTCTTTGCAGGTCCGCCGGCAGCAACCGGCCCTGGTTGAGCGCCCGGTAGAAGGCGCTGAGGTCGTGGGAGGTGGAGACGACCCCTCCGGCCGCGCCGCCGAAGCTCGCGTTCTGCCGGTCGATGTCACGCGGCCTGCCCTTGTCGTCGGGGTAGTAGCCGTGCCCGTGCGGGCCCTTGATCCCCTGAGGGGGCTTGGTGGTCAGATAGGTGTGCTTCATCCCCAGAGGCCGGAAAAGACGCCGGTCCAGCTCGGCGGACAGGCTGCGGCCGGTCACCTTTTCGGCGATCAGGCCGAGGAGGACGTAGTTGGTGTTGGAGTAGGCGAATCCCGCGCCCGGCTCCCCCGTGCGAGAGACCTTGCGCGACGCCTTCACCAGATCGATCGGGGAATAGTAGGTCGTGAAGTCGAAGGGGTCGGCGAACTTCCCGGAGGCGAAGAAGTCAGGGACGCCGGAGCTGTGGCGGAGCAACTGCTGGACGGTGATCTCGCCGGCCCGCTCGACCAGATCTTGCCGCGCCACCTGCGGCAGAACGTCGGCCAGCTGGTCATCCAGACTGAGCTTGCCCTCCTTGACCAACTGCAGCACCACCGTGGCCGTCATCAGCTTGGTCTGGGATCCGACCCGGTAACGGGAAGCGGGGGGAATGCGCCCGCCCTTGCCGCCGAGCAGGCGCGTTCCCGCGCTCCCCTTGTCCACCCGCTTGCCGTCGACGTACACCTCGCCGATGGCGCCCACCACCCCGTCGGTCTTGGCCAGGCTTTCGATCGCCTGCTGGACGTTTCCCAGCCGGGCCTGGTCGGCTGCGAGTGCGGGTGCGTGGAGACCCAACGCCAGCATGACGGAGGCCAGCCCGGTCGTGCCGGCCGTTCGTGCACGGCTCATTTCCTGTGATCCTCTCTACGGAAACTTCGAGGGTGATCACATCTACCGGCCGGCACATATCGGCAGGCGATCGCCGGACCATATGCGGTCCATATGCGGACGTTGCGATACTTCCCGGATGCGTGTGCTCCTGGTCGAAGACGAGCAGCCCCTGGCCGGTTACATCCAGGCCGGGCTGCGCAAGCACGGCTTCACCGTCGACGTCGCCCTGGACGGCCGGAGCGCCCTGGACAAGTGCGAGATCACCCCGTACGAGGTGGTGGTCCTGGACCGCGACCTGCCCGTCGTGCACGGCGATACGGTGTGCCGCCGGCTTGCCCAGCGGGGCGGGTCGCGGG
The DNA here is from genome assembly GCF_040655495.1 of Nonomuraea sp. NPDC050404. Taxonomy (NCBI): domain Bacteria; kingdom Bacillati; phylum Actinomycetota; class Actinomycetes; order Streptosporangiales; family Streptosporangiaceae; genus Nonomuraea; species Nonomuraea sp. NPDC050404. Next base: position 84,852 of record NZ_JBFAKB010000001.1, read on the forward strand.
TGCTGATGCTGACCGCGTCCGACGCCGTGCAGGACCGGGTCGGCGGGCTGATGCTGGGCGCCGACGACTACCTGGGCAAGCCGTTCGCCTTCTCCGAGCTGGTCGCCCGCGTGCACGCCCTGATACGGCGCAGCGCTCCGGCCCGCCCACCGGTGCTGCGCGCCGGCGACGTGATGCTGGATCCGGCCCGGCGCGGCGCCGAGCGGGACGGCCGGCTGCTGCGCCTGACCCCCAAGGAGTTCGGCGTGCTGGAGCAGCTGCTGGCCGCCGGCGGCGACGTGGTCAGCGCGGAAACGCTCCTGGAGCGGGTATGGGACGAGCACGCCGACCCGTTCACCAACGCGGTGCGGATCACCGTCGGCACGCTGCGCCGCAAGCTCGGCGACCCGCCGCTGATCGAGACCGTCATCGGCGCCGGCTACCGGATCGGCCCGTGAGGCTGACGGCCCGAGCCCGGCTCGCCCTGCTGCAGACCGTCCTGGTGCTGGCTGCCGGGGCCGCGCTGACCGGTCTCACCTATCTGCTGATGCGGCGCCGCGCGTACTTCACCCGGCTGGACCCGACCGGCCCGGACCCCTCGGGCGTACCCTCGCCGATGCCGGCACCGTCCGAGGACCTGCGAGCCTTCGCCGACCGGGTGCAGACCGACACCCTGTCCGCGCTGCTGTCCCAGGCCGGTTTGGCGCTCATCGTGGTGACCGCGCTGGCCGCCGCGCTGAGCTGGCTGGTGGCCGGACGAGTGCTGCGGCCGATCCGCGTCATCTCCGCCACGGCCCAGCGGCTGTCGGCCGAGAATCTCACCGAGCGGGTCCCCGTCACCACACCCGCCGACGAGTTGTCGGCACTGGCCGGCACGGTCAACGACATGCTGGACCGCATCCAGCACGGCGTCGCCGAGCGCGACCGGATCCTGGACAGCCAGCGGCTGTTCACCGCCAACGCCGCCCACGAGCTGCGCACCCCGCTGACCACCGCGCGCACCGCCATCGACGTCACCCTGGACGGACACCCAAGCCGCGCCGACCTGCTCACCATGGCCGGCGATGTGCGCGACGCCGTCGCCCACATGCAGCGCGTCCTGAACGGGCTGCTGCTGCTGGCCCGCAGCCAAGCCGGGTCCGGCGCGCGTGAGACGGCCGACCTGGCCGCCATCGCGGCAGCCGCCCTCGACACAGTCGAGGGGCGGGCGGCAACCGCAGGCATAGCCATACGCTCCGGGCTGCGGCCCGCACCGGTCACCGGCGAGCCCGTCCTGCTGGAACGGGTGATCGGCAACCTGGTCGACAACGCGCTCCGCCACAACCACGCCGACGGGCACCTCATCGTCGATACGTACACAGCGGGCGCACGCGCCGTCCTGCGGATCTGCAACACCGGCCGCGAGATCATACCCGAGGAGGCGCAGGCGTTGCTGGAGCCGTTCGTGCACGGGCAGGGCAGCCGCATCCGAACCGACGGCCAGGGACTGGGCCTGGGACTGTCCATCGTGCGCGCTATCACCCTCGCCCACGGAGGACACATCGCGATCACGGCCCGCCCAGGTGGCGGCCTCGACATCACCATCGACCTCCCGGCGCAACTCAAGCGACCACAGAGCGGCCGGCACGACGACACACTGCGGTCACCGCTTACATTCGGAATCCACCATGCGCGCGGCACCACCAAGGAGCCGTCCCGCTGAAATGAACGCACCCGGCGCCTACGGGTCATCACCGGTCGAAGGAACGCAGCGGCCGGTCACCGTTCCCCCAGCCTCGTTGCAGCGGCTGAGCCCCAAGCCTGAAGTGATCCCTGCTCACGGCGTCTCTGTCATCACGCAGCTTTACTTTGCTGCTGGTGACGCCGACCCGAGTGGGGAGCTCAGAAGGCCCAGAGTTCACGCGAACTGAAGGTTCTTCAGCGGGAACTCACGTGGCTTCGGCATCTCAAGGCCTGTTTGCCTCGTGGGTTCAGCGCATTGAACGTCGCAAAGAGTGTCAGCGGAGAGCGGCTTCGACCGCGTCCGGCAGAGCAGTGTCGGTGATGACCAGGTCGTCGCCCAGGTTGAGAATGCGCACCTCACCGTGATCGAGTTCGAGCCGCAGGCCGATCTCGGTCTCGATCCGGTGGTCGATGATGCGGTGAACGGCTCGGATTGACTGGCCGATGAATCGGCTCATCAGAAAGTTCTCTGCGGCGGGACCGACGGTGACCTGGCCGTACTCGTCCATGTCATAGGAGTCGTGTGGTTGATCGAGCGTCAGCTCGAGCGAGGCGTCGGGGGCGGTGTGGAAGCGGACCGGACCGAGATCGCTCAGGTGTAACCACATGTGCACCAGCGAGGCTTGATCATCGCTGGGATGGGTGTGCCAGGACGTCGTCACCTGGAGCAGCCTTTTGCTGACGAACTCATCCGCGGGGATCACGACGCCTATGGTGTCACGGTGGCCGCAGACGCCTCCCGCGAGGAACTTCTGCTCCGAGGTGTCACCCTGTCTATTTTCCGGCTGCGGTAGTTGAGATAGCCTTGTGATCATCTCGCTGACTATCGCTCGGTTATCGAGGTCGCCGGTGCCGGTCACCACTACATCGGGCAGCCGAGCACCACGCTCGCGCGCACCATGATCCCCTGGATGAAGATCTTCATCGACAACGACACTCGCTACAGCCAGTTCCTGTGTCCGTCGACAATCGGAGCGGCATCTCGCAGTACCGCAATGGCTGCCCGTTGATCTGACCGTCACAGTGCCGCGCCTCACCCTCTGGGAGGCGCGGTGCTGTCCCGAATGGTGAGCGTCGTGGCGATCTCCAGACCGACCTGAGCCGGCTGCTCGCCCCTCCCCAGTGCCAGCGCCAACTCCGTGGCGGCCACGGCCATCTCCGTCAGCGGCTGGTGGACGGTGGTCATGGGCGGGTCGACCCATGCCACGACTGGCAGGTCGTCGAAGCCCACCACGCTCAGGTCGCCCGGGATGCGCAGGCCGAGCTCGCGGGCCGCCTTGTAGACCCCCAGCGCCTGCAGGTCGTTGGCGGCGAAGATGGCGGTGGGGCGGTCGGGGCGGGCCAGCAGTTCCAGGGCCGCGATGCAGCCGTCCTCGCGAGTGAGCGGGGCGTGGACGATCAGTTCGTGGTTCACGGACAGGCCCGCCGCTTCCAGCGCCGAGCCGTAGCCCGCCTGCCGGGCCCGGAAGCACGACACGTCTTTCGGGCCGCCGATCATGGCGATGCGCCGGTGTCCCAGCTCGATGAGGTGGTGTGTGGCGGAGCGGCCTCCGCGCCAGTTGGTGGCACCGACGAAGGGCACGTCGTCGGGCAACTCGGCGGTCGGGTCGAAGACGACGAACGGAATGCCTTTGGCTCTGAGCTGGTCACGCTCGGCCTCCGAGAGCTGGGCCACCGACAGCACGCAGTTGGGGCGCCGCTCCGTCACGTCGCCCACGGTGCGGCCGGGAGCGTCGTGGAGACCGAACTCCGAGACCATGACCCCGACGCGGTTCTTGCGAGCCACCCGCTCGACGCCCCGGATGATCTCCACCGCCCACATGCTCTCCAGCTCGCGGAACACGAGCTCCACGGTGTTGTTACGGCTACCGGGGGGCTTGCGGTAGCCGTACCTGTTGATCAGTTCCTCGATGCGGGCTCTGGTGTCGTCGGACACTCCCGACCTGCCGTTGAGCACCTTGGACACGGTGGGAATGGACACGCCCGCCGACTCCGCGATGTACGCGATGGTGACCGGCCCCTGTACGTCGTCCTGGCTGTTGTCCGCCGGCACCGCCGATAGGTTGTCCGCCACGGCCGCCTTCCCCTGTCACCATCTCGTTGCCGCCCAAGGTACAGAAGGCCATCCGGCCCATTTCATACTGGCAGATTCGCCGGCCAGCCCGTGAATCATGATCGTCGCGGTGCCCTGCCGCCCGAGGAGTTCCGGACGACGAGTCTCGGCGGGATCAGTGTGGCTCCGGTAGTCGGGTGACCGGACAGTTGCGCCATGGCCAGCCGGATGGCGCCGCGACCCATCTCGTCGGCTGGGATCGGCACGCTGCTGAGGGGCGGCGAGCAGCCCAGCGCCACCTGATCGGGACAGATGGCGACGACCGAGACGTCCCGTTCGCAGTGCCGGAGCAGGTTCGTCAGCGGACCGGCGGCCTCCTCGTTCTGGACGGCGAACCCGCTGGTCCTGGGCCGTTCGTCGAGGATACGGGCGAGCGTTGCCACGACCGAGTCGAAGGTTCCGTCGCACGGCCGATGCGTGGCGCGCAGGCCGCGCTCGCGCGCGCGGCTCAGGAAGCCGCTGAGCGTGCGGGCGGCGAATCCGATGTACCGGCGGTAGACGCTGTGGCTGACGCCGATCAGCGCCACGTCGTCGTGGCCGAGGTCGGCCAGGTGGTCCGCGCAGAGCGCGCCGGCCGCCTCGAAGTCCAGGTCGATGCAGGCCAGCTCGCCGGGCTCGGCGGGGAGCCCGACGGCCACGGCGGGCATGGCCAGCTCACGCAGTATCGGGATGCGCTCGTCGTGGAGTTCGACGTCCATGAGCACCGCGGCGTCGGCAAGGCCGCTGGCCGCGACCCGCCGCACGCCGTCCGTTCCCTCGTCCCCGGTCAGCAGCAGGATGTCCTCGCCGTACGTGCGCGCGGCAGTGGTCATGGCCATCAGGATTTCCATGATCACCGGCACGTACATGCCGGGGCGCAGGGGCACCATGACGGCGATGACGTTCGAGCGGTTCGACGCCAGGGACCTCGCGCCGGCATGCGGGTGGTAACCGAGGTCGGCGACGGCCCGCATGACGCGTTCCCTGGTCGGCCCGGAGATCCGGCGTTTGCCGCTGAGCGCGTACGAGACGGTGCTGGTGGACACGCCGGCGCGGGCGGCCACGTCCGCGATCGTCACCACCGGGCCGCAGGCGCCTCCCTTAGCCCTTGATGGCACCCGTGAGCGCTCCCTTGGCGAAGTGCTTCTGCATGAAGGGGTAGACGATCATGATGGGGATCAGGGTGAGGACGACCACCGCCATCTGCAGGGCCAGCGGCGCCGGCTGCGCGTGACCGGCCACGTCGTGCGCGGCGGGGGCGCCGGGCATGAAGGCGCCCTGGTTGACGTATTCGTACAGCACGTACTGGATGGGCCATTTGCTCTCGTTGGCGGGCATGTAGAGCATCACGTTGAACCAGCTGTTCCAGTAGCCGACGCCGTAGAACAGGGTCATGACGGCGGTGACCGCCTTGGACGTGGGCAGGACGACCGACCAGAGGATGCGCCAGTCGCCCGCGCCGTCGATCCTGGCGGCGTCGATCAGGTCGCGGGCCGTGCTCATGTAGAACGCCCTGATGATCAGGATGTTGAACACCGACACGGCACTGGGCAGGATCAGCGCCCAGTACTGCTCATAGCCGTTGAAGAGGTTGGCGACCACGATGAACGTGGGGATCAGGCCGCCGCCGAAGAACATGGTGACGATGAAGGTCAGCAGGATCGTGCGGTGGCCGAGCGAGTTCTGCCGCGACAGGCCGTACGCGCAGAGCACGGACACGACCATGGAAACGGCCGTGCCGGCGAGTGTGACCCCGAGGGCGATGATCATGGCTCTGGTCACCACGCCGCCGCTCAGCATCTCGCTGTAGGCCTGGAGGGTCAGCCCGTGGGCAGGAAAGATGACGATGCCGCCGGCCTCGTTGATGGAGGCCTGGGTGGAGAAGCTGGTGATGATCACGCAATAGAGGGGAATCAGGATCAGCAGCAGCACGACGGCCAGGCTGCCGCCCTTGCCGAGTTGCCCGAGGAAGGTGGGTTTCTCCTCCCACACCGGGCGGGCGGATGTGGTGGTCACTTGCTCCTCCTGTACAGGCCGTCCTCGCCGAGCGCGTGTGCCACCTTGTTGGCGGCGAGGATGAGGATCAGTGACACGACGCCCTTGAAGAGCCCGGCCGCCGCGCCGACTCCGTAGTTGTTGCCCACGACGCCGTAGTAGTACGAGTACGTGTCCAGCACCTCGGACACGCCGGCGCCGACGGCGTTGCGCTGGATGAGGAACTGCTCGAATCCGACGCTGAGCGCGTTGCCGAGGCGCAGCACCAGCATCAGCACGATGACGCCGCGCATGCCGGGCAGCGTGATGTGCCACATGCGGCGCCAGCGGCCGGCGCCGTCGGCCGCGGCGGCCTCGTACAGGCTGGGGTTGATCCCGGCGATGGCGGCCAGGAAGACGATGATCCCCCAGCCGGCCTCCTTCCATACCGCCTGCGCGGTGACCAGGTACTTGAAGGTGTCCGGGTTCGTCATGACGTCCCAGGTGCCCAGGTCGTTGATGCGCAGGAAGTGGTTGAGCACGCCGGCGCCGCCGAGCATCTCCTGGAACAGGGTGATGACGAGCACCCAGGAGAAGAAGTGCGGCAGGTAGACGACCGCCTGGAAGAACGAGCGGACCTTGGAGCTGAGCACCGAGTTCAGCATGATCGCCAGGGCGATCGGGACCGGGAAGTAGAGCGCGAGCTGGACGAAGCTCAGGAGCAGGGTGTTCTCGAGAGCGTGCCAGAAGTTCGCGTCCCTGAAGAGCTGCCGGAAGTTGTCCAGGCCGGCCCAGGGGCTGGCGAAGAAGCCGGAGATGTAGTCGTAGTACTGGAACGCCGTGACCGTGCCGAACATCGGCAGGTAGTTGAAGGCGATGATCAGAGCCAGGGCGGGCAGTGTCATGATGATCAGCGACTTGTCGTGGCGCAGCCGGACGCGCCAGGTCATTCTTCGCCGTACGTCGTCGCCCGCCTCGGCCTTGACGTTCCTGGTGATCGTGGCTGTCACTGGCCGGTGCCGTACTTGTCGAGGACGTTGGTCTGGTACCAGGCGACGAGCTGGTCGCCGCCGGCCGCCTTCCAGGTCTTGACGGTCTCCTTGAAGTCGGCGACCGTCTTGGTCCCGCAGGTCACCTGGGTGATGATGTCGTTGACCTGCTGTGCGGTGGAGACGCTCGCGAAGCGGCTCGGCACCGTCACGTTCATGTTCCAGAACACCGGCTTGGCGGCGTACTTGGCCGCGTCCGCCGACCAGGCGCAGTACGCCTCGGTGATGGCGTTGTGGCCGGGGTTGCTCACGATGCTCTCGGGGGCACACAGGAACTGGTAGGTGACCTGGCTGGCTTCCTTGCGGCCCTTCTCGGTGTATTCGGGGCCGTTGTCTCCCCTCTTCCAGTGCTCTCCTTCGACCCCGTAGTTGAGCAGCGTGTACTCGTAGGTGCCGAACGGGGCGGCCAGGAAGTCCGCGAGGCGCAGGCACTCCTCGATCTGCTTCTGGGAGAGGCTCTTGTTCAGGTAGCTGATCTGGCTGGTGGCCGGGCCGAGCCAGATGACGGGCGTGGAGCCGTCGGCGGAGAAGAGCTTGAACGCGCCGCGGACATAGGCGGCGTCGGCGGCCGTGCCCGCCTGGGCGTCCATGACGTTCCAGCCGCCGGTGCCACCGGGCTGGACCAGCTCCTTGCCGCTGTAGAAACGCTGCGTCGCGCTGCTGGTGTCGTTGGCCAGCGCGTCGGGATGCATGTATCCGGACTTGGCGAGCTTGTACGCGAACTCGAGCGCCGCCTGCGTCTGGGGCGAGTCGTAGCCACTGCGGAGCTTGCCGCCTTCGACATAGAAGCCGGACGGTACCTTGAACATCTGCTGGATCATCAGCCAGAGGTTGTCGAAGGCCCCACACGTTGGACTTCTCCGCGGTCAGCTCGGCACCCAGGCTGTACAGGTCGTCGGCCGACTTGACCTCGTCGGCGTTGATGCCCCGCCTGTCGAAGACGTCCTTGCGGTAGTAGAGGACGCCGGCGAACGCCTGTTGAGTCGCGAACGAAGGTATGCCGTAGAGCTTGCCTTCCCACGCGCCGGCCTCCCAGCCGCCGGCGGGGATGGCGGCGAGGTTGGGATATTTCCGGATGTTGGCGCCCGACAGGTACGGCGTCAGGTCGGCGAACCTCTTGGCGGCCAGTTCACCGGTGTTGAAGGTGGCGTTCCACCAGGTGGGGAGCTGGATCCAGTCCGGCAGCCGGTCGCCTGCGACCAGGGTCGGGATGGTGGTGGCGTACGTGTTGCCGTTGGCCGGGCTCACGACGAGCTCCGCTCCGAGCGCCTTGTTGACCGCCTGGTAATAGTCGTTGCCGGAGCGGGGGATCGAGCCCCAAAGCGGCGTGATCGCCTTGTAGGTCCCGCCGGCCCCGGGGGTCTGCCGTACGGTCTTGACCAGCTCGGCCGGGTAGCTCAGGTAGCCGGGGGTGGTTCTGGCACCGGCGGCGCCCCGGACGCCCGGGAGATCCGGCTTCACTCCACCGGTCGAGGGCACGTACTCGGGCAGCGCCGCCGCCAGGCCCTTCTTGTCGCTGACACCCCCGGCGGTGCCGGAGCCGCCGCACGCCGCGAGCAGGGGCGTGGCCAACGCCGCGGCGCCCAGCGTAGCCGAGTCGCGCAAGAATCCTCTGCGGCTGAGCCCCGTGGAGTCATTCCCCATCGGATGAGCCTTTCTTGTCGAAACTTTCGCACAGTGGCAGCCGATCGCGAAGGGCCGTGTCGGCACGACGAACCGCCTCAGATGGGCCGCGGCCTGGCAGGAGGGGCGGCGTGGCTGTCGAAGCGCTTGAATGTTGCCGAGAGGTTAAGCACGCCGCCCGGCACGACGCAATACTCTGCGCGAGAAACATAAACGAGAAAGCAAGGAAACTTTCTCTTGACAGGGCAACCATTGCGTGCGAGCTTCGAAACGCTTCGCCGACTCGCCCTCCGCGGGCCGCGTCGTGCAGGCTCTCAGGCGAGCGGCCGCCGGCCTCCCTTGAGGTGCCGTCCACGGGCCACCGTCATGCCCGGACCAGCATCACCGCCGGGCTGCCCGAACACCTGTCCGGCGTCCACGAGCCGCACGTGATCATGACCGGCGAGCGGCGGCCGCGGACGCCGTCCCGCACCGCCCGAACCCCAACCGAAAGGATGCGGATGAGTGCTGTCCACGCGGCGGCCATGACGAACCCGGTGATCCCGGGCTTCCACCCCGATCCGACGATCTGCCGCGCAGGAGAGGATTACTACCTGGCGTGCTCCAGCTTCGCGTACTTCCCGGGCGTCCCGATCTTCCACAGCCGCGACCTGGTGAACTGGACCCAGATCGGCAACGCGCTGGAGCGGCCGAGCCAGTTGCGCCTGCCGCTCACCGGCTCGTTCTCCGGCGGCGTCTACGCCCCCACCCTGCGCCACCACGACGGGCGGTTCTGGCTGATCACCACGAACGTCGACGACGGCGGAACCCTGCTCTTCACCGCGAAGGACCCTGCCGGCCCCTGGTCGGACCCCATCCGGGTCCCGGGGGTGACCGGCATCGATCCTGACCTGGCCTGGGACGACGACGGCACCTGCTGGTGCACCTACGCCGGGATCCGGCAGGTACGCCTCGATCCGGAGACCGGCCACACCTTCGGCGAGCCGCGACGGCTCTGGTCGGGCACCCCCGGAGCACTCGCCCCGGAAGGACCGCGTCTGTACCGGATCGGCGGCTTCTGGTACCTGCTCATCGCGGAGGGCGGGACCGAACGAGGCCACAGCGTCTCCGTCGCCCGCGGCCCGAGCCCGCGGGGCCCGTTCGAGCCGTGTCCCGCCAACCCGATCCTCACGCACCGCGGCACCGACCGGCCCATCCAGAACACCGGCCACGGCGACCTCGTGGAGGGCCCCGACGGATCCTGGTGGATGGTGCTGCTGGGTGTCCGGCCACGCGGTGGAACGCCCGGCTGGCACGTACTCGGCAGGGAGACGTTCCTGGCGCCGGTGCGCTGGGAGGACGGCTGGCCCGTCATCGGCGAGGTGACGCCCGCCCTCGACGTCCCCTGGCCGCCGCACCCGGTGCCCGCGCCGCCCGTACGAGATGACTTCGACCAGGAGGAGTTGCACCCGCGCTGGCTGTCACTGCGCAACCGCCACCCGGAAGAGTGCACCACCGCGGAGCGGCCCGGCTGGCTCACCCTGCACGCCCGCGGCGGCTCGCTAGAGGAGCCCGACGTCACCTTCATGGGACGGCGCCAGCAGCACCTCTCGTGCCGGACCCGCACGCTGGTCGACCCCGCCGATGGGATCGGCGGGCTCTGCGTACTCCAGGACGAACGCCACCACTACGAGATCGAGGCCACCGGAACGGAGGTCCGCGTCACGGCCAGGGTCGGATCGCTGCACACGACGCCGGCCACGCGCGTGGTCGCCCCCGGCCCGGTGATCCTGCGCATCGACGCCCTGGCGAACAAGGGCGGCGGCGACGCGCGGGCCGAGCCGGACATCCTGGAGCTCGGCGTGGAGGACGAGGACGGCGCCTTCACGGTCCTCGCCATGCTCGACGGCCGATACCTGTCCACCGAGGTGGCGGGGGGCTTCACCGGCAGAGTGATCGGCATGTACGCGACCGCCGGCACCGTGCGCTTCGACTGGCTCGACTACGAGCCCGCCGACTGACGGACCAGGACGACCATCCTGAAACTTTCACGCCCGAGGCCAGGTCGGTTCCGTGTCCGGTGCCCGCTCGTTGACGGGCTCGATCCTCCTCATTACGCTCCGCTCGAAACTATCGGGACACAATTCGAGAAAGTTTCTCCATGCGCAGGCTCTTACTCAAGCGTGTCATCGGGATGATCTCCGTCCTGGTCCTCACCGCCGGCCTGACGGGCACGGCGCCGGCCTCCGCCGCCGCGACGGCCACCGTCTCGATCGACGCCGCTCAGCGGCTGGCCACCATCCACGACCTCGGCGTCGGCATGAACGTCGCGGTATGGGACGGCCGCATGAACGATCCAGTGACATCCACGCTGCTGAAGGACGCCGGCGTGACGGCCGTCCGCTACCCGGGCGGCAGCTACGCCGACGGCTACCACTGGCAGACGCACACCACGGAAGGCGGCTGGTACATGGCCGCCAACACCGAGTTCGACAAGTACGTCGCCACCACCCGAGCGGCAGGCGCCCAGCCGATCGTCACCGCCAACTACGGCTCGGGCACACCGCAGGAGGCCGCCGGCTGGGTCCGGTACGCCAACGTCACCAAGGGATACGGCATCAAGTACTGGGAAGTCGGCAACGAGGTGTACGGCAACGGCCACTACGGCGCCGAATGGGAGCTCGACAAGCACGAGAGCAAGAGCCCCACCACCTACGCCACCAACCTCCTGCAGTACGTGACCGCGATGAAGGCGGTGGATCCCACCATCAAGATCGGCGCGGTGCTGACCACCCCCGGCAACTGGCCGGACGGCATCGTCGGGCCCGGCGACACGCAGGACTGGAACAACACCGTCATGTCCATCGCCGGCTCGCGCATCGACTTCGTGATCGTGCACCACTACCCGTACAGCACCAACGAGGGCGAACTGCTCACCAAGCCGCAGGCCGAGATCGCCACCATGACGCGGGCGCTGCGCGACCTCATCAACCGCTACGCCGGCGCCAACGCCCCCAACGTCGGCATCGCCGTCACCGAGGAGAGCTCCAACTACGCGCTGAACACCTCGCCCTCCGGGCTGTACGCCCCGGACGCCTACCTGACCTGGATGGAGAACGGCGCGTTCAACATCGACTGGTGGAACCTGCGCAACGGCACCGACTGCCAGAACGTCAGAACCATCCAGGGCGCGACCGACTACAACGACGGTGGCATCGTCTCCAGCGGCGAGACCTGCGAACCGCCGGCCAACACACCGTTCCCGCCGTACTACGGCCTCCAGATGATCACCAAGCTCGGTGGCCCCGGCGACGCGCTGATCCGGGCGGCCTCGTCCGGCTCGCTGCTGTCCGCGCACGCGGTCAAGCGCGCCAACGGTGACGTGAACGTCATGCTGATCAACAAGGATCCGGACAACGAGGTCACGGTGGACCTCTCCTACAGCGGGTTCACGCCGTCGTCGGCGACGCCGACTGTGTACTCGTACCGCAAGAACGCCTCGTCGATCGGCTCGGCGGCCACCGGCAGCGCCACCACGCAGACCGTTCCGGCCTACTCCATCGTGGTCGTCCAACTCCGCCCGGGCAGCGGCGGCGGCACCGCCGCCTGCCGGGTCGACTACACCAAGAGCCAGTGGCAGGGAGGGATGACCGCGAACGTGACGATCAGGAACACCGGCACCAGCCCGGTCAACGGATGGCGGCTGTCCTTCGGCTTTCCTGGTGACACCAGGGTGACCAACGCCTGGAACGCGAGCGTGGCCCAGACGGGCGTGGAGGTGACCGCCACCAACGCGTCGTACAACGGCACCATCCCGCCGGGCGGTTCGCAATCCTTCGGCTTCCAGGGGACCTGGACCCGCGACAACGCGAACCCGACCGGCTTCGCTCTCAACGGATCCGCCTGCCGGACCGGCTGATCCGGCCGCTGTCCGGAGCGCCCGCGAGGCGACCGCACCAGACCGGTGACGGCCTCCTCCCCATCGCGGAGACCGCCGGGCCACCCGCGGCGACCTGACGGAACCCGTCTTCGACGAGATCGAGAACGGGTTGGGTCGCGGCGGGGCCCGGCAGCACCGCGTGGGAGTTGTTCTGCCGGGTTCGCCCGGAGCCCGATCTCCGGGACCGCAGGCAGAGATCAGGTGTGCTGTCCCACCGGCATAAGGATCTTCGCGTCCGGGCCCCGCTCCACCACCGGCTGATCGATCACGCTGAGGACTCCCGGTGATCGCGGAGGAACCGCAACGTGGACCGGTGCGGCCGGGTGCGGTCGTGACGCGCCCACCACCGCCATCACGATCGAAAGTCCGCTTCCCAGCCTTCCAGATCCGCGGAGAAGCCAGGCTATTGTCTGAGACCACGCAGGCGACCGCCGCGAACATCGCGAACGGCCCCCAGGGCACGGTCAAACCATGCCGCGCACGTCGATCATGGATGTTCCCCCTTCAGGTCGAGTACTTTGATCATCCCGTCCGGACCGGAAGCACACCCAATGAGAGGACAGAATTCGTGAGTGAGTGGCAGCTTGCCGAGACCTTCCGCAGCACGTCGGGAGAGGTCCGCTGGGGCAGTCTCGGGCGAACCGGCCAGGATCCGGTCGTGCTCCTGCACGGCACGCCCTTCTCCTCCTACGTCTGGCGCGCCGTCGCCCGCGCGCTCTCCCCCCACCACCAGGTGTTCGTCTGGGACATGCCCGGCTACGGAGCCTCGGAGATGTCCGCCGGGCAGGATGTCTCCCTGGCCGCCCAGGGCAAGGTCTTCACCGAGCTCCTGGCGCACTGGGGTCTCGTGGAACCGCTGGTGGTCGCCCACGACTTCGGCGGTGCCGTCTCCTTGCGCGCGCATCTGCTGCACGGCGCCCGCTACCGCGCGCTCGCCCTGGTCGACCCGGTCGCGCTGGCCCCGTGGGGTTCGCCGTTCTTCCGGCTCGTCGGCGAGCACTCCGACGTCTTCGACCAGTTGCCGCCCGCACTGCACCAAGCCCTGGTACGCGAGTACGTGAGCTCCGCCAGCAGCCCCGGCCTGCACCCTGCCGTCCTCGACCGGCTCGTCCAGCCCTGGCTCGGCAACCCCGGCCAGGCCGCCTTCTACCGGCAGATCGCCCAGGCCGACCAGCGCCACACCGATGAGGTACAGGTGCGCTACGGCGAGATCGCCATCCCGACGCTGGTGTGCTGGGGCCAGGACGACACCTGGATCCCAGCGGCGAAGGGAAACGAGCTCGCCGCCCTGATACCGGGCGCCCGGCTGGAGCCGATCGCCAACGCGGGCCACCTCGTCCAGGAGGACGCACCCGCCGAACTCACCGCCGCCCTCATGACCTTTCTGCGGCGGCAACGTTCGGCGGACTGACGGCGCGACATCGTGGAAGTCCTGCCGGAGCATCGTGTGCTGCAGTGCCTCGCCACTGCCCTGACCCGAACTTCGGCACTTCACGGCGCACCGCGAAAAGAGCTACACCATCGCCAATAACGGCGCACTACCGTGATGGCGCATTCTCCGGCCCTGACACTAGGAGGCCCGTGTGGTGGACCGAGGTGGAATGCTGGACGAGATCCGAGCCGCACTGTCCCATGCCTCGGTGCCCGAGATCCGCCGTCGCACCGCCCATCTGTGGCTCGAACTGGGAGACCGGCCCGACGAGCTGTTCGACATCCTCCTCCAGCTCTGGCACCGGTCTCCGGGCGACGGCGGGCGCGAGGTCCGAATGGGCATTGCCCTGTTGCTCGGGGCGGTAGGGACGAGGTCCGGTGCGGCACTCGATGTCCTGGCCACCGCCTGCGCCGACGACCCGGATTGGCGCGTACAGGAGGCACTGGCCAAGGGCCTCGACTGGCACTGCGCGCTACGCGGCTGGCAGGAATGCCTGCCTCTTCTCCAAGGCTGGCTCACCCACCGGCATCCCAACGTCCGGAAGGCGGCAGCAGATCCTGAGCGCACTGCGAGCGTGATCCGTCAGGGTCCAACTGCTTCCGCCCGGCGCATGTCGGTGTCAGCTGAGATCCGTACGCCAACAGAGCGAGCCGCGTTCCAGGTGACCGTGAGGGCTGTCGTAGCCGAACGGCCCGGTCGCGCTCCGCCGCCAGTGCTGGCCGGTCAGCCGGCGCCAGGTCCGCATCGGGAAATGATCATAGGCGGGGGTGCCGGCGCGCGCCCCCGTGGAACGCCCGAGGAGACGCGCTGCTCGCCCCGTCGATCACCCGCAAGCTCATCAACAGGTACGTCACCCAGCCGCGCAGCACCGGCGCAGGCGCGGGCCTGAAAGACCTGACCAACCGCGAACGCGAGGCCGTCACGCTGGTCGCGCGGGGCCTGTCCAACGACCAGATCGCCGACCGCATGGTGATCACCCCGCTGACCGCGAAGACCCACATCAACCGGGCCATGACCAAGCTGCACGCCCGCGACCGCGCCCAACTCGTCGTCCTCGCCTACGAATCCGGCCTGGTAACCCCGCGCAACTCCTGACATCTCCTTTGGGTGCGGCTCCACACCTAGATGAAATGTGCTGAATCTAGGCCGCTGCCCGATCTAGGGTGCGGGCATGTCGTACGTGTTGCGCGGTGTTGTCGGTGACTTCGACCATCTCCGGTTCCTGTCGGATGATGTGCCGCGGGCTGTGGTGGTGCCGCTTCGGCAACGCTTTGGGCTGCTGCCGATTACCGACGAGGTTTTCAACGAGCTGACCGACGTACGGCGGGGGGACGGGCCATTCAGGTTTATGTCCCCGGCGTTCGCCGAGAGGTTGGAGGACTGGTCACGTGGCGGCCGAGTCGCTTACGCGGAGGCGGACTTCTGGGGTGGTGACGGCAGCCAGACCGCTGCCCTGTGGGAGAACGGCCGTCAGACCTGGGGGCCCGAGCACGCCTGGATCCTTGCGACTGCGGGACCGTGCGGGGACTGGCCGATCAACGCCATGCTCGCGCGCCTCGGAGCGGTCGGAACGGATGCGCTGGACCTCTTCGACGCGGTCGGCTTCGGGCAGGAGCGCGACATGGAGGGGTGGCGCTGGGCGGGCGTGCGTGCCCTGGACGCCGCCGACTACGACGCCTGGGAGGCGGCGCGCCGTGCGAAGGAGGATGCCGATGCCCGCGCCGCCGCCGAACGCGACCGATACGTCAGGCGTGACGATGTCCCCGTCGTACTCGACGGCAGGGCGGTGATGGAGGTGCTCGGCATCCCGTCGTCCCCGCTGGTGGGGGCCGCGATCCGACATCTTCAGGAGGTTCACCTGGAACGCGGCTTCCTCACCCCCGACGAGGCCGCCACCGAGCTTCGCCGCTGGGCCCAGAGCCTGTGAAGTGCTCGACGAGGTCAGAGCAGCCGGGTGTTGATACCCACGGTGAACGCAGTGGCGCTGGCGTCCCCCATCGTGATCAAACAGTCACAACGACAAACGCCCAGCTCAACCAGTCACTACAGAAGAGCTGCACCCGCAGCGTCCCAGTCCTGCCCGATCAGCACATATGCCCGCCGGGGCGAGCATGCGCCGTGCCTCGCCGGCCCCGCGGGTGGGGTCGTCCAGGACGTGGTTGCCTTCTCCTCCTACCTGAGTCCACCGAGACGGACGGCGTCCCTGATCTCGCTGAGTTTCGCGGTCGTCGCCGGGGTCCACTCTTGCGCCTGCACCCCAAGACGGAGGGCATCCTCGATCTCGCTGAGTTTCGCGGAGGACAGGACACCCGCTTGCTCGATCAGGTCGTCCCGGGACACCGTGGTCAGCCACGTGCACGGAGTAATGCCCGGACGAGGGAACGCCATCCGCAGCACGCCTTCAAAGGGCAGTCCGTCCACGGCTCCTACCGCCACTTCGACGCCCAGACCACTGATGTCGACGCCCGCCGGCTCGACGACCTGCATCGCCCGGATCCCGGACGCGTCCTCTCCCGACAGCAGGACGACCGGCCGCCGCTCATCGAATGCGACCCACCAGACTTCTCCACGTTGCACATGTCCTCCTCACACAGGGCGGCAGCCAGGTCATGCCTCTTCGGTGGCACCGCCGCGGTGTCGGCGATGCGGGCGATCTGTTCGGCCGATTCCTACGCGTTCGGGGAGGACGTATTGGCAAGGGCAGCCATTCGGTCGTCGCCGGTCGCTTGTTGCTCGGCATCGTCCCCGAACTCGATGCCGCCGGCCAGCCAGCCGCCATCGATGGTGAACACGCTGCCCGTGATGTACGACGCGCTCTCACCGGCCAGGAACGCGACCAGGTTGGCGACCTCCTCGCTGCGCCCCGGCCGGCGCAGCGGAAATCGGCCGGCGACGTCGAGCTCTTCGCCCAGTCTCCGGGTGAGATCGTTGCTGGTGATGTATCCCGGGCAGATGGCGTTGACCCGGATACCGACCGGCCCCAGTTCCAGGGCGGCCGACTTGACCAATCCGAGCACACCGTGCTTCGAGGCCGCGTACGCCGCCGACATCCGAACACCGGTGAGCCCGGCAGCCGAGGAGGTGACCACGACCGAGCCACCACTCGCGTCGCGCATCGCCCGGCCCGCCGCCTGCAAACCGAGCAGCACACCACGCAGGTTCACCGCCATGGCGCGGTCCCACTCCTCCAGCGGGCAGTCCAGCACACCGGCCCAGTGCCCCGCCGCGGCGTCGGAGATCTCCAACACGGGCGGCAGAACTCCAAGATCACCAACCAGGTTGGTACTGACGACGCCGCACGTGACCTTGTCACGTGAAGAGCGGGAAGCCCTCCTTGCGCTTGCCTGAGGAGAAGCTGCGGTCGGAGAGCATGGCGCGGCCTTCCTCATGCCCGGACCCCCACCACGCCTCGCCGCCGTTGGCCAGGCGGATCTGGCTGAGTTGTGCCGGTCGTTCAAGGTCAGCACGCGTTCTGGATGTCGCGCCGACCGCCGGCCTCGCCTCGGGCCTATGCGGTGGCACCGGGCAATGGACACACCGGCGGTGGTCACCAGGCGACGGGGCCGAGGCGATCGATGAAGATGCCGGTCGGTCCGTCGGCGTCGCTCAGCGCGAGTTTGACGATCGGATCGGTGCCCTCGGTGACCGTCAGTTGGCCGGTGTGATTGTTCATGTCGGTGGCGGTGAATTTGTGGTTGGCGACTTCTCCGGGAGTGATGCAGTTGAACTTGACCTGCGGGATCGCCTGGGCATACCGGATGGTGATCATGTTCAGCGCCGCTTTGGACGAGGTGTAGGCGAGCTCGTGCATTTTCGAGACGGCCTGCTGTGGATCGGTCACGACCGCGAAGGAACCGCCGGCGCTCGACACCATCACCACCCGCGGATGGTCCGCCGCCTGCAGCAGGGGAAGGAACGCGTGTGTGACCCTGACCGGTCCGTACACGTTGGTGTCGTAGACGGAATGAATCTCCTCAACCGTCGTGTCAACGGGCGCGATGAGCTTTCCCGGCGCACCGGCGTTGTTGATCAGCACATCCAGCCGATCGGTGTGCTTGCGGACGAGCCGGACGGCGGCTGTCACCGACTCGTCCGAGGTCACGTCCAGCGGGACCATGACCACGTTCGCACCGCCATCGCTCAGCTTGCCGGCAGCCGCCCGTCCCCGCCCTTCGTCACGCGAGCCGAGAAAGATCGTCCAGCCCTGCTCGCCGAGCCGCCGGGCCGTTTCGAAACCGAGTCCTTTGTTGCCTCCGGTGATCAACACCGAGGTCTGTTCCGAGTTCATCATGCCCTCTAAGACGAGATGCCCCGGTCGGCTGTGACACGGTGTGAGCGGCCTCACGGCCGAGAGCGTCACGTTCCTATCCGGCGGTGCTGCCGGCCGCACCGATGAGGCTCAGGCGGCCAGGTGCCCGGAGTGCTCGCGTCCGCTACCAAGAGGGCGTCATGGCTGTGATGGTCGCGGTCATGTCCGCCCTGAGCCGGTCGCGCTGTGGCCGGTGTTTCGTGCTGAACTGCCGAAGTCGTGGTCGACCTGCACTGACGGTTGCCAGTGGTGGGAGTGGTCTCGGCGCAGGATCAGCTTGACCGGGGCCCAGGTGCCGGTCATCGGGCTGGCTCACTCTGGTAGTGCCAGAGGAACGGCTCCTCCAGCGTAAGGTGGCCGGCTGGTGAGCGAGCGGACACCCGAGGCAGTGAGCGCAGCGCCTTGTCCAGCCCGTCGGCCTCGACCTCGAAGGTGACACGGTTGCCGTTGACGCGCAGGCCGCTCAGGCCGTTGGGCGGGCCGGCCGGTTCAGCCGTGATCGAGGTGCGGGTCAGGTGGCGGAGCTGTGAGAGCGTGCCCGGCTTGACGGTACGGCCGTCGCGGATGGTCCTCACCCGGTCGCCCAGCTTCTCGACCTCGGCCAGGATGTGGCTGGACAGCAGCACCGGACGGCCCTGGGGCCACAGCCTCGGCGACGCACTCGGTGAAGACGGCCTCCATCAGCGGGTCCAGGCCGGAGGGGCTCGTCCAGGAGCAGCAGTTCCATGTCGGCGGCCAGGGCCGCCTTCTGCCGGTTGACCTTGGAGTAGGGCAGAGGGTGACATCGCCGGGCACGTTGGCCAGGCGGCGGTGCAACCATGCGGCATCCTGCCAGGAGTCGCCGTCGAGCAGGCGCACGTTTCCCACGTCCGCACGCAGTAAGCCGAACGTTTTCGTCTGGTCGGACACGGAATCACGATGTTCATGGGCAGCATGTAGCGAGCTGTGAATATCATCTGATGGCGATATCTGTGCGCCGCTACACATTCTTGACGGCGTTTGCGAATCTCCTACGGCCGCCGTTCCTTTCGGGATGTGCGAGTTCTTTCGCGATGCTCACGTTCTTTCCATGGTGCTCAAGTTAGGAAGACACCGGCCGTCCCCGGCCGGTCTCGCGTTCGGCCGCCTGGAGCCGCCGCCACTTCGCCATCGACTGCGCGATTTCCTCTCGCAGGAATGCGAAGAACCGGCCGGTCTCCTCCAGTCGCTGCCCGGCGAGGGAGTCGAGGCCCAGGACTTCGACGCCCTCGTCGGCACCGGCCTGCACCCGGACCAGCACCGGGTCGGACTGACTGACGAAGTGACTCCAGGTGTGCTCGTGTATCCGGCAGAAATCGTGCCGGGCGCCGGGCTCGCGGCCGCGTTCGACCAGTCGTACCTGCACGAGGTATTTGACCGCCCCCGAGATCGCCGACGCGCCGGTGCCCAGTTGCTCGGCGAGTTCGGCGGCCGTGAGCTTGCCGGAGTCCGTGACCAGCAGCGCGGCGTACACGCGCGCGGCCATCCGAGGCATGCCGGATTCGACCATGATCTGCGCGAACCGTTCCCGGAAAGCGGCGATGACACCCTCGTCCGTTCGCGTCACCCGAGCTCCCTTCATCGTTGTGGAGTCACCAGTTTAAGATTAACCACAAACTTCACGAAATTCGTGAAATATGAGTAGCATCTCAACTGTGGATGACACCGGACTCATCGGAGTGCAGAAGACTCTCAGCCCCGTCCTCAGAGCCAAGGCACTGGACAACCGCCTGCCCGATCCGATCCTCGGCGACGAACACGCCGAGCGGACGATGCGCGGCCTCGATCCCGACTACGACAAGCGCAGATTCGGCACCAGCCAGATGGGTCTCGCCGCCGTGGTGCGCGCCAAGGCCCACGACGACTGGGCCCGGAACTTCCTCGCCCACCACCCCGACGCGGTGGTACTGCACCTGGGCTGCGGCCTCGACGCCCGGGCGTACCGGATCGACCCGCCCGCCACTGCCGACTGGTACGACCTGGACTACCCGTCCGTCATCGAACTACGGCGACAGCTCCTGCCACCACGCGAGCACTACACCCTGGTCAGCTCCAGCGTCACCGACCTGACCTGGCTCGACCGCATCCCTCGCGGCCGGCCGGTGCTGATGGTCGCTGAGGGACTGGTGCCCTACCTGACCGAGCCGGACGCCCGGCGGCTGCTGACCGGTGTCGTCGACGCCTTCCCCAGCGGTCAGATCCAGCTCGACACGGTCGCGGTATGGGCGTGGCGAACCTCGAAATGGGATCCCACGCTGCGCAGGTACGGCACCCGGTTCCGCTGCGGCTTCAACGAGCCGGCCGCGCTGGCACATTGGCATCCGCGGCTCGAGTACGTCGATGAGGCGCCGATGAACGACTCACCGGTGCTCATGGCCAAGGCGCCCGCGAACGTGCGCCGCATATACCGCCTCATGAACCTGCTGCCAGGCATGAAACGGTCCACCCGCATCGTGCGCTTCCGGTTCTGACTCGCGGTCCGGGCAACTACGATCCGTTCGCCCGCACAGTCCGGGAAACCACGATCCGTTCGCCACAGACGCTTCCGCCGGATGCCCGGGAGGCGCCTCGCCGGTGGCGCGATCCTCACACCTCCATGTGGGAGCCCATGATGACCGTCCGGTCGCGGGGCAGGCCGAAGTGCGTCGGCGGCGATGAAGGAGGGGCGATGAACAGTCGCTTGCGCCACGGCGCCATCGTCGGTGCCTCCCCTCGCCGCAGTTCGACCTTCGACCGGAAAAGGAGGCCTGATCGAGCCGCAACCGCCCCTCGGTCGTGGCTGGGTCGAGCATCGACAACGCACCGGGCACGTCCGGGGGATCCATGTAGCCGAACCGGGCCGCGACGTGGATGATCCCGTCGTCGGCGTGGCCGATGATCTCGTCAGGCACGTCAAGCATGGTGGGGCGAGGGCTTGCCGATGGAGGACGTGACCGGGTGCTGAACTCCTCATGAACACTTCGCCTGTCTCGATGGACATATCAGGAGATAGTGAGAATTGGGGGCATGGCCGTCTTAGAGCGCCTGGCGGAGCTGGTCCAGTCTCTCGGAGGAGTCAACCAAGTCCTCTTCGCGATCGCCCTCCTGCTCGTCGCACCATTCGTCGATCGACTGGTGGTGCGGCGCAAGCGGATCAGCTTCCGCGTGCTGTACAACTCCAAGATCGGCCTGGGGCCCGAGAGCTACGAGCCCGCCGAGACCGACCCGCCGCAACTACGACGCCTGACCATGCTGCTGGAGCGGATGAGCATCGTGGTCATCCGGATCCGCAACAGCGGCAGCTACGACATCGACGCGGGCGACTTCGACCGCGCGCTGTCCTTCACCTTCGGCGACCGGGTGGTGTGGAACGCCCGCGTGTCGGAGGCCAGCACCGATGCGTTGCGCACCCAGCTGCGCAACGGGCTGCGCTTCTTCACCACCGGCAGGCAGCCCTCGCCCGACAGCCTGCAGACGGTACGCGGACGGCTCGGGGAGCGGATGGCGCGCTGGCTGCTCGGCGGCCAGACCCAGCATGACGCCGCCGAGCCGACCTGGCACGGCGTCCGGATGGGGGAGATGGCACTCAAGCGGGGCGAGCACGCCAAGCTCGTCGTGGTGTTGCGCGAGACGGGCCCGGCCGGAGGCGAGATCACCAAGGTCGTCGAGCACGCCGGCAAGCTCAAGGACACCGGCATGATCAAGGACGAGGGCCACGCGCGACGCATCACGCTGCCGCGGGTCAGCGGCGCGCTGGTCATCGTGCTCAGCGTCCTGCTGGCGCTCAGCCGGCTCGCCGAAGCCCCGGACCCTACGGTGGCCTGCGCGCCGGGGACACTGACCGTCGAGGGGTCGACCGTGTTCATGAAGGTCATCGAGTCGGCCCGCGCCGCATACACCAAGAACTGTAAGGATGCGGAGATTAAGACCAACGCGAACGGCTCGCTCGACGGCGTCGGCAAGGTCGCCCAATCCACGAACGGCAACCTTCTGGCGGTGTCGGACGGCCACAGGGGCGATAAATTCGACCGTCTGCACACGCAGAAGCTGGCGATCGTCGTCTTCCACGTGGTGGTCCACCGCAGCGTGGGCGTCTACTCGCTGAGCCTTGAGCAGCTGAGCAAGATCAACAGCGGCGAGTTCAACGACTGGCAGCAGATCCGTCGCGGCGCATCGCTGCCGATCAAGATCGTCAGCCGCGACGCCCAGTCCGGGACCCGGAAACTCTACGAAGAACTCGTGCTGGGCACCGGCGAGACCCAGTTGACCTCCACCGACTGCGCGGCCAAGGACCGCGTCCCCGCCGCGCGGGTCATCCGCTGCGAGGTCAGTGACAACGACGAGGCAATCCAGCAGATCAGCACCACTCCCGGGGCGATCGGCTACTCTGACGCCCAGTCACTGGCCAAGGCCCGCCGCGAGGGCCGTGTCACCGCGCTCACCCTGGACGGCCGCGCCTTCGACGCCGCCACCGCCGTCGAGTCCGGCTATCCCTTCTGGACCGTTGAGTATGTCTACGCCAGGGCCGAACCGGCGTCCGGCTCCCTGGCCGCGAACTTCCTGGCCTTCCTGCGAGAGCGCCACCTGCGGGAGTCCGGCTTCCTCCCGTGCGACACCGTCGAAACCCAGCCCCTGTGCGACCTGCGATGAGTCGTACAGTTCGCGTTCAAGCAGGCTGCCTCAAGGGCCCGGACCCCGCCCGCGCCGCACGGAGCGGCTGGAGGTGGTCGAGGAGTGCGGCGCGGTGAGGTTTTCGCGGTTCCTGGAGCGGGGCCACGGTGCGTCGGTGATCCGTCAGGCCGCCCAGATCAGGGGCCGGATCCCGGTCTCGCAGCGGCCGGGGCCCCTGCGACTGCCGTACTTGATCGTCTTACGCGTATTCGGCTGGATCGCGCTACTCCGCCGATCACAGGCGTCCAAAGACGTAGAGATTCTGGTACTACGGCATCAACTGGCTGTGCTCCGGCTGTGGATGCCAAGAACTCGGCCGCCCTAAGCGACCTGCGTGTACTCGTGGATCAGCCCGCCGAGGCGATCACGTCGGATGACCTCGATTTCGTCCTCGACCGGGTCGGGAAGGGCTCGTAGCGGAGCGGCCTGGCCCAGGGAACGATGTGGGCGATGCTCATTGAAATGGGTCTCGTAGATCGCCAGCACGCGTCGTAAGTGGCAGGCATTGATGATCAGGATCCGGTCGAGTGTAGAGCTCCTTGTCCAGGATGCGAATACCCTCGGGTTCGGGACGGAAGCCGATGCCGCCAACGTAGAACGCGTTGGGCACGCGCGGCGCCGTTGTCGTCGGTGACGACGGGCGGGGCCCCTTCCCGGTCGGCATCCCGCAAGGGCATCCCGGAGATCGGGCTCCCGTCGCCGGCGTCGGTCAATATCAGGCGAATGTTCCAGGGCATCGAATCTCAAGCCTCTCCGCTCGCCGACCATCCCTCCGGGGAAGCCGGTCACCGCCGCCGCTTCAGATCACACTCCCCATGCTCTTGCACCGCGAATGCATCAATCCCGGGCGAGCCAGGACCCGCGATGCCCATGGGTGGCCTGGTTACCTGGGACGTAAGCTGACGATCACCACGGTCCGAGGAAGCGGAATCTCCGGCATCACCGTGCAGTGGAGCGGCCGGCCTGCGCCGGCCCCAGGCACCCCGTCCTGACCCCGGCTTGGCTCGCCACCGGCAGGCACGCGCGCGCCGCGACCGTGCCGTCAGGGTGAAGCTTCATCAGCGGTTTTGCCGCCGACCGTCCAGGCAGTGCCGTGGTAGGCGTGCACGCCGGTGATCGCGGCCGGCAGCGAGGTGCACACGACGCGGCCCCTGCCGGTACGCTCGCGCTGCCGCAGCCGCCGTCGCCTCCTCCGACTGCCGCAAGGTGAACTCGACCTTCTCCCCGGTCTGCAGGCTGTAGGTACGCCATGCCTTCACGCCTTACGTACCTGACAAGATCATACGACTCTGACCTGCGAGAAGAGGTCGACAACCCAAGATAACCATCGGAGGTCATCGACGGCTTGCAGGGATGCCCTGCAGGATCGGGACGGTCCGTTTCACGGGGTTGTTCCTGGAGAATCCGGTGGTTATGTGCCGCGACCGGTCGTGGACTATGACTCGTCCGCCAAGGACTCTTCGGACAACTCGGACGCGCGGCCAGTATCAGAAACGGATTCAACGCCTCTGAGAAAGGATCACCCCGGACACGGAGGCAAGTTACCGACGTGCGGAAACGTCGCCAATATCACGGCGTCGGGGACTCGCTTGGGCCGATCCCGGACGTGATCGGTCGGGCGAGGGCAGAGCGGCTGTCACAGACCGGGCTGCTGTCCGGTCGTAGGGGATGACCGGACAGCGTACCCATGGCGCCCGTCCGTGTCTTCGGTCGACGCTCTTCACGAGGAGAACACCATGAACCTGGCACACTCCGACGCCCTGGGGCACGACGAAATGGTCCCGTCCCGCTATGCGTTGAACGTCGGCGACATCGACGTCACGGTGATCAGCGACGGGACACTGCAGATAGACGCCAAAACGTTGGCGACCAACGCCGCCAAGGACGACCTGTCGGCCTGGCTCAGCGACAATTTCCTGTCGGAGATGCTCGTCTATCCACTGAATGTGGCCGTCGTGCGCAGCGGCGGCCGGACCATCCTCGTCGATTCCGGGCTGGGGACGGAGTTCCCGGGGTTCCCACGGGCCGGGCAGCTGGCCATGCGGCTGGACGCGGCCGGAATCGATCCCGCATCCGTGACCGACGTGGTGCTCACCCACCTGCACATGGACCACATCGGCGGGCTGCTCGTCGAAGGGCTGAGGGGCCGGCTGCGCACGGACCTGCGGGTTCACCTGGCATCCGCCGAGGCCGAGTTCTGGGAAGCGCCCGACTTCTCCCGCACCGCCATGCCGGAACCGGTGCCGCAGGTGCTTCGTTCGGCCGCCTCAAAGTTCCTGGAGATGTATCGCGGTCAGTTGAAGCCGTTCGAGAACGAGCACGAGGTGGCGCCAGGAGTGACAATCACTCGTACCGGTGGCCACACTCCCGGTCACAGCATCGTCCGTCTGGAGTCCGGCGATGATCGGCTGACGTTCGCCGGCGATGCGGTGTTCCAGTGCGGGTTCGACAAACCCGGCTGGTACAACGGCTTCGAACATGACCCCGAGGAATCGGCCCGCGTCCGGATCCGGCTCCTGACGGAGATGGCGGCGAGCGGCGAGCAATTGCTGGCGGCTCACCTGCCGTTCCCGTCCGTCTGCCACGTGGCGGTCGCCGACAACGCGTTCCGTTTCGTGCCTACCGTCTGGGATTACTGACCGCCGCCGGTCGGAGCCGACGCGTGAACGTCCGGCCGCGATATGCGGCCCTGCTTCTCAGGTGAACAGGGTGGAGCGGTGCCCACTTCCCATCGCCGTGGGCACCGCTCCGGGACACACCGAACCGAAATCAGGGTTGCCCCGCCATCGTTGATTTCCGTTTGCACGCTCCACCCTCCGAGGGCGCTTCCCACAGCCGATCTCGCGCTCCTGGCCGCCGCCAGTGTCATCAGCCTGAAATTCGCCGCCAATACTTAGAGTGGGAATCGAGGATCTCCTCGGCGGTCCTGGTCCAGACGAACGGTTTCGGGTCGGCGTTCCAGCGGTCCATCCAGGCGCGGAAGTCGTGCTCCAGCGCTGGGACGCTCTTGTGCACTCCTCGATGGATGAGCTGCGGTAAGGCGAAATCCTCTTCCTGGGCATGATCGGCCCTGTCCCCCGGCGCTTCCCCACGCCGACCGCCGGATCGTCAGGTCCGAATCCGGGCAGCAACTTGAAGGTCTGGCCAGGCGGTGTTTCGGGATTCAGACTCGGGCCATGATGGGTCGTAGGAGGATTCCGGCCGGGCCTGAGGTGTGGGTTGGGTGCCGGGAGATGATCCCGGCTGGGAGCGTGCTCGCGTTCCTGGCCGAGCACCGGCGGGTGTTGTTCCCGTCGCAGGCGTTCGCGTACCTGTACGCACCGGCGAAACGGTCCCTGACCGCCTACGACCGTTAATCCTCGTTCACCTCAGCGATCTAGCTTCTGTCATGCATGGCGGCGAACCGCTCCGCCGTCGGCGCCCGTTCGGGATCGGTGAGCCACTGTGAGGCGAGCCCGACGAGCAGGGCGAGGTAGTGCGAGCCGACCGCATGCACCTCTTCCGGGTCGCTGCCCGGCCCGAGCCCCGCAAACGCTTGCGCCAGCGACGCCCGCGCGGACTCCTGCCCGCTCGCGATCATCGCTCGGATCTCACCGTCCTGCCGGGCGGACGCGACGGACTCGAAGTTGACGAACCACAGCGCCCGATTGGTCCGGATCGACTCGATGATCCGCCCCCACAGCGCCTGCTGATCCTCCGGCTCGCCGCGCTTTCCGAGCACCGCGAACAGCAGCTCCCCCCACTCGGTGTTCAGGTCGCGCAGCGTCTTGGTGAGGAGCTGCTCCTTCGACCCGAAGTGGTAGTTGATCGACGCCTGGTTGGCCCCCGACGCCGCGACCAGGTCCCGCACGGTGGTGTGCGCGTACCCCTTCGTCAGCAGGCAGTCGCGCGCTGCCGACAGCAATTTGTCCTTGGCACTCATCTGCCCTACCGTATCAAATAATCATTCGTATGAAACGAACGTTTAAAACGATCCTTTGAGGAGCTCTTCATGTACGCGCCACCCGTGCTGCGCATCCGCGACCTCCGCTGCGAGTACCCGGGAGAAGCCGGCCCGGTTCACGCCCTGCGCGGCATCGACCTCGACGTCCCGAGGTCGTCGTTCATCGCGATCATGGGCCCGTCCGGCTCCGGCAAGACCACCCTGTTGCACTGCGCCGCCGGCCTGCAGCGGCCGACGTCCGGCTCTGTCGAGCTCGACGGGCAGGACCTGCGCGGCCTCGACCAGGCGCAGCTCGCGCAGTTGCGAAGGCGCCGGGTCGGGTTCGTCTTCCAGTCCTTCAACCTCTTGCCCGCGCTCTCGACGGTCGACAACGTCGAGCTCCCCCTGCGCCTCGACTCGCGCAGGACGCACCCGGCTCGCACCGCCGACCTTCTCACCCGCGTCGGGCTCGGCAACCGGGGCGGCCACCGCCCCCACCAGCTCTCGGGTGGCCAGAAGCAGCGGGTCGCGGTCGCGCGGGCACTGATCACCGACCCCGAGATCGTCTTCGCCGACGAGCCCACCGGCGCCCTTGACATCCGCAGCGCCAGAGAGGTCCTGCGGCTGATGCGCGAGCTGGCGGACCGCGGCCAGACGATCATCATGGTCACGCACGACCCCGTCGCCGCCTCCTACTCCGACGCCGTGCTCTTCCTCGCCGACGGCCGCATCGTCGACAGCCTCAAGCAGCCCACCGCCCAGCAGGTGGCGGGCCGGATGGCCGTCCTGGTCGAGTCGGCGGAGCAGGCCGCCAACAGCGTGGTGACGAGCTGATGATCAAGATTGCCGTACGCTCCTTCGCGTACCACCGCACCACCGCGATCGCCACCGGCCTGGTGGCACTCGTCGGCACGATCCTCGTCACCAGCATGATGAGCCTGCTCGGCACCGGCCTGGCCGAGAGCACGGCCGCCGCCGACCGGGCGTTCCTGGTGCAGTTCCCGCTCATCATGGGCGGGTGGACGGTCGCGATCGTCCTGTTCGCCATGGTGTCAACGATCAGCGTAGCCCTCGGCGGGCGGGCCGGGGAGATCGCGGGCATCCGGCTCATCGGCGCCGCCCCCCGGCAGGTCCAGTGGATGCTCGTCGTCGAGACGGCCGCCGTCACGGCCGTCACGGCGCCGCCCGGCCTGGCCGGCGGCTACCTCGCCGGCTGGATCGTGACGGACAGCATCCAGGCCGCCGGCCTCACCGGTACCGGCTCGGTGTTCGCGCCCGGCGTGCTCCTGCCGGTGCTCGGCGTACTCGTCGTGCTGGCCGCGAGTGTGCTCGCCGCCTGGATCGGCAGCCGCTCCCTGGCCCGCCGCAGCCCGGTCGCCGACGCCACGCCGCCCGCGCGCCGCTCCCGCCCGGGACGCGGGCGCCGCGTCGCGGCGACACTCATGATCGGCGCCGGCCTGGCCTCGTCAACTGCCGTGCTCGGCATGGACCCGGCCGACGTGCTCACCACGGCGATGACCGGGCCCGGCTGCGTGCTCGTCGCCGTCGGCCTCTGCGTCCTCGCTCCCGAACTCATCGCCCTCGTGAATCGCACGTCCGTCCGCCGCGCCCACCGCGCCGCGCCCTCTCACCTGGCCGCGATCAACCTCTCCGCCGCCCCCGACCGGGTACGGCCCACCGTCACATTCCTCACCCTCTTCGTCGGCGTGGCGGCGGGCACGCTCAGCATGCAGGGCATCGAGAACGTGGCAGGCACGACGGACAGCACGGGCCAGGTCCTCGCCTCGATCAACTACTTCGTGGTGGCGTTGATCGCGGCCTTCATGGCCATCGCCCTGACCAACAACCTCGTCTCCTCCATCTCCCAGCGCCGCGCCGAGTTCGCGGTCATGTCCCTCGTCGGCTCGACCGGCGGCCAGACACACCGCATGCTGGTACGCGAGATCGGCGCGGCCACAACCATCAGCGTCATCGCCGGCAGCGTGGGCGCCTTCCTCGCCGTCCTGCCCTTCGCCATCGTCAAGACCGGCAACCCCTTGCAGGCGGCGGCCCCTCTCCCCTACGCGGTCACGATCGTGATCGGGATCGGCGTCACCCTTGGCGTCTCTTCCCTGGTTGGCAGGCACGTCATCCGCACGGCAACACCATGACACCATCACCTGCCGGCGGCGCCGGGGCCGGCGTGTCCTTCTGGCGGCCCGGCGCCGTGTCACCGGAATCCCCGCCGGCCGACCGGCGTGGTTCACGTCCGCAACGCCTGCCTGGCCCGAGAGCTTCCATCTGAGCGCTGCCGGCGCCGGCCCCCAGACCTCGCAGCGACCCATCGATGCAGGCCGCACGGGCCGAGTCACGGCCGCCGGCCCTCGAGGTAGACAGACGCCTATATGAGTCAGTCGTGGTGAAAGGTCGGGCACATGAATGCGAACCTCGCGGAGTTGCGCGCTCGCGCTACCGCACGGCGGCACCGCCGGAACGTCCGCGCGACCGTACGGCGGCGGCGCCTGACCGGCCGCGCGATCGTGAGCGCCGCCATGGCGGCGATCCTCGGCTCGCTCGCGCTGACCGGCTGCAGCGGGAACACGCCCACGCGACATACGACTACGACTACGACTACGACTACGACTACGACACCATACGAGGGCTGGTCGTCACCGCCGCGGACGACGTCGTACGCCGATGGCCGCTGGGCGGTGAGCACTACGCGACCACGATGAGCTCCGCAGTGGACGATCTCCGCCGCGGCGGTTACGACTGCGCCTATCCGCCCCAGCACAGCTGCAACCGCGTCCAGTCGAACGGCTACTTCGACGTCAGCCTTCGCGGGGACTAGATCGTCTCGGCCCGATTCGGCATCGGCACTCTGATCGAGTCAGGCCGGCAACGGCATCCGCTCGGCCAGGAGTTCCCGCGCGGTCTCACCTTCCTCACCGACGCCGTACGCGTCCCGATCACCGGACGCATCGAACAAGCCCGCCGGACGGGCACCGGTTTCACCGGCATTGTGGCAGGCGCCATCCTGGTCATCGACGCGCGTACGACCCGTGTCGACGGCGATCTCGTAGGCTCCTTCGACATCCAGATCGGCACCGCACTGGCCGCGACCCACTCCACATGACCAGCCCCGGGAGGCGTCGCGCCGGCCTGATTCTGCTGCGATCAGGAGCGTTGGCCGGGCTGGTCCACGATCTTGGCTTCCAGTTGCGCGGTCATGCCCACCGTGCCCGCCTTGAAGGTCTCCTTACTGCCGTCGGCCCACTCGTAGGTCCGGTCCTTCAGCCGTGTTGAGTTGTCGCCCAGGTAGCGGAAGGTCTCCGGGTCCAGGATCAGGTAGCTGCGTGCCTCAGCGTCGGTGAGGCTGAACGCCACGCCTCGCCGTCCGTCGGCGGCGGGCACGTCCTGGGTCACCGTGATGCCCTTGATCGTGGGCAACGCGCGGAAGAGCGCGGCCCGTACATACGGGGCGAGCCACTGCTGGGTTATGAGCTGATTGATCTCCGTGAAAAGTATCGTCGGCGGGACGTGACCGTTCAGCTCCTGCGGCCCCCGGCGGTCTTCGTCGAGGATGGCCGCCTTGATCCTGGCGATCACTCCATCCGGGGTGACAGGGGGCTTGGCCAGCTCGGCCGGGTTCATAATCGCGCTGCCCTGGAACATCAGCCTGCCGTCCTGGTACCAGGCCGACCGCTTGTGGCCGGTGGGTTCGATCCAATCGACGGTTTCCGCTCCGTGGTCGGTCCTACGCTGCGCCTGCTCCTTGGCACGAGCCGATACGGGCCTTCGCCGAGTGCTCAGGCGCGACCTTCTTGTCCGTCTCCGGCGCAGATCACAAGGGTTGCTGGGACAGATCGACCGACGTGCTGCCGGCGGTGCTGTTGTTCCTGGCCGCCGACGCTGGTGAGTCGCGAGCAAGGCCACGCCGCCGACGATGCTCAGCGGGGAACCATGGTCAAGCTCGTTCGTCTGCCGTGCCGCTGTTCTTTCTCGGTACGAGGATGATCCGTGGCCCGGCCTGTCCGTGCTGGCCCGAGCGCTGCTGAGATGAGAAACGTCAGGGAAACATGCCCCGGTGTTGGCTGGCTCCACCCGCCACGATCCACCTCCGTGAGGCGAGGACGCGATTACGACAGGGCTGTTCGGCCGCGCATGGAGATGACAAGGAGACGGTGATGTACGAGGACATCGGCAGGCGTGCATTCTTGCGGCGGGCCGGGGTGGCGACCGCGGCAGGCGTGGCTCTTCCGGCACTGGGCGTGGGGCTGAACGGTGCCGCAGCGTCCATCACCTCCGACGGCGACGCCGACCAGCTCTTCAAGGCCGGAAAGTTCGACCAGGCCGATCGCACCTATGCGCGGCAGTTGCGGCAGAACCCGGACGACGCGCACGCCATGGCGCAGCGAGGATACATCGCCCTGCTGATCAACCGGTTCGGCGCGGCCGAGAGGTTCCTGGCCGGGGCCGTCAAGCTGGATGCCGGCGACGTGGCGTCCAAGCAGCGGCTCGCGGAGTGCTACGTGCGCCAGGACCAGCACGCCCGAGCCGTCCCTCTGCTGAGGCAGACCGGCAGGAAGAGCGATGCGGCGCTCGCCGAGTGGTACTCCCATCTGAGTGGCACGCCGTGGCAGGTGCACGGCACTCAGGAGACCCGGGTCCCCATGACCGGCCTGGAGCCCCTGCCCACCGTGACGGCCTCGATCAACGGCTCGAGCCCCAAACGGTTCCTGCTCGACACCTACGCCACCCTCTCCCTGTCGGAGGAGACCGCCACCGAGGCGGGCCTGAAGGCAGTGGCCTCCCTGCCGGGACACGTCGGTCACGATCCTGTGACGCAATACCTGGGACTCCTGCCGTCGTTCCGGCTGGGGAACGTCGAACTCCGCAACCTTCCTGTCCAGTGGACGACGGGCGTGAAGATGCCCAACCTCCCGGACGGCACGCAGCCGGCAGGGGTGCTCGGCACGACCGTCTTCTATCACTTCCTGACCACCATGGACTACCCGGGCAAAGCGCTGGTGCTGCGCCGCAGGACAGAGGCGCAGCTCAGGCAATTCCGGGCGCAGGCCGCCCGCACCGCGTTCGACCGGCTGCCACTGTGGCTGGCCGGCGACCACTTCCCCTTCACTCTGGGCAGCCTGCGCGAGTACGGGCCAAGGTTCGTCAGCCTTGACACCGGCGGCCTCGGGCAGGGCTTCAGCACGACGGTCGATATCGCCGAGCGGGCCGGCATCCAGGTGGATTACGACAAGCCGCAGGGCCCGGAGGGCAGTGGGCGCTATGCCGCTACCGCCGAGAAGATCAGTCTCGGCAGGGCGGTCGGCCACGACATCCCCGGGTGGGCCGGGCCAGGAGGTCCCGGCCCAGGCCAGTCCGAGACGCTCGGGTTCGACTCCATCGCCAACGTCAGCCACGTGTTCTGCAAGCCGTTCGCCCTCACCTTCGACTACACGCACATGCACCTCTACATCACCGGTGAATCACTGTGAGTGGACGTTTGATGCAGCGGATTCCGTGTGGCCCCTAGCGTTTTCTGATGGAAGCGGCCAATCGGGACGAGGCCACCAACCGGTTGCCGGGCAAGGTCACCAGCGGCATGCCAGGTTCTCGGCGTACTGGGCCGGCGACCGAACGGCGCCTCCCCCAGGGCCGGTGTGCGACCCGCCGCGCCGGCTGATCGGCTCGATCTCCAGGGGGTGATCGCCCGGGTGCGGCTGCGTTCGTCCCTGGCTGTGCCTCTCGTGGCGATGTTCAGGCGGCCTGAGTTCGTCAGTGCGGTCAGTGGGACACGGTCCGGGACGGACGGTGATTGAGTGCCTCGGCGTCCATATCGGCCACGCGGCGGTGGGCGTCGCTCATCTGCGACAGTTCCTCCCTGGTCAGGACGGCGGTGATGTCGGTGAAGCCGTCCACGCACGGCGGTCGCACCGCTGCTACCCACAACGCTTCAGGGGCACTACAACAACATGACGACCGCTTCACTCCGTTACGACTTCATCGTGGTCGGCGGCGGCTCAGCCGGGTGTGTGCTGGCCGCGCGCCTGTCGCAGGATGCGCAGGCGCG
Source organism: Nonomuraea sp. NPDC050404 (assembly GCF_040655495.1). Classification (NCBI taxonomy): domain Bacteria; kingdom Bacillati; phylum Actinomycetota; class Actinomycetes; order Streptosporangiales; family Streptosporangiaceae; genus Nonomuraea; species Nonomuraea sp. NPDC050404. The sequence goes on from NZ_JBFAKB010000001.1 coordinate 117,596, forward strand.
CGTGCTGCTGCTGGAGGCCGGCGACGCGGAACCGCACCCGCTGACGGCCGTGCCGCCGGCCTGGCCCGCGCTGCAGCACACGTCGGCGGACTGGGCGGACGTCACCGTGGCGCAGCCGGCTCTAGGCGGCGCGAAGGTGGCATGGCCGCGCGGACGGGGACTGGGCGGCTCCTCCTCGATCAACGCCATGAGGTTCGCACGTGGTCACCGCTCGAGCTACGACGCATGGCCGGAGGCCGGCGCGCACGGCTGGGGATATGACGATCTGCTGCCGTACTTCATGCGCAGCGAGAATGTCACCTCGGTAGCCGATCGCGATCCCGCCGTGCGCGGCCTGAGCGGCCCCCTGCGCGTGGGACCTCCGGCGCAGTGCCACCCCTTGGCGGAGGCCGGGCTGCGGGCAACGCTCGAAACAGGTCATGCTCTGGTGCCGGACCTGGCCGCAGGACTGCGGGAAGGTTTCGGCTGGGGTGATCTGAACATTCATCATGGCAGACGGCAGGACGCCGCCGACGCCTACCTGCGGCCCGTGCTGCACCGCCCGAACCTGCACGTCGTGACCGGCGCTCCGGCGCATCGCCTCATCCTCGACGGTGAGCGCTGCATCGGAGCCGAGTACGGCCTGGACGGGCAGCGCCGTACCGCGCGATGCTCCGGCGAGGTCGTCCTGGCCTGCGGAGCCGTGGGAACGCCGCAGATGCTGATGTTGTCCGGGATCGGCCCGCAGGCGCACCTGAGGCGGCTCGGGATCGAGGTCATCGCGGACCTTCCCGGTGTGGGAGCCGGTCTGCACGACCATCCGATGACAAGCGTCCTGTACCGGGCCGCGCAACCGGTCCCGGCGTCGGTGAACAACCACGGCGAGGTGCAAGGGCTGGTCCGCAGTGCCGCCGGGCTGGCCGGACCCGATCTGCAGATCATGTTCCTGGACCTTCCGCTGCGCCGTCCCGGCCTGCCCGGCCCGGGGCAGGGTGAGGGTTACGCCATTGTCGTCGCGCTCGTGGCTCCGTTCAGCCGGGGCACGATACGCCTGGCAAGCACCGATGCGGGCGCCGCGCCGCTGATCGACCCCCGCTACATCGCCGACAGCCGGGACCTCGACGCGATGGTCACCGGTCTGCGGATCGCCCGCGAGATAGGCGCTGCCGCGGCGCTGGCTCCGTGGCGGGCGCGGGAGGAGTCACCCGTCGCCGGCGCGCCGGACGCCGAGCAGGTGCGTACGAACTGCTGGTCCTATCATCACTACGCCGGAACCTGCCGGATCGGCATGGACGAGGCCGCCGTCGTCGACACCGATCTGCGTGTACGCGGCATCGAGGGCCTGCGGATCGCCGACGCGTCCGTCATGCCCGCCCCCGTGTCCGCCGGAACCAACGCAACCGTCTACGCCATTGCCGAAAGAGCGGCACAACTGCTGCGGTCGCGTACCTGATGCTCATCCTGTGCCCCAAGGAAAAGCCGGCGGGCCTGGTGACCGGCGGCCGGTACATGCTCAACGTCACCGTTGGCGGGCCGTCCGTGGCGGTGCCGGAAGGCGTGGTGCTCACCTGGTCCTTCCTTGATCTGTCGGGAACCGAGACAGCATGGCCTCGCGGTAGGAGCGCCGGTCGTTGACGCGGGGGAAGGGCACGTCCGGCGTCTCGGCGCCGAGGAATGTGCACAGCGGCCCCCACCCCTGGGCCACCTCATAGACGAGCAGGCGGTCGGCGGGGACTGCTGCCCGCACCGCCGCGTTGTGAGCGCGAAAGGCGGCCATCATCGCCTCCGCGTCGCCGGGCTGGCAGGCGAAGTCGACCGCGGCGCGCAGATTGACCGCCTCGATGATCGGCGACTGGTCAGGGTCGGTGTAGCAGCTTGGGGAGAACGTGGCCATCACGCTGTCGTACCAGGAACGCGGGTCGCGCACGGTCAGTACGACTTTCGCCTGCGGATGGCGGAGTATCTGCCGGACCAGATTCGCGCCCGTTCATGACATCCCCCACGACGTCGACGCGGATCGCCCATCCCAGGTCAGGCCCCGTACGTGAACGCCTCTGCAAATCTGTGGAAAAAGATCACAACCTGCGGACATGGGTCGCGACAAAGTCGAAGCCATCCTGCCTACGCTGGACGACCTCAAACTCCACGCGACCGCCGATCTCCAGCGTCCGGTATCCCGGCCCAAGCACGCCGCCGCAGGACCCGTTCGACTTTCGTGAGGCGATCGGGCCCCGAGCTTCAGCCAGAAGGCCGAGCCCGGCACGGCAGCATGAACGTAAGGTGTCTTCGCAGGGGTCCTGCTCGTGCTCGGCGTCCAGGTCGATGGCCGCCCACGGACGAGGGGTACTTCACCGGTAATCGGGCGGGAAGCGCCGTGCCGTGCCGGGGCGCCCCGGCGTGATCGGGCGGGATGGGACGACGCATGCACGCCTGAGCGTTTTGCTCTACCTTCGATAATTGCGAACTCTCACCGTGCACGTCCGGATTCAGTTCCGCACAGACCGGGAGAAACTATCGTGATCCGGTTGACTTCCGCCGCCAGCAACGCCACGCCCGGCACCCTGACATCCGAGGCGCTCACCGCCTGCCGTGACTGGGCTCGCCGATTCGGCGCGGACACACCCCGCCACCTGCGCTATGCCAGCCTCGCCCCCTGGGTGCACCCCGATCTCCTCCCCGAGCGGCAGACCCTCCTGTCGAACATCTACGTCTTCTACCGCGTGTACGACGATTTCAATGACGCCTACGACACCGACTTCGCCACCAGCCGCGCGCTCGCCAACGCCATGATCGGCATCCTCGACGACCGGGACCCCACTTCCGGGGCCACCGCTGTCCGCATGTTTCACGATCTGTGGCGCCAGCACCGGGAAAGTGCCCCCGCCACCTTCCTCACCCGCACCGCCGCCCATTGGCGGGGCTATTTCGCGACCCAGACGCACTACCTCGCCATGCGCAAGCCGGACTTCCCCTGGAACCTTGAGGACTATCTGGCTCTGCGCCTCGACAACGGCGGCCTGCACCTGTCCATCAGCCAGGGCGAGCTCGCCAACGCCCGCTACATCCCCACGCACGTCTACCGGCTCTCCGCGCTCACCGCGATGCGCCGGATGGCCTCCTACTGCGTCATCCTCACGAACGACCTGTACTCCGCCATGCGGGATGCGAAGAACGACGACCACCGAAATCCCGTCGCGCAGCACATGAAGCACGCGAGGGTGAGCAGGCAGGAGGCCGAAGAGTTCGTACGCAGGCTGCTCTTCGACTACACCGACCGGCTCCACCGGCACGTCGCGCACCTGGAGCACGAGTGCGACCTGCTCGAACTCGACCCCGAGGACCGTGCCCTGGCCAGGATCGGCGCCCAGAACTGCATCAACCACGCCGCCGGCTACGAGGCCTGGGCCGCGCGCAATGAAGCCGTCATGGACACCCTTGAGGTTCGCCCCGACGTCGCCCCGCGCGCCGTCTAGCGGCGGCGGGCCATCGCCTACGGCCGGCCTACCCGGACCTTGCGGCTAGCTTCCCTTGACCTCGCCGCCCAGGGCCGCGTCGCCTTTGCTGGGAACTGCTGCGAGCTGACCGGCCCGCCTCACGAGCTCCAGCGATTGGCCCGCATCTGAACAACAAAATCTTTTTGGTGCGCGGCGGGCGACAGACGGGCATATTGGTGGATGCACGGTCAAGATTCGCTCGTTCGACAGTCATCGGAAGAGGGTCATGGCCAGAGTGCGCCAGAGGAAGAAGGGCAGCGGCAGCCGGGGCAGAGGCGGTGAGCCGCCGGAGCCGGGCCCGGGAGGCTGGAAGGCCGCGCGCACGTGGGTGGCCGGGGTGGCCAGCGCCGTGCTCATCGCGGCGGTGGGCGTGGTGTTCTCCGCTTGGTACACCGCGAGCGGGTCCGACGCCGTCGACCAGGTCGGCGGCAAGCCACCGCTGACGGTCGGGCACGTGGAGGTCGAGCTCGACGAGCGCCTGCTGGTGCTCCGGGAGCCGGTGACCGACGCCCGGGACCGGGCGATCCTGCTGGGCAAGGCGTCGAGCGACACTGATGTGGCCGCCATGCTGGCCCGCCACCACGTCGCCACGATCGGGGACATGACGGCCACCGTCGTCCTGACGGGCAACCGCAGCAGCCTGCGCATCATCGACATCGAACCGCGAATGCTCACCCGCGCGGCCCCCTCCGACGGCGCCCTCCTGGTGCCGGGCAACGCCGGGGAGACCGACACGGTGGAACTCATCGCCGACCTCGACCGGCGGCCAGTCCGATTCGCCATGAAACAGGACCCGCGCACCGCGTACTTCACGAAGAAGCAGATCGACCTGAAACGCGATGAGGCGGTCACGCTCAGCCTGTCGTTCGTCGGCGCGAAAGCGTATTACGAGTTCGATCTGGTGGCCACGGTGCTGGCCGGGGACCGCTCCGAGAAGATCGTGATCAACGGGCCGGGCGGCACGCCGTTCCGGCTGACGGGCCCGGCCGACTCCTACCGCACCGAATACCACAGATCGGGAGGCGGCATGTGGTCGCGGGTGGCTCCCGGCCCGGCTTGCACGGCCCCGGAAAAGTGCTGATCGCGCGGGCCGCCGCTGTCCTGCTGGCGGTGACGCTGCTGTTCGGCGCGACCGCCGACGCCCCCAGCGGCAGGCTCGCCCCCGTGCAGTGGCGGATGGCGTGGTCGGCGCCCACCGATGGCTATGCCGCAGGCTCGAACTCCGACTTCGACGTTCTGCCGCACAGCGCCTCCGAGCAGGTGCTGGCCATGGCGGCCGGCGACCACGGCGTGCGCGTCCACGACGCCCGCACCGGCAGGCTCGTCCGCGTCCAGCACATGTCCGGCGCCCCCGTCGCCGGAGTGTGGGTGGCGTCCGGCACCGTCGTCGTGCTCACAGGCAAGTGGGACGACGGCGAGCAGCGGTTACAGGCTTTTGACGCGGCTACGGGCGCGACGCTGTGGCTACGGGCCGTTCATCTCCTCCGCCTGGAGCACGGCCCCGGCACCGGCCACTACGTCGGGCCCCGGGTCATGGTGACCGAACGCGGCATCGTGATCGTCGAACGAACGGTCGAGCCGCTGACTCTGCTGTCCCTGGACCCGCGCTCGGGCGCTGCCGTGGCCAGGACGGTCCACCAGGGGCGCTGCGACCTGACCGCGGCCGGCGCCCGCTCGCGGCTGCTGCTGCTCGACTACTGCGCGGGCAACCGGATGCGCCTCTCCTCGGTGGACCCGTCCACGCTGCGGGCCGAATGGCGCCGCACGATGCCTTCGCCCGCCCTCACCTTTCCGACCCCGCGTCAGATCGGGGACGCGCACGCGCTCCGTCTCACCGTCAGTGGTGACGGATACGCCGCGGTCGGCGAAGGAGGCGCCACGGCCGGCGAAGGAGACACCGCGGCCGGCGACGCGTTCTACGCGCCGGATGGGCGCCGGCTGCCCACCCCGCGCGAGGCGCCGCGTGCCCCCGGCTCCCCAGGGGGCGGCCCATGGAGCGAGCCGCTCTACCTGAGTGCCGCGCCCGGGGTCTCCGACCTGTCCATCCGGTCGATGCCCGCGTTCCTGACCTCCCTCGATCCGGGCACGGGACGCCTGCACGCGCTGCCGCTCGACGTGCCGAGCAGCAGTACCACACTCGTGGGAACCGCCCCCGGCAAGGCCTTCGTGCTGCTCCCCGCCGGTCGCGTCGCCGCCTACACCTTGACCTACGGGATCCCGACCGGGCGCGAGCTGTTCGACCGTGTCCCGCCGGACGCCTGGCCGGACGCGTGCGGCCTGCTCAGCGCCGCCGACCTGCACCCCATCGCGGACGGCTACACACCCAGCCCCGCGACGCCGACCCTCTTCGGCGAACGCCTGCCCCATCCCGCCCAGTGCGACTGGATCCCGCCCACCGACGACGCCCCCGTCGTCTCCCTCGCGGTGGAGTGGGTCTCCTCCTCCAGCGCGACCGCACGGCGGATCTACGTGACCGAGACGATCTCCATCAAGGAGGGCTTGGCCCACGATGTGACCACGGAGGACCCGTACCTGCTCGACTACCTTCGACCCACCGCCACCGGCAGCCCCGGCGCGCCCGAGGCCGTCGTCAGCGTGGGACCGGTCATCGTCCGGCTCGTCTCCACCTCGCGTTCGGCCCTGCGGCTCCTGGCCCCGCTGGTCCGGGACGAGTTACTGGACCGGTACCGGCTTGCCCGCCCCGCTCCCGCCCCTCTCCCGCAGTTGCGCTGGAGCTTGCCCACCGACGGCCACCTGCAGGGCGCGCCAACGGTGAGCGGCGACGCCGTCTACGCCGCCGGCGGCGGCCGGGTCTACGCCATGGACGCCGCCACCGGCCGTCTGCGGTGGAGCCGGGCGATCGGCGACTACGTGTCCGGGCCGCTGCAGTTCGCCGGCGATCTGGTGTACGCCGACGACGGCTCCGCCGCCCTGCGCGCCCTGGACGCGCGCACAGGCCGCCCGCGGTGGCGGTACCCGGCACAGGACCTGGGGTTTCACTTCCTCACGACGCGGGGACACGTCATCCTCTGCGCCGACGGCGAGATCGTCGCCCTGGACGCCGCCACCGGCCGGCGGCTGTGGCGGTTCCGCACAGCCGGCAGTTGTGCCTGGTCCCGCCCCGTGCGGGCGGGCGGCACCGTCTATATGGGCGACCTGAGCGCCGTGCACGCGCTGGACATGGTCACCGGCCGCCCGCGGTGGAGTGTGCGGACGGGGTCCCGCGAGGGTGAGGGCACCTGGGTCGCCTCGGCCGGGGAGGTCGTCTACGTCGCGGGTGCCGACCGCAGGGTCCGCGCCCTGGACGCCGCCACCGGCGCGCAACGGTGGAGCACCCGGCTCGGAGGCGCTCTCACCGCCGCCCCGCTGCCCGCCGGCGCCACCGTCTACGTCAGAAGCGCCGATCACAACGTGCACGCGCTCGACGCCCGTACCGGCAGGACCCGATGGACCGCCCTGACCAGCGTCATCGACCCGGCCCTCGGCCTGACCGCAGGCCAGAACCACCTCTACGCGGTCACCTCCGCCGGCATCCTCAGCGCTTTCGACACCGCCACCGGCGCGGAACGGTGGAGCACGTCGTTGGGAGGCGTCATCGTCGTGGGGCCCGTCGTGCAGAAGGGCGTCGTGTACGTCTCGACCGACGGTGGCGTCGTCCACGCCCTGGACGGTGCCACCGGCGCGCGGAGATGGCGCATGAACACCGGCGACGCGCCGGGCGCCCCCATCTCCGGCAATGCCCTCACCTACGCCAACGGTCTCCTCTACACGGGCGGCGGCGGCAACGTCTACGCTCTGCGCCCCTGAGGGCCCAGCGCGGCATCGCCGTAAGACTTGTCCGTGGTGCCGCGATCGCGGGCCGGAAGCCGAACGGACGCCAGCTCGTGGCATCGGCATTCTGACGGTGGTGGGCGACTTCACCGCCAAGGCGGCCGGCCGCTCCGCGCGCTGCCGGCCCCCCGCCCAGTCTCAAAATCAAAAGTATTTTGAGACATTAGTTTTTGATACAGCGGTAGACCGTCGCCCTGGACACCTCGAACGCGGCCGCGATCTCCTCGGCCCCGTGCCCGGCCGCGTACATGTCCCGGACCCGCGCGACCTGCTCCTCCGTCAACGCGGCCGGCCGCCCGCCCTTGCGCCCCCGCGCGGGACCCCGCGGACGGACCTCACTCAGCGGCTCCCCCAGCAGCGCCCGCGCCCCGGCCAGGATGTGCCCCTTGAGCACGTCCGCCGGCACGTCGCGGAAGAGCACCACCGGATCGGCCAGCCCGGCCACCACCTGGCAGGCCCGCACCCGCTCCTCCAGCCCGCTCCCCGGCCCCGCCACCAGGTTGTTCGCCAGCGCGATCGCCGCGCGGAACCGGTCACCCACCGGCGCCTGCACCAGCAACGTCATGTCCTTGACCAGCATGGTGAGCGTCTGCCGATGGCGCAGGTGCACCTCCACGTACCCCTCGATGGCCCGCCACCGCACCTCCTCGGGCCCGCCCTGCGCCTCCGCCTCCGCCAGCGCCCCCTCCAACTCGTCGAGCAGGGGCAGCGTGAGCTGGTGGAGGATCTCCTCCTTGGAGTCGAAGTGGTAGTAGAGGGCGGCCTTGGTGATGCCCACCCGGTCGGCGATGGACTGCATGGACGTCGCCCGGTAGCCGTGGGCGGCGAACAGGGCCCGCGCGGCCGAGAGGATCCGCTGAGGGGTCATGGATCTCCTTTACCTGAGGTCAGTTCCGAGGCTAGAGTGCTTACCGGCAGTCAGTCAGTCTACGGCTCTGTTGGGGGATCCGTATGTCCGTGCAGACCAAGGTGTCGTTCGACGTCGCCGGAGTGCGCGTCACCGGCCGGCTCCACCTGCCCACCGGATCCGGCCGGGCGCCCTGCGTGGTGCTGAGCCACGGCTTCAGCGGGACGATGGACCGGCTGATCCCGTACGCGGAGCGGTTCGCCGCCGAGGGGATCGGCGCGCTGGTGTTCGACTACCGCGGCTTCGGCGAGAGCGACGGCGAGCCGCGGCAGCTACCCGACCTCGCCGGCCAGCGGGAGGACATCCGGGCCGCCGTGGCCTTCGCCCGCGCGCACGAACGCGTCGATCCCGGCAGCGTCATGTTGTGGGGCAACTCGCTCGGCGGCGCCCACGTCGTCGTCGTGGCCGCCGGCGACCCGGAGATCGCGGCGGTGTCCGCGCAGATCCCGTTCAACGGGTTCCCGAAGCAGGTGGAAGGCCGCAGCGCCACCCGCACCGCGCAACTGCTGGCCGCCATCGTCTGGGACGCGGTACGTGGCAGGCTCGGGCTGAGCCCGTACTACATCCCCATGGTGGGGCACCCGGGAGAGCTGGCCGTCACCGCCACGGACGAGGCGGAGCAGCACATCAGTACCCTGACCGGCGGCGACTCCGCGACCCTCTGGCGCAACAGCGTCGCGCCGCGCGCGCTGCTGGACATGATGCGCTACCGCCCCGCCGAGTCCGCCGCACGCCTGACCTGCCCCCTGCTGGTCTGCGCCGCCGAGGAGGACCGGGAGACGCCGCTGGAGCGGTCGCGGGAACTCGCCGACCGGGCGCCCCGAGGCGAGCTACGCGTCTACTCCGGCACCCACTTCAGCTTCTACACCGACCCTGAACTTCGCGAACGCGTCGTCACCGACCAGATCGCCTTCTTCCGCCGGGCGCTGCGCTGACCAGATCTCGATCATTTGCTGGAGTGCCATGCTGTACGGGCGTCAGGCGGAGCTGTCCGTCATCGATGAGCTCCTGGAGGGCCAGTCCGGCGCGCTGATCGTGCGAGGAGAGGCGGGCATCGGCAAGTCGGCCCTCCTGGCGTTCTCCGCGGCGCGGGCCGGCGCGCGGGTGCTGCGCGTGACCGGCGTCGAGTCCGAGTCCGACCTGCCGTTCGCCGCCCTGCACCTGCTGCTTCGTCCGGTACTCGAACACGCCGAGGCGTTGCCCCCGCAGCAGGCGGAGGCGTTGCGCGGCGCGCTCGGCCTGGGCGGCGCCACCCCGGGAGACCGCTTTCTCGTCGGACTCGCGACGCTCAGCCTGCTGGTGGAGCTGTCGGCGACGGGCCCGGTGATCTGCCTGGTCGACGACGCCCAATGGCTGGACGGCGAGTCGGCCGACGCGTTGCTGTTCGCCGCGCGCCGCCTGCACGCCGAGCCCGTCGCCGTCCTGTTCGCCGCCAGGGAGACCGGGTTCCCGGCGCAGGGGCTGCCCGAGCTGCGGCTGGGCGAGCTGGACGCCGGGTCCGCCAGAAGGCTGCTCGACGATCAGGCGGCGGACCTGCCGCCCGCCGTACGCGACCAGCTCGTGGTGGAGGCGAGGGGCAACCCGCTCGCGCTGATCGAGCTGCCCCGGATGCTCACCCCTGAGCAGCGCAAGGGTGCCCTCGTCCCGCTGTCCTTCGCCGTCGGAACGCCACAACCCACGACCGACCGGGTGCTGAACGGCTTCCGCGACCGGATCTCGGCGCTCCCGGACGCCACCCGCGCCTGCCTGCTGGTGGCGGCCCTCGACCATCACGACGGGCTGGACGCGCTCGCGCGCGCGGCCGGCCTGCTCGGCGCCTCGCTGGCCGACTTCGCCGAGGCCGAGCGGGCGGGCCTGATCCGGGTGGGCCTGGAAGGCGTCGCCTTCCACCATCCGCTGGTACGCACCGCGGTGCTGCTGAGCTGCGACATCGCCGCCCGGATGGCCGCGCACCGGGCGCTGTCGGAGGCGACGGAGGACGACCGGCGGGCCTGGCACCTGGCCGCCGTCACCCTGCGGGCCGATGAGCAGGTGGCCGCGCAGCTGGAGAGCCTGGCGCTGCGCGCACAGCGGCGCGGCGGGCAGGCGGCGGTGTCGGCGGCCTACGCGCGCGCCGCCGAGCTGTCCGCCGATCCCGGCCAGGCCGTACGCCGGTGGACCGCCGCCGCCGACGCCGCGGCCGAGGCGGGCCTGTGGCAACGCGCGGGCGAGCTGGTGGACCGGGCACGGCGCCGGGCCGGGGAGATGGCGCTGAAGGGGCCCGTTCTGGCCGAGCTCACCTACGTGCGCGCGAAGCTGGAGGTCGAGGCGGGCCGCCCGCTCCAGGCCGTCCGGCTGCTGCACGAGGTCATCGAGGCGACCGGCGACCTGCCCGCCAAGCTGTCGCTGCTCGGCATGGCCGGCTACTACACCTGGGCCGGCGCCGCCCACCCCGACCAGCTCGCGCTTGCCCGCCGTACCGTGGAGCTCTGCCCGGACGGGGAGGGGCTGCCCGCCGTGGTACGCACCATCAACCTCGCCTTCCGCCTCATCCTGGAGGGCGACAACGCGACCAAGCTCATCTACCTGATGCCGGACGAGGTCGAACGCCTGCCGCCCGAGCTGCGCTTCTTCATCATCTTCCAGGGCATGGGCCGCGCCGACAACGACAGCATGCTCGAAGACGCGACCGCGCTGGTCGAGGAATGCCGGGCCGTGGGACGGCTCGGGCGCATGCCCCAGGCCATGACGCTGCTCGCCGTCGTCCAGGCCCTCAGCGGCTCGCACCCGTCCGCACGCGCCACGGCGAGCGCTGGGCTCACCCTGGCCTCCGACGTCGGCCAGCCGATGTGGCGTGGCTACCTGGCGGGCCTGCGCGCCTGGCTGGCCGCGGTCGCCGGTGCGGAGGAGGAGTGCACGGCGATGGCCGAGCAGGCGATCCACGACGCCGAGCACCGCCGGTGGATGCCGTCGGCCTGCTGGGCCGAGTGCGCGCGCGGGATGCTCGACTTCAGCCTGGGCCGCTACGAGGCGGCGCTCGAACGGATGGAGCGCGGGATGGCGGGGCCCACCAGGCACGCCTTCCTGTGGCGGTACTCCTGGCCGGACTACGCCGAAGCCGCCGTCCGGATCGGTGAGCCGCAGCGGGTCCGCGACCAGCTCGGCCGCTTCACGGCGTGGGCCGAGGCCACCGGCCGGGCCGGGTCGATCGCCGTGTTCCACCGGGTCCGCGCGCTGCTGGCGCCCGACAGCGAGGCCGGGAAGCTGTACGAGCGGTCGCTATCCCTGCACGCCGAGGAGAGGCACCCCTTCGACGAGGCGCGCACCCGGCTGGTCTACGGGGAGTGGCTGCGCCGCAACCGACTCCGCGCCGAGGCGCGTACCCAGCTCCAGGCCGCCATGGAGGCCTTCGACCGGCTCGGCGCGATCCCCTGGTCCGCCCGCGCGGCCACCGAGCTGCGCGCCACCGGCTTCTCCCTGCCGGAGTCCGCCCGCGCGGGCGATCCGCTGGCCGTCCTGACGCCGCAGGAGCTGCAGGTGGTACGGCTGGCCGTCACCGGCGCGTCCAACCGCGAGATCGGCGCGCAACTCTTCCTGAGCCCGCGCACGGTCGCCTCCCACCTGTACAAGGCCTTCCCGAAGCTCGGCGTCGCCTCCCGTGCCGAGCTGGCACGGCTCACACTCGGCGAAAGATGATCGGCTGCGCGGCGACGCCGTTGGCCTTGAAGCTGGCCTTGAAGCTGGCCGGCAGAAGTTGGCCGGCACGAAGCCGCGGAAGGTCGGCCGGAAGATCAGACTGGGCAGGAACGTCCACCAGGGTCGGCCAGCTTGCGTGGTTGACGAGCCCGTAGCCGGCCGGCATGAGGAAACCGTCGTCCGTCGGGGGTGGCACCCGAGCCCTGATCGCCCGGCGATCATTGATCAGCTTCATGGCGCCGACACTACTTACGGGCGCTCGTCCGCCGCCTCCGTCAGGTGACTGACGCGACCGGCACGCCGATCAGTCACGTGACAGAGGCGGCCGGCACGGCGATCTACCTAGTGTTCCGGCCATGACCAAGCGACCTGAGCCCTATTCCGCGACCATCATGGCGATCCTCGCCATCGCCTTCTGCGCCTGGGCCCTGCTCACCCTCCCCCTCCAAGGCGCGATCGTCCTCGTGCTGGCCAGCGTGCTCGGGTGGAGCGGGTGGATGGCCTTCAGCTACACCCGCCCGGTGAAGTCCAGGAAGGTGATCGCCGTCTACCTGTGCGCGGTGGGCTTCCAGCTCATCCACATGGCCGAGGAGTACACCGGCGGCTTCCCGCACGAGATCGTCGAACTCTTCGACTCACCCCGCGACTGGCCGATGAACGAGTTCCTGCTCGTCTTCGTCTTCGTCTTCGGCTCGCTCTACCTCTTCGCCGGCGCCGGCGCGCTCTACCGGATCCGCGTGTCCAACTTCTTCCTGTGGTGGTACGCCCTGGGCGCGGGCCTGCTCAACGGCATCGCCCACTTCGTCTTCCCGATCATCAAGGGCGGCTACTTCCCCGGCCTGTACACCGCCGCCGGCCACCTCATCATGAGCGGCCTGCTGATCTATTTCCTCATCAGGGAGAACCGCGACCTGAAGGCCGAAGAGCAGACGGCCGTCGCCCCTGGTCGTTCGCTGGTCGGGTAGGCGTTGGCGGATCCCTGCCCCGGACGACCTCACCCCTCATGCCGGCACACGACTTATCCCGGCACACGACTTATGCCGACACACCGCTCATCCCGACACGCGACTCATCCCGACACGCGACGAACGGAGCCCATCATGTCGAAGACCGTCCTGGTAACCGGCGCTTCCACCGGGATCGGCCGCGCCACCGCCCTGCTGCTGGCCCGTGAGGGCTTCACCGTCCACGCCGGGGTCCGTAAGGACGCCGACGGTGCGGCCCTCGGGCCGGCCGTCACCCCGATCAGGCTCGACGTCACCGACGCCGGCCAGATCGCCGACGCGGCCGAGCGCCTCGGCAGGCTGGACGCCCTGGTCAACAACGCGGGCATCGGGGTGACCGGCCCGCTGGAGTTCGTCCCCCTGGACGCGCTGCGCCGGCAGTACGAGGTCAACGTGTTCGGCCAGGTGGCCGTCACCCAGGCGATGTTGCCGATGTTGCGCGCCGCCAAGGGCCGCGTCGTCACCGTCGGCTCGGTGGGCAGCTGGATCACGTTGCCTTTCGGCGGGCCGCTGTGCTCCTCAAAGCACGCCATCCGTTCCCTCAACGACGCCCTGCGCATGGAGCTCAAGCCGTACGGCGTCGCCGCCGTCCTCATCGAACCGGGCTCGATCCACACGGACGCGGTCGACAAGCTGGAGGACGAGGTCGAACCCCGTCTGGCCTCACTCGGCCCCGAGGGCAGACGGCTGTACGGCGCCGCCTACCGGACCATGGTCACCAGCGGGCTCAAGGAGGAACGCGCCGGCTCCAGTCCGGACGTGGTCGCCCGGGCGGTCCTGCACGCCCTGACCGCCCGCAGGCCCCACGCCCGCTACCCGGTCGGCAAGAAGTCCCGGCTGATGAGCACACTCGGCCGCGTCCTGCCCCAATACACCCTCGACGCCGTGCGCCTGCGCGCCCTCGGCCTGTCCTGAACCCTCGGCCTGTCCTGAATTGGAGCGTTCACCATCATGACCCACCAGCTCGCCGGAGCCGACGCCCTGACCGCGCTCGACCCCGTCTTCGCCCAGCTCGCCATCGGCGCGGGACACCACCTGTGGGACCGGCCCCACCTGACCACGCGCGAGAAGTCCTTCATCTGCCTGACCGCCGACCTGTGCCATCCCCACCTCGGCACACCGCTGGCCATGCACGTGCGGATGGCTCTGACCAACGGGGTGGAGCCCGAGGCCATCCGCGAGCTCTACCGCCACCTGGCCCCCTACGTCGGCTACCCCGTCCTGGTCAGCGCCTTCCAGCGGCTGACCGAGCTCGGGCTCCCCCCGGCGCGGGACGACAAGCCCGTCGAACTCACCCTGCTGACCGGAGCGCTGGCGCACGCCGTACGCGACCTGGAGAGGACCGACCCCGGCCTGGCCGTCTTCACCGAGGAGCAGCTGGCCCAGCGCTGGGCCCGCCCGCACCTCAGCACGCGCGAGCGGGCGATCGCCTGCCTGGTCGTGGACGTCTTCTACCAGACGCTGGACACGTCGCTACGCCTCCACGCCGAGCTCGCCCGCACCGCGGGCGCCACCGACGACACCCTTCGCGACCTCCTGCGCGGCGTAGCCGAATTCGGTCTCCCACGGGCCTGGGCCGCCGCCCGCGCCATGGGTTTCCAGCCCGTTCAGCCACCGGGATCGCATCAGTAGTACGTACGCATCAGCTCGGTGGCCCACTCCGGCTGCACCGTCTCACCCCGCGGCCCGAACTCCGCCATGTAGGGCTTGACGTCCAGGACCGGGCTTCCGCACGGCTTTTCCTCCATGTGCACCTGACTGATCACGACTGTACGGCTCCGGCGGCCCGTACGGATCCGTCAGGTAACTGAAGCTCCCGCGGGCCGTGCGGGAAGAAGCCTCAGCATCGTGATCGTCCGGCACCGCCACGCGGATCCCCGCCGGCCCGGGGCAATGTGCGACAGGTCACCGCCACACCTGTCACGCCGCCCCGTACCCGCCCGTCCTCTCGGGTGACGCCGCCCCTCCGACGACCAGAGGCCATCATGGTTCGACTTGACGAGACATCCCAGAATTTCCCCGAACCTTCCACAGGCCGCCGTCATGGGCGGCGCCGGCCGCGGTGGACGGCGCTCGTGATCGCCTTGCTGACCGCCGTGACCCTGTTCGGCGCGTACGGCTGGCAACCGACGGCGGTGGACGGGTACCGCTCACCGTACGAGAGCGACTACCTCGACACGTCCCTGGCCCGCTTCCACTACAGCAAGACGGGCAGCGGGTCACCGGTGGTCCTGGTGGCGGGCGGGGCGCAGTGGCTGTACTCCTACCGGCACACCATTCCGGCGCTGGCCCGCGAGCACACCGTCTACGCCGTCGACCTGCCCGGCCAGGGATACACCACCGTGAAGGAAGACTTCGCCTACGACATTCCCGGCATGGCACGCGCCCTCGGAACCTTCCTGGACGCGGCCGGCCTCTCCACCGTCCACCTGGTCGGGCACTCATGGGGAGGCGCCTGGTCGCTGTACTACGCCGAGCACAACCCGGCCCGCGTCGACCGGCTCGTCCTGCTCGACTCCCCCGGCCTGGACAAGCCGCTCGCCTCTCAGACGGCGCTGTTCTCCGTGCCCGTCGTGGGCGAGCTCGCGGTCAAGCTCATGGGCCGCGCCGACTTCGAGAAGAGCCTGCGCACCGCCTTCGCCCACCAGGACCGGGTCACCCCCGAGGTCGTGGACGAGACCTGGCACTGGATGTCGCGCCCGGACAGGCGGGAGGCGTTCGTCCGGCTCGTCCGGACCCAGGACTACACGGCCACCGACGCCGGCCTCGCCCGGCTTCGCGCCCGAACGCTGGTGATCTGGGGTCAAGCCGATCAGTGGCTGCCCTTCTCCTACGCGCAGGAGTACGGCAGACGCGTTCCCGGCGCCACGGTGGAGATCGTCCCCGGTGCAGGACACAATGTCCACGAAGATGCCCCCGAACAGGTAAACCCGCTACTCAGCGCCTTCCTCGGCAACTGAACGGAGCTCACCCAGCCGAATGCCCCCGGCGAGCCCGAGCCCACCGACTACTGGCATCGGGCGTTGCAGCTCGCCGAACCGCCGAGGGCCGCCTTCCAGCGCGCCGATCGCCGGCGCCGACCACTTGTTGGCCAGCAGGTCCAGCACGTCGCGGCAGGGGCAGAGCGCGGCATGGACATCGTGGTGGTCGTGCTTGCCGGATCCGCCGCTCATCACCATGGCTACCTCCATACTTCCCGGGGCGGTGGGCGTGCGCGCCACCCCGTTCCCGGTCGAGCCCGACGGCCCGGCGCTGGCCCACATCGGCGGCCTCATCGACCGGGGCGAGGTCACCGTCGAGGTCGAGGCCGTGCTGCCCCTGGAGTCGGCCGCCGAGGCACACCGGCGCGGCGAGCTGGGCCGTACCCGCGGAAAACTCGTCCTGAGCCTGCTCTGACCTCAGGCCGAGTACGGCTACGAGCCCCGGCCTCCTCGACCTGGTCGCGGCCTGGGCTCCAGAGGCATGACCTCGGCCTCGATCGCCCGCTCGACCTTCCGCTCCGCCCGAGAGTTGATCTTCGGCACCGGGCCGACAAACAGATCGACCACCAATCCGCAGTACCCGGCCCTTCTGCGGACAAGCCGGTAGACCGTGGTGCGGCTCAAGCCGAGCAGCCGCCAGCCGGCTGACCGCCTCCGCTCCCGCTGTGTCGAGTGGCCGATTGGGGCGGCCGACCGTTCATGGACGGATGGTCACAGCCCCAGCACCCCACGGGGTTCGTAGCCACACCTGCGGATGTCCGCGTTCGCGCGCGCTGCGCTCGCAGTCGGTCCGAACGGCAATGGCTCGGCCATGGTCTTCACCAGGGATCGCAACAGATCCGGGTTGCCGGCCTTGATTTGCTTCGCCGGCCACCGCGCGGGCGTCACACTGTCGTCCGCAGCCGTCGTCTCTCCCCTCCGATCTTGAGCTCGCTCCTTGAAGAAAACCAGTGGGCGCTTGTCCCCATGTCCTGGCAGAACGCCTGTGACCAGGCCGAACTCGTACGCCATCCCCGAATACACGAAGGAGTCCCGACATGCTCTCCAGCGGGATCGCTGCCCGATTCCCACGCCTTCAGAGGCGGGCCAGAAGTACACGCTCGCATGAACAGCACGAAGGCGGCGGGCAACGACGAACGCGCTGCCCCGACGGGCAGACTCCTGGATTGCTGGGCCTTTGAGCACGCGAGCTGAGGGCGGCCGGCGGCGAACGCTGCTGACCGGAGCCGTGTCCCTGGCGGCGGCCTGCCTTGCCGGCCGCTCACCGGCCGAAGCGATGAGCTCCAGTCACCCGATGGCTTCCGGGTCCCGCACAGTGCCGCCGTTTCCCGCGACGCCGAAGGCCGCCTACGAGCGGCTGATGCAGGGCAACAAACGCTGGGTGACCAATACCCTCCAGCATCCGGACCGCGATCCCACCCGCCGGGAACTGCTGGCCACCAGCCAGCAGCCCTATGGAGCGGTGCTGTCCTGCATCGATTCCCGGGTGTCACCCGAGCTGGTCTTCGACACCGGCCTGGGCGATCTGTTCGTCATGCGCAGCGGCGGCGTCGCCGTGGCCCCCGTCATCGTCGGCTCCGTCGCCTACGGGCCGATGATCAGCGGAACCCCGCTGGTCATCGTGCTCGGTCATCAGCGATGCGGCGCGATCTCGGCCGCCTACAACGCCCTGCGGGAGGACAAACCGTTGCCTGGCAGCCTCCAAGCCATCGCCGAGGCCCTGCGCCCAGCCTACGAACAGAGCACCCGGCAAAGCAGCGCCGACCCCGCCGACTCGATGGCCAGAACCCAGGTGGAGCTGATCGCGAACCTCCTGCGCGACGATCAGGACCTTGCGCCGATGGTGAGCAAGGGCACCCTGGCCGTGATCGGCGCGTACTACTCCCTCCACACCGGCCAGATCGAGATCCTGAGCGGCGCACCTGCCTGACAACGATCCGCGAGCTGTTCCGCCTATTCGCGCCGATGATCCTCGCCGACCGCGTCTCCGGCTGCTTCACCCTCAGGCAGGAAGTCCCGAAGATCCCTTGGCCACGCGGAGCCCCCTTCCTCTGGCTTGCTGCCGGTGACCGACCGCAGTTTGAGCAACTGGCCGACGTTGTTCGGTGGCAACCGGACAGACGACGGTTGGACATGCCCGGGTCGTCCCCGAAGCCGGTTGACCGGCTCGCATGCCGGGGCGCCGGTCGCCTCGTTCTGTGCATGACGGCTGTCGCCCACGGCGCCTGCCGGAACGGGCCGACGATGCCTCGGACCGCGCCACCACCCGGGACGAGGAACGATTTTTCGAGCGGACGTGTCCGGAAACGCGGCACCCGTTCGTCACTATGGTGAACCGCAATCCGTTCAAGGAGCACGCGATGAAGTACATGATGTTCGTCTGCGACGACACCCAGCCCGACACCGACACCGAAGACCTGCCGGACATCGAGGGCTGGGTGGCCGAGAACGACGCCCGCGGTCGGCGCCTGCAGGGGTCGGCACTGGCGCCGGAGTCCGCGGCGACCACCGTCGCGTACGCAACGGGGAGCTGATACTCACCGACGGCCCGTTCACCGAGACCAAGGAGGTGATCGTGGGCTTCGACCTGCTCGAATGCGCCGATCTGGACGAGGCGATCCAGGTCGCCCGCACCCACCCGATGGCCAGGCAGGGGCGGCTGGAACTGCGCCCGTTCCTGGACCTGTGAACCTCGACACCGTGACCGTGGAAAGCGTGGCCGCCGACTCGTACCCGCGCATCGTCGCCGCGCTCATCCGCATCACCGGCGACTGGACGCTGGCCGAGGACTGCGCTCAGGAGGCGCTGGTAAGTGCCGTACAGCGATGGCCGAAAGACGGCATCCCGGGCAATCCGGGCGGTTGGCTGATGACGGCGGCACGCAACCGCGCGGTCGACACGCTGCGCCGCGCATCGGTGGAGCGCCGCAAGCTGGCGGAACTGGCCGCACTCGCCGTGGCCGTCGACGACGGCCCCGAGATTGTCAGTGAGGAGGAGGTCGTGGATGATCGGCTGCGACTCGTCTTCACGTGCTGTCACCCCGCGCTGGCGCTGGAGGCGCGGGTGGCGCTGACGCTGCGGACGATCTGCGCGGTGCCGACCGCGGACATCGCCCGCGCCTTCCTGGTCACCGAGGCGACGATGACCCGCCGGTTGACCAGGGCCAAGAGCAAGATCGCCGCCGCGCGGATCCCGTACCGGGTGCCGCGCGGCCCGGCGCTGGCCGAGCGGCTGCCCGGCGTTCTGGCCGTGCTGTACCTGCTGTTCACGCAGGGCTACAACGCCGGCGGCGAACCCGCGTTCGCCGAGGAGGCCATCCGGCTGGCGCGGCTGCTGCGGCAGCTCATGCCGGGGCAGGATGAGGTGTCGGCGCTGCTGGCGCTCTTCCTCCTGCAGCACTCCCGGCGCGACGCCCGCCGCGACCTCGACGGCAACCTGCTCCCCCTCGACCGGCAGGACCGCTCTGACTGGGACCGTCCTGCGATCACCGAGGGCCTCGGCATCCTGGCCGAACTCGGCGTCCGGAGCGGGCTCGCCGGACCGTACGAGCTACAGGCCCGCATCGCCGCCTGTCACGCCACCGCGCCATCTGTTCCCGGTACGGACTGGGCGCAGATCGCTCGATGCTACGACGAACTGGCCCGCATCCACTCCACCCCCGTCGTCGAGCTCAACCGCGCCGTGGCGCACGGCTACGCGTACGGCCCGCGGGACGGCCTCGCCGTGCTGGCCGCAGCCCGTGAGGGCGGCGAACTGGACGGCCACCCGCTGGCCCTCGCCGCTGACGCCGACCTGACCGCCAAGCTCGGCGACCACCACCGCGCCGCGACCTTGTACCGCCAGGCCGCCGCCGTCGCGCACACCGACCCCGAACGCCGCGCCCTACTCGCCCGCGCCGACGAGACGACACAAACCGACGCGAGCTCCCGAGCCGACAACTCCTCCCGACAGGCGCCGTACGAGACATGAACCCGGAAACCAAGACCTTGCTCGCCTTCCACGACAACCAGCGACGGCACGTCCGTGAGATCCTCGCGGGCCTGAGCGAGGAGGACCTTCGACGCCCGGTCCTCCCCTCCGGCTGGAGCTGCCTCGGCCTCGTACGGCATCTCACCCTGGACGTCGAGCGGTTCTGGTTCGGCGCCGTCGTCGCCGGGAACCGCAAGATCATCGACGGCCGCACCTGGCTCGTCCAGACCTGACTGCGGACCGCGAGGACTGGCATGCCCGGGATGTCACGACGGGGCGTGCTGGATCGTCCTTGTGGCATGTATGTCGCCATTACGCTGCTGACGGCTACGGTCGTCGGCATGGCCGCCGTCGCCAATCTCGCCCGGCACCCCTACGGGCGGGCTCAGGCCGAAAGGCAAGGTGTTCCGGTCTCCTGGCAGGTCCCACTCGGGTTCGTGCTCGGGGCGGGTGCCGTCGGGCTGCTGGTGGGGCTGGCCGTGCCGGTGCTCGGGACCGTGGCCGCCGCCTGCCTCGTCGCCTATTTCGTGGTCGCGTTCGTCCCTGAGGTGCGGGCGCGCCCCCTGCGGCTCGGCCCGTGGGCCGTGTACTTCGTGCTGGCCGTGGCCTCGCTCGTCACGAGCCTGATCGCGCGGTGAACCACCCCCGGCCGATCAGAGCCGTGACGATTGCTGACGGTGGCTTGGACGGGCTGGGGCGATCACCATAACGCTGCTCACTCCGTCTTCAGCGGAGCGCGTCGACCGGTTCCATATGGGCGGCGCGAAGTGCGGGATAGAGTCCGGCCAGAAGGCCGACGACCGCTCCGGCCAGCGGCGCCGTCATGGCCAACGGCAGGTCGAGCACAGGTGTCCACTGCTTGGCCACCGACACACCGACGATCGCGACCACGCCGAGGCTGGCGCCGATCACCCCGCCGGTCAGCCCTGTCAGCGTCGACTCCAGCAGGAACTGGGCGGCGATGTGCCTGCGCGCGGCGCCCAGTGAGCGGCGCAGACCGATCTCGGCGACCCGCTCCATGACCGTGACCAGCGTGACGTTGGCGATGCCGACCGCGCCGACGACCAACGAGACCAGGCCGAGGATCAGGAACAGCGAGTTGACGTCGCTCTGCACACCGTCGCGCGCCCTCGTGGGCGACGGGGGCGCGATGACCTGAAGCAGGCTCTCGTTGCCGGGACTGAGCGCGAGCGGTGCCTGGCCCGCGATGAGGTCGGCGGCGCCCAGGCTGGTGTTGATGAGCACCCTGGTGACGTCCTTGATCCCGAACTGCCTGCCGATCGTCGGCGGGACCATGACCGCATTGCTGAGGTCGCGCTCCCTCTTCATCGCGCCGAGGATGCCGATGACGGTGTAGGCATGCTTGCCGAGGAAAATGGCCGGGGCACGCTCCAGCCGCGTGATGCCGAGTATCTCGGCCGCGTGCTCACCGACGACGACTACCTTGTCCTTGCGCGCGAGGTGTCCGGCATCGAAGAAGCGGCCCTCGATCATGCTTCCCTTGACCGCCTGGGGCAGGCTGGGGCTGGAGGCGACCACCGTGAGGGTCCGGTCGGTCACTCTCGCAGGGTCTACGATCTTGTTGGAACGCACGCTCAGGTTGGCGCTCTGCTTGCTTTCGGCGACGGCGGCCGCCGAGGTCACTCCTCGCAGCCTGACCACCTGGTCGATGGCATCCCATGGGACGATGGCCGTGCGATCCTCGGGGACCTCCACCGTGATCGTGGTGGCGGTCAGCTCGTCGAACCTGCCGACGATCTGGTTGCCCGCCGTGGCGGCGATCCCGAGTGTGACGACCAGTGTGGTGATGCCGAGTACGGTTCCCAGGGTGGTGAGCGCCGTCCTGACCGGGCGGGCCAGCATGCCGGCCACGGCCTCGTTCACCAGGTCACGAAGGTCCACTACTCCTCCGTCAGGATGCCGTCGGTGATCCGCACCCTGCGTTCGGCCCGGCCGCTGACCTCGGCCTCGTGAGTGATCACCACGATGGTCAACCCCTGGTCGCGCAGGTCGTCGAAGAGGGAGAGGATCGCGTCGGTGTTCTGGCTGTCGAGGTTGCCCGTGGGCTCGTCACACAGCAGCAGCGAAGGGCTGCCCATGAGCGCCCTGGCGATCGCCGCACGCTGCCGCTCCCCGCCCGACAGCCGGTCGGGCAGGAAGTCCACCCGGTGCGACAGACCGACACGGTCGAGCGCCGCCAGCGCTCTGGCCCTCCGGTGCTTGCGCCCGCGCTTGGTGGTGCCCTTCCGGTACACCTCGGCGAGCATCACGTTCTCCGCCACGCTGCGGTGGGACAGGAGGTGGAAGGACTGGAAGACGAAGCCGATACGGCTGCCGCGCAACCTGGTCCGCTCCCCGTCGCGCAGCGCGGTGGTCTCGATGCCATCCAACAGGTAGCTGCCCGAGCTGGGCCTGTCGAGCAGCCCGAGCACGTTGAGCAGCGTGGACTTGCCCGACCCCGAAGGGCCCATGATCGCCACGTAGTCGCTGGGGCGGACCGCGAGCGAGATCTCGGACAACGCGCGGACCGGCGGGTCGGCAGGGAACTCCTTGCTGACCGCGTCCAGGACGATGACGGGCTCAGGCACTGTTGACCACCACCCTGTCGCCCTCCTTGAGCCGGCCGGTGACCTCTACCTTGCCGTCGGCGGTCAGACCCGTGTGTACCTCGACGTCCTTGGTCTTGCCCGGCGCGTCCTCGACGCGTACCCGCGCCTTGCCGTCGGCCGAGGTGATCACCGCAGCCACCGGGACGACGAGCACCGCGCTGTCCGTCGCACCGACCGTCACCTTCGCGGTGACCGACGCGCCCGACAGCTTCCGCAGGCCCTTCTCCGACAGCGGGCTGATCAGCACCGGTTCCGAACTCATCCCGGGCGTTGTGTCGTCCTGTTTCTTCTCGCCGGTGGCCACCTTCGCCTTCTCGCCGAAGGCGATCAGCCGCGCGCGATGGGTCTTGCCCGCTTCGGTCTCGATGACCGCCTCCAGCCCTTCCTTGAGCAGGTCGGCCTCGGCGACCTCCACCGAACCCGTCACCACGAAGGACGAATTCGTCACGGTGGCGATCGCCTTGTCCACGGTCTCACCGGCCTTGACCCCGACCTTGCGCACGAGCGCGGGCAGCTTCGGCAAGAACACCAGCTCGCCCGGCGGAATCGTGGTCCCGTAGGTCCTCTTGAACTCGGCCATCAGCGCCTTGGCCGCGCTCACGTCCTTCTTGGCGTTGGCGACCTTGAGCTTGACGGGCGAGAGCCGGCGGGCCTGCCGCAACCCCTGCTCGGCGAGCGCGACAGCTTCCTTCGCGTCCCGCACGGCCTTGCCGAGCTCGGTCAGCTTCTTCTCGCGCGTCTGGAGCGCCTCCTCCTCGATCCGCTCGTAGGCGCTGTTCGCCGCCTCCAGGTCGGCCTGCGCGTTGGACACCTTCAGCTCCAGCAGGGTCGTGTCGGTGGGCTTCGGCGATGTGGGCACGGAAGCAGATGTGGGCACGGAAGCAGATGTGGGCACGGGAGCAGATGTGGGCACGGGAGCAGGGGTGACGGCGGCCGGTGTGCCGGGAGGCGTGCTCGGCTCGGATTTGTCATTCGCCGCCCTGGCCCCGGCCAGGTCCTGCTCAGCCTGCAGCAGTTTCTCCCTGGCCGCCCTGACGGCGGCGTCCGCGGCCTCGATCTTGGCGACGTCTTCGGTGGAATACCGCTGTGACTCGGCCTTTTCGAGGGCGAGCCGGGCCGCCTTCAGATCCGCCCTGGCGTTGGCGAGTTTCAGCTTCAGCGGCTGGACGTCGCTGCCCTGGTCGAGTGTCCTCTTCTCGGTGGCCAGCGTCTCCTCCGCTACCTGGATGGCCTTGCGCAGCGTGTCGAGCTGCTGCCGTGCCTCGAGTGTGGGCTGCTGGGCCTCGTAGCCCTTCTTCGCGTAGAACTTGGTGACCGCTGCGATGGTCGGCACGTCGAACACCCCCGTGATCCGCGTACCGAACCCGAGCCGACGCAGCGAGCGCTGAAGCTGCTTGACGTCGTCTCCCTTGGCGCCCGGGCTGATGGTGCGATGCATCGGCACCTTGCCCGACATAACGAACACGGGCCTGCCGTTCACCTCCATGAGGGCCCCGCCCTCGCTTACCTTGCCCGGTCGCGGGGCGCGGGTGACACGCTGGCCGGTGTCCGCGCCGCCGACGACCCCGGCCAGCGTGATCGGTTGCGGCGAGCCGTACTCGAGGGTGCCGTTGACCACGATCGTGCTGGTCAGCTTGATGCGCTCGACCGGCACAGTGACCAGCGAGGGCTTCGGCGGCTCACGGAGGGCCGCCTCGTCGGCGGGCGAGCGCAGCCTGGTGCTGACTCCCCAGCCGATACCGGCGATCACGATCACGCCGGCAACAGTGCCGATCAGCACCGTGCGGGGGGACTTCACGTCGGAACTCCTTGTATTCGGGCATGCCGAACAGAGCTCGTAGCCCTGCGGGCACGTTAGAGAAGGATGCG
The DNA here is from genome assembly GCF_040655495.1 of Nonomuraea sp. NPDC050404. Lineage (NCBI taxonomy): Bacteria > Bacillati > Actinomycetota > Actinomycetes > Streptosporangiales > Streptosporangiaceae > Nonomuraea > Nonomuraea sp. NPDC050404. Next base: position 141,914 of record NZ_JBFAKB010000001.1, read on the forward strand.
GTGCCTGGCGCGGAACGGCACGACGGCCGCCGCCAGCACCAGAACCACCAGCAGGGTCGCGTGCGCGACGTCCTGCCTGGTGACGTCCTCGATGCCTTCGCAAAGGGCGACGAGGGCGGGCACCGCATAGAGGCTCGCGGCGATCGCCCAGCGGGGGTCGGCCGTGAGGTGCCCGGCGACGGCGGCGCCGACCAGAAGCGTCACCTCCAGGCAGATCCTGGCCACAGCCGTCGGTGAGCCCGCGTCGATGTCGAGTGACGCGGGGACGGAACCGGCGACCAGCGGTACCGTGGCCAGCCACCACCACGAGTGGGTACGGGGCCTGCGGCGACTGGCCGCCAGGATCAGCAGGCCGCCGACGATCAGCACGTTGGAGGCCAACGGAGCGATCGGACCGCCGCTACCGTACAGCGCGGGCCCTGCCCACCACCCGTCGGGGAAGATCGGCAGCAACGTGGCGTCCAGCCACGGGCGCCCCATGGTGATCGCCGTCAACTTGACCGCGACGACCCCCGCGACGGGGAGTGCCGGCCAGACATGGCCGCGCAGGATGAGCAGCAATGCGGCAGCCGACAACGCCAGCCACAACGGGATACGACCGGCGTAGGGGATGAGCACCGCGAGGTTGAGGACGGCCAGCACCACGATGCCCTTGTGCAATCCGTCCGTCCAGGCGGCTCCCCGCGCCGCCGCGATGATGCGGGTACGGATCCCGCCCGTGATGAGAGCGAACGCCTCGCGCGCCGGAGGCAGTGCCTGCCCCGGCTTGGCACTGTCCAGCAGGATGCCGACGAGTTCCTCCAGGTAGTCGGCTCGGTAATCGTTGGGGTAGGCGCGCATCAACCAGCGATAACGTCGCTCGAGCGTGGTCATGCGAAGCTGGCTCCCAGACTGCGGGGCCTCAGGATCACGGAGGCCGCCTGCTGCATACGCCTGGCCTCGGCCCTGACCATGCCGTCGCCCTCGTCAGTGATTCTGAAGTAGCGCCGCTTGCGGCCGTTGAAGATCTCTTCACGCTCGATGGTGATGATGCCGTTGGCGGCCAGCCGGTCGAGGGCGCCGTAAAGGGTGCCGACGGGGAGCGTGATTCTGCCCTCCGAGAGGTCGACCACCTTCTTGATGATCGCGTGTCCGTGCAGCGGACCGTCCAAGAGCGCGGCGAGGACGAAGTAGGTCTGCTCGCTCAGACCGGGCGATCGCTTAGACATAACGGCAAACGTACTTCGCTCGACGAAGTATCGTCAAGCTCATGCCGGCCCCCCGTACTCCTGGTTCACCTTCGCTGAGATCTCCTCCGCTTTCGGCATGTACGCCGCGTAGAAGTCCTTGCCGCACTCAAGGTCGTCGAGCGCGACTTTGATTTCCTTGGTGAGGTACGGCCTGGCTTGTGCGGCCGTGAGCATGGGCTCGTAGAACTGGCCCTCGCCAAGCTTGCTGTCATCCACGTCGTCGGTCCTGGCCAGGTTCTCCACAATGGCGCGGACTTCGTCGTTGCCTCGCGTGGCCATGGCGGTCGGATTGGTCTTCGGCGCCCGGTAACCCTTGCCCCTCAGGCAGTCGGCCATGCTCACGGCCTTCTCCACCAGGACGGAATCGCCGTCGAGCGCGCGGCTCTTGGCCTGGGTCTTGGCCTTTTCCAACTGCTCGTAGTGGTCGACCGCCGACTTGACGACTTTGCCCGTGACCATTTTGATCGCGGCCACGTAGCAGGAGTTGTGGGCACTTGCGTACGCTTTGCGCTGCTGTTCGGACAGCGAGCTCTGGATCCGCCAGTTCGGGTTGACCTCCGGATTGTCCGGCTTGATCATCGGCGTTTCGAACTCGTTGGGGTAGATGTACACGGCGAAATGCCCGAAGCCGTACTTGGCCCGGACCGTCTTCATCGCCGCGTAGTCGCCGGCGTTGGCGGCCTTGCGCTCCGGGGTCAGCGCCTTGCCCTTCGCGACGAACGCGATGTACGTGAAACCCTTGCCCTTCATGCAGGTGGCCAGCTCCGCCTCTTTGCGCTGCTCCACTCCTTGGGGCGCGGCATTCGGCGCGGTCTCGGCCTTCGTCTCGGCGCACCCGGCGGCCAGGGCCAGGGCGAGGAAGATCGCGGCGCGCCTCATATCCCGGACTCCACGATGACGCGCGCTCGCAGCGCTGCCTGTTCACAATCGAACATGGGTTTAGAGCTCCTTGCCGCGCTCGGGTCGTTGAGCGCTGCTAATGGTTGGTTTTGGGCATGCTGTTGCCTTGGCAGAGGAATTCAGAGAAAGGCATGCTGTCTGTCATCAGGCGAGCGCCCGAGGAGATCTGCCCTACGTTGTCACAGGAATGTGCGGTGCCTCATTCCGGCGGTGAAGCACAGGAAATCCCTTGATGGATTGGCATGGAGAGAACCATACTTCGCCGCGCGATGTATGGTCAAGCGGAGCCCCTCCGAGATCTCCGCGGCGGCCGCCAATCGCGCCGGTTCCCGGTACGGGTGTCGACGACCGTGAGGACGATCCGCTGTAAGCCGGCTGCGTCGGGTTCAACGTCATCAAAGCGGCGTGGAGCGGGGTGAACCTAACCCGCGCAGAGCGTGCCCCTGAGCATGATGGTGGCCCTGTTCAGCGCGGATCATCCGTGATCCACCCGAACAGGGCGCACACCTCGTCCGTCACCTCATCGAGCGAAGCGGAGCCGTCGACCACCCGGTCGGGGTGCTCCGGCGGCTCGTACGCCTGGCCGTGCCCGGTCATGTTCGGCAGTGTGCCGGCCTTCGCCTGGGTGTAGAGGCCCTTCGGATCCCGGCGCGCGCACACCTCGGCCGGGGTGTTCACCCAGACCTCGGCGAAGTCGCCCGCCCGGAACAGGCTCCTGGCCACCGCACGGTCCGTCCGGAACGGCGAGACCAGCGCGACGATCACGATCAGCCCGGCGTCCAGCAGGATGCGGGCCAGCTCGGCGACCCGGCGCACGTTCTCCGCGCGATCGCCGGGGGTGAACCCAAGGTCCTTGTTCAGCCCGCTTCGCACGTTGTCGCCATCGAGCACGTACGTGTGCAGCCCCATGGCGTGCAGCCGCCGCTCCACCGCGTTGGCGATCGTCGACTTGCCGGCGCCCGGCAGGCCGGTCAGCCACAACACCTTGGCCTGCTGCCCCTTCAGCCGTTGCCGCGCGTCGCGATCGACGGTGTACGCGTGCGGGACGACGTTGCGCCCGCGCCGCAGCGCGTGCCGGACCATGCCGGCCGCCACGGTCTCCTTGCTGACCCGGTCCACGAGCAGGAAGCTGCCCGTGTCCCGGCACTCCCGGTAGCCGTCCAGGCAGACCGGGGTGTCGGTGGCCAGTTCGACCGTGCCGATGTCGTTGAGGCCGAGGGTACGCGCGGCGAGCTGCTTGCCGGAGACCACGTCCAGCCGGCCGCGCACGGAAGTGACCATGGCGGGCACGGTCTGCGGCCCGGCCAGCAGCAGGTATGAGCGGCCGTGTCGCAGCGGCTCCTCGGACGTCCAGACCAGCATGGCGGAGTACGCCTTCGCGGGAGCGAGAGCGCCCGGCCTGGTCAGCAGGTCTCCGCGCCGCACGTCTACGTCGTCGGCCAGCGTCACCGTCACCGGGGTCCCGGGGCATGCCTCGTCGAGCGGGCCGCCGCCGGGGCCGAGCAGCCGGTCGATCGTCGACTCGACGCCGCTGCCGGCCACCGCGACGGGATCGCCCGGCCGGACCGGGGCGCCTGCCACCGTACCCGCGAAACCGCGGAAGTCGTCCGCCCGGATCACGTACTGGACGGGCAGCCGGTATTCGGCCGGTGTCCGGGCCCGGCCGGACGGTTCCCAGGCCGTGAGCGCGCCGAGCAGGGTCGGCCCGTCGTACCAGGGCAGATTCGGCGATGGCTCGACGACGTTGTCACCGCTGAGCGCGCTGGCCGGGATCACGTCCGCCGCCATGTCGAGGCCGGTCGCCGCCGCCAGCACCTCGCCCGCGAGCTTGTCGAACACCGCCTGGTCGTAGTCCACCGCGTCGAGCTTGTTGACCACCGCGATGACGGCCCGCACGCCCATCAGCGCGCAGATCGTCAAGTGCCGGTGGGTCTGCTCGCGGACCCCTTTGCCGGCGTCCACGAGGAGCACGGCGACGTCCGCGGTGGACGCCGCGACCGCCATGTTGCGGGTGTACTGCTCGTGCCCGGGGGCGTCGGCGATGACGACCCGGCGCCCGGACGGCAGGTCCAGGAAGCGGTGGGCGACGTCGATGGTGATGCCCTGCTCGTGCTCTGCCTCCAGTCCGTCGGTCAGCAGCGAGTAGTCCACCGCCCCGGCCGCGATCGTGGAACCGCCTCGCCTGGTCCGCCGCGCATAGTCGAGCTGATCCTCCGTGGCGCCGCCGGTGCCGGCGAGCAGCCGGCCGATCAGGGTGGACTTGCCGTCGTCGACCGAGCCGCACGCGATCACTCGAAGCATCGAGATCATCAGAAGTACCCCTCCGACTTCTTGCTCTCAATGGATGTGCCGCCCTCACCGTCGATGAGCCGGCCGGCGCGTTCGGACCTGCGGTCGAGCCGCATCTCGTCGATGACCTCGTCGACGTTCTCGGCCTTCGACTCGATGGCCGAGGTCAGCGGGTAGCAGCCGAGGGTGCGGAACCGCACGCGGCGCGGCCGCGGCCGCTCGCCGGGCGACAGCGGTAGACGGTCGTCGTCCACCATGATCAACGAGCCGTCGCGCTCGACGACCGGGCGTGGCGCGGAAAAGTACAGCGGCACGACCGGGATGTCCTCCCGCCTGATGTAGCGCCAGACGTCCAGCTCCGTCCAGTTCGACAGCGGGAACGCCCGCATCGACTGGCCGTCGGCCAGTTCGGTGTTCGCCCACCACCAGAACTCCGGACGCTGCGAGCGCGGCTCCCAGCGATGGCCGGGCTCACGGAGGGAGAAGATCCTCTCCTTGGCGCGCGACCGTTCCTCGTCGCGCCGCGCGCCGCCGATCGCCGCGTCGAATCCGCCGTCATCGAGCGCCTGGCGCAGAGTGACGGTCTTCATGATCCGCGTGTACTCGTGCGCGCCGTGGGTGAACGGCGTCGCCCGCTCCGGGTTGGTGTGCACCCGCAGGTCGAGCCCCAGCCGCCGGGCCGTATCGTCCCTGAAGGCGATCATCTCGCGGAACTTCCAGCCGGTGTCGATGTGCACCACGGGGAACGGCATCCGGCCGGGCGCGAACGCCTTGATCGCCAGATGCAGCAGCACCGAGGAGTCCTTGCCGATCGAGTAGAGCAACACCGGCCGGCGAAACGCGCCGGCGACCTCGCGCAGTATGTGGATCGCCTCGGCTTCGAGTATGTCCAGGACGTCTTCTTCGGCCACGTCACGGCCCTCCGTCGTCGTCGTCGCTCGCCAAGAAATGTGGCTCGGCCACAGCACCTTGGCTGCCGTGCTGCCCCCAAGTAACCTATAAAAACACCATAACGGTTATTTTCCGGGTGAGTAGTCATGCCATCCGGGGAAGAGGAGAACGCCCAAGCCTTCCAACCAGATTGGCGGTGCGGCGATGAACGCTCGCGGCAAGCAGAAAGCGTCCGGGTCCCTGACGGTCAAAGAGCTGTCCAAGAAGACCTGGAGCGACTTCGAGGCGGTTCTCGGAAACAACGGAGGTGCCCGCGGCTGCTGGTGCATGCACTGGCGCCTGTCCATCGCGGAGTGGATGGAGGGAAAGGGTGAGGGGAACAAGAAGGCCATGAACCGCCTCGCCCAGCGCGAACCGGCGCCCGGCGTCGTCGTCTACCAGGACGATACGCCGGTGGCATGGTGCTCGGCCGGGCCACGTTCCTCGTTCCCGAGGTTGGAGCGCTCGCCGCTCCTCGCGAGCATCGACGACGAGCCGGTCTGCGCGATCGCGTGCGTCTTCGTCCACAAGAAGCATCGTGGCTCCGGGCTGCTGCCGGCCCTTCTCGAGGCCGTCTGCGACTATGCGGCGTCCGCGGGTTACACGACCGCCGAGGGCTACCCGGTCGAGCCCGCCGCCGGGAAACGCGCGGGCGCGGACACGGCCATGACGGGAATAGCCAGCGCCTTCCTCGACGCCGGATTCTCCGAGGTGGCCCGCCCCCGTAAGGATCGGCCGATCATGCGGCGGAAGCTCGGCAAATAGACGCCGGCGTCGTCAGGGCCGATCATGCGGCGGAAGCTCGGCAAATAGACGCCGGCGTCGTCAGGGCCGATCATGCGGCGGAAGCTCGGCAAATAGATGCCGGCGTCGTCAGGGCCGATCATGCGGCGGAAGCTCGGCAAATAGACGCCGGCGTCGTCAGGGCCGTTCAGCGTTGCGTCCGGCCTGACGATGCCGGCGCGCTTTCTCGCGGTTCCCGCAAATGCTCATGGTGCACCAGCGGCGACGTCCGCCGCGCGAGGAGTCCAGGAACAACCAGCCGCATCTCCCGCAGGCTCTGATCCGGTCGGGCGGAAGCGTGAACACCGCCTGGACCACCAGCAGGGACAGAGCCGCGGGAATGGCCCCCGGCGCCGACCAGTCCACCGTAAGGCGGTCGAGCGCGGCATTGATCCGCTGAACCTGGTCGGCCCGCACTCCGTTTCCGGCCCGTCGCAGAAGAGCGCCGAAAGGCGCGGCCGGCGCCGGCTGACCATGGGCGATCGCGCTGAACACGGCCCACGCCTGTTCACGGACGGCCCGAACCTCTGGGACGAGACCGCTCACGGACGCCTCCGCCAAGGGCGGGACCTCCTCGAACAGGCCCGCGGACGCGCACCACGTCACAATGTCGGCGGGTGTTCTCAGCAGTTCGCCGTCCTCCGCCGGCCGCGTGCGATCGAAGACGGTATTCGCGAGGTCCAGGACCGGATGGCCGCCGATGAAATGAGCGTCCAGCCAAAGCGTCTGAGCCTTGCCGGCAAGAGTAACCATTCTACCCAATCTAAATGGTTTCTCTTTATTTGGCCAGCAACTTAGGTCTACGTGACTTCTCCCATGAACCGTTTCCTGAGCAGGAGCGTCGCGATGATCGCCCCGACCGCGAACACGACCGAGCACCAAAGAGCCCAGCGCCAGCCCTCCAGGGTGGCGGCGGCGCCACCGGAAGCCGCGGCGAAGTGGGCGGCCACCGAGGTCACCACGCCCACGCCCACCGCCAGCCCGAGCTGCTGGGAGACGTTGATCAGCGCGCCGGCCGTGGCCTGCCGCCCCTCCTCGGCGCCGTTCGTGCCGGCGATACTCGTCGTGATCAGGGCGATGATGTGGCCGAAGGCGTTCACGGAGGTGCCGATCAGGACGAGAGCGAGCCCGTAGTCCTCCGGCAGGCCCACCATGATGAGAATGCCGGCCGTCTCGATGACGATCCCGGAAAGGAGAACCCGGTAAAGCCCGAAGCGCTCGACAAGCCGGCCCGCGTAAATTCCGGTGACGATCGCGATCGCGCCGGAGACCGAGAACATCAAGCCGGTCGGCAGCGCGCCCAGACCGAGATGGGTCTGCAGGTAGAGGGTGAGAATGAACAACATTCCACCGTAGGAGCAGATCAGCAGCACGTTGACCAGGTTGGCCGCGCCGATGGCGGCTCTGCGGAAAATGGAGATCGGCACCAGGGCGTTCTCCTTGCGGGACTCCACCCAGCAGAAAAGGGCGGCGGCAGGCACCGCGATCACGGCGGAGAGCAGAATCGGAGCCGACGTCCAGCCGTACTCCTCTCCTTCGGTGAGCGCGAACACCAGCGCGACCATGCCCAGAGTCGCCAGGGCGACGCCGGCGAGGTCGAGGTGGCGGGAGGCGTGCCGGTCCCGGCTCTCATCGAGACAGGCCCTCGCGAGCAGCCAGAAAGCCAGGACAAGGGGCACGTTGATCAGGAAGACGGAGCGCCAGCCGGCATATTCGGTGAGCACTCCCCCGAGGACCATGCCGGCCACGAATCCCGCCGACAGCGCCGACCCGTAAATGCCGAGAGCACGTTCGCGTGGCGGTCCTTCGGGAATGGCCGCCTGGAGCAGCCCCAGACCCGCAGGAGCGATGAATGCGGCGGCGACCCCCTGCAGGGCGCGGCCCGCGATGAGCGTTTCCGGCGACCAGGCCAGGCCCGCGAGGAGCGAGGCGAGCAGGAAACCGGCCAGGCTCCAGAGGAAGACGCGCTTCCTTCCGTACAGATCGGCGATCCTGCCCCCTAGGAGCAGGAAACCGCAGAAGGCGAGGGGGTAGGCGGAAAGAACCCAGGCGACGCCGCCCCCCGAGGAGAAGTCCATGGACGCGCGAATGCTCGGGGCGGCGACATTGATGATCGAATAGTCGAGAGCGACCAGGAACTGTGTGCCGCAGATGACGGCGAGTTGCCAGAACTGCCGGGATCGGAATTTACTCTCGGCCCTTTCCGCCGCGGGTGGCGATGCTTGCTTCATGGCGCATTCCTTTCGCTTCTGCCGGCGTACCCGCCGTACTGCAGGGCGGGGGGCCGGCCTGGGCGCTGGGATCTCGGTGCGGGCGCGTGGCGGTGATCTTGGTGCGTGTGGGCGTCCGTGAGCGCGCCGGAGCCGAGAAACATGCGGTGAAGGTGTGTTACGGCATGCAGGACGTCGTGCTCGGCACACGTGAGGGAGATGCGCCGGGCATGGACGGTCATGTCCCGTACGGTGACGCCGTGGATCTTGAGCGTGTCCAGCAGAAGCCGCACCTGGGGATGGTGGGTGCAGAAACCGTGGCCCACCAGCGACACTCTCGCCATGGGCCCGGACCAGTGGCGGCCGGTGAGGGCCTTGGCGGCGTGCAGGCCGGCCAGCACCTCGTCGATCCGGTCCCGGTCGGTGGCGTTCACGATGAGCCGCAGCGAACCGGCGGTGTCGCCGAGCAGGTCCACGGGCGTCATCGGATCGGCCAGCGCGGCGGCGATCGCGGTCAGGGCGGCAGGGTCGACTCCGTCGAGCCGGCAGCGGAGCTGACCGGTCCGGTGGGCCACGCCGACGGCGGTGAACCGCTCGCCGTCGAGGGGGACGGCCGGGCAGAGGCGGGTCACCCAGGTGCCGGCGGTCTCGGCCATGCTGGACCGGACGTGGAGGGGAACGCAATGGGTGCCGGCGTACTCCACGCTGGACTGGGCGAGCACCGTGGCGCCGCAGGCGGCCAGCTCGGCCATGTCCTCGTAGGAGAGGTGGTCCAGTTTGCGGGCGTCGGCGACGTGCCGCGGATCGGCCGTGAACACGCCCTCGACATCGGTGAAGATCTCGCAGGACTGGGCCCGGAGCGCCGCCGCCAGGGCGACGGCGGTGGTGTCGGAGCCGCCCCGGTCCAGGGTGGTGAGCTCGCCGCTGCCGGCGGCGATGCCCTGGAAACCGGTCACCACGGGGACGAGGCCGGTCTGGAGGCATTCACGGATGCGTACCGGATCAACGTTGACGATTCGGGCGCACCCGTGCACTCCGTCGGTGAGGATGCCGCCGTCGCGGGCGCTGAACGAGCGGGCGGGCACGCCCCGTTCGTGCAGTGCCAGGGCGAGTGCGGCGGCGGATGCCTGTTCACCGGTGCTGAGCAGGAGGTCCAGCTCCCGCTCGTGTGGCGTGTCGGTGAGGTCGCGCGCCAGGTCGAGCATGGTGTCCGTGGTCCTGCCCATCGCGGAGACCACGGCGACCACGGACCCGTCCGCGGCGGCGATGCGCTCCGCCGCGCGAGCGATCTTGTTCGGATCACCCAGTGATGTTCCGCCGTACTTGTGGATCACCAGGTCCATCGGTTCACTCCAGGGCCGAATGGTTTCTTGCGACCTGCCCGGCAGGTTTCTCGCGAACTGCCCGGCCGGTCGCCGCGCCTTCTGTCACCAGCTCTCGTGCCGTAGCTGTGACGGTGTGCCGAGTCGCCCCGATTCGACCGCCGCCCGCCGGTAGTAAAGCTGGGCGTCGTTGTCGGACCGCATGCCCGCGGCACCGTTGACCTGCATGGTGTGGGTCGTGACAGTACGGGCCAGATCCGCGGCCGCCGCCAGGTCGGCCGCCGCGTGCGCGGCCGCGTCGCGATCGTGGACCAGCAGGCGCGTCGCGTCGATGTGCATCGACAACTCGCTGAGCCGGAACGCCACGCCCTGGAATTTGCCGATGGGCTGGCCGAACTGGCGGCGCGTCCGGGCGTGCTCGACGGCGTGGTCGAGGGCCGCCTGGGCGAGACCCACCAGGTACGCCGCCTGACGCACCCGCGCGCCGGCCAGCGCCGCCGCCCAGCCGGTGCCGGCCCACGCGGCCACGGGGGTGCCGGCGAACTCGACCTCGTACGCCTCGCCCCGGCCCGTCTCCTCGTAGCGCCGCATCGTGATGGACGGATGGCCGGCGCGTACGAGCGCCAGGCGCGGTTCACCGGTGTCGCCCACGACGAAGTGGTCCACCTCCGCCGCGAAGCCGACGAAGGATCGCCGTGCGGAGATCGCACCGTCCCGCTCGGAGAGGGGCTCGGGCGCGACCGCCAGCGCCACCGGCGCCTGGCCGATGGCGTCGTTCCCGAACAGTTCGCGCGCGGTGAGCGTGTCGAGCAGCGGCCCCTGATACAGCACCGACCCGAGCAACTCGGCCAGCCGCACCGCGCCGGCGGCATCGAGCGCGCCGAGCGCACCGAGCCCGGCCAGCCCCTGCCACACCATGGCGCGGACCTCGCGACGGTCGTCGTCGCCGTCGCCGTCCTCCGCACGCGGCCGATCGGCCATCCGCCGTACCAGCGGCGCCAGGTCCTCATCGAAGAAGCCGGCGATCGTCGTGGTCTCCACTGCGTTCATGACGGCAGCCCCAATTTCGAGGTGGCGACAAAGAAGAGCATGATCTCCGAAGAGCCCTGGGCGAGCGTGAGCCCCGGAGCCTCCCGGAACGCGGCGTCGAAGACGCCGTCGGCGATCGCCGCGGGGTCGCGTGCGTCCAGCAGCGCCCGTGGCCCGAGGAGCTCGACCGCCGCCACCGACACTTCCTTGGCCGTCTCCGACGTGTACCACTTGGCGGTCGCCGAGTGCACTTCGTCGGGCCGGCCGTCGCGCAGGTTGGCCACACACCGCCAGGCCAGCAGCCGCGCCGCGCGTACCCGCGTCTCCAGTTGCACCAGCCGCTCCGCGCAGTCGGGCGGCGCGTGCTCGCGCAGCGCGGCCAGCGTGCGCTCCGCCTTGGCGGAGTGGTCCAGGCCGGTACGCTCCAGCGGCAGCACCTTGCCCAGCACCTGCCACCCATCGTCGGGCTCGCCGAGCACGTTCTCGGGCCCGACCCGGATCCCATCGAGCGTCACCAGGTCGAACCGCTCTTCGGACAGGTTCCACACCGGCTCGATGACCACGCCGATGCTCTGCAGCGGAACCAGGAACAGCGTGATCCCGGCGAAGTTCACCGGTCCGGCCGACGTGCGGGCCGCGCACAGCGCGAAATCACTGTGCTGCGCCTTCATGTTGTAGATCTTCCGGCCGGACAGGCGCCAGCCGTCGCCGTCCGGCTCGGCGCGCGTGGTCAGTGACGCCAGGTCGGATCCGACGTCCGGCTCGCTGAACAGCACGTTGGCCGTGCTCTCGCCGCGGGCCAGGCCGGGCAGGTACCGCTCCTTCTGCTCCGGTGTGCCGAACAGGTGGATGGCGTTCCCGACGATGTCGATGCCCAGCGAGTGCACGTTCTCGGGCACGCCGTGGCGGATCATCTCCTCGGTGAGAATCGCCTTCTCCACGATCGTGGCGCCCGCTCCGCCGTAACGCTCGGGCCAGTTGATCGCGAGCCAGCCGAGCTTGCCCAGCCGCCGATGCACGTCGAGCAGGCCGCTCTCCTGCCCGAACGGCATCCGCCGGGACTCCGCGATCTCCGCGCGTACCGCGTCCTCGCGCAGCAGCGCGCGGACCTCTTCCCGGAAGTCGTCCTGTTCCGGCGTGAAGGCCGGCATCATCGGGAACTCACCTCGCTCAATCTGGCGCGCATGGCCTCCGCCAGCGCCTCGATGTGTGGGGGTCGCAGCATGGTGTAGTGGTCGCCGCGTACCACCTGGATCTCGTCGGCGTAGGGCCGCCAGCGGCCGATCCTTTCCGGCCCGGAGTCCTCGGCGCACAGCAGCACCACCCGCCCGTCCACCCTGGACGGGCGGAACATCAGGAGCGCGCGGACGTTCGCGGCGAACACCGGGAACCGCTCGGCCATCTCGGCCTCGCTCGGTTCCGCGCCCATGGCCGCGACGTCGGCGGCGAACCACGTCCTCAGCTCGTCGTCGCCGGGACGGGCGGGCGCGTCCGGGATGGCGGTGTCGAGCGCCAGCGTCAGCGCGACCTCGCCGTCCTGGCGCGCCATTTCGAGTGCCACCGCACCGCCGACCGACCAGCCGCCCACCAGCAGCGGCCCATCGGGCCGAAACTCCCGGACCGCGGCCAGATAGGTGGCCGCCAGGGCGGCCAGCGGCCGTTCCCCGACAGTGCCCCCGACAGTGCCCCCGACCGTGCCACCGACCGTGCCACCGTGCAGGCCCGGATCCTCCAGTGCGTAGACGGGCTGGTCGTCGCCCAGCAGCGCGGCCAGCGCGACGTAGGGCGCCACCGAGCCGCCGGCCGCGTGCACGAGGAACAGCGGCGGCTTCGTGCCCGCCGGCCTGAGCGGCACCAGAGGCGACGCCGGCGGCCGTCCCTCCGGCGGGGCGGAGCGCAGGGCCTCCTCCCGTTTGCGCCGCAGCCGGAGGTACAGCAGCTCGCGCCGCTTCTCTTCCAGGAAGGCGGTCATCGGCCGGGCTCCTTCAGCAGCCGATCGATCTCCTCTTCCGGCAGATCGGCGACCTGCGCCTCCAGCCGCGCCACCTCGTCCTCGCCCAGCAGCGCGCGCTGCGCGTCGTCGATCTGGGCGGCGAACTGGCTGAGCAGCGGGTAGCTGAACAGCCGCCGCGGATCGAGCGTCACCTGGAAGGCGTCGCGCACCCGCGAGATCATCTGCGTCACCTGCAGGGAGTTGCCGCCGAGGACGAAGAAGTTGTCCTGCGCGCCGACGCTGCCGGGGTCGAGGCTCAGCAGGCTCTGCCAGATCTCGGCCACCCGGCGCTGCGTCCCGGTCGTCAGCTCGACCTGTCCCGCGCCGCCGTCGGGGCGCGGATCGGGCAACCGCGCGTGGTCCATCTTTCCGGTCGAGGTCAGCGGGAGCCGCTCCAGCCGGACGTAGTCGGTGGGCACCATGTGCAGGGGCAGCAGCCCGCTCAGGTGTTCGCGCAGCTCGTCCTGCTCGAACTCGCCGACCACGTACGCGGCCAGCCAGGCCGCGGGCGTGCCCGCGTCGCGTATGGTCACGACGCACTGCCGCACCCCGGCGAAACTCTCGATGGCGTGCTCGATCTCGCCGAGCTCCACGCGCAGCCCGCGCAGCTTCACCTGGCGGTCGACCCGGCCCAGGAACTCCAGATTGCCGTCGGCGTTCCAGCGCACCAGGTCGCCGGTGGCGTACATGCGCTCGCCCGGCGTGACGGCGAACGGGTCGGGCAGGAACTTCTCGGCGGTCTGGTCGGGCCGGCCGAGGTAGCCGATGGCCAGACCGGCGCCCGCCATGTACAGCTCGCCGGGAATGCCGACCGGCACCGGACGCAGCGCCTTGTCCAGCACGTACGCCCGCTGGTTGGCCATCGCCCGGCCGATGGGCGGCGGCCCGTCCAACGGCTCCGGCGGGCACAGGTAGTCCACGCACGTGACCGTGACCTCCGTCGGCCCGTATCCGTTGTGGAACTCGCGCCCCGGCTTGCTCCACCGGTTGACCAGGTCGGCGCCGAACGGCTCCATGCCGATGAAGCACACCCGCAGATCGTCCAGCGCGGAGGGATCGAGCAGCCCCAGCACCGCGGGCGGAATGTCCACCATCGTCACCCGCTCGCCGGCCAGCAGCCGCTGCAGCGCCTCCGGGTCGAGCAGTTCGGAGCGCGGCGCGCCCACGATGGTCCCGCCGGCGGTCAGCGTCGAGAACACGTCGGACACGCTCACGTCGAAGGCGGGGTTGGAGAACTGCAGGATCCGGTCGTCCGGCGTCACCGAGAACATCCGCTGGAAGGTGGTGCAGAAGTTCACCACGGCCCGGTGGGGGACCATGACGCCCTTGGGGGTTCCGGTCGAGCCCGAGGTGTAGATGACGTACGCCGTGTCCTCCTGCGCGACCTGCACCGAAGGACCCGAGGCCGGCCGCCCGTCGAGCGCGTCCGTGTCCAGCAGGATCCGTCCCACCTCCGCGGGCACGCGGTCGGCGAGATCCGACGTCGTCACCACCGCCGCCACGTCGGCGTCCTCCAGCTGGTACGCCAGCCGCTCGGGCGGGTACTGCGGGTCGAGCGGCAGCCAGGCCCCGCCCGCCTTGAGCACGCCGAGTTCGGCGGCCGGCAGGTCGAAGCCGCGTTCGAGCAGGACGCCGACCACGCGCCCCGGCGCCACCTTGAACTCCTCGACGAGCGCGTGCGCCAGCCGGCCGGACCGCTCATCCAATTGCCGGTAGGTCAGGTCCGCTCCGGCGAAACGCATCGCGACCGCGTCGGGCCTGTCCGCCACGCGCGCCGCGAACAGCTCGTGCAGCAGCCGCCCGTCGAGCTCACCGGCCGGGGGATTCCATTCGGTGAGCACGTGCAGGTATTCGTCGTTGGGCATGATGTCCAGCGCGTCCACCCGGGCGTCCGGCCTGGACAGCGCGTCGGACATGACCGTGGCGAAGTGTTCCACCAGCTGTTCGACCCGCTCGTGGTCGAACAGCTCGGAGGAGTACTCGATCCACACGCCCAGCCCGCCGTCCGGCAGGTCGTTGATCTGGAACGTGATGTCGAAGCGGGTCGTGCCCGGCTGCGGGGTGAGCATCTCGACCTCGACGCCGGGCAGGCGCCAGCGCGCGATCATCGGCTCGGGAAGCAGCGTGAACAGGTGCGCGACCAGCGGGTTGCGCCCGGGCAGCCGCTCCGGCTTGAGCTCCTCCACCAGGCGGCCGAACGGCACGTCCTGGTGGGCCATCGCCTCCAGGATGTTGTCGTTGGCGGCCTGCACCAGGTCACGGAACACGGGATTCCCGTCGAGGTCGCCGCGGACCGCCACCGTGTTGGCGAAGAATCCCATCATGGGCTCGGTCTCCGAACGTGTCCGCCCGGACAGGACAGAACCGAGCCCGATGTCGTTCTGGCCGGTGTAGCGGTTCAGCACGACTTGGTACCCGGCCATCGTCAGGGCGAGCAGGGAGACGCCCTCGGCCCGGGCCAGTTCGCGGATCTTCCGCGCGAGATCGTCGGGCAAGCGGGCCTCGTGGATACGGCCCGCCCCGGTGGGCGCCGACGGGCGCTGCCGGTCGGTGCGCCACTCCAGCGGCTCCATTCCGTCCAGCGCGGAGTGCCAGTAGCCGATCTGCTTGGCCGGCTCCTCGCTGAGCAGCCAGAGCCGCTGCCACGCCGCGAAGTCGGCGGGCTGCAGGGCCAACTCGGGGAACTCCGCGCCGCCCGGGTCGCTGTAGCGGGCGGTCAGCTCCTCGGCGAACTGGCGCGAGGACCATCCGTCGATGACGATGTGATGCCAGACGATGGACAGCACGTGGTCATCGGGGCCCAGGCGCAGCAGGGCGAACCGGTACGGCGGGTGGTTGCGCAGGTCGAACTCCTCCCGCACCTGCCCGTCGATCCAGTCCTGCACCGACTCCTCGGTCCCGTCGCTCACCGGCAGGTCCCACGTCTCGGGCGGCGGATCGACCCGCTGGAAGGGCACGCCGTGCTCGTCGCCGAACCGGGTGCGCAGGCTCTCGTGCCGCGCGACTATCCCGCGCAGCGCCTCGGACAGCGCGCCCACGTCGAGCGGGCCGCGCAGGCGCATCGCGAACGGCACGTTGTAGACCGGTGCGCCCGCGACCATCTGGTGCAGGAACCACAGGAAGCGCTGCTGCTCGGCGATGGCCATCTTGTCCGTACGCGGGACGGCGACGATCCGCTCCCGTTCGGCCTTCTCCGCCACCCGCTGGCGGACCTTCCGCTCCAGCAGGGCGCGCCGGATATCGGCGACATTTCTGTTATCGGGGGTGGACATGATCTCGCTCTCCTCCTTCACCGTCGCACGCTCAGCGGACGCAGATCGGTCCACACCCGAGCGACATGTTCCAGGCATTCGTCCTTGCCGCCCTCGACGCCGGCCGCGCGCCAGCCGGTCGGAATCTCCCGGCCGGCGGGCCAGATCGAGTACTGCTCCTCGTGGTTGATGACCACGGTGAATCGCTCTTCCATGGCGTCTACCTCTCCTGTGGTACGAAGGCGTGAATGTCGGTCAGCTCACCGAGATAGCGGTCGAGCGCCTTGAGCCCGTCCGCCGCCGGCGGCGACAGCGAGCCCGCGTGCCGGCTGAACCGCCGGGTGTCGAAGAGCCGGGAGCCGTCGGTGAACAACCGGTCGAACGCGACCGGCGCCGCGTCACGGCCGTCGACCGCGGGCGGCAGCAGCGCGCACAGCCCGGCGAGCCTTTCGTCGGGCCCGGCCATGTCCCGCAGCCGGTCGCGGAATTGCGTGTAGCCGGCCCGGTCGAGCCCGCACCGGTCGGCGAGCACGCCGAACGCGTCGGCGAAGCGCAGCCTGGCCGGCCACAGCACGTGCATCGCGCCGTCGGGCACCTTGAGGTCGCCGGTCGCGGCGCGGGCCACGAATCGGCCGACCACGTCCACCGGCGTCACGTCGGTCACGGCCTCGGTCGGGAACACGCAGCCGGTGCGGGCGCACGCGTACAGCAGGTTGTGCGCCAGCGAATCCGGGTTGGCCACGCCGACCGCGCGGTGCGGCCAGACCTCGCCGAGCCGGTACACCACCGAGCTGACGCCCTGCCGGTGCGCGTCGGCGAGCAGGCTCTCCGCGACGTACTTCGATCGGTTGTAGCCGTCCGCGGCGACCTGCTCCGTCTCCGGGATCTGGTCCTCGGTGATGCGCGGCGTGCCCGGCCCGGCGGGCGGGAAGATGCTCAAGGTGGACAGGGTGTGCACGCGGGCGCCGCCCGAGGCCAGTTTGATGAGCTCCTGTACGCCGAGCACGTTGGCGGGGCGGTGGTCCAGATAGTCGGACAGGAAGTTCACCGCGCCGGCGGCGTTGACGACACCGGACACGGCCGACGCGATCTCGTCGAATCGCCACTGCGGCAGGCCGAGCAGTTCACTGCCCAGGTCGCCGGGGACCGCCTCGACCCGTCCCGTTTTGAGCGCCATGGACAGGTGTTGTCCGGCGGACGTCAGCCCGTACTGGTCGAGGGCCTCGATCAGCCGCCGGGCTCCGTCCGCGGGGTCGGAGCACCGTACCAGGCAGATCAGGCCGACGTTGGAGCACATCAGCAGTTCGGCGAAGATGTGCGCCCCGACGAAGCCGGTCGCGCCGGTGAGCAGCAGGGTCTGCGGCGGGCGCCATGCCAGGTCGTGCTTGATATAGGCCAGTTCGGCGCTGTCGTCGTCGACGTCCTCGGTCAGCCGCTGCGCCTGTTCGCGCACGGTGGAGGCGACGAGCAGGTCTCTGGGACGTACCGGCCTGCCCAGCCGTTCGCCGACGGCGGCGGTGAGCCGGTAGGCGATCAGCGACGTGCCTCCGTAGGCGGCGAACGGGACGACCACGGAGACCTGTTCCAGTTCGAGCACCTCGCGCCACGCCGAACAGAGCAGTTCCTCCATCGGATTGGCCGGTGGCTCGACCTCCTCCCGGCGGGGCTCCCGTACCGTCTCGGCCGCGATGAGCGCGGCCAGGGCCTTGCGGTCCGTCTTTCCGTTGTGGTTGAGGGGGAGCGCGCCGAGCACCGCGATCTGATGCGGGACCTGCTCGGCCGGCAGCTTCTCCGCCGCGTACGCGCGCAGCCGCTCCGGGCTCGGCTGGTCGTCGGGTGATCGCGGCGTGACGCAACAGACCAAGGTGGACTCGGGGGGCTCGCCGAGCACGACCGCCACCGCGCTGCCGACGAGTGGATGGTCGGCCACGGCGGATGCGACGTCGCCGAGCTCCACCCGTACCCCATTGAGCTTGACCTGTTCGTCGAGCCGGCCGATGAAGTACAGCAGGCCGTCCTCGCCGACCCGGGCCAGATCGCCGGTTCGATAGAGCTCGTCGCCGGGGATCTGCGGGAAGGGGTTGGCCACCAGCACCCGCGCGGTGCGCTCGGGGTCGTTGAGGTAGCCCCCTCCGACGCACTCGCCGCCGAGATACAGCTCGCCGGGCGTGTTCACCGGGACGGGTCCGAGGTCGTCGTCGAGCACGATCGCGGCCGTGTTGTCGATGGCGCGCCCGATGGGGATCCGGTCGGTGTCGGCGTCCGTGATCTCGTGGAACACCGACCCGATCGAACATTCCGTCGGCCCGAACGTGTTGGTCACCTTGAGGTGGGGCAGCAACGCACGGAGCCGGTGCACCGGGCCGGGGCCGGCCGCCTCCCCGCCGATCAACATGCGCCGCAGGCAGGACGTCGCGTCGCGCAGGTCCTCGCGCGCCTCCAGCAGCGACACGAACGCCTCAAGCACGGACGGCACGAAGTCGGTCATCGTGACGCCGTAGCGGCCGATGGTCATCGCGGTCTGTTCGAGGTCGAGGATCCCGTCGCGGTGCGGCAGCACGACCTGCCCACCGGACACCAGCGGCCACAACACCTGCCACATCGAGGAGTCGAACGTGGACCGGCTGTTCTGCAGCGTCACGTGATCGGCCCCGTCACCGAACCGGCGCGACATCGTGGTCAGCCTGTTGACCAGGCCGCGGTGGTGGTTGAGCGCGCACTTGGGCGTGCCGGTCGAGCCGGAGGTGTAAAAGCCATAGATCAGGTCTTCCGGCCCGGGGTCACGGTCCTTGAGCGGAGGAGTCCGCTCCGCCGGCCCCGCGCAGTCGACGATGACGGTGGGGAGAGCCGGCTCCAACTGGGCGGCGATCGCGCCGGTCGCCGCCGACGCCACGATGGCAGGCGGCGACAGGTCGGCCAGGATCCCGCTGAGACGGTCGATCGGCCACGCCGGATCCAGCGGTACGAACGCCGAGCCCGTCTTCATCACCCCGAAGAGCGATGCCGGAAATTCGGGCCCGTCCGCTATGAGTACGGGAATCAATTGTCGCGTCAGTACACCGTTGCCGATCAGTCGATGGGCCGTGACATCGGCCACGGCATCGAGATCGGCATAGCTCATCGTCGTGTCCCGGTGGCGGAGGGCGGGGCGGTCAGGTGCGGCCTCCTTCTGTTCGCGGAACAGATCAAGGACCGTACTTCGCCGGGGGAACGCGTGGCGCGGACCCAGAGCTAAGTCAATGGCGGGGGGAAAGTGTTCGCTCAGGTGCGTCTGCTGATGGCGTGACATCGTGCTCCCGTAGTTTCGACCGGCAACTATTCAGGTTGAGAAGTTTCAGGCAGCCGGGATCGGGCCTCGGCGATTGATGACTGTGTGACAAACGCGAAGTCAGGGCTCCGGCGAATGGATGTTCCGCTGCGGTCGCAGGTTCCCGGACGCCCGCTGACTCAGCCGCCGTGTTCCTCCCTTCTTTGTCGGCCGCGTCATATTGGCTAACCGATATCTCGCGTCTTACGGGTTACTTCCATCCTGGAACACGTCCTCAGGATCCGCAACCCCAGGTGGCGCCGCGGTCGCCGTGCAGATCTCCGCTTCAGGCACTATGGCCTGCGCGAATAAGGCCGCAAATTCTTGGGGAAGGAGCGAGTGGCATACCCGCCTTACCCCTGCGAACGCCCGTCAATCCACGGACGCGAGTGGAGCGGGAAATGATCACCGCGCGCCTTGGCGAATGAGGAAGGGAATATTTCCGGATGGGCCACATCGGCTCTTACCAGCATGAACAAGAGCGGCGGAATTCGATTCCGAGATCATTTACGCGTCTGATGTGAGGAAGCGCCATCCGTGGGTAGGGCGGGCGGTCGGTTTATTAAACCCGGCAACGCATCCCGTCCACATCGTTAGGGGAAGGTCGTGCGGAAAGCCCATGACAGCGCACGTGTCGGAGTATTCCAATCGGGCGGACTTTCCGCCCTGGCCGTCGGAGTCTGGCTTCATGAAATGTCCACTCCGGCGCGGCACTATATCGCCGACATCGGCCAGGCGGATCCCGCGAAGGTGGCCGCACTCGCTTCTTCGCTGCGCCGATTCGGGGACAAGGCCGTCGTCCTGGATTTGCGATCATCCATGGCCGCGGTGGCATCGGATCTGCTTCGGTATCGCGCCCGCCACGACGGCGGCTACTGGAACACGACCGGTGCGGCGCGCTTCGTGCTCGTCAGCGAGGTCGCGCCGGTGATGCGGGCGGACGGCTGCGGGGGGTTCGCGCACGGCTGTGTCGGCGGCGGCAACGACCAGCGCCGCTTCGCGCGTTACGCCGCCCAGGTCGCACCGGAACTGCCCATCATCGAGCCGTGGACGAACGCCAAGGCGCTTGAGCGATTCCCCGATCGCGCGGCCATGCTCGCGGCCGTCGCCGGGCACGGGCTGCCCCTCGACCCGGGCAGCGGCGCCGAACGGTCCAGCGACGCCGGCCTCGCCGGCGTCTCGCACGAGTCGGCCGAACTGGAAGACCTCGAAACGCCGGTCACCCGGCTTGATCCACGGTGGAGCACGTGGCCCGAGCATGCCCCGGACAAGCCCGAGACCGTCGTCGTCACCTTCCGCGACGGACGGGTCGCCGACGTCAACGGCAGCGGACCCGACCCGGTCGAGTGGATGGCGCTGGTCAACGAGATCGGCGCGCAGCATGGCGTGTGGCTCCGCGACGTGGTCGAGCGGCGCATCATCGGCACGGTCTGCCGGGGCGTCTACGAGGCGCCCGGGCTGGAACTGCTCGACCACGCGTGGACCCGCCTCCTGCAGGCCGGCCTCGACGCGGCCGGCCGCGAACTCTACGACCGGCTGGCCGCCGTACTGGGTGCCGCGATGTACGAGGCGCGCTGGCTGGAGCCGGCCGCGCGGGCGGCGCGGGAGGGGATCGACCGGCTGGTCGGCGAGATCTGCGGCAGCGTGCGGTTGTCCGTCCATCGGGGCGTCGTCAGAGGCGAGGCAATGAAAATCGACGGTGGCGTGGTGCGGCAGACCCGGTTCGGCTCGGGCGGGAACCGCTGGAGCGAGGCGGCCGCCGTACAGACAGGAAAGGAGCAAAACGATGCGTGAGCGTCGGTTCGGCCGGCTGGGCTGGCAGGTCGGGGACGTCGGCTACGGGATGTGGGGAATAGCCGGCGGCGAGGGCGGATGGACGGGAGTCGACGACGAGAGCGGCGACACCGCGCTGGACGAGGCCGTACGGCTCGGGTGTGATTTCTTCGACACCGCCTGGATCTACGGCCGCGGACACAGCGAGAGAATGCTCGGGCGGCTGGTCGAGCGGCACCCGGACCGCCGCCTTCACCTCGCGACCAAGCCCCCGCCCAAGGACCGCACCTGGCCGTCCACCCGCGACTCCAAACTGGCCGACGTGTACCCACCTGATCACCTATGGGAGTACCTGTACCGCAGCCTCGAAGGGCTGGGCCGGCCGGCTGTGGACCTGTTCCAGTTCCACGTCTGGGAGGACGCCTGGGCGGACGACGCGACCTGGCAGGACGCCATCGCCGAGATGAAGGAACGCGGGCTGATCAAGGGCGTCGGGATCAGCGTCAACCGATGGGAGCCCTGGAACGTCCTGCGGACCCTGAGCACCGGACTGATCGACTCGGTGCAGGTCATCTACAACATCTTCGACCAGGCCCCCGAGGACGAACTGTTCCCGGCCTGCCGTGAGCTGGACGTCGCGGTGATCGCACGGGTGCCCTTCGACGAGGGCACGCTCACCGGCACCCTCACCCGCGACAGCCGCTGGCCCGAAGGCGACTGGCGCAACACCTACTTCGTCCCCGAGAACCTCATCGCGAGCGTGGAGCGCGCAGAACGCCTGGCGACGATCGTGCCCGAGGGCATGACCATGCCGGAACTCGCCCTGCGGTTCATCCGCCAGAACCCCGATGTCGCCACCGTCATCCCCGGCATGCGCACCCTCAAGCATGTCCGCGCCAACCTCGGCACCAGCGACGCCGAGCCACTGAGCGACGAACTGATGGCACGATTGCGCGAACATCGCTGGGACCGCCGGCCCACCGCGTGGTCGCAATGAGCGCCGCGCCGAAGCCCATCATGCTGTGGGCGGTGCCTCGATCGCGGTCCACGGCGTTCCTGCGCATCATGCTCGAACGCGGCGATCTCGAGGTGGCCCACGAGCCGTTCTCGTACCTGCAGACGGACGGCCACTTCGAACTCGCGGGCAGACGCGCCACGTCGCCGGCCGAACTGCTCGGCACGATAATCGAGGTCAACGCCGTCGAGCGCCGGGTGTTCGCCAAAGAGACCTCCGACTACACCTACACCCCGCTGCTCGAAGACGAGCGGCTGTTCAGCGACGTCATCAACACCTTCATGATCCGGGAGCCGCAGGGCGCGATCTCCTCGCACTACGCGATGAACCCTCAGGCCACCCTGGACGAGTACGGCTTCGAATACCTGCACACCATTTTCGACGCCGTAAGGTCGGCCACCGGCAGGGTCCCGCTGGTGATCGATGGCGACGATCTCGTGGCCGATCCGGAGCCGACGATCCAGGCTTACTGCGCACAGGTCGGGCTCGACTTCAAGGCCGAGGCGCTGCGCTGGGATCCCGGTGAGCGGGAAAACTGGCACAACACGACCCGGTGGCACGCGGAGGTGGCCGAGAGCAGCGGGCTCGTGGCCAAGGCGCCTCCCGAGCAGCGTGAGACGCCCGGCACGAACGCGCATTTGCGCCGCGTCGCCGAGCACCACCAGCCGTTCTACGACGCGCTCGCCCGCCACCGTCTCGCCGGCTGATTCTTCCGCTTACGGGCTGTTTCGGCCCTGCGAGACCGCCTCAGCCATGTACGCGGCGGCACTTGGCCGAGTCGAAGCCGTCTTCCGTTTCGCCGGGCGCCAGCGGCCGGCGCCGGCGCAGCGGGGAGACCAGATGGCGGCTGGTCCGTCATCCATAACACGGCGCTACGGGGGTCAATGGTAGGTCCGGTGGGCGCGAGCGCGGTCTACGGTGGCGGCAGGACTGCCTTTGGAGGTCCGCATGAAGCCTGCCCGCCTGGCCGCCATGATGGTGGCCGCCATGATCGTCGTCACCGGCGCGCCCGCTCCCGTCTCGGCCGTCTCCGTCCCGGCCGCCTCCGTCCCGGCCGCCTCCGTCCCGGCTGCCTCCGTCTTGGTGGCATCCGGCGTCATCCGGGGTGGTGACGCCTTCGTCGTCAGGAACAAGGGGCGGTGCATCGTCGGGTTCACCGTACGGCGCGGCGCCACCGGCGGGTTCGTCACCGCCGGGTCGTGCGGGCAGCGCGGAGACGTCGCCCTGACGGGCTACGGCGGCACCCCGATCGGCGTCTTCGAGGCGTCCTCCTACCCGGGCAACGACTTCGCGTGGGTGTCCCTGTACCCCGGCTGGACACCGCGCGGCGTCGTGGCGGGCCTCAACGTCGAACGCCCGGTGCGCGGCGCGACGGCCGCACCGATCGGGGCGCCCGTCTGTCAGGGCAGCCCGGTCACCGGCTGGCGGTGCGGCGTCATTCAGCAGCGCAACGCCACCATCACCCACCCCGGCGGCACCATCACCGGACTGGTACGCACCAGCGTGTGCGCCGAGCCGGGCACGTCGGGCGCACCGTTCCTCGCCGGCGACCAGGCCCAGGGCCTGACCTCCGGCGCATCCGGCGCGTCCTGCATCACCAGCGGCATCACGTACTTCCAGCCGATCCAGGAAGCCCTGTCGGCCTTCGGGCTCACCCTGGTCACAAGCTGAGCCAGATCCGGCGCGACCATCGGCTGGATCCTGCCGCATCTGCACGACCCCGACGGGCACGAGGTGCGCTTCTACACCACCGAGCACCACACCGAACCCGCCCCGCGGGGAATGCGGGTGAACAACCCGCGCGAGAGCGCCGAAGCGCGCCAAGCCGCACGGTAACAAGGCGACGAGCAGCGGTGAGGAGCCTCGCCTCACCGCTGCCGCCCACGCCCATGGCGGGCATCGCCAGATCATCATGATCGCCGCACTGAACGACGCCTGCCGCGCCGCTCCGGACCCCGACCGAGGGCGGATCCGGCAGAGTGTTGCCGGCCGGGTGCGTGCGCCGGGTCGATACGCAGCGCGGTGCTGTCGCTGGTGCGCCACATGACCTCGCGTGCCATCGAACCTCGTCGACTGGCGGATGCTCGCGAAGGTCCTCGGCTAGGGCCTGACCTGCAAATTCGCCGATCTCGGACCGCGCGGGCGGCAAAGCCCACCCATCCTGTCGTCGCTTCGGGACGACCCGCCGGAGGGGTGGGAGACCCGCCAGTTTGAGACCGTCCTTCTGACGGCTGACGACCCTCCCCATCCTTGATTCGACACCCCTTCCGAGCTGCGAGAAACTCCTCGCGATGACGCAACGAACCGATACTCCCCCCATCTGGGACGAGCGCACGCAGCCGGCCACCTTCCCGGACCACACTCGCGGCAACGGCTTGGACGTAGGAGCAACGCATGTCACTGGTGGGTAGGGAGGTCGAGCAAGCGCGGATTCAACGCCTGCTGACAGATGCGCGCCACGAACGCAGCGGCGCGCTGGCTTTACGGGGCGCGGCGGGCATCGGGAAATCGGTTCTCCTCGACCATGCCGTGTCGATGGCCGAAGCCGAGGGCGGCATGCGCGTGGTCCGCGGAGCAGGGGTCGAGTCCGACTCCGAGCTGGCGTACGGCGGCCTGCACCAGCTCTTGTTCCCGCACGTGGATCGGTTGGACGCCATCCCCGCTCCCCAGGCCAGGGCGCTGCGTTGCGCCTTCGGCCTGTCGGAGGGGGACGAGGCCAACCGGTTCCTGATCTCCGCCGGCACCCTGTCGTTGCTCGCCGATCTGGCCGATGGTGGCCCGCTGCTGTGCGTGGTCGATGACCTGCAATGGCTCGACCAGGGTTCGGTGGAGGCGCTGCTGTTCGCGGCCCGCCGCTTCGTGGCCGATCCGATCGCGATGCTTTTCGCGGTACGCGAGACCTCGATGCCGTTCGAGATCGCAGGCGTCGAGGTCGTGGACCTGACCGGCCTCGCCGCGCCCGATGCCGCCCGGCTGCTCGGCGACCACGCACCGGAACTCATCGAACCGGTGCGGGCCCGGGTCCTCGCGGAGTCCGGCGGCAATCCCCTGGCGATCATCGAGCTCGGGTCGTCGCGGCTCGCGGCGAACGAGGCCGACGAGTCCAGTCCGGCCGAGCAGGTCGGCCCGCTGCCGGTGACCCGCCGCGTACAGGAGACCTTCCGCCACCAGATCGCGGGGCTTCCCGACCCCGCCCAACGCGCGCTGCTGGTGGCGGCGGCCGACCTGGCGGCGCCGCTCACGACGGTCCTGCACGTGATCGAATCCCTCGGTGGCACCGCCGGCGACCTGGCGCCCGCCGAACGCGACCGCCTCGTCTGGATCGACAGCCGGATCACCTTCCGGCACCCCTTGGTACGGGCGGCCGCCTACCAGGACGCGCCACTGCACCGGCGGATCGAGGTGCATCGCGCGTACGCAGAGGCGCTGCGCGCGGACGCCGACGCCGACCGCCGGGCCTGGCACCTCGCCGCCGCCACCACCGCCCCCGACGAGGCCGT
Source organism: Nonomuraea sp. NPDC050404 (assembly GCF_040655495.1). NCBI lineage: Bacteria > Bacillati > Actinomycetota > Actinomycetes > Streptosporangiales > Streptosporangiaceae > Nonomuraea > Nonomuraea sp. NPDC050404. Next base: position 167,445 of record NZ_JBFAKB010000001.1, read on the forward strand.
GGCCGCCGAACTGGAAGGGGCGGCGGAGCGGGCCTGGCACCGAGGCGGCGCGATGGCGATGTCGGCCGCCTACGACCGGGCCGGCCGCCTCAGCGCCGACCGGGAGCTGAAGGCCCGGCGGATCGCCCGCGCCAGCCAGGCCGCGTTCGACGCCGGCAAGGCCGACCGCGCCGCCCGGCTGGCGGCAGAAGCGCTCTCGCTCACCACCGACCCCGGCGTCCGCGCCGCGGCCATCTACACCCGCGGCGCCGTCGAGTACGAACGCACCTCGCCACGGGCCGATGCGGAGCTGACGCTCGAAGCCGCCGCGCTGGTGTGCGACACCGATCCGGAGCGCGCCGCGCTCACCCTGTACGAGGCCGCGCACGCCGCCCGGCACGGAGCGGCGCACGACCTCCTGCAACGTGCGGCGGAGCTGATGCGCGGGTTCACCCCGCCGAAGGATTGGGCGCCCGTCGTCGCCGCCCTGCTCGGGTGGGCGGAACTCTTCGCCGGACGCCCGGAGCTGGCCGTCGGCCCGATGCGCGATCTTCACACCGCCACCCGCGGCGGCGGGAACGACCTGACCCATCGCATCACGGTCGGGTTCGGCGGGCTCATGATCGCGGACGACGACAACGTCATCGCCGAGACCGAGGACATGCTGGCCGAGGTGCGAGCCGGCGGCGCGCTGGGGTGGGTCCCGTACACCCTGAACGTGCTCGCGGTGGCGCGGCTGCTCCGCGGCGAGTTCGCGGACGCCCGCGCGTGCGTGGCGGAGGGCGCGTCCGTGAGCGAGGAACTCGGGAACACGACCGAGAGGCTGGCACACCGGTCGGTGGAGGTGTGGTTGCACGCCGTGTCGGGTGACGAGGCACGCTGCCGGGCTCTCGCCGAGGAGGTGCTGCCGCGGGCCCGGGCCCGGCACCGGGTCAATGCCGAGATCGCGGCCTGGGGTCTGGGCATGCTCGACCTCTCCGCCCGGCGGTTCGGGGGGGCATTCGAGCAGCTCGAAAGCGTGTATCGGGGGCCCGCGAGCCGCGACCTCCTGATCAGGGCGGTGCCGGATCTGGTGGAAGCGGCCGTGCGCGGCGGCATGCCGGATCGCGCCCACGGACCGCTGGCGGCGTTCTGCCACTGGGCCGAGCACGTCGACCGCCCGGTCGCCACCGGGCTCGCGCTACGCAGCCGGGCCCTGCTGGCCGGCGACGACGACGCCGAGGCGCTGTACACCGAGGCGCTGCGACTCCACGAGCGGCAGGGCGGCCCCTATGAGCGCGCCCGTACCCAGCTGGTCTACGGCGAGTGGTTGCGCCGCCGGCGCCGCCGTACCGAGGCCCGCGCCCATCTCGCGGCGGCGGTGTCCGCGTTCGAGCGCCTCGGCGCGGGCCTCTGGGCCGAGCGTGCGCGCGGCGAACTGGCCGCCTTCGGCGAGCGGGGCGACGAGCCCACGCGCGGCGGCCCGCTCACCCTGCTGACCCCGCAGGAACTGCAGGTCGTACGGCTGGCCGCCACCGGTCACACCAACAAGGAGATCGCCGCACAGCTCTTCCTCAGCCCACGGACCGTCGGCCACCACCTCTACAAGGCGTACCCGAAGCTCGGCGTCACCGGCCGCGCCGAACTGACCGACCTCGTCGAGCCCGCTGCCGGCGAGCCCTAGATACAACCATGGCCCAAGAGGCCCGAGTCCGTACGCCCGCGGGGTGTTGTGGCCGACGCCAGTCATCGGTTTCCCGGACGCCGGTAACGATGACCGATGCCTCACTGAGCAGCCCCCTCCTAGTGTTCAGACAGCGGTCAACGGCCGCAACGCTCGAACCATCAAGAACATGACGAGGAGACAACCATGAAGAAGTACTTTCTGAGCCTCCCCCACGACTCCGCCGAGGAGCCGACGATGGAGGGCATGGACCCCGCGGAGCTGGCGGAGATGATAGCCGCGGTCGACGCGTTCAACACCGGTCTTCAGGAGGCGGGCGCGTTCGTGACCGCCGGAGGTCTGCAGCCGCCGTCGAGCGCGACCACGGTGGACTACTCCGGTGACAGCCCCGTACTCACACCTGGCCCCTCCATTGAGGCCAAGGAGTACCTCGGCGGCTTCTGGATCATTGAGGCCGAGAACGACGACGTCGCGATCGAATGGACCAAGCAGGCCTCGCGGGCGCTGCGCAGCAGGGTTGAGGTACGGCCCTTCCAGGAGGAACCCGCTGCCTGACGTTCCGACCGGCATGGGCGCGCTCGGTGCGCCATCGGCGTCAATGAACAGTTGCCGATACGCGGTCACCGAGCCGCCCCGGAGGACCGCCGCGCCATCATGGTGCGGATCGCCACGGTGAGTAGTGCGGTGCCGGGGACCCTGATGGTCGGCCCGGCCCAGGTGGTGTTCACGCGGCTCGGCCTGCACCCGCCGGCGGGGCCGCTACTGGTCGACATGACCGCGGTGGTGTCAACCGGGATCCCACGGGCGGCGCACCGGACGCAGCGCCAAAAGGCCACTCTCGGAGCACAGTCGATGATCTGGTGGGAAGAGGAGTTCTGCACCCGGCTCGCCGAGGCGGGTCGCCAGGTCGTGCGTTACGACCACCGCGACACCGGCCGGTCGACCAGCTCACCGCCCGGACGGCCGTCGTACACCGCCCACGATCTGACCCCCGACCCACTGCGGATCCTGGACGCCCTGGGAGTGGGCCGCGCGCACTTGGTCGGGCTGTCGATGGGAGGCGGCATCGCCCTCGAACACGCCGAACGGGTGAGCACCTTGTGCCTGGCCTCGACCAGCCCCGCCGTCCCGGCCGAGCACGATCGCCGAGCCCTCGCCGCCGAGATCCCCGGCGCGTACCTGGTCCCCCTCCCAGGAGCCGGGCATCAGCAACCGCCACGAGAACTCTGGGACCTGGCCATCGCGGCAATCGTCGAGCACACCGCAAAAGGCTGAAGCCCGACAGCAGGCGACATGACGAGGTCTCCGCGGCCAGAGAGGGCAACGAACGATGAGTACATTCGCGCTCATTCACGGCGCCGGCGTAGGCGGAGGCTGGTACTGGCACCTCGTAGAGGCCGAGCTCCAATCCCTCGGACACACCACTTTCGCCCCCACGCTGTGGACCGGCGACGACACGGAGACCTTGGACGACTACGCCGACACCGTCGTCAACACGATCGACACCCAGGATGCGCTCTTCGTCGTCGCGCATTCGTTCGGTGGATTCACCGCACCCCTGGTCGCCGAACGTGTCCCCACCGCCGGACTCATCTACGTCACCGCCATGATCCCCCGGCCCGGCGAATCGCCGTCCGACTGGTGGAGCAACACCGGGCACTCGGAGGCCGTTCGCATCCAGGCCGCCGAAGACGGTGGCCTCACCGGCTCCTCCGACCCGTACATCGGCTACTTCCACGATGTACCCAAGCCGCTGGCCGACCAGGTGTCACACAGGGAACCGCCCCCGCCCTCCAACTCCGCCTACTACGAGCCCTGGCCCCTCGGCACCCTTCCGGCCACGCCGTCGCGCTACATCCTCTGCACTGAGGACCGGCTGTTCCCCGCGGCATTCCAGCGCCGGCTCGTACGTGAACGCCTCGGTATCACTCCCGACGAGATCGTAAGCGGCCACTGCCCCGCCCTCAGCTGCCCCGCAGAGCTCGCAGCGATGCTCAACACGTTCACACGAGCGCCGGCCTGCGCCAGGCAGGAAGACCCGCATGTCCATTGACGACACCCACCGCTACCTTTCTGGACGGGGCGGCGGCTCATTGCCGGTTTCCTGTATCTCGCTGGCCCCGTTCACCGGACGACGTCATGAGGCCGGCGATCGCGGTGTGGACCAACGTCTTCTCCTCGCCGGTCAGATCCATGGGGCGGTGCGTGAAGGCATTGTCCGTGTGGGCGTGGGCCTGTAGCCCCGACTCCCTGGCTCCGGCGAGCAGGAGGTCGGTGAAGGCGAGCAGCAGGGAGGCCGACTCGGTGGCGGAGTCCACGTCCTGATGCTTGTCGAACTCCGCAGCGAGCGCACGCAGACCTTCCGCGAGGTCCGCCTCCGGCACGGTGAGGGCTCCGGCGACCCGGCGCGCCTGCTCGGCTGACCGGTCCTCCCAGTTCGACCAGTGCCAGCCAGGCCACCCGTGCCCCTCGTTCCGCAGGGCACCGCGCAACGTGGCGGAGGTCCAGACGCCGGCGGTGTGGTCATCAAGGTCGAGGTGGACACCGGCGACGACCTTGCCGGGGCAGGAAGTGATCGTCGGCCAGGCGGATCGGTGGTCGTCCAGGCTGCTCGCCCCGCTGCGGATGACCGATTCGGCCGAATCGACGAGGTGCGCCCGTGTCCGACCTTGGTGGATCACGCGGGGGCAGCCATTCTCCGTAGAGCCACCGGGAGCGGGCATAGGTGATCATGGCCCACCCGATCGCCTCACGGTACAGGGCATCGACGGCCGGTTCGATTCGGACGGTTCAAAGGAATTATGCCGCATCTCCGGGCAAAACCGCTGATCAGGGGCCCAGAAAGAACGTCAAAAAGGCTTCACGTGAGCGGCGGATCCAGCATCCTAAGCATGACCGGAACCTGCCCCGCGCAGAGCCCCCACTCTGTCTGGTCCCCCTTTCCTTGAAGAGGTCTCCGTGACTCGGTATGCCATCGACCGTGCCCACAACACGCTCATCGCCCAGTGGAGCACCGGCATGGGCGACACCGCCACCCTCGTGACCCGGCTCACCCACGACCAACTCCCCCACGACACCCGCAAGCTCGCCGCCGAGCTCACCCACCTGTCAGGTCTCTGCTGGCGCTCCTACACCCACCCCGCCAGCGCCGCCGATCGGCACGGCCCCCACAGCCCCGGCCGGCACCGGCAGCAAGAACGCGACGCTTTCGACAAGGTCCTCCCGGCCCTGATCGCCACCGCGTCACCCACCAACCGGCCGATCACCACCAAGATCGAGCAGGCCGCCCAAGCCATCGCCCGTACCCTGCGCAAGCTCGACGCCTCCCAGCTCACCACGCACGTCACCACCGACGTCGCCGCCGAACTGGCCGCCATCGAACAGGCCGAACGCGGCGACCTGTCCGAACGCGCCCAGCAAGCCGTCACCCTCAGCCGAGAAGACGCCTCCCCCCTCCAGATCTCCCAGGCCGACCGCCTGCTGCGCGACAACCCCTCCGGCAACCAGGCCCTGTTCACCGAGGTCGATCCCACCGCAGCCGCCATCGCCGCCGCCCACTGGTACCACGCCGCCGTCACCGTCACCGCCCGGCACACCGGCCTGCACCCGATCCAGGTCGTCGGCAGCGCCGAGCAACCCGACAAACCCCTCGCCATCGAGAGTCTCACCGACGTCGCCACCGCCATCGACTCCGGCGCCCGCGCCCGGCACGTGGTCATGCCCCTGATCCGCAACGCGCTGCACATCGCGGACGGCTACCTGCGCGGCATCCTCGACGTACAACATCGCATCACCGCCGCACAGGAGTTCATCCAAGCCGCCCGGCCCGGCATCGAATTCGGCCCTGACACCATCCACCTGCCGCTCACCTCACTCAACCCCGCCCGCCCCGCCCCCGACCTCCTCGACAACCTGCTGTACGGCATCCAAACCTGCTGGCACCTCTACCAGCATCACAGCAACCGCTGGTCTCCCAATCCCGCCGACCTCGAAGCCGCACGCCAGGACCAGCTCCGCCAGGCATACCTCAGCATGATCCGGGAAGAAGCAGCCACCCGCAGCGAACGACTGCTGTGACCCCCAATCGCACACCTCCCGGTCGAACGGCCTATCACCATGGCGTTCCATGACATTGCCTGCTCCAGATACGCAACGATCTGGAGCAGGCAATGCCCTACACCCATAGGCACAGCAACCTCGCGGCCCAAACGCCAGCCCATCCGCGCCACGGCTCATCGCCACTCGTGTTGCTCGCCGGCGCGGACTTCGGCGATCCAGTTGTCCAGCCGGTACAGCAGGGTGGAGCCGCCACCGGGCAGCCCGTCCACCGGGCGATCGGCCAGGTGTCGCCGGTGATAGCCGTGCATCTTACCCGTGGACATCCCGCACGACGGGCAGCGCACCGGGCCGGCTCGCGTGCGGGCAGTCACCAGGATCTGGCCGTCCTGACGATCTACCTGCTCGATCTCCACCGCGGCCAAGTGCGGGAAGAGCACGTTCACCATGTCACGGTCGCACACCGTTCACGGCCCCATCCAGAACAGCGGAGTGTGGATGGATCAACACATTCCATCACTACAGGGATCTTGGCCGGGCCCCTGAAGAGTCTGCCCAGTGGAGTTAACGACTGGGCGTTCGGTGACTCCTTCTTCTTGTCCGAGAAAGGAGAGAACCGATGAACCTGATGATCGTGGGTGTGCTGGCGAGCATGGCCGGGGGCCTGCTGACGCTGCTGACCACATGGGTGCGCGAACGCCACCGGCAGGGGCGGGTGACAGCGGTCCTTCCGCATCTGCCGTGCGGCAGCGTCTACATCGACGGCGTGACCGGGGTGCGGATCGAGACCGGTTCACCAGCAAAGCCCTCCTCAGCGGAGACGCGTGAGGAATGATGTGGACGACACCCGACTACGCAGGAGACGACCTCCGTGACGCGGCCTCTTCCCCGGCTGCCCGCCGACGACGACGGCGAAGCCTTCGCGGGGTGGTACCGCCGGGAATTTCCCGACCTGTTGTTGTTCGCCTGCCGGCTCGGCGCGAGGTGGCAGGAGGCCTTCGATCTGGCTCAGGAAGCCTGCGCCAAGGCCTATCCCCGCTGGTCGGAGATCGGCAATCCGGGCGCGTACATACGGGTCTCCATCAGGAACGGCTACTACAGGAGAACCTCCCACGATCACGAAGTGGTGTTGAGCCCGGACCTGGCCGAACCCGGCAACGGCACGGACGCCGCGCTGCTGGAGGTCGAGTTCCACGATCAGGAACGCAGGATCTTCGCCGCCGTCCGGGGCCTTCCTCCGGTCCAACGGGAAGTCATCGCCTGGACCATCGACGGGTACACCCCGACGGAGATCGCCGAGTTGCTCGACAAGAATCCAACGGCTGTCCGGGGCAACCTGCACAAGGCACGCGCATCACTCAGAAAATCACTCGCCGGGCTAGGAGGGGATAGTGTCTGATCAGGATCGTCCCCAGCCGGACATCATCAGGCTGCTGACCGAGTCGCACGAACGCGCCCGCGCGGCTGTCGCGAAGGCGGTGGACGTCGAGGCCGGCCTGCGGGAGATCACGCGGCCGGATCCGGTGCACACGCCGAAGGGCAAGCCGACCGTGCTGGTGGTCGAAGACGAGTCGTCTTTGAGCGATGCGCTCACGTATGCCCTCGGCAGGAGCGGCTTCGATGTCGTGGGAGTCGCCGTCGAGGGGCGGGAGGCCGTCGAACTAGTCCGGCAGACGCGACCGGACGTGGTCACCATGGACCTCATGCTGCCGGGGATGGACGGCTACACCGCCACCGAGATCATCACCCAGGAGCATCCGTCGACGCGCATCGTCATGCTCACCGCGAGAGACTCACGCGTGGACCTGTTCCGCGGTCTGTCCTCGGGCGCCGTGGGCTTCGTCACCAAGCCGTTCAGCCTGGACGAGCTGATCGCGACCATTCGCGAAGCCCTCGACGGCGGATATCCCATCGCCGCACCGATCATGGCGTCGATGCCTCCGCCCGGCAGGTCGGCCGACGCCCGTGTCCCTTCGATCAGCCTCTTCACCGAGCTCGAAGCCAGGGTGATGAGGCTCCTCGCCGACAACCTGTCCATCGCCGAGATCGCGAAGGCCACCGGCTTCTCCGTTCGCGAGATCACCGAACTCCAGACGCTCATCATCGAGAAGATCAAGCTGCGCAACGCCATCCAGACCCACAACCCTCCACCGCTCCCATGACCGGCGCCCGCCTGTAACCGTCCTGTAGCGACGCTGCCGGCCATTTCCAGCGGACGGCCCAGATCGACCAGAGCCTCTGCCAACTCGACCCGCGGAGCCGCGTCAATGTGCTCTGCACCGGCGCAAATCATGGCCTGTTGGCCCGGGTGCTTCCCCGCTCCGAAGACGGTGTGAACAGGGAGGCCAATCGAACTCGGGCGGGTGCTCGCCGACGGCAGCCGAGGGTTGCCTGATGTGATCACAAGGAGGGGTACGGCGAGCCCCGGCCGCGTGGCCGGATGTGCCGGCTACCTGGTCCGGTGCGTGCCGTGGCAGGCGGCGCCTACGGTGGGCGAGTCAGGATCCGAAGGTGTCGATGACATCGTCCCCGTACGGGTTCCGCGCGGTCCCGGTGGTGCGTGGCGCCTTGATGGTTGCCTTCACGGGCCAGCTGAAGCGGGTGGCCACCGCAACCTTCTGCATGGGGTAGCCCTCGCCGGGCCGCCAGACCGCCTGGACGACGACCGGCTTGCCGGTCAGGTCCGTCGCGATCCCCCAGTGCACGATGACGCGGCCGTACTTGGGGGCGAGCCGCCCGCCGAGCATCTGCCTGAACGGCTTGGACACCTTGAACAGCTGACCGAAGGTGATCGTGCCCCGGTAGCTCCACGCCTTGACGGCGCGGTCGTCGGCGTCATGGACGGTGGAGCCGGGCTTGCTGCTGGACGCGGAGGCGACCAGAGCCTTGAGCGTCCCGAGGTCGAAGGCGTCGATGATCTGGTCGCCGTACAACGCCGCGCCGCCCGGCGCTTTGCCGAGCCTCACCCACGACTTGCCGCCGTACGCCGGACCCGCCCCGTACAGCACGCCGCCGACGCCGCGCACCCGGTGCGGCGCCGAGCCGACCTTGGCCAGTTCGGCCGCCTGCCGGTCGCCGGCCGCCCCGGTGGGGGCGCCCCGGGCGGGGCTGGTCGGCCAGGCCTGCCAGTCCCAGCCGGTTGAACCGCGCGATCCAGCGGCGCACCGTGCCCGGGTCGTAGCCGAGCAGGTCAGCGATCTGCGCTGCCGGCAGTCCGTGCAGCGACAACAGCACCATTACCGCCCGTGTCGCCTGCCGCCAGCGGCCCCGCAAGGCCGTCTGCAGGTCCTCGATGGAGGCGGCCGAGGTGGCCGCTAGACGTACGGGCCATTCCTTGTCCTGCCGGTGTCCGGCATCACCACTTGTTGCTCAGGAGCCGGCACGATCTGGCGACACGTCCTCGTCGTCCGGCACACCGATGTTCTGGGCGGCAGTCAGAAGCCACTTCCCGTCCTCCTTAGCCATGATCCACAGCGGTGAGCCCACGTCCGCCCCCTCGGGTGTGTGGTACACCTGACGCAGCTTGACGGCGACCACGTCGGGGCGGATGAACAGCACGTGTTCCAGCTCGAACGTGACGGTGAGGCCTTGCATCCCACCGGGAAGCACCTGATGGGTGAATGCCGAGATCGCGTCGAGGCCGAAGAGTCGCTTGCCACCACCCGTCGTCCAGATCGCATCGGCCCGGAACAGACGGAGGAACTCGTCGGGAAGCTCGTTGTTCTGAGCGTGTTCTACCGTGGCGATCACCTGCTTGATCGCTTCGATCTCGGCCTCTCGGGCCGGTGCATCAATGTTTGTGCTCATGAACCGCATTCTGTTGCCTCAACCATGCTTGAGGTCAATGCGCTCGCGCCGCCGCCCGGCCGGACATCGCCCGAGCGGTGCTCGCCGGCATGGACGTCGCGGCCGTACTCGCGCAGAGTCGTAGCTCACGAACGGGCCGGGCTCCATCTTGGTGTCAAAACGCTCGGGCAGGCAGGGGAAGCACCTTTATTCATACGCCCGGTCGTGTCGTTGGAGCCGGTGGCGGCCGGGGCGCCGGACTTTAGCAGAAGGACCTCTCCTTGCCGATCACCCGGTACGGGCAGTCGGCCTGCTCCAGTAGATGCAGTACGGCCGCCTTGTTCTCCGCCGTGATGTCCTCGATCATGCTGGCCGGAGGATAGAAGGGGTTGTGCTCCTTGACCACACCGGACTTGCCTGCCCCCATTTCCAGGGCGAAGGCGAAGATCTTCTGATTGCCCCACAGCCAGTCGATCATCCCGCCGGCCGGTGGAGGACTGCCCTCGGGAACAAGGCTTGACGCCCGCCGATAGCTGACCTTGCCGGCGGAATAACGGTCGGCCAATTGCTGGCCGAGCCGGTCGAAGACCTGTCGTTGATCCAGGGTCATCTGGCCGTCCCGCTCGTTCTTGGTGTATCCATACGGCGACAGCACGGCGCTGAGGAAGGAGTGCCAATCCACGGCCATCGTGATTCGCTGCCGGTCTTTGTTGCGCCGTGCCACGAAATCCCGCGCGGCCCTTGTCTCCGGAGCGGAAAACGCCGCTGGACCCCGGTAGGTCTCCGATTCCTTCCGTATATCCGAACCGGTCGTATTCCACTGGTAGCCCCAGTTCCTGTTCAGATCGGTCCCCACCGGGTCGTCGGAGGGATTCAGCGTGGAGCGGGCGCCTGTATTGGGTTGCCGGTTCTTCCTCGACTCCCGGTAGACCGGCTTGCCGTCCAGCATGCCGGAGCGGTCCCACACCCCGCCGTCGGGATTGAGATCAGGCACGATCCATACCACGCGGGTGTCCAGCAGCCTGGTGATCGTTTTTTGCTCGTCAGTACAGCGGCCGCCCTTGCAGTAATTACGGGTGAAGAGGTCCAGCAAGTAGCGGGCCATATCCAGCGTGACGACCTCTCGCGCATGCTGATGATGCACGAAGAGCACCTCGGGCTTGGGCCGACTCTTGGCCACGTCGCTCTTGGCCACGTCGCTCTTGGCCACGTCGCTCTTGGCCACGTCGCCGGTGATCTTCACGGCGATCAGGTTGCGCTTTTCATGAGACTTTCCGATCAACTGCTTGCGCACCAGATTGGGATACGTCCGCACGAGATTGTTCACCTGCGCCATCAGTGACTCATAGGTGGCATGGCCGGGCTCGACCTCATCGGGCACGGCCCGTGAGCGCACGCCGAACCCCAGGTCAGCGAGTTGTTCAGCCTGTGTGGCGGTCGCCATGACGGTCAGGTAGCCCAGGTCGCCCCCCGTGATCGTGGCGCCCGCGGCCGTCACCCGGCCAACGTCGGCCCGCGACGTCGGGCCGTAGACGAAATACTCCGTCTTGAGATCGGGGTCGGGCGTCTCCTCGTCCGCGGCCGGAACGGAGGCGGTGTCCTCGGGGGCAGACTCCTCTGGCAGCGGACGTTCGCTGCCATCGTCTACGGGCTCCTCGTCCTTGATCGGCTCAGGTTCGTCGTCCTGCTCTTCCGGTATCAGGTCCGGCAGGGCTTGATCGGTGCCGGCGTCCTCCTCGCAGAGGAGCAGAGCTTCCGTGTCACACAAATCTGCGACAGCCGGGCCGACTGTCATGTAGCCGCCGACCACGGCGGCGAGCACGGCGGAGGCTGCTAAGACGCGACGGCCCCTCGACCGGGATTCCTGGCTCATGTTTCTCCTTCGAGGCGGGGATGTCCCTACCTGTGTAGGGCCCAGCCTGTTGACCAGCCAGGTAAGGGCAGGTGACCACTGTTGACCAATGCCACTCGGCCCACGGTCAGGTGCGCCCCCGCTGTGTGACGGCTCGCGCTCGAATCATTCCGCGCGCCCACCCTCTTCATCTTCTCCGGCACGCCTCGGTCACGGCTCTTGACGAGGCCGGATGCCCTCGATCGCGATGTCCAGCAGGCGGCCCGCCTGCTCCCCGTCAGCGTGGTGCACGGCGGCCAGCGAGATGGCGGCCACGAGCGCGAGGAGGTCCTCGGCGCGGATGCCGGGGCGCACCGCATCCGTCCGCTGCGCCCGCCGGAGGAGTTCGCGGGCCGCGTGGATGATCATTACCTGGCAGCCGTGGTCCTCCTCCAGCAGGTCGGCGTCCTGGCCGTCGTGCAGGATCGAGGCGGCCAGGCCGCGGCTGCTCACCGCGTAGTCGTTGAGGTCGCGCAGCCAGGCGAAGAGCGCGGGGCCGGGCTCGTTCTCCCGCGCGCGTACCTCCGCCTTGGCGCACAACGTCTCGACGTGGTCGTGGGCGACGGCTTCGATCAGGACCCGGCGGGAGGGGAAGTGCCGGTGCAGGGTCGCCGATCCCACGCCGGCCCGGCGGGCGATCTCCTCCAGCGAGGCGCCGACACCCTGATCCGCGAACACCTCCCTGGCCGCACCGACGACCAGGTCGTAGTTGCGGCGAGCGTCCGCACGCAGCGGCCGTCGCCCGGGGGCGTGCCCCATCGTGACCTCCTTTTGACAACTGGGGTGGCTCTCCAGTTACTCTATCGAACGCCAAACGGAAGCCCACCCCACTTAATTTCGGAGCTGAGCATGCGCGCCGTCCAATACCACCGTTTCGGCCCTCCCGAGGTGCTGCGCGTCGAGGAGGTGCCCATCCCCCGGCCCGGCCCGGGACAGGTGCTCATCGAAGTGCGCGCCGCGAGCGTGGACGCCGGCGAACTCGCCATCCGCGCGGGCCGGCTGCGCGCCCTCATCCGCCCCCGCTTCCCCCGGGGCCTCGGCGGCGACTTCACCGGCCGCGTCGAAGCCCTCGGCCCCGGAGTCCACGCCTGGCAGACAGGCCAGGAGGTATGGGGGCTCATGCCACACTTCGCCTCCGGCGCCATCGCCGAATACGTCACCGTCCCCGAACAGAAACTCGCCCCGGCGCCGAAGAACCTCGACCTGCTGGACGCCGCCGCCCTGCCCGCATCGGGCACCACCGCCCTGACCGCCCTCACCGACAAGGCCAACCTCCGCACCGGCGAACGACTCCTGGTCCGCGGCGCCGCAGGCGGCGTCGGCAGCCTCACCGTACAACTCGGCAAGGCCCTCGGCGCCCACGTCACCGCGCTCGCCGGCGCCCGCAACCTCGACTGGGTCACCGACCTCGGCGCCGACACCGCCCTCGACTACCGCACCACCCGGCCACAAGACCTCGGCCGCTTCGACGTGATCATCGACGTCGTGGGCACCGACCTCGCCGCCTACCGCGCCCGCCTCACACCCGCCGGCCGCATGGTCGCCCTCGCCTTCGACCAGAAACGCATCCTGACCTCCATCGCCGCCACCGGACTCCGCGCCGCCCTGTCACCCCGGCGGCTGAAGCTCTTCAGCAACAACCCCTCCCCCGCCCGGATCGCCGAACTCACCACCGCCGCCGAGGCCGGCAACGTCCGCCCCGCGATCGACACCATCTACCCGATGAGCGACATCGCGGAGGTCCACCGACGCCTCGAAGCGGGCGGCGTACGCGGAAAGTACGTCATCGACCTGCACCGCTGACCCTCGGGAAAGAGCACGCACGACGAGGCGATTCCCTCGCGCGCGCTCTGTCCCGGCCCAGCATTTCCCTCAGAGAATCGATCATGATTGTACGAGCCGGTCCATGGGCTGACCCCACTGGTCGGTCTGGCGGCCGAGCGGATCCTGCTCGCCGACAAGGTCGCCGCGGCCAAATTCGGCACGAACACGCCGATCGAGGACCCGGTACGGGAAAAGCAGGTGCTGGATCGGGCGGCGGTGCTCGCCGGCGAGGCGGGCATCGACGTACCCGACACCGTGACGTTCTTCCGAGCACAGACCGAAATGAGCAAGGTCGTACAGAAGGGCCTGTACGACCGCTGGACCCGGCATCCGGAACTGGCACCGACCGAACGCCCCGACCTCGCCACCGAGGTACGCCCCCAACTGGACCGGATCACCACCCAGTTCATCGACCAACTGGCGGCCACCACAGGCGTGCGCGGCCCGACCGCGCGGTGCAAAACCGCCCTGGCCATCTCCACCATCAAGACCGACCACCGCTACCGGCTCGACCGGCTGCACAAGCGCGCCCTGAAGGGTGCGGTCAAGCCGCTGTGCGGGTGATCGTCCGGCACGTCTGATGGTCACACGGCGCCGGCGGGTGTTTGACTCCCAACGCCAGGGCTGCACATGAGGTGGTCCATCGCGTCATTGATCAGCTTCTCGATCGGGAGGGCGTGCTCGTTTGGGGCCCAGAACGTGGTGAACAGCACCATGCCGCGGCGGCCGTCCTCGGTGAAGCCGCTGTGGGCGGTGTGGCCGGGGGTGTTGCCGGCGTGGCCCCAGTACGGGCCGCAGGGAGACCGGAACCGAGCGATTCCCAGGCCGTAGGACGCGCCGGGGAAGACGGGGTCCCATTCGGGAGCGGGGACGGTCTCCTTCATCGCGGCGAGCTGGGCGGGCGCGAGGAGTTCGCCCCCGAGCAACGCCTGCCAGAACCGTACGAGGTCGGCGGCCGTGGTGATGAGATCGCCCGCGGCGTCGAAGGGGGTGGGGTTCACCTCGGTCGTCTCGACCGGCTCGGTGCTGTCGGGGAACTCGGTGTAGCCCTTCGGGTGCGGCTCCGGAAGCCGGGGATCATCCCCCGGGGAGAAGGTGTGATCGAGTCCGAGGGGACGGATGATGCGATCCGTCACCACCTGCGATCGCTCGGGCCCGGTGACCTTCTTGATGATCATTCCGAGGAGGACGTAGTTGGTGTTGGAGTAGTTCCAGCGCCGGTCGCCTGGTTCCGGCACCCAGTTGGGCTCGTGCCGCATGGCGATGGCGACGAGTTCCTCCGGGGTGTAGGAGTCGTGGCGGTGCTCCCGGAAGTCCTTCGCCGACCAGATCGGCACGTCGTACATGTATTCGCGCAGCCCGCTCGTCTGCTGGAGCAGCCGCCTGATGGTGATCTTGGTGCCGTCGTTGCCGTTGCCCCGGACCACTCCGGGAAGCCAGTCCTCGACCAGGTCATCGAGCGCGAGCAGCCCCTCGCCCACGAGCTGGAGTACGGCGGCTGCGGTGAACGTCTTACCGGTGCTGCCCATCCGGAAGTAGCTGTCGTAGGCGATCGGCCGCTCGGAGTCGAGCTCGGCCACGCCGTACCGGACGGTCAGCAGTTCCCGTCCGGTGTGCGCGGCGGCGAGCAGCCCGGGGACACCCTTCTCGTGGATGGCCTTCAGGTCGGCCTCGAGCACCGATCGGTCGTACGTCTTCGATGTCGCTGAGTTCGTCATGGATCCGATGCTCGGACCCTGACGCAGGGTCAAGGTCAAGGGCGTTGCGCGGATCGAGCGGCCATCAGCCTCCGCAGCCGCGCCCAGGATGGCGAGGATCCGAACGCGTTGGAGTTCATCAGGGCGGCCAGACCCTCCGGTGCCACATCTCCCCGCGGGTTGCGGCCGTCCCAGGCCATGATCGCTTCGGCCAGTTCCGGGAGTCGCGGATCGTCGGCCGGCCAGTCCCACGCCTGGTCCAAAGCGAGGTAGAGCCGGACGAGCTCAGGATCCTCCAATGCGGCGTTCTTGGTGGCCGCCCACTCCAGCACCTGGTCGGGCGCCAGCGCGGTGATCATGATCCAGGAGTCACGCTCGATGCCGTTCATCCGCTCGCTCACCCCGAGGGCCCGCTGCCGGTCGAGGAGCGCGATCACCTCCGGCGGCAGGAACAGCCGATCACCGGCGACCAGCTCGGCCAGCCGGGCGCGGTGATCCTCCAGTTCGGCGACCTTGGCCGCCATCTGCCGGTCGATCTCCGCGATCTCGGCGGCGAACTCGTCCTGGCCGGCGGCGAGCAATTGTTCGACCCGCGCGAGCGGCACGCCCGCGGCCACCAACGTCTTGATCCGGATCAAACCGACCACGGCTCGCGGGCCGTAGCGGCGGTAACCCGAGGCATCGCGTTCGGGCTCGAGGAGCAGGCCACGCTGGTGGTAATGCCGGATGGCACGGATGGTCACGCCCACCCGTGCGGCCAGCTGCCCGATCGTCAGCAATCCCGCCCCTCCCAGCACACGCGCTCTGGTTCAAGATTTCGAGCCTAGCGTTCTGTACGGCCGGCGCCGGACGCACGACGCCCCCGGGCGTCTACCCCTCCCGGCCTCTTTCGGCAATTCGGCCAGACAGCATCCTGCATGTGGGCCAGGACCGAAACCGTGCAGTTCCGCGGCTGGCGTAAGGGTGGTCGATCAGGAGAACACCTCCCGCACCTCCTGGGGCGAGCAGGCGAGAGCGGCCTCGTCGGGGTCGGCGCCCGTGACGTGAGGCAGGTGCACCACGATGTCGTACGCCTCCAGCGCGCTCACCGGCGAGTAGTACGCGCCGAGGCCGGCGCGTTGCACGGTGGCGCCCCGGACGGCGTCGGCGTCGGCGGGTGACAGCCGCCGTAGGTCGGTGGCGAAGGGGCCGTCGTGGCTGGCGTGCATGAGGGCGTCGAGGCTGCCGGGCTCCGGGGCCGGCATCGGTGCGAAGAGTTCGCCGGTCATGAAAGCGGCGGCGTCGGAGTTGAGCATGTGTCCGGTGCCCGAGGTGACGCCGATGACCAGGTAGTCTCCGCCCAGCCGGTCGGCCAGGTGCATGCCCATCGGGGTCGCCGGGTCCATGCCGGGGAGCACCACAGGCCCGCGCTGGACGTGGCCGTTGTGGGCGGCCAGGACGATCCGATCCTGGCGGCGCAGGATCCATTCGACGGTGTCGGCGATCTCGGCGTCGCGGTTGTACATCACGCTCCGCTGGTCGCCGCCGGTCATGCCGCGGATGACCGACTCCAGGGTGAGCACGTGGCGCATGGATCGCAGCGCGAACTCGTACTCCTCGGTGGTGGTGCGCCGGAGGTATTCCAATCGTCGGCCCCGCATGCGGGCGGCGAAGCCGGCCAGGCCCGCCGTCAGGGCGTCCTTGGACGCGGGTGGGAGCTGGGCGTAGACGGCCATGGCCGTGGGGGCGGCGAACGGGGAGGTCGCCGCGAAGGCCGAGGCCGTCTTCCGGATGGCCGGGTCGGGCTGGAAATCGGGGTCGGCGTGGGCGAGGTAGGCAAGGACGGCGTCCAGGGCGGGGATCAGGGAGGCGTTCTGGCCGCCCAGGTCTATGCCGTAGAAGCGCAAGGGGCTCTCGGCGGTGGCGTTGTGCCGGCGCATCCACTCCAGGTGGGCGCCCATCTGCTGCCAGAGGCCCATCAGCGAGGTCAGCCCGTTCGCCATGATCTCGCCGAGCCCGCCCTCGCCGCCGCCGCCACGGACCCAGTCGTCCGTACGCCGGCCCTCGGTGAAGCCGGTCTCCATCGCGTAGGCGTCGAATCCGTGCCGTTCGGTCAGGTAGCGCAGGAGGCGGTGGCGTAGTTCGTAGGTTTCGCGGTTGTAGTGCGCGCTCTCGCCGATCGCCACCACCCGTGCGTCACCGATCGCGTCGTCCAGCCATGCCAGGTCGTCCGGGGCGGCTCCCGGGTCCAGCGTGCGCAGGGGAATCACCGCCTCGTCGCTGAGCCGTGCCGCTGACGGGGCCGTGTGCGTGGTCATGACTCACCCTCCCAATGTTCCCAATTTCAGGAACAGTACCATTTATGGGAATATTGACGGGTGGACACGCTTGAACTGATCTTGCATCCCGTCCGGCTGCGCATCATGTGGGCGCTGTCGGGCGGGCGTACCCGCACCACGTCCGACCTGTGCGAGAGCCTGCCCGACGTGCCCAAGACCACCCTGTACCGGCACGTCGGCCTGCTCGCCGACGCCGGTCTGCTGGAGGTCGCCGACGAGCAGCGGGTACGCGGGATGATCGAGCGCCACTACCGCTTGCGGCAGGACGCCACCCGCATCGATCCCGGCACGGCCAAGGCGATGTCACTTGAGGATCACCGTCACGGTTTCGCGGCGGCCATGGCGGCGCTGCTCGCCGAGTTCAACGCCTATCTTGATCGGCCGGGCGCCGATCCGGCGGCGGATCGGGTGGGGTACCGGCAGGGCACGTTGTGGCTCAGCTCGGCGGAGATGGAGGAAGTCGCGGGTGAGTTGGTTGAGGTGTTCAGGGCACGGGCCGGGAACGGGCCCGCGCCGGGGCGTCGACCGCATGTGATCAGCGCGATCTTCTTTCCGACGGAAGAGCGGGAGCAGAGCGACGGAACCCCGTGAACTCGGACGGCTGTGGCCCGGACCGGCAAGGTTCCAGTGGCGAACAGACCTGCCGCAGCGTCGTGTCAGCACGGCGACGGCCCGGTGTCAGGGCGACCGGCGATGGTGGGCGCCATGAACATTTCGGAGCTTGCGGCCCAGGGGCCGCGCGGAACGTACACAGAAAAGACCGGGCTCAACGGCGTCAAGGTCTTCGGACGCTTGGGAGTCACCACGGCGCTGGCCGCCGCGCTGCTGGGCGGGGTGGCCACGACCGGGGCGAAGGCCGCCACCGACGGGCAGGATCGTCCGGAGCTGCAGAAGGCCATGCAGGCGTTCGTCGACGCCGGTTTCGCCGGGATGCAGCTGCGCGTCAACGATGAGCGGGGCGAGTGGGTCGGCAGCGCCGGGGTGCGCAAGCTGGGCACCGGCGCCAAGCCGCCGACGAACGGGCACTTCCGCGTCGGCAGCACCACCAAGAGCTTCACCGCGGCCCTGGTGCTGAAGCTGGTGGACGACGGCACGGTCAAGCTGGACGCCCCGGTGGCCGACTACCTGCCCCAGTACAAGCTGGACCGGCAGATCACCGTGCGCATGTTGCTGCAGCACACCACCGGGCTGTTCGACTACACCTACGACTTCGACCCCGACGGGACACCGGTGTCGTTGATCCCCGTGCAGGGCAAGGAGTGGGTGGACAAGCGGTTCCACACCTACACCGACGACGAGCTCGTACGACTGTCGTTGTCCAGGCCGGCGAAGTATGTGCCGGGGACGAGCTGGAGCTACGGCAACATCAACTACGTGCTGGCCAAACTGCTGATCGAGCAGGTCACCGGCCATTCCTACGCCACGGAGATGAAGCGGCGGATCCTGGGACCGCTCAAGCTGGCGCACACCGTGGTGCCGGGCGCCCGCTCGGGGATGCCCGCGCCGTACGCCCACGCCTACTACCGCTACGAGAACGCGCCCGGCCAGTGGAAGGTGATCGACGTGACCCGTCAGAACCCCTCGTGGATCTCGGGCGCGGGTGAGATGATCTCGACCACCGAGGACCTGCACACGTACTTCTCCGCGCTCAATGACGGCACGCTCCTGCCGGCCGACCTGCTGGCCGAGATGCGCAAGCCGCACCCCGGCAGCGCCGGCCTCTACGGCAGCTACGGCCTGGGGACCTACGTGCAGGACACCGGGGCGGGTTGTGACGGCATCGTCCTCAACCACAACGGCAGCAACAACGGCTACGGGGCGCCGATGTACAGCACCCCCGACGGCAAGAAGACCATGACCGCCTCGATCACCAGCGGCGACGCCGTCATGGACGTGGCAACGGAGTTCCCCAAGGCGTTGAACGCCCTCGTCACGACGGTGTTCTGCGACGGGCAGGCCAAGCCGGCTCAGTAGACGGGATTCACCCGCGCGCCGAACCCGTTGAGCGCCGCCAGGCGGGCCGGTCGGTGGCCCAGTGGCGCACCATGCCGGCCTGCGGACGGTACGACGCGGCCTGGAAACGGGAACGGGCGATCACCGTCCATCACCCCGGCGCTGCCGTTCGCGGACGTGGCGGAGCAGGCCGATCAGCCAGCGGTCCACCTCACTGGGCCAGTCCGTACGCAGGACCTCCTCGTGGCTCATCCGGAAGCGTCCGACGGCGTCGGACGAACCGCGATCGGTGTGCTGATCCGCTTTCAACACTACGTCCAGGCCGTCCGGGTCCGGCACGAACACCAGCTCCACCTCGTGCACGGGCCCGGCCTGATGGATGGGCGGATAGAACTCGATCTCCTGGTAGAACGGCAGGTCCTGACGCGCTCCGTTCAGCCGGCCCTCCTTCAGGGCGGTGCTCTTGAAAGGGAAACCGAGCTGGGCGAACGCCCGCAGCACGCGTAACTGCGAGGGCAGCGGCTTGACGGTGACCATGACCGGGTCACCCCGGTCGAGCGCCGCGCCGCCGGCCACCTCGGTCCGTACGCCCAGCGCCAGTCCGGACAGCCGCCGCCCGCCGATCTCACTGATCGGCGTCTCCCACGGCACCTTGACCTCAAACTCCAGCACCCGTTCCGCGCCCCGGCGCAGGGTGGCCGGGCCGGAGACCTGAGCGCGCGAGAACTCCTCCAATTCGGCCGTTCCCTGTGCCCGTGGCAGCCGTTCGACCAGGCCAACAGCGACGCCGTCAACGTCGACATCGACGTCTCCGCCCCGGAGCCGTATTTCGCCGGACAACGTATCCCCGGGCTGCGCCCGTGGCGCGGCCAGCTGAAACCCGATCGACGGCGCGTCGATACCGAAAGCACTGAGCATCCGCCTGAAGGTCACGGGTCGTTCCTCGCCTGTCGCCGCCGAGCCACTTGCCCGGGTGAACGACCGGGCCGCGAACAGGGTTCCGGCAGCAGTCAACCGGCGTCCACCCGCGCGGCCAGGCCGGCGAGCAGGCTTTGCAGCCCGTACTCGAAAGGATCTCCAGACCGGGAAGCGGTGGCCGAGCCGATGCGGGCCCGCAGCCGGGGAAATGCCTGGGCGATCTCCAGCACCTCGGCCGTCGCCTCCCGGAGCTCCTTGTCGGCATCGACGCCGTCCCGCCGCAGCTGCGCCCGCCAGGCCGCCTGCGCCGCCTCGCCCTGCGCCGCTCCGATCACGAACATGAGCACGGCCGCGGCCGCCTGATCGGCCTGGTCCTCGGTGAACCCGGCCGACTCGTAGACCGTCAGCGACTGCTCATCGAAGCGAGCCTTGTTGGGGCCGTAAATGAGATGCGTGCTCATCGCCGGAATCAGCCAGAAATGCCGGACCACCATCGCATGCGCTCCGCGCGCCAGCGACGCCGCGGCCTCCCGCCAGCCGACCGCGATCAGGTCGGGCTGCGGGATCTCACCGAACACGTGGTCGGCTGCCAGCACGACCAGCTTGTCCTTGCTCTTCACGTGGTAGTACATCGCCGACGCGGCCGATCCGAGGTGAGCGCCCAGACGGCGCATGTTCAGCCCGTTCACGCCCTCGGTGTCGAGCACTTCGACGGCGGCCTGGACGATCTGCTCCTTGGTCAGCATGCCGGCCAGCCTAGCCGGGGGTTGAACTTAGTTCAAAGCATGGGTTAGCGTTTTGAACTAAGTTCAACACCGCCCCGAGAAGGAGTTCGCCATGCTCATCGCTGCCGCCCTGCAGTTCCTGCTGGCGCTGACGTACCTGCTCGTCCCGCTCGCCGGCCATCGGTACGGCGCCGCCGCCCAGCGAGCGGCCGAGGCCGAGATCCGGCGCCAAGGCCACGAAACCGCCACACTGGCCAAGCACGGCCTCAACTTCACCGCGAGCACCGGCAGCGTGCTGGTCTCCGTGGCGATCGCCCTGATCCTGGCCACACTCGCCGTGCTCAACCTCGGCAACCAGTCGCTGCTCACCTGGGTCCTCCAGCCCGTCCTGCTGATCGCCGGCGGCTTCATCACCACCGCCCAGGTCTTCGTCGTCCGGTACGTGGAGGCCGCCCTCCGCAAGTCCGGCACCACGAACATCGACGCCAAAGCCCTGATCGGGGCCGCGGCAGCGACCTTCCCCCGCTGGTTCCGTCCGCTGGTGGTGACGCGGTTCCTCCTCACGACCGCCGGCTCGCTGGCCATCCTGGTTCTACTGGCTGCTTCCTGAGACACAGAAGCTTCTGTGGCAGCCGGGCGCGCTCGCCGGTGCCGATCAGACTTCCCGTCTCACCATTGACCAGATACAGTTATTTTAGTTCATACTGAAACAGCTGTAGGAAGGGTTGAGGCGGCATGACGGAGCAGGATCCGCTGCTGGAGTGGGTGGAGCGGGTGGCCATGTATCTGGCCCGCGACGGGGTCCCGCCGATCGCCGGGCGGGTGCTGGGCTGGCTGATGGTGTGCGATCCGCCGGAGCAGTCCGCGGGGCAGATCAGCCAGGCCATCGGCGCCAGCCGCGCCTCGCTGACCTCCAACCTGCGACTGCTGTCCAGCATGGGGTTCCTCACCTGGCGTACCCGGCCGGGCGAGCGCACCGTCTACTACCGCATGGCCGAGGACGCCTGGGCAGTCGTGGTGCGTCAGCAGATCGCCGGCCTCACCTCGTTCCTCGGCATCACCCGCGACGGCCTGGACCTGGTCGGCCCGGACGACGATCGGGCCGGACGCATCCGCCAGGCACACACGACCTTCGAGTGGATGGCCAAGGTGTTCCGGAACACGCCTCTTCCCGGGCAGGACGCATGAGCGGGCACGCGATCGTGGTGGGCGGCGGCATCGGCGGGCTGGCCGCCGCCCTGGCGCTGCACCGGATCGGCTGGCGGGCCACCGTGCTGGAACGCGCCTCCGCGCTGGGTGAGATCGGCGCGGGCATGTCGCAGGCTCCGAACGCGATGCGGGCCCTCGACGAACTCGGCGTCGGCGAGCAGGCGCGCGCCAAGGGGGTGCCTTCCTATTCGGCCGGCAACCTGCGCCTGCCTGACGGCCGTTATCTGCAGCGCGCCCGCCCGGGCGACGTGACGCCGCTGCTCGCCTTCCACCGTGCCGATCTGCACGGGGTGCTGCTGGAGGCGGTGCCCGCCGGCTGGGTCCGCACCGGCGCGGAGGTCACCGGTCTGCGCCGGGACGAGCACGGCGTCACGGTCACCTGGGACGGCGGCGCGGCGAGCGCGGATCTGGTGATCGGCGCGGACGGCATCCACAGCACCGTACGCCGCGTGTGGTGGCCGGACGCGTCTCTCCCGCGCTTCCTGGGCCGCACCGCCTGGCTCGGCGTCACCGACACCAGCGCAATTCCCGGCGGCTCCGAGGGCTCGCCCGGCACCATCACGACGCCACCCGACGGGCTGGCCGGCAGCGTCACGATGGGGCCCGGGGGCTACTTCCTCATCCACCCGATCAGCCGTTGCCGCACGTACTGGGCCTTCGTCACCACCGCCGACCGGCCGGGCCTCCGCTACGAGCAGGAGAAGGGCGAGGTGGCCCGCCGCCTGGCGACCTGGCACCACCCGATCCCGGACCTGATCGAGGCCACCCCGGACGAGGCCGTGATCCACATCGACATCCGGGACCTGGACCCGCTGCCCACCTACGTCCGTGACCGGGTGGCGCTGCTCGGTGACGCCGCCCACGCGATGAGCCCCGACCGCGGCCAGGGTGCCGGGCAGTCCATCGAGGACGCGGTCGTGCTCGCCGCCGTCCTCAACACCGAACCGGGCATCGAGGCCGCGCTGGCTCGCTACGACGCCGAGCGCCGTCCCCGTACGCAGGCCACCGCGCGGGGCGCTCGCGCGGACGGGCGCCGTACCACGTCCGCGGCGGCGTACCGGACTCTGGTCACCATGATCCGGCTCATACCCGCACCGCTGTGGCGTAAAGGGATAGCGGCCGAGGGCAACGCCACCTGGCGGTGGCGGCCGCCGCGCCTGCCGGAGCCGACCCCCCGCTCCTGATGAACGCCTTGTCACAGAGGTCCGGGACGAAGGGGAAGGTCATTCGCGTCGGCGGATTCTACGTGTGACGCTGCCGTACCAGGCCGGGACCTCGCGCTCCTCGTCGAACCAGCGGGCCACCACGATGTCGGTGGAGGAGTGCAGCAGGATCGACAGCACGATGGTCACGGCGACGAACTGGAACACCGGCTCGGCGGCGGCGATGCCGGAGCCGAGCACCAGCAGTCCATAGACGACGGAGGCGAATCCCTTGGGCCCGAACCAGGCCACCGCCGCCTGCTCGCGCACGGACAACCCCGAGCGCAGGAACGACAGCCAGATCGCGATCGGCCGGGCCACGATCAGCGCGAGCACCGCGAACAGCCAGCCCTGCCAGCCGACCGCGCCGAGCAGGGCAGGGGTGATGAGCGCGCCGAAGACCAGCAGGGCGGCGAGCTTGAACAGCTCCGCGATCAGCTCGCCGAAGTGCTCGAACGACTCGCGCTGCCGTGGCCCGAAGGTCGCCACCGTGATGCCCGCCGAGAACGCGGCCAGGAACAGGTTGCCGTGCGTCGCCTTGCCAACGGCGAGCACGAGCAGGCCGATGGCCAGGGCGTTGAGCGGCTCGTACTGAGTCGAGGCGGAGAACCAGCGGGTCTGCTCCAGCTTGATCGCCACCCACGGGATGGCGACTCCGATGGCGATGCCGAGCCCGAGCTCCAGACCCAGCTCGCCCAGGTGCAGGTCGTCGGATCCGGCCGCAACCGCGAGCAGGAGGATGACGAACGGCAGCGCCAGGCCGTCGTTGACGCCGGATTCGACGTTGAGCAGTTGCCGCAGCCGGGGCGGCACCTTCTCGTTGCCGACCAGCGCGGCGGCGAACACCGGATCGGTCGGCGCGAGGATCGCGCCGATCAGCAGCGCCTCGATCCAGCCCAGCCCGAGCAGGTAGTGCGCCCCGACGGCGGTGATGACCAGGGTCAGTGGCAGGCCCCAGCCGAGCGCCCGGCCGGGCAGCCGCCAGGCGCTGCGCAGTTCGGTCCAGCCGACCCGCATTCCGTCGGTGAACAGCACGGTGAACAGCGCCAGCTCGGCCAGCGTGGCCACCAGGTCGTCGCCGGGCCGCAAAGAGACGACGCCGAGCACGCCATCGCCCAGCACGAACCCCGCCACCAGGAACAGCGCGGCGGTGGACAGAATGGTGCGGTGGGCCAGGCTGGACAGCAGCACGGCCAGCAGCAGCACGCACGCGAACGCGGTCAGCAGCACACCCATCAGGGGCGCCGCGAGGGGGTCGTCATGGAACGGCCTTCCCGTCGGATCTGCTTGCACGATCTTGCCGACCAGACTTCCCGGCGCTCCACGCCCACCATAACAGGGGCGCTGTCAAGGCGAGAGACGCATTCTTGATGGGCGCCCCGCCTTCAGATCACGACGTGAACGCCGGCGAGCAGGCTGCCCCGGCCTATGCGATCTTGACGCCTCTTGATAGGTTTCCTACAGGTGCGCCGGGAAGTCTGGTCGGCAAGTCCTTTCCCGTTGGCCTGCGAAGGATGTGCCGGTGCGCGCCCGTGATCTGATGGTCGGCTTTCCCACCGTCTCCCTTGACGCCCCCGTGGCCGAGGCCGCGCGGTCGCCGGCCGCGGTGACGGTGCGGGTGCTGCCGGAGCGAGTGCTGCCGGAGCGAGTGCTGCCGGAGCGGGTGCTCGCGGCGTGAGCGTGTTGTCCTGGGTGAGCGTGGCGGTGTTCCTGGCCGCGTACGCGCTGATCGCCACCGAGAAGGTGCACCGTGTGGCCGCCGCCCTCGGCGGCGCCGGCATCATGCTGGCCATCCACGCCACCGGCGCCGAGGCGGCGTTCTTCTCCGAGCACGCCGGCATCGACTGGAACGTCATCTTCCTGCTGCTCGGCATGATGATCATCGTCGGCGTGCTGAAACAGACCGGCGTCTTCGAGTACCTGGCCATCTGGGCCGCCAAACGCGCCCGCGGCAGGCCGTTCCGGCTGATGGTGCTGCTGGTGCTGATCACCGCGGGCGCGTCGGCGCTGCTCGACAACGTCACCACCGTGCTGCTCATCGCGCCGGTGACGTTCCTGGTGTGCGAACGGCTCGCGGTCAACCCGATCCCCTTCCTCATCGCCGAGGCCATGGCGTCCAACATCGGCGGCGCCGCCACCCTGATCGGCGACCCGCCGAACATCATCATCGCCAGCCGCAGCGGCCTGAGCTTCAACGACTTCCTCATCCACATGGCGCCGATGGTCATCGTGCTGATGGCGGTGTTCGTCGGCCTGTGCCACCTGATGTTCGGCCGGGCGTTCCGGTACGACCCCGAACGGGCGGCCGAGGTCATGGCGCTGAACGAGCGCGAGGCCATCGCCGACCGCCGGCTGCTGTGGCAGTCGCTGGTCGTGCTGGCGCTGGTGCTGGCCGCGTTCGTGCTGCACCCGGTGCTGCACTACGAACCCTCGGTGGTCGCGCTGCTGGGCGCGGGCGTGCTGGTGGCCGCCACCCGGGTGACCACCGAGCAGGCCATCGCCGAGGTGGAGTGGCCCACGCTGGTGTTCTTCGCCGGCCTGTTCGTCATGGTCGGCGCCCTGGTGGAGACCGGCGTGATCGGCGAGCTGTCGCGGGCCGCCGTCGCCGCCACCGACGGACAGCTCGAAGTGACCACGATGGGGGTGCTCGGCATCTCGGCCGTCCTGTCCGCCGTCGTGGACAACATCCCCTACGTCGCCACGATGAGCCCGATCGTGGAGCAGCTCGTGCAGGCGGGCGGGAACGGCTCGGCGCAGGTGTTGTGGTGGGCGCTGGCCTTCGGCGCCGACCTGGGCGGCAACGCCACCGCCGTCGGCGCCGCCGCCAACGTGGTCGTGCTCGGCATCGCCGCCCGCAACGGCACGCCGATCAGCTTCTGGCAGTTCACCAAGTACGGTCTGATCGTCACCGTGGTCACGGTGGTACTCGTCGCCCCATACCTGTGGCTGCGCTACCTCATGTGACCGGGGACGACGGCCGGCGTTCCAACCGATGCCCCGGCGGCCGGGTGCGGCCAGTCCTACGGCGGTAAGCGCCAGGGCGGCGGGGTCTGGCTTGGCGCACTCTGGATTTGTTCGGATCTATCCGAACAATCCGATAGAGTCGATTTGTGAGCGTTGATGAGTTCGTGGAGGACGCGGGGCTCTTCTACGAGCGGCTCGGGCTGAGCCGCACGTCGGGCCGCGTCATGGGATGGCTGCTGACCGCCAGCCCCTCAGGCGCCTCAGGCGCCTCAGGCGCCTCAGGCGCCTCAGGCGCCTCAGGCGCCGACGCGCCGGAGCTGGCCGAGGCGCTGGCCGTGGCCAAGAGCAGCATGAGCGTCGCGCTGCGGCAGCTGGAGCAGGCGGGCCTCATCGAGCGGTTCCGGGTACGCGGCGGGCGGCGCGACCGCTACCGGCTGGCCGAGGACGTCTTCGCCCGCGCCTTCCGCGCGAAGATGAGCGAGTTCGAGAGCTTCCGGGCCCTGGCCGAGCAGGGGCTGCGCGCGGTGGGCGACGACCCGGAGCGCCGCCGGCGACTGGAACTCATGCGCGACATGTACGCCTTCATGATGGACCGCTTCCCCCGCCTGCTGGATGAGTGGGACGAACTCAAGGACCAGCGATGAAACCCTTACTGATCACCGTGGGCAGCCGCGGAGACGTCCAGCCCTACCTCGCCCTGGCCCACGGGCTGCTGGCCGCCGGGCACCGGCCCCTCCTGGCCGCACCCCGGCGCTTCGAGCCGCTCGCCACTGCCCGCGGAGTGGACTTCGCGCCGCTGAACGACGAGATGCTCGCGCTGCAGGACAAGGTTCAGGGGCAGGGCGTACGCGCCGCCATGACCGCCGCCCGCTCGGTCAAACCGATGCTCCGCCGCCTGCTGGACGACCAGGCCAAGCTCACCCACCACAAGGCCGACATGGTGATTTATCACCCCAAGTCCCTCGGCGGCCCCCACCTCGCCGAAAAGCTCGGCGTTCCGGCCCTGGCCGGGCTGCTGCTCCCGCTCTACCTGCCCACCGCCGCATTCCCCTCCCCCATCCTGCCGGTACGGGTGCCGCGCGCGCTCAACCGGGCGAGCTGGCGCATCTCCTCCGCCGTCGAGGCCCCCTACCGGGGCACGGTGCGGGACTGGCGGGCGGGGACCCTCGGCCTGCGCAGGGCGTTCCGGCCGGTGGCCGACCTGATCGAGGCGGGCGGCGTACTGCACGCCTGGAGCCCGCACCTGCTGCCGGCCCCCGCCGACTGGCCCGCCCAGGCGCGTCCCACCGGTTTCTGGACGATGCCCGCCGTCGACTGGACACCACCCGAACGACTGGCCCGCTTCCTGGACGACGGCGACCCGCCGATCTACGTCGGCTTCGGCAGCTCCCACAGCGGCGACCCGGAGTCACTGACCGCCACGGTCCTGGAGGCCGTCCGGCTGACCGGGCGGCGCGCCGTCCTGGCCACCGGCTGGGGTGCGCTGCGGCCGGGCACGGAGCCGGACGGCGTCCTGGTCATCGAGGAGGCTCCGCACGAGTGGCTGCTGCCGCGGACCGCGATCGCCGTGCACCACGGCGGCATCGGCACGGTGGCCGCCGCGCTGCGCGCCGGCGTTCCCCAGGTGGTCCGCCCGTTCGTCGGCGACCAGCCGTTCTGGGCCCGGCGCCTGCACCACCTCGGCGTCGCACCGGCCCCCGTCACCGGCCGCCTCACGCCCGACCGGCTGGCCGCCACGATCGAGGAGGCGGCCACGCTGGCACCGGCCGCCCACACTCTCGCCGCGGAAGTCCGCGCCGAGGACGGCGTCGCCACCACCGTCACCCGCATCACCCACGCGGACACAGCCCAGCCATAATGCCGGCCTCCGGCGCTTGGGATCGTTGCGACCCGCAGTGCCGGAGGACGAATCGACTCCGCCCCGAGGCAAGACGCTCAGCCCACGATGTCGATCGTACGCCCTGCTCCAGCCACCGCCCGGTGGTCTCGACGGTCTCATCGAACGGGGCGGCGGCCTCCGGGGTGCCGTCAAGGGAGGCTCGCGCCAGGTATTGGCGTACGCCGACGCCCGCCTCCAGGAGGACTCCCAACCCGGCCGCGTCGTCCAGCGCCTCGATGCCGCGCCGCCGCGCATCCCAATGGTCAGCCACCGGACAGGTACGGCACCCGTCAAGAAATGTCTGGCGGGGTGGTTCCGGCGCTGTTAACGTCGATCCTGGAGCGCCGGGAAGTCTGGTCGGCAACGTCATATCGGTTTCCGGCTTCAGGAGGCGCTCCATGGCGAGCAGTCCTGCCGTCCTCATCAGTGGCCTGACCAAGCGTTACGGCAAGGTCCGTGCGCTGGACGGGCTCGACCTGACCGTACGCACCGGCGAGGTGCACGGCTTCCTCGGCCCGAACGGCTCGGGCAAGACCACCACGTTGCGCATCCTGCTCGGGCTGCTGCGCGCCGACGCCGGGCACGCCGAACTGCTCGGCGGCGACCCGTGGCGGGACGCGGTCGAGCTGCACCGGCGGCTGGCGTACGTGCCGGGCGATGTCGTCCTGTGGCCCACGTTGTCCGGCGGCGAGGCCATCGACCTGCTCGGACGGTTGCGCGGCGGCCTCGACCCGCGCCGCAGGGCCGCCCTGCTGGACCGCTTCGACCTCGACCCCACCCGCAAGGGCCGCGCCTACTCCAAGGGCAACCGCCAGAAGGTGGCCCTGATCGCCGCCCTGTCATCCGACGTCGAACTGCTGCTGCTCGACGAGCCGACCTCCGGCCTGGACCCGCTCATGGAGGCGGCCTTCCGCCTGACCATCGCCGAGGAACGCGCCAAGGGCCGCACGGTCCTGCTGTCCAGCCATCTGCTGTCCGAGGTCGAGGCCCTGTGCGACCAGGTCACCATCATCCGGGACGGCCGCGCGGTCGAGACGGGCACGCTGGCCCGGCTGCGCCACCTGACCCGCACCTCCATCACCGCCGAACTGGACCGGATCCCCGGCGGCCGGGTCTTGGAAGGGCTGACGGGCGTGCACGACCTGGCCATCGACGGCGCCCGCATCAGCTTCCAGATCGACACCGACCAGCTCCAGAACGTCCTGCGTCTGCTGACCGACGCCGGCGTACGCGACCTGACCTGCCGTCCGGCCACCCTCGAAGAGCTGTTCCTGCGTCACTACCAGGTCGCGCCGTGACCGGCACCCTGACCCTGCTGCGGCTGGCGCTGCACCGCGACCGCGCCCTGCTGCCCGCCTGGATCGCCGTCATCACCGTCCTCATCGCCGCCAGTGCCTCGGCCATCGCCGAGCTGTACCCGCAGGCCGCCGAGCGCATCGCCCTCGGCGTGACCATCGGCTCCACCCCCGCCCTTCAGGCACTGACCGGCCCGGTCTTCGATTCCACGTCGGTCGGCGGGCTGACGGCCTGGCGCACCACCACGATGGCCGCGGTGCTGGCCGCGCTGATGAGCATCCTCGTGGTGACCCGGCACACCCGCGCCGAGGAGGAGGCCGGCCGGAGCGAGCTCATCGGCGCCTGCCCGGTCGGCCATCAGGCGATCCCCGCCTCGGCGGTGCTCGTCGCAGCGGGCGCGAACCTGCTGATCGGCACGCTGATCACGATCGGGCTGGCCGGGCAGGGCCTGCCGGTGGCGGGCGCGCTCGCCTTCGGCCTGGCGGTGGCCGGGACCGGGTGGGCGTTCACCGGCGTCGCGGTGTTCGCCGGCCAGCTGACCGCGCACGCCCGCACCGCCAACGCCATCGCGGTCGCCACGCTGGGCGCGGCCTTCCTGCTGCGCGCCCTCGGTGACGCGGCCCGGATCGAGCCGCTGTCGTGGTTGTCGCCGCTCGGCTGGGCGCAGCGCGTACGGGCCTTCGCCGGCGAGCGCTGGTGGGTGCTCGTCCTGTTCGCCGTGACCGGACTGGCCCTGGTCGGGGCGGCGGCCCTGCTGTCCGGGAGGCGCGACCTCGGCACCGGGCTGCTCGCGCCGCGATCGGGGCCGCGTGAGGCCGCCGCCTCCCTCGCCGGGCCGTTCGCGCTGGGCCTGCGGCTGCAACGGGGCAGCCTGGTGGGGTGGAGTGTGGCGTTCGCGATCGTGGGGTCGCTGTTCGGCGTGCTGGCCCGCAGCGTCGGCGACCTCGTACGCGACAACCCCCGGCTGGCCGAACTGCTGTCACTGATCGGCGGCGGTCCGAGCATGCTGACCGACACGTTCCTGGCGGCCGAGATGGGGCTGCTCGGCCTGGTCGCGGGCGGCTACGCCGTCCAGGCCACGTTGCGGCTGCAAGGCGAGGAGTCGGCGCTGCGGGCCGAGCCCGTGCTGGCCACGGCCGTGCCCCGCCGGCGCTGGGCGGCCAGTCACCTGGCCGTGGCGCTGGCCGGCAGCGCCACGATCCTCGCCGCGGGCGGACTGGCCGCCGGACTCGCGCACGGCCTGCGGATCGGCGAACCGGTCAAGCAGGCCGGGCGGCTGCTGGGCGCGGCCCTCGTCCAGGTGCCCGCCACGTGGACCTTGGCCGGGATCGCGATTCTGCTGTTCGGGCTGGCGCCCAGGCTGACCGCGCTCGCCTGGGCGGCGCTGCTCACCTTCGCCCTGCTCGCCCAGCTCGGCGAACTGCTGCGACTGGACGACCGGATCCGCAACCTGTCTCCCTTCGCCCATGTGCCCCAGCCCCTGACCGGACCGGTGGACGCGGGCCCGCTGCTGTGGCTCTGCGCCCTGACCGCGACGCTCGCCCTGACGGGCATCGCCGCCTTCCAGCGCCGTGACCTGCAAGGGAGCTGACGATGCTGCTGCTCTGCGCGCTGGGACCGCTCGTGCTCACGTACGCCGCGTGCTCGGCTCGGCACGGCTGGGCCCAGCGCATCCGCGGCCAACGGCTCAGCGGGCGACCTGGTCTTGCTGCCACTGCTCCATGACCTGTCCGAGGCTCGCGTTCACCAGGAGCAGGAACTCGGCGGCGTCGCCGAAGCGGGCGCCGGCCGGGGTCGCTGTCCCGAGGACCTGCGCCGCGCGCTGCGATGCCTCGGCCAGGGTCTCGTTCATCTGCAGGGCCGCGAGGGTGGAGCGGACCCAGAGGTCGTCGTCGACGACATAGCGTTCGCGGCGCCCGCCGGGCGTTCGTTCCCGTTTGAGGAGTCCCTGCTGTTCCAGGAGGGCGACGGTCTGCGAGATCGACGCGGGGCTGACGCGCAGCCGCTGGACCAGGTCGGCGGCGGTGAGGACACCTGAGTCGGTGACGTGCAGGCAAGCCAGCACCCTGGCCGCCATCCGGGGCATGCCCTGCTGTTCCAGGAGTGTGGCGAAGGTTTGGGTGATGTCCTGGACCGCCTGGGGGTCGCGTCCGTGGCTGCTGTCGCCGATCGGCGGCGCCGCGGGCTTGGCCTGCCGGCGCCGGCGGGCACGCTGCCGGGTGGCCTCCTGCGCCCGCTGGGCCCGGTAGTCGTCGGGGCCGCCGTTGCGGGCGACCTCCCGCATGATGGTCGAGCCGGGCCGTCCGAGACGGCGGCCGATCTCGGTGTATCCGAGCCCCTCGGCCAGCCCCGCAGCGATGTGCTGTCGATCCTCGTCGGTGAGTCTGTCTCCGGGCATCGGTGCTCGTCTCCCATTTGCCGGCGCGCGCGGGCTCCGGTGCCCGCCCTCCCGTCGCACAGTATGCAATCACTCGAAGTTCATTGCAACACAAGCCTTGATCATCCATTGCAATCAGCGCCATTTTCATTGCAATTTCGTCTTTGAACAGGCTTGTTTGCCTTCAATCTATGTTGACTCATTTATGAATGCAATGTACCGTCGCAGATGTTCAGCGATGCATGAACGAATGGCTTCAGAAACTGTCTGTAAGGAGATTCATGATGGGAATTGACGGCAAGGGCTTCACCGACGCGGGGCTGCGCCGGCTGCGTGAGGTGCTGGCACGGCATGTCGAGTCCCGGAAGATCCCCGGGCTGGTCGCCCTGGTCAGCCGGGGCGGGCAGACGCACGTGGAGACGATCGGCACGATGCGCCACGACGGCGGCGAGCCGATGAGCAGGGACACGATCTTCCGGATGGCCTCGACGTCCAAGCCGGTCGCCGCGTCGGCGACGATGGTCCTGGTGGATGAGTGCCGGCTGCGGCTGGACGACGCGGTGGAGCGGTGGCTGCCCGAGCTGGCCGACCGTCAGGTGCTCAACCGGCCCGACGGCCCGCTGGACGACACCGTGCCCGCGCGGCGGCCGATCACCGTACGGGACCTGCTGACCTCCACGACCGGTCTCGGACTGGACCTGGCGGCGAAGACCTCCCCGATCATGGGGGCGCTCTTCGAGCGGGGGGTCTACGGCCAGGAGGACGGCTGGCTGCTGCCGGGCGCGGACCCGGATGAGTGGATGCGCCGCCTGGGCACGCTCCCGCTGATGTACCAGCCCGGCGAGCGGTGGGTGTACAACCTCAGCGACGACCTGCTCGGCGTGCTGGTCGCCCGGGTCACCGGCCGGCCGTTCGAGACGTTCCTGCGCGAGCGCGTCTTCGAGCCGCTGGGCATGACCGACACCGGCTTCCACGTGCCCGCCGACAAGATCCACCGGTTCCCGCCGCTGTACGCCCCCGACTGGCAGACCGGCGCGTTCAACGTCGAGGACCCGGCCGAAGGCGGGCACCACAGCAGACCCCCGGCGTTCCCGTCCAGCGGCGGCGGGCTCGACTCCACCGCCGACGACTACCACGCCTACTTCCGCATGCTCCTCAACGGCGGCACGCACGACGGCCGGCGCATCCTGTCCCGGCCCGCCGTCGAGCTGATGACCACCAACCAGCTCCAGCCCGCGCAGCAGGCCGCCCGGCAGACCTGGGCCCGCGACAACGTCCACGTGGGCTACGGCCTCGGGCAGCACGGCAGCTGGGGCTTCGGCATGGCGGTGCGCACCTACCGCGGCGACTACGCGCCCATCGGCCAGTTCGGCTGGGACGGCGGATCCGGCACCACCACCTACGCCGACCCCGCCAACGACCTCGTCGGCATCCTGCTCACCCAGGTCGGCATGTCCACCCCCGACTCCGCGAACGCCATCAACGACTTCTGGACCACCCTCTACCAGGCGCTCGACGACTGACTCACTCCGACCAGGCTCCAGCCCGGCATCCGGCGGACCCGGCGTCACCGCCGCGCTCCGGTGGAGGCGGGAATGCTCGCGCCGACCGTGAAGCCGCCGTGGCCGTCGTCTCCCGCGTTGAAGGTGCCGCCGAGCAGGGTCACCCGGCGTTTCAGCCCGGTCAGGCCCATCCCGGTGCCGGCGCTGGTCAGCGCCGGGTCGGCGGCGCGCAGGGGCGGCGCGTTACGCACCTCGACCTCGGCCCGGTCGCCGGGATAGACGACGGTGACGGTGACCGGTGCGCCGGGGGCGTGCTTGCGGGCGTTGGTCAGCGACTCCTGCACCACCCGGTAAACGGCGCGGGCCACGACCGCGGGCACCGTGGCGGGATCGCCTTCGACGTTCAGGACCGCGCGGTCGGCGGCCGCCAGCGCCGCGAGGTCGCCGCCGGTGTCGTCATCGGGACGCTCGGCGGGCACCGGCCGGGCTCCTGTGGTCGTGACCCGCATGAGGTCGCGCAGCTCGGTGAGGGTACGCGTGCCGGCCCGCCGGATCTGCTCCGCCGCGGTACGGGCGTCGGAGTCGGCCGTGGTGACCCGCAGGGCGTCGGCGTGCAGGACGATCTCGGTGACGTGGTGGGTCACGATGTCGTGCAGGTCGGCCGCCAGGCGTTGCCGTTCGGCGCGTTCGGCCCGCTCGGCCAGCAGGGCGCGCTCGGAGTCGGCCAGTTCGGCTCGCTCGCGCAGCGACCGTACCAGCTCGCTTCTGACTTTCAGGTACAGGACGCCCAGGGCGGGGAGCGCGGTGGCCGACAGCGCCACGTACAACGAACCCCATGAGGGTGCCCAGATCGGGACGGCGGGCAGCGCCAGGACCGCGGCGAAGGCGAACGCCTGCCGCCAGGGCAGCACGAAGACGAGGAACGACACCACGAGCGGGGCCGCCACGGGCGCGAGCCGCGGCGCCATCACCTCGGGCGCCAGCGTGCCGCCGAGCGAGAGCGCCGTCGTGACCGCGACGGCCAGCGCTCCCACCGTGCGCGGGAAGCGGACCACCAGCGGCAGGGACGCGTCCAGCAGGAGGTTCGCGGCAAGCTCGGCGGCCGATCCGGGTCCGCGCGAGTGGGTGCCCGCCAGGTGCAGGACGATCTGGATGGCGGCGCACAACACGGCCGCGCCGAAGGCGGCCATGACCGTGATTCTGCGGTCGCCGGCGGTGAGTTCCGGCCGGGGGAAGCGTCGCGGTGCGTGCACGGTGGGGACCTCGGGAGGCGGGTCGGGCTCAGCGGGGCTCGTCGAGGAGTCCTGCTTGGTGGGCGAGCAGGGCGGCCTGGGTGCGGTGGGTGAGGCCGAGCTTGGCCAGCAGGCGGGAGACGTAGCTGCGGACGGTCGTCTCCGACAGGAACAGCCGCTGCGCGATCTCGGGGTTGGTGAGCCCCTCGCCGAGGCATGTGAGCACCTCGCGTTCGCGCCCGGCCAGCTCGGCCACCCGTGCCCGCGCGGTGTCGCGCCGTTCATCGCCTCGGGACGACTGCGCGAGCAGGCTTCGTGCCGCGCTCGGCGACATCACCACGTTGCCGTCGGCCGCCACCTTGACGAGGTTGATCAGGTCCTCGGCCGGGGTGGCCTTCACCAGGAATCCGGCGGCCCCCGCCGCCAGGGCGGCGAGCACGTCCTCGTCGGAGTCGAACGTCGTCAGCGCGACGACCGCGGGCGGCGCGGCCAGCGCCACGATCTCCTTCGTCGCGGTGATCCCGTCCACGCCGGGCATCCGCAGGTCCATCAGAACCACGTCCGGCCGCCGGCGCAGGACCTCCTCGACCGCTTCCGCTCCGTCGCGCGCCTCGCCCGCCACCTCGATCTCCGTACTGGAGCCGAGGATGGCCTTCAGATGCCGGCGGACCATCGGGTCGTCGTCGGCAAGCAGAACCCTGATCACGTGCGCCAAGTCTGACACAGCGCGCCGGTGCCCGGCCCGCGCGGGGCCGGGCACCGGCGCCTGGTCAGCCCGCGAGCCCGCGCCAGAAGGCGCACCGGTGCTCATCGCCGAGGTCGACCGGGCCGATGCCGCCCTGCCCCGCGGGCTTCAGGCTGAGCGCCGCCTGACCGGACGGTGTGAAGGCACGCCAGGCGGGTGCGCCGGCGGCCCGGGGCTTCCCGGTGTGGGCGAAGGACGTCCAGTAGCCGATCATCTGCCCGGCCAGCCGCCACTGCGCGGAGGTGAGCCCGTCCCAGGGCTTGCCGTCCAGGTCGAACAGGTACGGCAGGTCGCTGGCGTGCTGAGCGCCCAGCGGGAAGTCGGAGGGGGTGCCGAAGAGGTTCGGGGCCTTGGCGTCGGCGAACTCGTAGGCGTACACCGTGGTGCGGGCGGCCATCGCCTCGTCGCCCTCCAAGGTCGGGCAGGACCAGCCGCGGTCGCTGCTCACCGTCGCCCAGGCCTGGCCGGGCGAGGTGAAGTCGGTCAGCGGATATTCCCGCAGCACCTTGCCGGCCTGCTCGCCGAACGCGTCCTTCATCAGCCGCGGATAGTTCTCGGCGGTCACCGGGAACCCGGCCTGTGCGGCGCCGGCGACGTAGCCGGTGCTCTCACTCCTGGTGGCGCCGATGATCACCGGCACCCGCAGGAACTTACCCGTGCGCAGCGCCCGCCCCGGCTCCAGCGGCAGCAGCGGCGTGCCATGGGCGAGGTTGCTGCCGAAGCTCTCGTTGACCTTCAGCAGCTCGGAGACCGGCTTGGCCCGCAGGCAATCCAGCTCCTTGCCCGCCGCACAGCCGAGCTGCCCGGCCGCGGTCAGGCCGGCCTCCTGGCTGCTCTTCAGCGAAGGGGACACGCTCAGCGGACCCATGTCCGGGACCGGGATGTAGATGCCGGCCGGCCAGTTGAGCGTGCATGTCCCCGACTGCATGACGGCCTTGTCGACCAGGCCGCGCGTGGCCGGGGAGGTGAGCAGCGCGCAGGTGCTGATCCCGCCGGCGGACTGGCCGAACAACGTCACGTTGCCCGGGTCGCCGCCGAAGGCCGCGGCGTTGCGCCGCACCCATTTCAGCGCTTCGAGCTGGTCGGCCATCCCGAACGTGCCCGAGCCCGGCAGTCCCGGCAGCGCGAGGTAGCCGAACGCCCCGAGCCGGTAGTTGGGCCTCACCACGATCACGTCACCCTGGTCCGCCATCCGCCGGGCGCCGTACATGCTGCCTGAGCCGTCGAGGAAGCCGCCCCCGTGCAGCCACACCATCACCGGCAGCCGCTCGCGCGACGGCTTGGCCGGCGCGGTGACGTCGAGGAACAGGCAGTCCTCCCCGCCGACCTGCTTGCCCTTTTCCAGTTGCGTACATGGTCTGCCGGGCTTGGTGGCGTCGGCCACCCCACGCCACGGTACGACCCGCACCGGCTCCTTCCACCGCAACTCCCCCACCGGCGGCTGCGCGAAGCGGATCCCCGAGTACATCCTGACCGTGCCGTCGTCGGTGCCCCGGATCCGGCCCGAGTCCAGCTTCACGACCGGCGGCCGCGGCTCCGCTTGTGGCCGCGCGGCGGCCTCGGTGACGCACGCGGTCATCGTCAGGCAGGCGCCGGCGACCAGGGCGAGCATCCGCCGGATCGACGGTCTCGCCGTTGACATTCTTGCCATCATGCGGCCAGCTTCTTCTCAGTCCCGATCTCGCCGCGACGTGCGAACGTTGCGAACCGGCGATCGGTTGTTGCACGTGGGGCGACCAAAGACCCCCGGGCATGGGCGGTGGCGGGCACCCCTCCGTGGGAGTCGGCCATGAAGCTCAGCCGTTCCGCACCGAGGACCTCGCGCCGCGGGTCGGTGAGGTCGGGCGTGGCACGCTTGGGGCGTGGCCGTGCCGGCGGCGGTAGTAGTGCAGGGTCACCAGGGCGAGCAGGGGGCTCCAGGCGGCCAGCGGCCAGTACGTGACGTGGAAGATCACCGTCTGCCAGTGATCGCACCGTTCGCGCCACCGGCACCCTTCACCGGCAGCGGGGACGTGACATTGATGATCCTGTTCGGTGGGTTCGCCTTCGGCGGGCTCGGGGGCGCGCTGCTCGTGGGCGCGTGGTCCTATGGGCGGCGCGTGTCCATCCTGCGGCGAGCGGCTCTACGCCGCCGCCTCGGGCAAGCCGGTGGGTGAGTCGTTCGGCGGCACCGGCCAGGGCATCACCCTGACCGACGCGGTCTTCACGCGGGACGGCCGCTCGATCGCCGTCATGGACTCGGGCGGGCGCATGACCGTCTACGACGTGGCCACGCACCGCCGGACCGGGGAGGCGATCAGGGGCACCATCGGCGGGAACGCGGTCAGGTCGCCCCGCGAGGACGTCGTCGCGGCGAGCACCAGGGACGGCCGGGTGCAGCTCTTCGACCTGGCGCGGAAGGCGTCGCTGGGTGTGCTGGCCGACGGCAACCGGGACGGCGTGCAGGCCCTGGCCTTCGCCGCCGACGGCTCGAAGGTGCTGGTGCTGGACGCCGCGGGGACGCTGCACGAGCGACTCGTCGAGCCGGGCGCGGTGTCGGCGGCGGTGTGCGCACGCGCCGGAGCTCCGCTGAGCAGGACGGAGTAGGCGCGTTACATTACGGGCGCCCCATACCGCGCGACCTGCCCTTGACGCCTCCGTCACGTCGCCTGCCCGGCCTGCCGCTGACGCATGCCCCGGCCGACCCCGCCCAGGAAGCGTGGCTGCTGATCGCAGAGGTGTCGGCACTGCGCACCGGCCGGTGGATGACGACGGCCGCGGAACTCGGGCTGACCGCGGTGCAGGCGCGGGCGCTGGTCGCGGTGGATCCACACGCCCCGGACGGTGGCAGGCATCCCCTGGCCCACGGTGCTCGGCTCGATCTGCTCAGCCGGCCGTGTCGGCTGCCCCGGTCTGCCCGCCGCAGAACGCCGCCCTGACGAGCCCGTCCAGCAATGTCGGATAAGTGGTGAAGTCGAATTCGGCGTCGCCGGCGGTCAGCGAGGCCGTGAGGGTCCTGCCGCCGTCGGGCGTGCTGTACATCAGCGCCGCGTAGCCCCCCGGCGGGTTGCCGTTGTGGTTGAGAACGGTGCCGCAGGCCGGGCCGAGGTCCTGCACGAACACCCCGAGACCGTAGCGGCCGTAGAGGGGGTCGCTCTTCGCGTGCGGCTCGCGCATCTCGGCCAGCAGCCCGGCGGGCAGGAGCCTGCCGCCGTTCAGCGCGGAGAAGAACGTGTGCAGATCCTGGGTCGTCGAGATCATGTCACCGGCGCCGGCCACCAGGGACAGGTTCTGGCGGGAGACGTCGGCCACCTTCCACTGGCCCGCGTCGTCCTGATAGCGGAAGTAGCCGTGGGCGTACGGACTGGGCAGCCGCGTCCGATCGCCCGGCACCACGGTGCCCTTCAGGTCAAGCGGCCCCACGATCCGCCGCTTCAGCTCCGCGTCGAACGAGTGGCCGGTGACCTTCTCGATCAGCAGTCTGGCCAGCGTGTAGTTGGTGTTGGAGTAGCTCCAGTCCGTCCCCGGCGCGAAGTTCGCCGGCCTGGACAACGCGAACCGCACCAGCTCCTGCGGCCGGTAGGAGCGGAACCGGTTGTCCAGCCACTCCTTGCCCGTCGCGGGAAGCCCCGGAACCCATGCCCCGGCGGAGTCGCGGTCGCCGGTGTAGTTGAACAGACCGCTGGTGTGCTGCAGCAGCATCCGCACCGTGATCCGCCGGTCCAGCCCGAACTCGGGCAGGTAGCCGGCCACCGGGTCATCCAGCTTGATCTTGCCCTTGGCCACCAGCTGCAACACCACAGTCGCGTGGAAGGTCTTGGTGACGCTGCCCACCCAGAAATGCCCGTTCGCCGGCGGCTTCGCGCTGCTGCCCAGCTTGCGCGCCCCGGCGCTGCCGGCCCACTCGCCCCGCTCGTCGTGCACGCGCACCTGCACCCCGAGGAAACCGGCATCGACGAACCCTTGGATGGCCTTCTGCAGCTCCGGGCGTTCCTGCCCGGCGGCGGCCCTGGGCACGGCCACGCTGCTGTCCGCAGCGGCCCCGGCGGGTGTGAGCGACCCGGCCAGCAGCGCGGACGCCAGCGCCGTGACCGCCGCGCGCCGGAAGACCCTGTTGCTCTGGACGGTGTGGAGAGATTGACCCATGACCATTCCTCATTACGCGATAGTACGTGTCTCGTGCAGCTCGAAAGCTACGTTGCATTCAGACCATCGTCAATCCACAGAAGACCGCTTGCCCAGGTAAAAGGCGATAAATTGGAGCAATGACGCTGCTCTCAAACGCAACACCATGTTGCAATGAATGGCGGCTAAGGCAACACTGGCGGCATGCCAGGAGGACGATTGACCCAGCAGGATCGCCAGCGCATCGCGGCCGGACTCGCCGACGGACTCTCCTACCGCCAGATCGCCAGGCGGCTCGACCGGCCGGCCTCGACCATCACCCGGGAGATCGCCCGCAACGGCGGCCCCGCCGGCTACCGGCCGCAGCAGGCCTACCAAGCGACGCTCCGGCGCGCACGGCGCGGCACACCGGCGCCCCCGCCCGCCTCCACACCGCCGGTCGCCGCGATGGAACAGGAGATCATCGAGATGGCGGTCAGGGCGGGGATGCCGAGGACGGCCGCGCGCGTGCACCACGACCTGGCGCTGTCCGAGGACGGCAGGCGCACCGCGGCCGAACTGACCCGCAGACTGAACGTCAGCGCCGCCTCCGTCTCCGTGGCCGTGAACAACCTGGTCCAGGCGGGGTACGCGCGGCGCGAGCGCGATCCGCGGGGCCGGCGTGACATCTACGTGATCGACGACGACGCCTGGTACCGCTCCGTCCTGATCAGCAGGCACCAGACCCT
The DNA here is from genome assembly GCF_040655495.1 of Nonomuraea sp. NPDC050404. Lineage (NCBI taxonomy): Bacteria > Bacillati > Actinomycetota > Actinomycetes > Streptosporangiales > Streptosporangiaceae > Nonomuraea > Nonomuraea sp. NPDC050404. The sequence continues at coordinate 207,493 of NZ_JBFAKB010000001.1, forward strand.
TGAGACGGTACGGGCCACGATGTCGCTGGCCGAGGCCCACGGACTCGACGGCCCCGTCGGGCAACGGCTGGCCAAGACGGCGGCGTTCCTGGAACGCGTCAGCCTCGACATGATCGAGTCCGCCGACCGCTGGCGCCACCTCCTGACGCCCTCCGACCCCACCGAGGGCCGTTCTTGATACGGCCTCCAGCTGACGGGATCCCGTCCGATCATCTGAATCGGACGGGATCCCGTGTTTTCCGAGCCATCTCCGTGGACGCCGGATGTTCATGCACCAGGCCGCTTGCCCGGGCTCGGTCCGGCAACCACGAGCAGGCTGTGGGCGACTACACGGCGGTCGTCACCATTGAGCCGAGCGAGTCACGCGCCTGTTTCGAGGGCGCTGCCCTCCATCGGCACGTCGGGCGTTTGACCGAGGCACCCAACGACTACGACCGGGCCGCCCGGACGGCCCCCGCCCGTGGACGTCGAAGAACTGGACGGGGGCGTCCAGGTCTCCGTCCTGGTCGTCCGCCGCATCGCGGAACGCTCCCCTCTCGGCCGGCCCGGAGCCGGCCGCGACCGCGGCTGACAGGGCCGCCTTGACGGCCGGAAGGTCGTTGTCCTCGGCCTGGAGCCGGTCGCGCAGGGATCCCAGTACGTGAAATCTCATCATTTTCCCCCTCTTGTTGCGCTGGAGATCTAAGGTCTAAGGCGGCCCAGGGATGTCCGAAATAGCCCTCCGTGGGTTCACGGACAAAGCGGCGAAGACTCCGGACAACAAGAGGTGAGTGCACATTGGGGCGGCCCGAGCAGCCGGTAGATCCGTTGGCCGGTCCGGTCGAAAGGCTCGCCTGGGATTTACGCCGGCTCAGGGACGAGGCCGGTCGACCGAGCTACCGCGTACTCGCGGAGCGCGCGCATTTCTCGCGGAGCACCCTCGCCGAGGCGGCCACCGGGACGCGGCTGCCCACTCTTGAGGCGACACTGGCGTACGCCGTCGCCTGCGGTGGCGACCCCGCCGAATGGGAGCGGAAGTGGCAGCTGGTCGCGGCCGAACTCGAACGCTCGCAGCGCCGTTGCCCTTATCCCGGGCTGCTTCCGCTGGACGTCGACGCCGCCGACCTGTTCTTCGGCCGGGACGACCTTCTCGAGGTCCTGCTGAAGGCCGTGAAGCAGGGACCGCTGACGGTGGTCCGCGGGGCGACCGGCAGCGGCAAGTCCTCGTTGCTGCGGGCCGGGCTGGCCGCGCGGCTGAGCGCCGACGGAACCACCGTCAGGCTGCTCACTCCGGGCGCGCACCCCCTGTCCCGGTTGCACGCCTCCGACGCCCCCAACGCCGACGACGCCGACGTGGTGATCATCGACCAGTTCGAGGAGACGTTCACGCTCTGCGCCGACGAGCAGGAACGCGCCGGCTTCCTCGACGCGCTGAGCGAACTCGTCAGCGGTCAGGAGGGCCCGGCGCTGGTGATCGGGATCCGCACCGACTTCTACGAGCGCTGCATGTCGCATCCCGGCCTGGCCGCGTCCCTCCTCGACAGCGTTCACCTGCCGGTCGGCCCCATGTCCGAGCAGGAGCTGCGCGCCATCATCACCGAACCCGCCGCCCGGGCGGGACTGAGCGTGGACCCGGATCTGGTGGTCACCGTGGTGGCCGAGGCCGCCGAGCAGAAGGGGGCGCTCCCGATGGTCGCGCACGCGCTGCGCGAAACGTGGAGCAGGCAGCAGGGAGACACGCTGGAGCTGGCGGACTACCTGGCCGTGGGCGGCGTGTCCGGCGCGATCGCGCGGACCGCCGAGCACCTGTACGCCGACCTGGAAGCCGACCAGCAGCAGTTGCTCCGCGCCGTGCTGCTGCGCCTCGTCGCCCTGGGCTCGGGCGGCTCCGACACCCGCCGCGGTCTCGACCGGGACGAGCTCGCCGGCATCGGACCCGCCGGCGAACTGGACGCGGTCCTCGACAGGCTCGCCGCCGCCAGGCTCGTCGTCGTGGACCAGGACCTGGTCGACATCGCGCACGAAGCGCTCCTCACCGGCTGGCCCCGGCTGCGGGAATGGCTCACCGCCGACCGCGAGATCCTGCTGCGGCACCAGCGGCTCACGTCCGACGCCGCCGAGTGGGACCGCAACGGGCGCGGCGAGGACTACCTGTACCGCGGCACCCGCCTCGCCCACTGGGACGGCGAGGCGAGCTTCGTACCGCTGAACGAGCTGGAGCGCACGTTCCTGGCGGCCTGCCACTCGAGCGCGGCCGAGCGCGACCGGGCCCGCCGCCGGACCCGTCTCGCCTTCCGCGGGCTGCCGGTCGCCGCCGCCGCGGTCATCGTGCTGGCCGCGCTCGTCCTGGTCCAGGTGGCCAACAGGGACGTCGAGCGCGACCGCGCCACCTCGGTACGGCTGGCCGCGGAAGCACGCCGCCAGCTCCAGCAGGACCCGGCGCTGGCGTTGCTGCTGGCGATCGAGGCGTACGAGGCGGAGCCCACTCCGGAGGCCGACCTCGTGCTCCGCCAGGCCACCGCGGACTCCCGGCTGCGCGGCTCCACCCCGGCCGGCCTGCGCAGGGTCGCAGGGGCGACGGCCACCCCGGACGGCCGGAAGATCGCGATCTGGGGCGCCGGGGCGGGCCCGGCGAGCCTGGAGATCTGGAGTCTGGACGGCGCCGCGCCGCGCCGGGCCGGCCATGCGCTCCAGGCGGACAAAACGGACGGCATCCTGAGCGCCGCGTTCAGCCAGGACGGCCGGCGGCTCGTCACCGGAGGCTCCGGAGGAGAACTGGTGCGGTGGGACCTGGAGTCGGACGGCCCGCCGGTGGTTCTGGGGACCGTTGACGGCAGCGTCCACGGCGTCAGCGTCAGCCGGGACGGCACGGTGGCGAGCGCGCACAAGGACGGCGTGCGCATCTGGAAGCCGGGAGACTCCGAGCCCGTCAAGCTCAGTGTCCCCGGCCGCGCGGTCATGAGCGTCTCGTTCAGCCCCACCGGCCGGCTGCTGGCCACCGGGGGCCACGGGTCGCCGCTGCGGCTGTGGGACATGACCGGGGACCGGCCCGTCCCGCAGCGCACGGCCGCGCGCGGCGAGCCGGAGCAGGTGGCCGTCAGCCCGGGCGGCCCCTGGGTCGCGACCGTCGAAGGCGACGTTCCCCGTGTCTGGGACGCGACGGAGGAGCCGGCCGGCGACTGGATCCCGCAGATCGAGCTGACCGGCCACGCCCCGAAGCTGAACGGCCTGGTGTTCACGGCGGACGGGGATCGCATCGCGACCTACGGCGCCGACGGCGTGATCCGCGTCTGGACGACGGGCAGCGACGCCGACCCGCTGGTGTTGCGCAGCCCGAAGGGGAACCCGCTCGGAGCGGCGTTCACCCCCGATGGGAGGTCATTGGTCAGCGTCGACGCGGACGGCGCCCTGCGGACGTGGGACGTCACGGCGGGCGACCCGTCACCGAGCCAGGGCAGGCCCGTGGCGCTCAGCGCCGACACCAGCACGGTGGCGGTCAGCGCGGGGCCGGACTCACTCATCACCCCGCGGGACGTCCGCATCAAGACATGGCGCGGTACGACCTCCGCCGAGGTGCACGGCCCGCGCGATGCCGGTTACCGCGTCGCGCTGAGCCCCGACGGCCGGCGGATGGCGGGCGTCGGCCGGTCCGGGACCCTGAGCCTGTGGGACCTCACCACCGCCGGCGCGCCGGTCACCGCACCCGCGCCCTTCCGCGGCCTCCCGCTGGGCCTGGAGTTCAGCGCCGACGGAAAGCGGATCGTGGCGGGCGCCTTCGACACCGAACCGCAGGTGTGGCAGATCTCCCCGTCCGGCGGGCTGACGGCGCTCACCGGCTGGCAGGCCCGGCCCACGGGCCGCGCCGACGGCGACGTGGCACTCAGCCCGGACGGCGGGAAGCTGGCCGATGCCCGTGACGACCACACCGTCGTCGTCTGGGACCTGACCGACAAGAGCGAGCCGAAGATCCTTCGCGGCCATGTGGAGGACATCACGGGCCTCGCCTTCAGCCCGGACGGGCTGCGGCTGGCCGCCGCCGCCGCGGACGGCGCCATCCGGCTCTGGGACATCGAAGGTCAGGGCGAGCCCGTGGCCGTGCTGCACGGCGCCGAGAACACCGTCCGAAAGGTGCGGTTCAGCCCTGACGGCGCCTGGCTGGTCACCAACGAACCCGCGGGCCACCTGCGGCTCTGGCGGGCGACAGGCGGCGGCGAACCGCTGGAGTTGACCGGCTGGGGCGCGAGCGGCAATCTCGCGTCGTTCAGCCCCGACGGCAGGCGGATCGTCAGGGGATTGAGCCCGCAGATCTTCCTCGGCCGCTCGCTGACGACCGGTCTTGGGCTCAGCCTCGTCCGGACCCGCTCCTGCGAGGTGTGCGGCCCGGCCGAGACGGTGCTCGAACTGGCCAGATCGCGCCGTACCCGCGAGATGACCGCGGAAGAACGCCGCAGCCATCTCGGCCCGAACCCCTGACCTGCACCGTTGCCCCATTCCGGCCGTCTGCCGAGCGAAGCAGGCGGCGCAGGTCGCGAAGCCGTTGCACCGGGTCGGGCCTAGCGGGCTCCCGCGCTCAAGTGCTTGACGGGCTCGGGAGCTTGAGGGAGGTCCTGGGCGAGCAGGACCTCCAGCTCCTCCTCGGTGAGGAGATGGAGGTCACACAGAATCCGGGCCGACTGGTGCCAGCGCTGCCGCGCCTCGTCCCGCCGTCCCAGATCGTGCAGGGTGTCGCCGAGCCCCCACAGCGTGCCGGCTTCCAGCGCGCGGGCACCGGCCCTGTGGTGCAGGTGGGCCGCCCTCCTGTAGCCGGCCTCGGCCTCGGCGAGCCTGCCGGCGCGCCGGTAGGCATCGGCCAGCGTGTCGGTCGCCGTACCCTCGCCGTAGGGATTGTCGAACTCCGCCCAGATCTCCAGGCTTCGCCGGCCGGCGTCGATCGCGTCGTCCAGCCGGCCCATTCTGATCAGCACCGCGGCCCGGCCGTTGAGGATCATCGCCTGGTAGTCGCGCAGGCCACTGGCCGTCGCTGCCGCCGTCGCCTCGTCCTGGGCGGCGAGCGCGTCGTCGAACCGCCCCAGCTTGCCGTAGGTCGTGCCGAGATTGTGCAGGGCGCCCGCCTTGCGCAGGGGCAGACCCGCACGATCCCAGCACGCGAGGGCACGTTCGAACTGCTCGACCGCGGGCTCGAAGCGACCCTGGTTCTTGTGGATGATGCCCAGATGGTTGTGCCCGCGGGCCTGGGCCGCCCAGTCACCGGTCCTGGCGGCCACCCGCAAGGCGTGGTGATGGATCTCGGTCAGATCGGCGAGCCAGCCCCGGTGACTGAAGGGTCTGTTGAGACTGACGGCGAGGCCTTCCACCGTGCCGAAATCGTCGCCGCGGCCGGTGGCCTGCCGGGCGACGGCGATGAGGTTGTCGCGCTCCAGCTCGATCCAGTCGATCGCCTCCTGCGGTGTGTCCAGGCGAAGGCCCGGCTGGTCGGCGCGGAGATCTCTGACGATGGGCGAGGTGGGATCGAGCAGCAGGCTGGCCGTTCTGGCCGTGGCGAGGTAATGGTGCAACGCGCGGCGGGTCGCGGCCACCCGATCGTTCTCCTGGATGATGCCGTCCGCTTGTTCGCGGGCGTAGAGGCGTACGAGGTCGTGCATCCGGTAGCGGCCCGGCCCCGCCGATTCGAGCAGCCGGGCATCCAGGAGGCGGTCCAGCGCGTCCGCCACCATGTGCTCGGGCCGATCGGCCAGGGTGGTGGTGGCCGCCGGGGTGTGGGTGGGCGTGTCGAGCAGGCCGAGCAGGGCGAACAGGTGGGCGGCGTCCTGGCCGGCGGGCTCCTCCTTGAGGTGATGGAGACTGACGGCGATGCCGGCGCGTACGGCCAGGTCGGCATGCTCCAGCGTGTCCAGGCGGCGGGTGGCGTCGGCGAGCCGGTCGGCGAGGTAGGACAACGTCCAGTCGGGGCGGGCGGCCAGACGTGCCGCCGCGATGCGCAGGGCGAGGGGCAGACCCCCGCAGAGCCGGACGATCCGCCCGGCGGCCTCCGGCTCGGCGTGAACCCGGCCGGGGCCGGCGATCCGGGCCAGCAGCGCGGTGGAGTCGGACGGGTCGAGCTCGGGCAGGTTCAGCTGGCTCGTACCGTCGAGTGAGGTGAGAACCTGACGGCTGGTGATGACGACCGCGCACCCCGGCCCGGCGGGAATGAGCGGGCGGATCTGGCGGGTGTCGAAGGCGTTGTCGAGGATGAGCAGCACCTGCCGCGCCGAGGTGAGGGATCGGTAGCGGGCCGCCGCCTCGTCCACCGTGGTCGGCACGGCGGAGCCGTCCAGGCCGAGCGAGCGTAAGAGGCGGCCGAGCGCCTCAAGCGGCGACAGCGGCCGGAGCCCTTCGGTGGCGCCGTGCAGGTCGATGTAGAGAACACCGTCGGCGTAGCGGTCGGCGACGGCGTGCGCCAGGTGTACGGCAAGCGCGGATTTGCCGATCCCGCCGGGACCGCCGATGGCGACGATCGCCGGCGTACCGGCTTCCGGGGTGGTGAGGGCCTTGTCGAGCCAGGCGAGCTCGACATCGCGGGCGGTGAAGGCGCGGGTGTCGGCGGGCAGCTCGGCAGGGGCGACGGCCTCGCCCAGCGTGGCATCCTGCGCCGGAGAGGTCAGGTCGAGGACGGGATCGTGAGCGAGCACCGCCTGCTGGAGCCGGCGCAGCTCGGCACTCGGCTCGATGCCGAGCTCCTGGATCATGACGCGGCGGGTCTCCTGGTAGACCGCGAGCGCTTCCGACGACCGTCCGGCGCGATACAGCGCCAGCATCAGCTGCGCGTGCGGCCTTTCCCGCAGCGGGTGCGCCTCGATGTGGCCGGTCAGATCCGGGATCACCGCATGGTGATCACCCGCCGCCATCCGCAGATCGACGTGATCCTCCAGAGCGGCGAGACGTTCCTCCGTCAGACGGATGGCCTCGATCTGGGCCCACTCCGCCGACATGCCCGCCAGGGCCTCTCCCCGCCACAGGGCCAGAGCCTGCCGGAACGACCTGTCCGCCGCGACGATCTCTCCCTTGGCCCGGCCGGCACGCGCTTCGCGCACCAGCCTCATGAACAGGTGGGCATCGACGTGATCAGGCGGCAGGTCCAGGCAGTATCCACCCGGCGCGGTCACGATGACCTCGTCGAGCGCCCGAGGCGCGAGGAACTCGCGCAGCTTCGACACCACGATGTGGAGCTGCTTCGGCGCCGTCGCCGCCCGGCTCTCCCCCCACACGTCCGTGAGGAGCTGGTCAGTCGTGACCACCCGGCCGGCGCTCGACGCCAGCCGGGTCAGCAGGCCGACCCGGCGGCTGCCGGTCAGCGGCAACACGTCGCCGCCTGCCGTCAGCTCCCACGGGCCCAAGATCTTGATCCCCAGTCCCATCGCACAACCCTCCGTAGGCAGGACCAGCCTTTCATCGGTCATTGACCGTTACCTGTGGGAGGGCCTCCTTGGTGATCTCCTGAGCGGTAGGTGATGAATTTACCGGATTTTTCATCCGTAGGTTCCGGGTTCGAGCCCCGGGAGCCCCACCACTCTGACCTGCGGGTCCACCCATCCCGTCCGCCCGGCGGGGAGACCGGGCGATCCCCGGCAACGCCTGATGACCGGCGGTGGCCGGCCGGTCATCAGGCCGGGCGTCAACTCGCCCGCAGGAAGGCCGGGAGAACCGTTCCCTCAGCCACCCCCGCCGCCGCCACCGGGCGCGCCTCCGGTGACCGCCTGTACTTCCCGCCCGCTCAGCTCCTGCAGCGCCACGCCATCGCCGTTGCCGAGGATGACACCGACCCAGCCGGTGTACGGGTAGATGTTCCAGCTGGCGCCGACACCAGGGTTGGCGCCGGCGCGCCCGTGCACCCACTGACCGCTGACGATGCGGACCGGCATCTGGTAAGCCCCGAACGACTGCGGCATGTGAGGGGACTTGGCCGCGGTGAGCACGTCGGCGTAGGGCCGTTCCAGCACCGTGCCGTCGCTCAGCGCACGCGCGAACCGGACCAGATCCGGTGCGGTGGCGAAGCCGCCGTCCCCGGGGGCGTCGATGAAGCCGCGGCCCGGGTTCTTGCCCGGCGTGGACGGGTTCGAGCTGCTCTTGTCCAGGTTGCGGACCGCGTCCACCACGCTGCCGTCGGCCAACGTCATGTACGGGTGCGCGATATGCGCATCGGTGAGCCACTGCGGCCTGGTGAAGAACGCCGAGCCGGTCATGCCGCAGCGCTTGAAGATGTTCTCCTCGACGTAGTCCCAGTACGTCTTGCCGGTCACCGCCTGCACGATCAGCGCCGGGATGACGATCTCGGCGCCGGCGTGGCCGGTGGGGGTGCCGACGGGTGCCGCCAGCTTGGAATGGCGGGCCCACTGCCCGTAGAACTCCTGCACCTCCTCCCTGCTCTGGAAGATGCGTTGCACGTCCTCATCCGGGCTCTCCATCCCGGAGATGTTGGCGAGCATGTGGTGGATGGTCACCTGCTCGGCGATGTCCTTGGTGAAGCCCGTCAGGTACGTGCCGACCGTGTCCGACAACTTCAGCTTGCCCTGCTGCGCCAGCTGCAAGACGGCCACCGCCTGGAACGGCTTGCCCGCCGAGCTGAGGCTGAACGCGATGTCCTCGCTGTTGGCGATCCCCTTCTCCTTGTCGGCCATGCCATAGCTGCGCGACAACACCGTCCGGCCCTTGTGCGACAGCAGCACCACGCCGGAGAACTTGCCCGCGGCGGCCAGCTGCGCCACGTATTTGTCGTAGGCCCCGCCGGGCAGAGTGTCCGGCGGGATGTCGGAGTCCGTGTCACCGCCGCCGGCTCTCGCCGTGACCGCGGCGCCCAGCATCGGCACGGTCGCGGCGGCACCGGCCGCCACGGCGGCGCCCCGCAACAGCGAACGCCGGTCCCATACTCCGTCAAAAGCCACGTCTTCTCCCTTTCGTGATCGCCTTCACGGCGACTTTCCGTCCAGCGGACGGTCGCGGCGCCTCAGACCTGCTCGGCTTGCCCTGCCTGATGAGGGCGACGCCGGAGCCATCCCGGCATGAACCCGATGCGGGCGGCCGGATCGGCAACCCTGAAGCCGGTCCCGCCCACCTGGCCGGCCGGCGCGTCCTGCCTCGGCCGGCTCGTCCCGATCAACAACACTCGCGGCACGCCCCGGGGCTCGCCGCGCGCTCCGTAACCCGTCCGCTTGTCAGCCCGTCCACTGTCGACCGGCTTTGTTTCCGCCACGTCCGCGCCATGTCTTGGTTGTGTCTCAGTTGCGCGCCGGCCGGCTGATCCTCGCGACCCGCGCGCACCCTGCACAGGCGGTGTCCTGCTTACGGATCATGTTGCGACAAGCCGTCCGCCGTGGACGTATCGCGGGCATATCGAAAACCCCATACGTCACGGCAACAGTCATCCGTCTTCAGTGGAGCCATGGACCACAGCGCATCACTGCCGGCACGGGCGCGTCGTAGGCGCGGGATCGTGCTCGTCAGTCCGTCGATCTCCGGCGACTCGCCTGCCCAGTCGAAACGTCGCCGATGAGGCCGAGCCGCCGACTCCCACGGCCGCCCTTCGAGGAGCAGACAGAGCGAGGAGACCTTGGCGTGGATCCCCTGGTGGAGATCGCCATCCCCGTCTACAACGAGAAACACGTGCTGGCGCACAGTGTGCGCCGCTTGCACCGCTATCTGGAGGAGACCTTCCCCTATCGGTTCCAGATCACGATCGCCGACAACGCCAGCATCGACGGGACCTGGCAGGCGGCGCTGGAGCTGGAGGCCGCGCTGCCACACGTACGGGCGGTGCGACTGGAGCAGAAGGGCCGGGGACGTGCGCTGCGGCATGTGTGGAGCCGCAGCGACGCCGACGTGGTCGCCTACATGGACGTGGACCTGTCCACCGACCTGGACGCGTTCCTGCCGCTCGTGGCGCCGCTGATCTCCGGGCACAGCGATCTGGCGATCGGGTCCCGGCTGACCCGCGGGTCGGCGGTGGTGCGCGGCCCGAAACGGGAGCTGATCTCCCGCTGTTACAACGTGTTGCTGCGTACGACGCTGGCGGCCCGCTTCACCGACGCCCAATGCGGCTTCAAGGCCGCCCGGACCGTGGTCGCGCGGGCGTTGCTGCCGTCGGTGCAGGACGAGAAGTGGTTCTTCGACACCGAGTTGCTGCTGCTGGCCGAGTGCAACGGGCTGCGCATCCACGAGGTGCCGGTGGACTGGGTCGACGACCCCGACAGCCGCGTGGACGTGCTGCAGACCGCGCTGGACGACCTGAAGGGCATGGCCCGGGTGGCGCGTCGCATGCTGACGGGCGCGTTCCGCGCCCCGGTGGAGGGCCGGCCGCGCCCGCGACTGCCGGCGGGGATGGCCCGGCAACTGCCGGCCTTCGCGATCATCGGCGTGTTCAGCACGATCGCCCAGCTCGTGTTGTTCGTGCTGCTGCGCACGGTGATGGGGCCGCTGTGGGCGAACGCGGCCTCGCTGGTGATCACCACCATCGGCAACACCGCCGCCAACCGCCGCTTCACCTTCGGCGTGACCGGGCCGGAGCGGGCGTTCCGGCAGCAGCTTGAGGGCGGTGTGGCGTTCCTGCTCGGGCTGGCGCTGAGCACCGGCGGCCTGGCGCTGCTCCACGCGCTGGCGCCAGAGGCGTCACGTGCCGTCGAGATCGCCGCGTTGGTGACCGCCAACGGGGTCGCGACGCTGGTGCGGTTCATGCTGATGCGCGTCTGGATCTTCCATCCGCGGCGCCTGGGCCGCCGGCCGGCGCCGGCCGAGGCGAGCCTCTACTCGGGCAGAAAAGACGAGGTTCGATGACCACCTCCGCACATCAGTCGCCAACGCTCCCCGATCCGACAGGCAACAGGACTCGCGGGAGCCACCGCCTGCGTGCCGGAGTCGGGCGGCTGGTCTTGGGCGGGCCTGACGATCCACGCTGGTCGCGTCCCGCGCTGTGGGGCGTGCTGCTGGCGGCCTTCGTGCTGTACGCGTGGAACCTGTCCGCGGCCGGCCACGCCAACTCCTACTACTCGGCGGCGGTCATGAGCGGCACCGAGAGCTGGAAGGCGTTCTTCTTCGGCTCGCTGGACTCGGAGTCGTTCATCACCGTGGACAAGCCCCCGATGGCGCTGTGGGCGATGGGCCTGTTCGCCCGCGTCCTGGGATTCGGGACGTGGAGCCTGATGTTGCCGCAGGTGCTGGCCGGGGTGGCCGCCGTCGCGGTGCTGCACGCCACGGTGCGGCGCGCGGCCGGGCCCCCGGCGGCGCTGATCGCCGCCGGGGTGCTGGCGCTGACGCCGATCACGGTCGCCATCAACCGCGAGAACGCCCCCGACCCGTTGCTGGTGCTGTTCCTGGTGCTGGCCGCGTGGGCGTGCCAGCGCGCGATCGAGACGGGACGCCTGAGCTGGCTGCTGGCCTCGGCGGTGTTCGTGGGGTGCGGGTTCAACACCAAGATGCTGCAGGCGTTCGTGGTCGTCCCGGCACTGGCGCCGGCCTATCTGGTGGCGGCCGGGCCGGACGTGCGGCGCCGGCTCCGGCAACTGCCGGCGGCCGGTGCGGCGCTGGCGGCGTCGAGTTGCTGGTGGATGGTGGTGGTCGACCTGATCCCGTCCGGGAGCCGCCCGTTCATCGGCGGCAGCACGGACGGAACCGTGTGGGACGTGGTCATCGGCTTCAACGGCCTGGGCCGGATCTTCGGTGAGGGAGGGAGTTCCGGCGGCGGCGGTTACGGCGGGGGCAGCGGTGGTTTCGGTGGCGCGGCGGGCGCGGGACGGTTGTTCAACGACATCGTCGGCGGCCAGATCTCCTGGCTGCTGCCGTTCGCGGTGCTCGCGCTGGTGGCGGGGCTGGTGCTGCTGCGGAAGCGGCCGCGCACCGATTTGGCGCGGGCCGCACTGGTGCTGTGGGGCGGCTGGCTGGCCGTGCATTGTCTGGTGTTCAGCTTCGCCGGGGGCGTGTTCCACCCGTACTACACCACGGCACTGGCCCCCGCGATCGCCGCACTGGCCGGCTCGGGCGGGGTGCTGCTGTACGGCGCGTACCGGCGGTCGGTCCGCTGGTCGTGGGTGCTGCCGGTGGGCGTGGCGGCCACGGGCGCGTGGTCGTTCGTGCTGCTGAACCGCACTCCCGAGTGGAATCCGTGGCTGCCCTGGGTGGTCGTGGCGGCGACCGTGGTGGCGGTGCCGGCGCTGGTGGCCGCAAGACTGCCGTGGCGGCGCGGCCGTGGGATCGCCGTCGCGTCGGTGGCGTTCACGCTGGTCGCGGCTCTGGCTGGCCCGGGAGCGTACGCGTCGGCGACCGCGTTCGGCGGTGCGGATCACTCGTACGGCAACGCGCTGGCGGGGCCGTCCACGGAGCAGGGCCGGAACGGTCAGGCCCCTGGAATGCGGCAGGCGGGGGGCGGCGGCGTGCGCGTGGTCGGCGGGCCGGCCGCTGAGTTGAGCCCCGAGCTGATCGGCTACCTGCGGCGGAACCGGGGCGACGCGCGCTGGCTGGTCGCGGTGTCGGCTGCCCAGCAGGCCGCGGGCATCATCTTGTCGACCGGCGAGCCGGTGATCGCGATGGGCGGCTTCACCGGGCAGGACCCGGCGATGACGGTGGCCAAACTGCGGGAGCACATCAAGAACGGCGAGCTGCGCCACATCCTGCTCAACGCGTCGGCCACGGGTCCGGCCGGTCCCCGCAAGGGTGCGATCTCGGCTGTCGCGGAGTGGGTGCGGCAGAACGGCACCCTGATCGACGCCGGCGAGTACGGGGGTTCCGGCGGGTCCGCCTCGAAGGGCGCCGGGCAGCAGCTGTACCGGTTGGGCTGAGGAGCATCCATGGCGGAATTGACGCGAATCCTGTCCGTTGCCCGGCTGCGTGCCAGATCCGGCGGGGGTGACCCGGCCTGGGCCCGGCCCGCGCTTGCGGTACTGCTGGCAGGCACGGCCGGGCTGTACATGTGGGGACTGGGCGCCTCGGAGTGGGCGAACTCGTTCTACTCGGCCGCGGCGCAGGCCGGGGCGAGTAGCTGGAAGGCGTTCTTCTTCGGCTCCTCCGACGCGGCGAACGCCATCACCGTGGACAAGACACCCGCCGCGTTGTGGCCGATGGCGCTCTCCGCGCGGTTGTTCGGGGTGAACTCGTGGAGCATCCTGCTGCCGCAGGCGGTGATGGGCGTGGCGACGGTGGCGACCGTGTACGCGGCCGTGCGGCGCGCGCTGGCCGGCACCGTGCCCGCGCGTGTCGAGGCGGGCGCAGGGCTGCTGGCCGGTGCGGTGCTGGCGTTGACGCCGGTGGCCACGCTGATGTTCCGGTTCAACAACCCGGACGCCTTGCTGGTGCTGATGCTCACGATGGCGGCGTACGCGCTGGTGCGCGCCCAGGCGGAGGCGAGTACCCGATGGCTGGTGGTGTGCGGGGCGTGCGTGGGGGCGGGGTTCCTGGCCAAGATGATGCAGGCGTTCCTGGTCCTGCCCGCCTTCGGGTTGGTGTACCTGCTGGCCGCGCCGACGCCGCTGCGGCGCAGGATCTGGCAGCTGGCCCTGGCCGCGGCGGCGATGGTGGCGGCCGCCGGCTGGTGGGTGGCCATCGTCGCGCTGGTGCCGGCCGGCGCTCGTCCCTACATCGGCGGGTCACAGGGCAACAGCGTCCTGGAACTGGCCTTGGGCTACAACGGGCTGGGCCGGCTCAATGGCGAGGAGGTGGGAGGGCTGGGCAACACCAACGACGACGCCGGGTGGGGCCGCATGTTCGGCCACGCCAACGGCGGCCAGATCTCCTGGCTGCTGCCGGCCGCGCTTGTCCTGCTGATCATCGCATCGTGGATGCTGCGGCGTGCGTCGCGTACCGACAGGGTGCGCGCCTCGCTGGGACTGTGGGGTGGGTGGCTGCTGGTCACCGGCGTGGTGTTCAGCCTGATGCAGGGCATCTTCCACCAGTACTACACCGTGGCGCTGGCCCCGGCGCTCGCCGCTCTGGTCGGGTTGGGAACCGGCCTGCTGTGGCCGCGGCGGCGCACGGTGGCGGGCGCGGCCACGCTGGCGGCGGTCGTGGCGGTCACGGCGGCGTGGTCCTGCGCGCTGCTGCGGCGCACCCCCGATTGGCATCCGTGGCTGGGCCCGGTCGTTGTCGTGGGTGGCCTGGTCGCGGCCGGGGTGCTGTTGAGAGCCGCCTACCTGCCGGCACGTGCGGTCGCGGCGGCGGCCACGGCGGCTGTGCTGGTGTCGCTGGCGGGGCCGGCCGCGTACGCACAGGAGACGGTAGCCTCCCCGCGCAGCGGGGTGATCGTGACCGCCGGGCCCACCGTCGCTTCAGGCGCCGGTCTGATGCGGACGGGAACGGGCCGGGGGAAACAACAAGGTGGCACGGCGCGACCCGGTCCCGTGGGCAGTGACGGCGAGGGCGTCCCACAAGGCCGCAAGGTCGTCCTCATGCGCTCCTCGCCTCCCCCCAACGCTGAACTGGTGGCGCTGCTGAACACGGACGCTGGCTCCTACCGGTGGCCCGCCGCGACGTTGACGTCCCTCAACGCCGCGGTGTACCAGCTGGCCACCCGAACGCCGGTGATGGCGATCGGCGGCTTCAACGGCACCGACCCGGCTCCCACACTGGAGCTGTTCCAGAGGTATGTGGCCCAGAAGCAGATCCACTACTTCGTGGACGGCGGCGGGATGGGCTCCGCCGGCAACGGCCGTCCCCATGGCGGCAGCGATGCCGCCCAGCGGATCGCCGAGTGGGTGAAGACCCACTTCACCGTCCGCACCGTCGGTACCGCCAAGGTCTACGACCTCACGACACCCGCCTGATGCCGCGATGGAGGGAACACGCCGGGGGCGAGGTCGGTGGCATACGTTGGCGATATGCCGTGCCGCCTAGGTTTACGTCATGCGCGTACTGATCGTGGAGGACGAGCCCTACCTGGCCGAAGCAGTCCGTGACGGCCTCCGGCTGGAGGCGATCGCCGCCGACATCGCCGGCGACGGCGACGCCGCCCTGGAACTGCTCAGCGTCAACTCCTACGACCTCGCGGTTCTCGACCGTGACATCCCCGGCCCTTCCGGCGACGAGGTCGCCTGCCGGATCGTCGCCTCCGGCAGCGGCATCCCCATCCTCATGCTCACCGCCGCCGACCGGATCGACGACAAGGCCTCCGGGTTCGAGCTCGGGGCCGACGACTATCTCACCAAACCGTTCGAGCTTCGAGAGCTCGTCCTGCGGCTGAGGGCGCTGGACCGCAGGCGGGCGTACGCCCGCCCCCCGGTCATCGAGATCGGGGGCCTGCGGCTGGACACCTTCCGCCGGGAGGTCTTCCGCGACGGGCGCTATGTGGCGCTCACCCGCAAGCAGTTCGCCGTGCTCAACGTCCTCGTCGCCGCCGAGGGCGGTGTCGTCAGCGCCGAAGAGCTACTGGAGCGGGCCTGGGACGCCAACGCCGACCCCTTCACCAACGCCGTCCGCATCACCGTCTCCGCCCTGCGCAAACGACTCGGCGAACCCTGGCTCATCGCCACGGTGCCCGGCGTGGGCTACCGAATCGACAGCGGCATGGACCCCGTCCACCCTGACCGCACCCGTGGATAGACGCCCAGGGCTCAGTGCCCGTCTGAAACTCACCATCAGCTACGCCGGATTCCTCCTTCTCGCCGGTGCGCTCCTGCTGGCCGTGGTGTGGGTGTTCCTGCTGCGCTACGTACCCGACCGGGTCAGCATCATGGCCCCCATATACGTGCCCAACCGCACTGACCTCCTGCACCTCTTCCTCCCCGCCGCGGCCGTGGCACTGACCTTCCTCCTGGTGTTCGGCCTCATGGGAGGATGGGTGCTCGCCGGCCGGATGCTCGCACCACTGACCCGGATCGCGGACGCGGCGCGGCTGGCCGCCAACGGATCGCTCTCCCACCGGATCCGGCTACCGGGCAGCGAGGACGAGTTCCGCGAACTGGCCGACGTGTTCGACGCCATGCTCGAACAACTCGAATCCCACGTCGGCCGGCATCAACGGTTCGCCGCCAACGCCTCCCACGAACTACGCACCCCGCTGGCGATCTCGCGGGCACTCCTCGACGTCGCCCGCAACGACCCCCCGCAGGGCCAGGCCGAACTCATCGAACGCCTCAGCTCCGTCAACACGCGGGCGATCGATCTCACCGAGGCCCTCCTGCTGCTCAGCCGCAGCGACCGAGGCAGCTTCAATCCCGAGCCCGTCGACCTGTCCCTCATGGCCGAAGAAGCCGCGGAAACGTTGCTTCCCCTCGCGGAGAGGCGCCAGATCGCGCTCGAGGTCACCGGCGGGAAGGCATGGTCCACCGGATCCGCGGCGCTCCTGCTGCGGATGGTGAGCAACCTCGTCCAGAACGCCATCGTCCACAACCTCCCCAGCAGGGGCACCGTCACGGTCCACACCGAATCGCGGCGCGACGCGAGCGTGCTGCGGGTCGAGAACACCGGCCATCGGATCCCGGCGGAACTCGTACCGACGCTCACCGAACCCTTCCAACGCGGAACCCAACGCGCACGCATCGACGACCACGCGGGCGTCGGCCTCGGGCTGGCCATCGTGCACAGCATCGTCCGGGCACACGACGGGACACTCGACCTCACGCCCCGCCCCACCGGTGGGCTCCTCGTCACGATCCGGCTTCCCCGCACCGCGCAAGCATCGCCCCGAACGGCTGGCGGCGTCGCCGCCACCAGCGCGCCGTCTTGCTGAACGGTCGTTTGAGCAAGGCGGCGCGGCCTGAGCACGGTCCCCGGCGTCTACACCCTGGTCGCGTCAATCCGATCCCGTTCGTGAGAGAGGGTGACCGCGCAAGACGCGGCCCGGCCCACGGCACGGGCAGGGGAGACAGGCGATGAATGAGCGCGAGGAACTGGCCGCGCTGCTGCCGCCGCTGCGGCACGAGCTGCCCGAGGGCCGCAGACGAGCACTCAGGGAGCAGGTCATGAGGCAGATCACCACCCACGAACGATCGACGCGACGCCGCAGGAGAGGTACCACGGTGGCCCTACTGATCGCCGGTCCGGACGCTGCCTTCCGACACCGAGTTGCGGAACCTACACGCTCTCGGGATGACTACGCAGGCTTCTGGCAGCCGTGCATCATTTGGCGGGGCACAGCACGGCTTCGGCCGCTGTTTTCGTGAGTTCTCTGATCGCGGCGTTGTCCGGGTTGGTCAGCGTGGCGGACACGGCGAACTGCACGCGCCCGTCGGTCGTCGTGAACGTGATGGCGTGGAAGCCGGGCGCGCCCCCCGTGGCACCGGAGATCTCGAGCCCGCTGCCCGCGCAGGGCCGATCGGCTCCGGGCGAACCCCCGCCCAGGATGGAGCGCCTCAACTCCCGCATCTCCGCCGACAGCAGGTCGCCCCGGGCGAAGGCGCTCTGAAAGGCGCTGATGTCGCGCGTGGTCGAGACGACGCCGCCGGCCGCCCACAGCACGCTCGCGTTCAACCGGTCGACATCGCGGAGCCTGCCCTGCTCGTCGGGATGGTATCCGTGCCCGTGCGGGCCCCGGATGCCCTCGGGGGGCTTGGTGGGCAGGTAGCTGCGGCTCATGTCCAGCGGCCCGAAGATCCGCCGGTCGAGCTCGTCGGCCAGGGTCCGTCCGGTCAGTCTCTCGATGATCATGCCGAGCAGGATGTAGTTGGTGTTGGAGTAGCTGAACGCCTGGCCCGGCTCCTGCTCGCGCTCAAGGGCGCGCGACAGCTTCACCAGGTCGGCCGGGCGGTAGTAGGTCGTGAAGTCGAAAGGGGACGGTGTGCCGGTGCCGCCGAGGTAGTTGGGGATGCCGGAGGTGTGCGCGAGCAGCTGCCGGACGGTGATCTGATCGGCCAGCTCCACCAGATCCCGTTCGGCCGTCTCCGGCAGGACCTCGCTCAGCTTGTCGTCCACGCCGAGCTTGTTCTCGCCGATGAGCTGCAGTACGACGGTGGCGACCATCTGCTTGGTCTGGGAGCCGACACGGTAGCGGGAGTCGGCGGGGATCTTGCCACCGCCAGTCAGCAGGCGGGTTCCGGCCGAGCCCTGGTCGATCCGTTCGCCGTCGACATAGACCGCGCCGATGGCGCCCACCACCAGCTCGGACCCGGCCAGCTCGGACAGCGCCTCCTGCACATCGCCGTAGCGGGCGTCGGCGGCGGCGGGAACGGCGCTGAGGGTCAGCATGGCGCAGGCCAGGCCGGCGACGCGCGCCGCGAATGAGTGATGCACGACGAACTCCTTGGTGTCGGTCGGCGCGGTGCGAGAGCCCCGAGGGCGGTTGCGCACCGCGATGCGTTGCCGGTCTTTCTAGGCGGGTCAACGTTTCTTCGCTGTTTCGCGGCAGACCCGGCGGCCACGCGGAAACGACCGGCTGATAGACCTGTCGGCATCGACTCGGCCTCTGCGCGATCCGCAAGGAGAGGAACGCATCGTGAATCTTGTGAAGGCCGCCGACGACCTCAGCGCCTTTCAGCGGGCGCTGGACACGTACAAGTTGCTGACGAACGAGGAGCTGGCGGCGCTCAACGCCGGCCGGTCACCCATGGATCCCCGCTCACCCAGCCTCAAGGTGTGCGAGGGTCAGGCCGAGTACAGCGCCGTCAAGGGCAGCTCGCCCGGCTTCAACACCCTCACCTTCGGCTCGCGGGACGGGCGGGTCCAGCTCGTCATGTCCCTCACCCTGGCCACCGTCCACCGCGATCCCGCCATCGACGCACTCGCCGCCAAGGCCGGGGACGCCATCCTCTGCCCCCAGCAGTGACGCAGGGTGAACTGGTGGCGACATGCCGGGAATGACGGCAGTCTTCAGGCGGGACGGGCGCGGGTCGCAAGGAAGACGAGCGTGTCCGCCAGCAGCCCGCTCTGCCGTTCGCAACTGCTCTCGTCGTTGGTCTCGGCCAGTTCCAGGACCAGGCCGTCCATGCGATGGATGAGGAATCGGGCCAGGTCGTGGATGGGGATCGCCGGTTCGATGCCGTCCTCGCGGGCGGCGGCGGCCAGGTTGTCCTGGATGAGGCCGCCGCCGAGTGGTCCGTTGACCATCGCCCAGATGTTGCCGTTGTCCGGCTGCGGAATCACGCTCTTCCTGTTGCGGATGACCCACAGCGTCAGTTCCATGAGCGCGAGATGCAGCCCGAGATGGTCGCGAACCCACCGCCAGTACGTGGCGACGATCGATCGCAGGGTCGCCTCAAGGCCCTCGCCGGGGTCGAGATTGCCGAACGCGGTCTCCATCGTGGTGCGGGCCCGTTCGAGGATGAGCATGTTCATCTCGTTCTTGCTGCGGAAACAGTAGTGGATCGTACCCAGCGGCGCCTGGGCCTTCTCGGCGATACGGCGGGTGGTGGCCCGCGCGAGCCCCTCGGTGGCGATCACTTCGATGGCCGCGTCGATGATGAGGCGTCGCCGTTCGTCGGCCGCCAGGTATGCCACGATCACTGCTCCAAAGTCGAGGACTACTCGACGATAAAGGAGCGGAGGAGCGCCATGAGCCGCTCGCCCTCGCTGCCGGGGATCATGTGCCCGGAGTGCTCGAAGATCTCATAACCGGCCAGTACGGACGGGGGCAGGCTGTCCGCGATCTCCTGGGCCGACGCCAGCGGGGTGATCGGGTCGCGGGAGCCTGCCAGGATCAGGGTCGGGCAGCGGACGGCGGCGAGCGCGGGCCGCAGATCGAACGGCCGGCCGGACAGGAAGCTCAGGGTGAGTCCGATGTTGGGGATCATCCGGCTCATCATCTGTATGTCGGCTGCGCTGGGAAAGGACGGGCCGGGGCTGTACAGCGGCGCGCAGTGCCGCCCATAGGCCGCGAACGCCTCCATGGTGCCTTCGGTGAGCAGGGCCTTGGCCGCCATCGCCGCCTCTTCCCCGCCTTCGGCGCGGAAGCTTTCGACGATCAGGTCCCGGTCCCATCGTGCGACGGTGCTCTGCAGGATCAGTTTCGCGGGGTGGTCGGGGTAGCGGGAGGCGTAGTTCATGGCGACGGTGCCGCCGAAGGACCAGCCCAGGACGATCGGCTTGGTGATGCCGAGGGTCTCGCAGAGGGCGTGGACGTCGTCGGCCCACTGGTCGAGGTTCCAGGTCGCGGGGTCGGAATCTTGGCTGCGTCCGTTGCCGCGCTGGTCGACGTAGACGATCTGGGCCACGTCGGCGAGCCGGCCGTAGTCCGGTTTGAAGATCGAGTGGTCATGGCCGGGGCCGCCGTGGAGCAGCAGGAGAGTCGGTGCCTCCCGCATGGTGTCTCCGTCCGGCACGAGGCCGGGGCCTTCGATGTCGATGTACAACGACGTGCCGTTCACCAATACGCGCATGGGCATCTCCCGAATATGGACACTTGACCAACTTCGTTGATCAGTGTGGTCCGCCCCCTCGGCCGTTGTCAAAGCGGCGGGGACCGCGCGGGGCGCGGATGGCGACGCGCATCCGGCACCCGCCAATTCCGCCCTGGACCCCGATAAGATCATCCAGGTCTGCCCCCCGCGACAGATGGATGGCCCATGAGACGGTATGCGAGCACGAAGGCCCTCGCGGCCCTCACTGCCCTGGTCCTGACCTTCCTCCTCACACCCATCACCCAGGCGGCGCGGGCCGCCGACGCCACCACCGCGAAATCCGCCGGCCGCAAGTACGCGCTGGTGTCGCAGGGCACCGGCAAGTACGTCACCGCGCAGCTCGGCCTCACCGGCAACCAGTACGGCAGGCTGCGCGCCACGGCCGACCGCGTCGGCTCCTGGGAGACGTTCACCCTGCACACCGACACACGCGGCGCGAGCACCGCACTCCGCCTGGAGGCCAACGGCCGCTACGTCTCAGCCGAGTTCGCCGACGGCGGCACCCGCAAGGGCATGCTGCGCGCCCGCCAGGACGGCTCGATCGGCTCCTGGGAGAGGTTCACTCTCGTGCCGGCGGGACAGGGCACGTACGCGCTCAAATACACCCACGAGGGTGCGACGCGCTACGTCTCCGCCGAGGTCAACGCCACCGGCGAGGACCAGGGGCTGCTGCGCGCCCGGGCCACCGGCATCGGCGCCTGGGAGCGCTTCTCCCTCCGTGAACTGCCGAACGCGGCGACGACCACGCCCGCCGCCGCACAGGCCCGCGACCTCAAGGTCATGTCCTGGAACGTCTGCGCCAACAACGGCGACTGCCCCATGTACGCCACGACCGAATCCGAATTCGCCGCCACCGTCACCGCCGCCGCGGACGCCGCCGGCCGACCTCAAGTGATCTTCCTCCAGGAGTTCTGCGAGAAGCTGGCCAAACCCCTGGAACTGGCGCTGGAGGCCAGGCCGGGGTCCGGCGGCTGGGACGTGCGCTTCGCCCCCATCCAGCACGAAGTCACCGGCACCGGCCTCCCGGCACGCAAGACCTGCGCCAAGAACCGCGGCGCGTACGGCGTCGCACTGGCGGTACCGGACGAGAACACCTGGTACGAGGCCGTCGAACTGCCGTCCCCGCCCGGCAAGGAACAGCGCACCGCGCTCTGCGCCACCGTGGAGTCCTGGGCCGTCATCGCCTGCACCGCCCACTTCAGCACCGGCGGAACCGGCTACGACGACCCCGGCAGGACCTACCAGGTACGCCAGGTCGCAGCCCTGACGGACGCTCTCGCGGCACGGCCGGGCTTCCGGCCGATCTTCGGCGGCGACCTCAACGCCACCCCCGCCGTCACCCCGCAGACGGGCGGCGCCCCGGTGCTGAACGGCTTCTACGAGCGTCACACGGAATGCGACCAGGGAACGGACCGGCCCACCAAGGACGACCTCAAACTCGACTACCTGTTCGCTCCGCGGAACGCGTCGTGGACGTCGTGCGCCATCGCGACCTCGACCGGCCCCTCCGACCACCACGCGATCTGGGGCACAGTCCACCTCCCCGCGTCCTGACCCGCACCGCCCTTGCGTTCCTGACCGGCACCCAGTCCGCCGCCGACGTCCATTGCCCAGTTCGGCCAGGTCGGCGGCCAGGTCGGCGAGCCAGGAGGACAGCGGTCCCGCGCAGTCGTAGCGGAAGGCGGCGGTGGCGGCGAAGACCTGGAGGTCGCCGGTGTAGCCGAGGCGTTCGCCGCGTTGGGGCAGTCGGTGGGCAGGTCCACGTAGTTGCCCCGATCGGCGACGCCGCCTGGTGCGTCACTCTGTACGCGGGCATGGGCGCCTCCAGCGGCATCGCCGGAGCCGACCTGCTGGGCACCATGGTGCAGCGCCATCCCGCCGATCTGCCCGCCGCGCCGGCCGCCTGGGAGCGGAAGATGCGGCCGTTCATCCACACCGAGCAGGACAGCGCCCTCCTCATGCGCAAGATCTTCACCCCGCACGACCGCAGGGAACACCTCACGCGCGGCGCGATGCTGCGTATCATGCATGCCCCGGTCCTCGGCCCCGCGATGAGAAAGATCATGAAGGGGCCGGACATGAGCAACAAGGAACTGGACGTCGCCGCCGCCTGAGACGTCCCGACGAACGAAAGAGGCCCGATCCCGGTGCACCAGCTGGTCGAACACCACTCGCGCAAGGCCGCCCGCATCCTGGACAGCGCCCGCGAGCTGGTGCTCGACCACGGCGCCGCCAAGGTCACGGTGTCGGAGATCAGCCGCGCGGCAGGCGTCGGCAAGGGCACCGTCTACCTGTACTGGCCGAGCAAGGAAGACCTCATCCGCGGCCTGTTCGCCCGTGACCTGTTCACGATCCTGGAGACGGGCATCGCCCGTGTCACCACCGACCCGGCCACCGTGCAGCCCCGCCACCTGGCCACGCTGTTGCTGCGCACCACGCACCGGCTCCCGCTGGCCCAACGCCTGCAACGCGGTGACGCGGACCTGCTGCGGATCCTCATGCAGGACGCCGGCGACCGTGATCTGTTCGCCCGCACCCAACCGGCCGCCATGTGCCGGCAGGTCATGCCGATCCTGCGCCGGCACGGCCTGATCCGCCACGACCGGCCCCTGCCCGACCAGGTCTACGCTCTGCACGCCGTGCTCACCGGGTTCTTCGCCGCCGTCTCCGCCCCGGCCTCCGCGCCGCCCGCCGACGACCCGTACACGGTGCTCGCCGACACCGTCGCCCTGCTGCTCGAACCGTCCGGCCCGCCCGCCGAAGCCGCCCTCGCCGCGGCAGCGGATCAGACCCTCGCCGTCCTGCGGGAGACCCGGGACGCGATCCTGGACTACATCGACCGCAGCCAGTCCCCCGACCGCTGATCCGCCTGCCCACGCCGCCGGGTGTTTCGGCCCGGATCCTTCTGTCAGGAGGAAGTCATATTCGGCGTGGTACGGCTCCGTCCTGCCAGCGGTAGAGGTCGCGCAGCAGGGAAATCTCGGCGCCGTGATGGATCAGCTCCCTGTTGACGTGCAGGACGATGCCCTCCATGGGAAACTGCTCGGGACCCACCGTGGGCGGATTCTCCAGGTCAGCGTCCGAGAGTTCGCGGACCCCCGCGTTCCATCTCCCATACATCTCATCGAGCTGTTTCAGCGCCTCGTCAGCGGTCCCCGCGTAGGCGAATGTCTGGGAGTCCACGTCCTGGCCGCCGAAGTGCCATCCGACCCGATAGCCCAGGCACGAGACGATGATGTGCGCCAGCCGCCAGGCGATCGTGGTCACCGGCGCCGGCACCGGGTCAGGGGACGCGAAATCCACCGTCCACTCCCCCGAACCCGCCGGCATCGGTGCGGCCGAGGTGCCACGTGGGCGGATGCTCCAGCAGCCGCGCACCGGCTCCCAGAAGTACTCCTCATCGGTAAGACCGTCCAGCCGCGGCCGCAGGTTCTTGCGCCAGTGCCGGTCCAGCTGATCCGCGAGTCGCTCGCTTCTTGTCATTTCCGCACGCTACAGACAACGGGGACCTGGCTGCGCGGCTTCCCAACTCTTGAGAGAAGAACTCGAATACATGAAACTTGACCGCTGCGGCGCGTGAGCATGTTGGAAAGGGGCGCGCCGTAGACCATCAGGAGGTCTGGCTTCGTTATCGGGTTTCGGGGGAGCCGGGCCGGTCGAGCTCCAGTACGGCAGGGCAGGTTCCTGGCAACGGAACGCGGAGTGGGTGTTTCCGAGCGCGCCGATCGGGATGGTCCCGCTGAACGCCGGCGTCATGAGGCCGGCGCGGTCCAGGGGCCGGTGATCTGACGTCCCTCAAGGTGCTCGGCGAACTCCAGATCCGAAGCTCCGGAGAAGTCGACGCTGATCACCGTGACGTCGAGGCGGTGCGGATCGCCGGCCCCAGGACCGATGCGCTGTCCAGGCCCCCGCTGGAGATCGCCCCGGAGGGCAGAGCCGTCTGGACGCGCTTGCACGTCCCCGGTCTGGTCCATGCCGTTGAAACGAGCCACAGGACGACGGTGGTGTCGCCCGTCGTCAGCAGGGCCCTGCCGGCGCCGTCCCCCGGCAGCAGCGGGCGTACCTGCCCCTCCGAGGCGGCGTTGTCCAGCACGACGAGAACGCGCCGGTCCCGTAGCAGCGACCGGTACGTCGAGGCGCGCCCGGAGACGTCGTGCGGGATCCGCTGTTCGGCGACGCCGAGTGCCCGGAGCAGCCTGGCCAGCGCCTCGTCGGCGGCGAGGGGCTGCGGGGAGATGCCGAACAGGTCGATGAAGTACGTCCCGTCAGGGAAGTTCGCCCGCAAGGCGTGCGCGGCCCGTACGGCAAGCGTGGTCTTGCCCAGCCCGGCGGGGCCCGTGATGAGCCCGGTGCCTGCCGGGGAAGCGTGCAGGAGGTCGTCCGTCCAGGCCAGCTCGGCGGAACGGCCGGTGAAGTCATCAACGGGGCTGGGCAGCTCGCACAGGCCGGCCGGACGCCACCAGTGATCGCGCAGGCGCCCCTCCCGCGCCGTCTCGACCAGCTCCTTACGGGCCGCCTCGTCCAGATCGAGCGCGTCCGCCAGAGCGGTCACGGTACGGTGCTGCGGCCCCTTGCTGCGGCCGCGCTCCATGTCCGACAAGGTCCGGGCGCTGACTCCGGACGCCTCGGCGAGTTGCTCCAGCGTCAGGCGGGCCGCGTGCCGATGGCGGCGCAGCAGGTCCGCGAAGCTGGGCGAGGCTGTGATGGGGGGCTCTCCTCGTCAGGTCATGCCGCAGCGGCCCGGGGCGGTGCCGCGTCTCCACTGTAGTCATCCGTGCCGGGATTTCGATCTTGAAGGGGTACGTGACATCAGCAAGGTGCGGGAGTAAGCCGGGGGTTCGATCCCTGGCCCGGCACGGCGAAGCGGCAGACGGGAAGCTGACCGAGAAAGGCAAGGAGCAGGCCCGGCTGCCGGGTCGGAGGCTGATGAACGTGCCTCTCACCGCCGTTCATCACAACCCGCTGCGCCGTGCCGGCGAGACCGCGCAGTTGGTCGGCCGGGAACCCGACGGGATACCCGCGCACGAATGCGAGCTCGCGGGTGACTACGTCCCCTACTTCCCGGCGCGGTCGGAGCTGCCGGAGGACAACGCGGACTTCCTGCTCGGTTGGCTGAGCGACGTCACGCCGGAGGAGCGCGAGCAGGGCCCGGAGCCGGCCCGTCGAGCTCTGGACTAGCGCCCCATACCGGGCGGGCGGGAGCACCTCCCAGGCTGCTCAGGTGGAGACCCGATGTGCCGCGATCACGAGCAGGACGATCGCCCCGGCCACCATGATCGCATCGCTGGTCAGGCTGAAGCTGAATGGCGGGACCGTTGATCACCGATGAGGGCCAGCAGCGCCGTGTGAGTCTCATCGTCGGCTGCTACGACCAGCCCGCCCGTGCCGGTGTGCGGCGGATGGCCGTCGATGCCGGTCACCACGCATCCGGCGGCCCGGCACAGCGCGATGCCGGCGGCGAAGTGCACGCTGTCACGCAGTTGGCCGTCGGTGACGTAGGCCGCTCGCCGACCGGCGGCAACCCAGGCCACCGCCAAGGAGGTGGAGACGACACGCGGGCGGAACCGCTCGGCGAACCCGGGGCCGGCCAGTAGAGCGGCAGCGCGAAACTCAGGCGCGTTCGGGAACGGCGGGTCAAGATTCACGTCTACCAGCCCGGAGGCCGGCGACGGCTTGAGCGGCTCGTCCACGCCATCTCGGCGGACGTGTGCGTCGGCACCGTCGGTCCAGAACACCTCACCGGAGAACGGGTCGGCCACGGCGGCCACAGTGACACCCGAACCCACACGCAGAGCTACGTTCACCCCGACCAGCATGTTCCGCACGGCGTAATTCAGCGTGCCGCACAACGGGTCCACCAGCCACATCCGCTCGGCCTCCGCCGATCCCGTACGCCCACTCTCCTCGCCGGTCACGGCATCGCCGGGCCGGGCGTCACGAATGACGTCGAAGATGGCCTTCTCGGCCTCTATATCGGCTTCCGTGGCGAAGTCACCGCCGGTTTTTTCCAAGCGGGCGAGCGACGCGCCGAACATCGTACGCACGACCGCTGCTCCTGCTTGCGCCGCCGAACGGGCCACATCAACGTCGGGAATCAGCATGGATCGCAGGATAGAGCAGACAGATCGACCGTCACGATGCGATCAACCCGGTCCAGCATAACGTGGGTGGCCCCGGCGACCAACTGCCGGCGGGTGAGCCCGGCCAGGACGCGCTTCCGTCAGCGCCATCCGGACTCGCTCAACTATGTGGTCCAGGGCAGAGTGATTGTTTGTCGCCGGCCGGGTGCGGTGCCGCTTCGTCGGCTGGCGGGTGCCGCAGAACGTGCTGGGCTGATGGATCCCAGTCCTGCGAAGACATCCACTACCGCGCAGAGATCAGCTCGGCTACTGTCGCCCCCAGCCGGATAACCCGGTCTCCGGCCAACCGGCACGGGTTCACTCTCAAGGATCGGGATTCGAAATGCGTGACCAGCGGGCTGCGGGAGAGGTCGTCACCGAGACGTTCGATTACGACGGTGGTCGGCAGGTCACGGTGTACATTCCGGCGGATCCGCCCGAGGCCGTCGTGTTCGCTGGTGACGGTCAGATGATCTCGCAATGGGGTGGAGACCTTGAGGCGGCCGGCGTACCGTCCACGATGATCGTCGGGGTGCACCGCTCGGCCGATGAGACGCTGCGGCTCCATGAGTACTCACCGGGCTTTGACCAGGAACGGTTCGCGGCACACGAGCGGTTCTTTGTTGAGGATGTCCGCCGATGGGTGTCGGCGCGATTCGGAGTTGTGCTGCCCGCCGAGCGCAACGCGGTGTTCGGGGTTTCGGCGGGTGGAGAGTTGGCGCTCGCGATGGGGGTTCGGCATCCGGACGTGTACGGTGCGGTCTTCTGTGCCTCGCCGGGCGCGGGTTATCGGCCGCCGGCTGTGATGCCGGGTTCGGTTCCGCGCGCGTACCTTGTTGCCGGCACGCTGGAGCCGTTCTTTCTTGAGAACGCGGCCCGGTGGGCGGGTGCGCTGCGCGATGCTGGTGCGGACGTTGTCATGACGGAGCGGGCCGGGTCGCATGGGGGTGCGTTCTGGCGTGAGGAGTTTCCGTTGATGGTGGCGTGGGCGTTTGGGCCGGGAAGCGGCGCGATGGCCGAAGGCTGATGATCGCCCGCCGAGCGCTCCTTCGCCGCTGCCGAGCACCCGGTAGGTAGGGTGCCGGCCGGGGCGCAGGATGTCAGTGGTGCATGGCACTGTGGCGTCCATGAATGTGAGTGTGCGTGAAGCAGTCCGCGATGCCGGACGAGCTGACAGTCCAGGACGGTGCGCCTGCCGGTGATCACATCCCTCACGAATGCCGGCCATGGGCGATCGGGACGAGGACGTGGGGATTCTTGCCCTGTGTCAGCAGAGCACCGTCCTTGAACGCCGGCCAGACCACGATGTGGAGAGGCTATCCCTGCTTCTGGGTGATCTTGCTTGGGCCGGCGGGCTCGTCGATCTCCCATGGCCGGGGCCACTGGCCGGAGGGCGGTGGCGGGCCGGCGATGCCGAGATCGCGGCGGGCGCTGGCATAGAAGGCGTCGCGGGCGCGGCTCATCGCGCCCACGGCGCTGATCCAGCCATCGGGGTCGCTGCGCATGCCCTTGGCATAGAGCTCAACGTTCCAGACCGCTTCGTGCCAGGTACGGGCCGCGGCCACGGTCGCCGCGTCGCCCACCAGCAGTACCGACTCCCACTCGGCGGCCCGCTTGGTCTCGGCCTCGTCGAGCTGAGCGAGCCCCTCCTCGATGCCTATCGGGTTGCCGGTGCGGGGTAAACCGCGGGCAGCGCCGAGACGCTGGGCGAGGTGGATCTGGATCTTCAGGAGGTGGGCATAGCGGGCGTAGCTCTGGAAGCGTTCGGTGTCCCAACGCTCGGTTCTCGCGCGGCGCCAGCGGCCGCGTTCGGTGAGGCTGGAGGCGGCGTAGGAGCCGACCGCACCGACGACCACGCCCAAGAGGGCGGGTAGCTGGTCAACGAAGGACATCGTTCCCCCTGCGATCATGCAAAGCGATCCCGGCCGTCCGTATGCCCAGTGCCGCCTGAGCGAGGCCCGACGTCAGCGAAGGTGAGGAACCGGTGGATACTCGTGGACACTCGCTCCAATCACTGGCTGATCATGAGCCTACCCGGCCCCGGACGGGAGCACGCGCAGGGAAAACCGCGAAGCTGCTCGGCGCTGCGCGGTATCCCCCGCCCCCGCCCGGCCAAGACACCGACCCGTGGTAGACGGTCTACGTGAGCACCTGCCGGAACCGGCTGCGGTCAGGTGGGCTCAAGGCGCAGGTCAGGCTGCTCGGTAGAGGCGCAGGTAGTCGAAGTCGGCGTTGACGGCCGGCTGTGCTCCTCCGTGGGCGATCAGACCGATGCGCACCGCCGTGTCCTTGGGGAAGGTCCACACGCCGCCCCAGGTCCAGGTCCTGCCGTCGCGGCTGGAGCCGGCGCGGAACTCGTGCTCGCCGTTGACCGGGTCCACGTGGTGCGCCAGCCGCAGCCAGGTGGTCCTGGCAGGAGGGCCGACGATGTTGCCGCCGTAGGACAGGCGGTCGGCGAAGGTCAGTTCGCGGCCGTACTCGACCTGGCGGGTGTTCCAGATGGCGACCTGGGACAGGCGGGCGAAGTCGTCGTCGGAGGCGTAGGCGACCAGCCCGGCCTGCTGGTGGTTGCGCACGGTGTCCTCGCCGAGGTCGAGCGTGACCTTGGTCTCCACGACGTAGTCGCCCTCGGGGGCCGAGCGCAGCAGCGCCGACGCCTTGTTGCCGGTCCCGACCAGGTCGGCGCCCTGGACGGGCCAGCGCAGCACGCCCTCCTCGGTCCTGGCCGCGGCGTCCTGCCGTACCCAGGTCCAGCCGGGGCCGAGCGGCCCGTTGAACTCGTCGGCGTCCAGCAGCCTGCCCGCGCGCGGCGTCGGCGCCGCCTTGGTGACGGCCTTGAACAGCGGGGCGGCGGAGACGTTGTCGAAGTCCGCTCCCCCGTCGGCGACCAGGGCGATCGGGCCGGACGCGCGGCCGGTGACGGTGAGGCTCGCCTGCGGGTCACGCAGCCGGGCCTCGGTCACCTCGGCGGTGATCGTCCGTCCCTTGACGGTGACGGCCAGGTTGTGCCAGGTCGTGACCCCTCCGGGCAGCGCCACCGTACGGGACGTGCCGCCCGAGGTGAGCGTCAGCCCGTCCGGCGAAACGACCGCGGTGGTGCCGCCGATGCGGATTCCGGCGCTCTTGTCCGTTCTGAGGTCGGTCTCGACGCGGACGTCCCCGCCGAGCGATCTGCGGCTGATGAGCGTGCCCTGACCACGGAGATGCCCATCCCGTACGCTCCAGCCGCCCGTGTTCCGCCAGCCCGACAGATCACCCGCGAACCGATCGTCCACGACCCCGCGGGTCACCGGCGTCTCCCGCGAGCGCTCGGAAGGCCCGGCCCCCGCGCGCACGACCGGCCAGCCGTCGATCCAGTCCAGCCGGTCCAGCAGCATGGGCCGCTCGTTGATCCCGTACGGCTCGTCCAGGAACGGGTCGTTTCGGTCGATGGCGTGGTAGAGCATCCAGTCCTGACCGGAAAGGTCGGTGAGCTGGGCGTGGTGGCCGACGCCGATGAAGCGGTTGCCGTTCTGGTCCAGGACGGGGGTGCCGCCGGCGCGTGAGGCCAGCAGCGGCACGCCGTCGCGGTCGACGAACGGCCCGAGCGGGCTCGTCGAGCGCCCGGCCCGCACCGAGTAGCCGGTGGTCGGCCCGGCGCAGCAGTTCGCCGAGGAGCCGAGCAGGTAGTAGTAGCCGTCGCGGCGCACCACGTACGCGCCCTCGAACTTGTTGTCGATCGCGACCTGCTGCGGCTGCCCGGTGGCGCGCAGCCCGTCGGCGGACAACTCGGTCACCCACAGGCCGCCGAAGAACCCGCCGAAGTACAGGTACTTGCGCCCGTCCACGTCGGTGAACTGCGAGGGGTCGATCGTGTTCCAGTACGAGTCACCCGAGGGCCGCGGGGCGACGACGGGGGCGTCGATGTGTGTCCACGGCCCGGCCGGGGTGGGCGCGGTGGCGGCGCCGATTGAGTAGTCCCAGTTGGCGGGGGTGGTGGCGGTGTTGGTGACGGTGAAGTACATGACGTACCGGCCGTCGAGGTAACGGATGTCCGGCGCCCAGAGCAGGCTGTCCGGCGCCGCGTACGGCGGCATGTCGCCCGGCCCGAACGCGTCGCCCACGTAGGTCCAGTTGACCAGGTCGCCGGAGCGGGCGATCGGCAGCCTGTGCTGGACCTTCTCGCCTTCGCGCAGCGGGTCCGACGTGCCGTAGGAGTACCAGTAGCCGTCCTGTCCCCTGATCACCGCCGGGTCGGCGAAGGTGTCGGAGAAGGAGCCGGACACCGGATTGGTGAACAGGGAGAGGATCAGCGTGGCGATGACAGCCAAGTGCATGTGTCAGCCTTTCAGGCCGCTACGGGAGATGCCTTCGATGACGTACCGCTGGGTGAGACTGAAGAGGATCAGGACGGGCACGCTGGCCAGCACCGCGCCCGCCATGATCACCGGATAGTGGATCGTGTACGCGCCCTGCAGGATCGACAGGCCCGGCGGCAGCGTGAAGTACTCGGGGCTGAAGATCACGTAGATCGGCCAGATGAAGTCGTTCCAGTTGGACAGGAAGCTCAGCACGGCCAGCGTGGCCAGCGCGGGCCGCGAGAGCGGCAGCGTGATCCGCCAGAAGATGTGCCAGTGGTTGGCGCCCTCCATCAGCGCGGCCTCGTCCAGCTCGCGCGGCAGCCCGAGGAAGAACTGCCGCAGGAAGAACACCCCGAACGCGCCCGCCGCGCCGGGCACGATGAGCGCCGTCAGGCTGTCCAGCCAGCCGAGCCGGTCGACGATCAGGAACTGCGGGATGAGGAAGACGAACCCCGGCACCAGCAGCGTGCCGACGATCATCGCGAACATCAGTTGTTTGCCGCGGAACTCCAGCCTGGCCAGCGCGTACGCGGCCAGCGACGCCACCGCGAGCACCAGCAGCATGTGCGCCGTGGCGGCGATGAGGCTGTTGGCGAACCAGCGCAGCACCGGCGTGTCCGTGGTGCCCTCGAAGACCGTCCCGTACGCGGTCGTGGTCGGCTCGGCGGGCAGCAGCGTGGGCGGCACCCGGGTGGCCTCGGTCTGCGACTTGAACGACACGCCCAGCGCCCACACCAGCGGGCCCACGAACAACACGGCGAGGGCCAGCAGGCCCGTGTAGCGCTTCATGACCGGCTCCGGAACAGCCGGAAGTTGACCACGCTGATCAGGATGAGCAGCAGCGTGAGCAGGTAGCTCATGGCCGACGCGCTGCCCATCTTGTACTCCCTGAGCCCCTGCTGGAGCATATACATGATCGCGGTCCGCGTCTCCCCGCCCGGCGACCCCTGGGTCAGCAGGTACGACTGCCCGAACATGTTCGCCGAGGCCAGGATCGTGGTCGTCACCACGAACAGCGCGACGGGCCGCAACCCCGGCAGTGTGACGTGGGCGAACTCGCCCCACCGCCCCGCGCCGTCCACCTTCGCCGCGTCGTACAACTCGCGCGGGATGTCCTGCATCCCGGCCAGGTAGATCACCGCGTTGAACCCGAGCGTCCACCAGACCGTCACCCCGACCAGCGCGATCCAGGCCCACGGCGTCGCGGTGGTCCAGGGGATCGGCGTGCCGAGAATCCAGTCGACCAGGCCCAGGTTCGGGTCGAGCAGCAGCCGCCACATCAGGCACACCACCGCCACGCCCAGCACGAACGGCGCAAAGAACAGCCCCCGGAACAACGTCCTGCCCCGGAAGGGCCGGTTGAGCAGCAGCGCCACCCCGAGCGGCAACACGACCAGGAACGGCACGCTGAACACCGTGAAGATCCCGGTCGCCCGCATCGACATCCAGAAGTCGCCGTGGACGGGCGACTGCCCGTCGAACAGCGCCGCGTAGTTGTCCAGGCCGACGAACGGCTTGCCCTCCAGCAGGTAGTCCCAGTCGTGCAGGCTCACCCAGATCCCGAACAGGGCCGGGGCCAGCACGAACACGAGGAACAGGATCAGGTACGGCGCCAGGAACAGGTACGGCGTGGCCTTGCCCGACCGGGGAACGCGCACCTCCCGGCCCGGTGTCAGCCGCGCCGCCCCTTTCACCGAGGTCGCGACCATCAGGCGCCGTACTTCTTCCGGTTGGCCTCAAGGATCTTGTCGGCCTTGGCCGCGGCCTCCGTGAGCGCGTCCTTGGGGCTCTTCTTGAGCAGGATCGCCGAGTTGATCGCCTGGTCGACGACCGCGGAGGCGTCGCCGATGCCCGCCACCGACGGCAGGAAGTACAGGTAGTCGATCTGCGTGCCGATCGTGGCCTGCTCCTTCAGCGCCGCGAACTCCGCGCCCTCGCGGATCGACTTGCGGGCCGGCACCTGGCCGCCCTTGGCCCACTCCAGCGAGTGGCCGCTGATCCAGTTGATGAACACCTTGGCCGCGGTCAGCTTGTTCTGGTCGGGTGTGCGCTGCTTGAACACCACGAACTGGTGCGAGCCCGCCCACGCCGCCGGTTCCGGGCCGATCTGCGGAAGCGGCGCGACACCCCACTCCAGGTCCTTGATCTCCTTGAGCGTGTTGATGGACCAGATGCCGTTCCAGTTGAACGCGGCCTTGCCGTTCTGCAGGGCGATGAAGTCGGCGTCCTGGCCGACGTTCTTGGGGCTGTAGCCCTTGTTGACGAGGTCGACGAGCCAGGTCAGGGCCTGTACGCCGGGCTCCTCGGCGAAGCGCGAGACGCCGGCGTCGTCGGCGAAGAGCTGCCCGCCGTGCTGGCAGAGCAGCGTCCCGAACTGCATGCTTCCGGTGAACGGGAACGGCGTGGCCCAGTGCCCCTGGATGCCCGCCTTCTTCAGCTCCTCCAGCGCCGCCATGTACTCCGCGACGGTCTTGGGCGGTTGCTCCGGGTCGAGCCCGGCCTTCTTCATGACCGCTTTGTTGTAGAACATGCCGAGCGGGTGCACATCGAGCGGGATCGAGTAGCGCGCCCCCTTGTAGACGCCGGCCTTCCAGACCGGCGGGGAGAAGTCGGCCTCGGTGAGGCTGAGCGCGTTGGCCACGTCGTCGAGGGGCAGGACCACCTGCCGCGCCGCGTTGGTGGCGACGCTGTCCACGTGCATGATGCCGAGATCAGGGCCTTGACCCGCGGAGACGGCCGCGGGAACCTTCGCGTAGTAGTCGGCCCACTGGTAGACGTTCATCGACACCTTGATGTTCTGGTGCTCGGCGTTGAACTGGTCCACCAGCTTCTTCATGACCGGGCCGTCGCCGCCGGTGAAGCCGTTCCAGAATTTCAGCGCGACCGAGGGACCGGTGTACGCGGTTGGGGCCGCGGTGGTGGCCGGCGCCTGCGCCTGCCTGGGCCCGCCTCCTCCGCCGCAACCCGCGGTGCCGAGGGCCAGCGCGCCGAGCCCCAGACCCAGTAAGCGCCGCCTGGAGAGATTGTCGAGGGACATGCCAGATCACTCCTGCCCATGAGGTTACGGACGTTTTACATCGTTGGTTGCAACGATGTAAATCGTCTGGCGCCCGTTCGTTACATCGTTGTAAACTCGGGTTCCATCGCGAAGGGGGCATGGTGCGGCCGAGGCTGAAGGATGTCGCCGAACTGGCCGGGGTGTCCATCAAGACCGTGTCCAACGTGGTCAACGACTTTCCGCACGTCAGCGACGCGACGCGGGCCCGGGTGGAGGCGGCGATAGCCGAGCTCTCCTACCGGCCGAACCTGTCGGCGCGCAACCTGCGCGCGGGCCGCTCCGGCGTGATCGCGCTGGCGGTCCCCGACCTGCACAACCCCTACTTCGCCGAACTGGCCACGAACATCATCGAGGCGGCCGACCGGCAGGGCTGGACCGTGCTCATCGACCAGACCCAGGGCGACCGGGCCAAGGAACGCGTGGTGGTCTCCGGGATCCGCGACCACCTCATCGACGGGTTGTTGTTCAGCCCGCTCGCGCTCACGGGCAAGGATCTGGCCGGGCGCGACAGGCGTACGCCGATGGTGCTGCTCGGGGAGCGCATCGGAACGGGCCGCTCACCCTACGATCACGTCGGCATCGACAACGTGGCCGCCGCGCGGGAGGCCACCCTGCATCTGGCCGGGCGCGGCGGGCGCAGGATCGCCGCCATCGGCGTGCAGCGCACGGCCGCCGCCGTGAC
The DNA here is from genome assembly GCF_040655495.1 of Nonomuraea sp. NPDC050404. Lineage (NCBI taxonomy): Bacteria > Bacillati > Actinomycetota > Actinomycetes > Streptosporangiales > Streptosporangiaceae > Nonomuraea > Nonomuraea sp. NPDC050404. Next base: position 241,953 of record NZ_JBFAKB010000001.1, read on the forward strand.
GGGCCGCCTGCGCCTGAAGGGCTACCGGCAGGCGCTCGCCGAGGCCGGCATCCCCGCCGACCCGTCACTGGTCGCGCCCGTCACACGCTGGGAACGCGCCGACGGCGCCGAGGCCATGAGCCATCTGCTCGACTCCGGCGCGCCGGACGCGGTCTTCTGCTTCAACGACACACTCGCGCTGGGCGCCCTGCGGACGCTGCTCAAGCGCGGGTACGAGGTGCCGGGCGACGTATCGGTGATCGGGTTCGACGACATCCAGGACGGCCGGTTCGCCACTCCCACATTGTCGACCGTGGCGCCGGACAAGGCGCTGATCGCGCAGTCGGCGGTGGAATTGCTGGCCGAGGGGCTGAATGGCGGGACGGACCTCGCGCACGAGGTGTGCGTGCCGCATCGGCTGGCATTTCGGGAGAGCACGGGCTTTTCCCAGGAATGACCATTCCGGCACTCGGGACATGGGCCAGGCGCCCCCGCGCCCGGCCGGAAACAATTACCGGTAGAAGGTCTTGTTCCCCTTGGACACCCAGGTGCCGCGCTCGCCCCAGTAGGTCCTGACGTGAATGACGATTCTGGTGCCCTCGGGCAGCTCGCGGCCGGCCACGATCCCGCAGGAGGAGCCGGGGTCACCGTAGTAGTTGTTCTTGTCCGACCAGAAGAGGTTCGTGGTCACCTGACGGGCGCCCCCGGTGTCGAAGGCGCGCACGCAGAGCGTGTTGGAGCTGTCGGTGTAGGTGATGGTCCCGTCGCCGACATTCCAGCTGTAGTTGGCCGCGGACGCGGGCTGCGTGAGAACGACGCTCGCGGTCACGACGCCGAGGCTCACCGCGGCGAATTTGGATAGCTTCTTCATGGACTTCCTGCCCTTTCCGCACAGATCATTCTGATGGCGGATCCTTTCGCACGCCGGCAGCACCTTGGAATACGCCGGGAATATCGTGTGGTAGCCGCGCTTTCCCCGGCCCGACCGTCCGCGAGCCCGGACGCGGTGACGACCCAGGGCGCTGACGCTCTCGAACGCGACGCTGCCCGAACGTGCGGCACCGGGGAAGATACATCGGATGTGGTCATCCGACCATCAGGCCCTGTACAGTCGGCCGCGCCCGTAGGACGATGGTCGCGGCAGCCTCTATGCGTGAGCTTCTCCGCCGACCGGCCGACCTGGCGAATATTCGCAGGTCAAGGCCATCATTAAGGGCTGTCTTGTGCGCGCCGGCGAGCTTGGGCCGAGGCACGATCCGGCGGCGGCCGAGACCCCCGCGACGCCGGGGATCCCCGTGTGCGCCAGATCACCACGGTCGGCCGTACGGCGAGCAGTCATCGGATATTTCCTGACGCGATCCCGTTGACATTACGGAATGCAACGGCCTAATTTCGAACAAATCACTGGGCCCCGAGCTACTGACTGGAGCTGCGATGGGCAGGCGGATACATGGCGGTCGGAGATCATTGGCGATCGCGGCGGCGATGGTCATGGCGGGTGGCTTGACGGCGGGTTGCGGCGGTGGCGGCCAGGAGTCGGCGGGCGGCAGCAAGGCGGGCGACGTCGTCACCCTCACCTGGTCGATGTGGGCGTCCGGAACCGAGGACCGGAACGCCTGGCAGAAGGTGGCCGACCAGGTCACCCAGAAATACCCGAACATCAAGATCACACTTGAGACGTCACCGTTCAACGACTACTTCACCAAACTCGGCACCCGGCTGGCCGGCGGCAGCGCCGCGTGCATCGTCTCCATGCAGAGCCTGCGTACGGGCGGCTACGTCAGCGGCATGCGTCCCCTTGACGACCTGATCAAGAAGAACAACCTGGACACCGCCGACTTCGACTCCTCGATCATGGCCGGGCTGGCGTCGGGCGGCAAACAGTATGCGCTGCCCTACGACCTCGGGTCGCTGATCATCACCTACAACAAGGACCTGTTCAAGGCGGCCGGCGTGCCGGCGCCGAAGGTCGGCTGGAGCGTGGCCGAATTCGAGGCGGCCGCCAAGAAGCTGACCACCGGCGGCAAGCACGGGTTCGTGGCCTACCCCTCGGCCCTGGGCATGTTCTCGATGATCATGTCCAAGACGGGCGCGGCGGAGCCGATGGACGCCTCCGGCAAGCTCACCCTCACCTCTGAGCCGATGAAGACCGGCTTCCAGTGGTACGCGGACCTGGTCGCCAAGCAGGGGGTGGCGCCCAAGGTGCCCGGCGTGAACAACAACTGGGCCGAGACCCAGTTCCTCAGCGGCGCCGTGGCGATGTCGGTGAACGGCCCCTGGTCCGTCCTGGAGCTCAAGGCGCAGGCCAAGTTCGACGTGGGGCTGGCCACCATCCCCGCCGGCCCCGACGGGACCAAGAGCTACTCGGCCGGTTCCGGCTTCGGCATCTCCCAGTCCTGCCCGTACCCGGACGAGGCGTTCCAGGCCGTCAGCACGATGACCAGCGCCGAGGTGCTCGGGCAACTCGCCTCGGTCGGGCGCGCCTATCCGGCGCGCAAGTCCGAACAGGACAAGTGGTACGACAACGCCTTCGAGGGCGCCAAGCCCGTCATCGACGCCGCCAACGCCTCCGCGAAGCCGTTCAGGGCGACCCGCAACTGGGATCCGGTGGAGAAGCTGCTGGCCCAGTACGGGATCCAGGCCTTCAACGGGCAGTCCACGGCGGCCGACGTACTCAGCCAGGTGCAGCAGCAGGCACCGGCGTAGGGGGCGGCGTGCACGACGATGTCAGACCCCGGCGGCTGCGCCGCGACGGGCGGGCCGCGGCCTTCTTCGCCGGGCCCAGCCTGATCGGGTTGACCCTGTTCACCCTCTTCCCGATCGTGTTGTCCCTGGTGATGGCCTTCTTCCAGTGGCCCGCGGTAGGTGAGCGCACCTTCACCGGGCTGCAGAACTTCGCGACGTTGTTCACCGATCCCGTGTTCGTGCGGGCGCTGCTCAACACGTTGCTGTTCGTGGTCCTCTACCTGCCGCTCAACCTCATCGTGTCGGTGGGGCTGGCGGTGTGGATCGGACCGCGGATCAAGGGCCGCAAGGTGCTGCGGGTGGTGTTCTTCCTGCCCGTGGTCACGCCGATGGTGGCCAACGCGATCGTCTGGCGGATGATCTACCAGCCGAACGGGCTCATCGACGGCTCGTTGTACGCCGCCACCGGCGTGCACGCGCCGAACTTCCTCGGCGAGCAGGGCTGGGCCATGTTCGCCGTCGTCGCGATGAGCGTGTGGCAGGGATTCGGCTACAACATGCTGGTCTTCTCGGCCGCGCTGGACGCCATCCCGCGGCACCTCCTGGAGGCGGCGCAGATCGACGGCGCGGGACCGTGGCGGCAGTTCTTCCGCATCATGCTGCCGATGATCTCCCCGGCGCTGTTCTTCGCCTCGACCATGACGCTCATCACCTCCTTCCAGGTCTTCACCCAGCCGTTCCTGATGACCGGCGGAGGGCCCGGCATGGACACCCAGACGCTCATGATGTTCGTCTACGACAAGGGGTTCTCGATCTATCAGTTCGGGCTCGCGTCCGCCGGGGCCTGGATCGTGTTCGTGCTGATCCTGGGCGTGACCGCGGTGCAGTTCGCCGGCCAGCGCAGGTGGGTGAACTACGATGTCTGATCACGTGTCTGATCACGCGGTCCGGCGCGTCAAGCTGGTCATCTCGCACATCGCGCTCTACCTGGTGGCCGCCGCGTTCCTGGCGCCGCTGGTGTACATGGTGGCCACGTCGTTCAAGCGCGCCGACGAGGTGTTCGGGTCGCCGCCGAGCCTGTTCGGATCGGTGTTCCGGTGGGAGAACTACAGCGAGGCGCTGGCCTACCTGCCGTTCGGGCGGTTCGTGCTCAACGGGCTCGCCGTGGCCGTCGTCGGCACCGTCGTGGTGCTGGTGTCGTCGGCCATGTCGGCGTACGCCTTCTCGCGGCTGCGCTGGCGCGGTCGCAACGGCGTGTTCCTGGTCTTCCTGGCCACGCTGATGATCCCCCAGGAAGTCCTGGTCGTGCCGATGTTCATCCTGATGCGCTGGTTCGGCTGGGTGGACTCCTTCCAGGCGCTGATCTTTCCCTGGGCGTTCACCGCGTTCGGCACGTTCATGTTGCGCCAGTTCTTCCTGACCATCCCGGAAGAGATCTCCGAGAGCGCCCGCATCGACGGCGCGGGGTCGGTGCGGATCTTCACCAGCATCCTGATGCCGCTGGTCAGGCCCGCGCTCGCGGTGCTGGCGGTCTTCACGTTCATCGGCTACTGGAACAGTTTCCTGTGGCCGCTGATCATCATCAACTCGGTGGACGAGTTCGGCACCGTGCCGCTGGGCCTGCAACTCTTCTTCGGTCAGCAGGGCAGCCAGTGGAACCTCGTCATGGCCGCCTCCGTGATCTCCATGGCGCCCAGCGCGGCGCTGCTCATCATCCTGCAGAAACATCTCATCCGCGGGATCGCGACCAGCGGCCTCGGCGGCCGGTGAGAGGTCATGGTCGGACGACGCCGCCGAAGACCTCGTCGCGGACGGTGGCCAGGGCGAGGTCCATCGCGCCGGCGAGCACCGGGTTGCCCGCGAGGGCCGACAGGCGTACCCGGGGGTGGGAGTGGGTGAGCGCGTACAACTCCCGCTCGACCAGGTCGCGCAGGTGCTCGCCGCCCGCGGACATCAGCCCGCCGGCGAGCACGATGAGGCCGGGATCGACGACCGACGCGATGGCCGCCAGGCCCACGGCGAGCCGGGCGGCCACCAGCCGGAGCCCGGCGGCCGCCTCCTCGGCCGGCCGCCCCGCGCCCTGCGTGGCGAGGGTGGCCGCGGCCGTCACCGCCTGCCGGAAGTCGGGCGCGTCCACCCCGTAGGTACGCAGCAGGTCGAGCACCGCGGGGCCGCCGACCAGGGCCTGGTAGCCGTGGCGGCCGAAGCGGCCGGCATCGCGGGCCGTCGCCGCGCCGGGGGTGGGCATGTAGCCGACCTCGCCCGCGCCGCCGAAGAAGCCCCGGTGCAGCCGCCCGCCGATCACCAGGGCCGACCCCAGCCCCTCGTCGGCCCACAGCAGCACGAAGTCGGGGCAGCCGGCCGCCGCGCCTCGCGCCTGCTCGGCCAGCGCGACCAGGTTGACGTCGTTCTCCACGGCGACGGCCGTGCCGAGCCCGGCGCTCAGTGCGGGCAGCAGGCCGGGAATCCGCCAGCCGGGCAGATCCTCGTCGGTGGCGTAGCACAGGGCGCCGGTGGTGGGATCGACGGCGCCCTGCACGCCGATCACCACCCTGCGCAGCGGTCCCGGCGCCCCGGCCCCGGCGATGGCCGCCCGGAGCCGGTCGATCAGCGGGCCTGGCGGGCCGCCGGGGGCGGGGAGCGTGTGCTCGCCGCGGATCTCGCCGGTGATGTCGGCCACCTGGACGCCGATCTGGTCCTGCGTGACGTCGAGGGCGGCTACGTACGCGGCGGCCGGGTTGATCCGGTAGGTCTCCGCCGTACGGCCGGGCTGCCCCGCCCTGACCCCGTCGCCGACCACCAGGCCCGCCTCCTGGAGGCGGGCCAGCAGCTGGAACGCCGTCGGCTTGGACAGGCCGGTCAGCTCGCCGATCTCGGGACGCGTCAGCGGGCCACGCTCCAGCAGGACCCGCAGGGCGGTGCGATCGTTGATCGCCCGCATCAGGCTCGGCGTCCCGGGAAGGGGGGTCTCCGTCCCGGGCTGGGGGGTCTTCACGTCACCTCCGCGACAGCGCTCACCGCGACATCAGGGTCAGAGCGTACAGGGCGACGGCCGCGAAGTCGTCGGCCGGCTCGGACGCCTGCCAGGAACGGACGTCGTCCACGAAGCGGCTGCCCCGCCCGGTGAACTCCTCGTACCGGTCCACCCCGCCGGGCGGGCACGGCGGCATCTCCTCGAAGTGGCCGCCGAGGCCGCCCTCGAACAACCCGGCGCTGTTGGGGCCGTTCACCACCGCGCCCGTGGCGGGCCTGCCGGTGATGTTGGCGACCTGGTGGTGCGGGCAGGCGATCGAGTTCTGGCCGGCCCCGGCGACGAACGAGACGCCCCACGGGTTCGCGCCCAGCGCCCAGTTCCGCTGGCCGGTGCCGAAGGCGTCGTAGGAGCGGTCGCCGGTCACCGACCGGTACAGCCGCGAGGTGGCGGCCAGGCCGAAGGCGTGCGGCACCGAGTCGAACTCGTCGTACTTCGCCCCGGCGCGGAAGGGGTCGGCGGCGGCGCGCCGGTTGCCGATCTCCAGTTGCGCGCGCAGCCCGGCGACCAGGTCGGTCTCGGACACGGCATGGCCGCCCGTCCCCGCTCGGCGCATCGCCTTGATGAGGTCGGTGTGCGCGAGTGCGCTCACGTCGTACAGGTTGAACGTGTCGCCGCCCTCCTCCTTCAGGTACTCGGCGGCCCAGTGCGCGGCCTGGGCCAGCCACCGGCCGGCGCGCGGGTCGCCGAGGCGCTGCGCGGCCAGGGCGAGTTGCGCGCCGCCCAGTTCCATGTCGTCGCGCCAGACGCTCTCGGGGTAGAAGGCGTGCGGGAGCGAGGTCACGAGCTGCCCGACGCCGGTGGTCTTCGCCATGGCGTAGACGGAGGCGGCCTTGTCCAGCAGTTTCGCGGCCCGCGCGCGGGACGGCTCCAGCTGGGCGGCGAGCGCGAACGCGGCGGCGGTGCGGCCGGCCAGGTTCGGGCTGATCGGCTCGCCGGGGTCGGCGGCGCGGAACACCGGCCGGTGCCGGATGAACTGGCGTCCGTCGCCCGTGTCGCCGTCGTCGGCCTGCGGCAGCCGCCAGATGTCGTGGTCACCGTAGAAGGTGCCCGCTTCGTCGCCCGCGCCGATGCCGACCTGGATGTAGAGCGTCCTGGTCCGCTCGTCCCACATCTTGTCGAGGTATCGCAGGCCGTGGGCGGCCTCGTCGCGCAAATTCGGGACGGGCGCGCCGTCCCGTTCCGCGGCCCACAGCAGGGTGTCCACGTAGGACAGGATGTGGGTGAACTTGAGGTAGTCGCCCGCGTCGAACCAGCCGCCCTCGACGTCCACCGGGCCGCCGATCCTGGTCAGGCCGCCCTTGATCTGGTCGGTGTCCGGACCGGTGAACTCGGGCCAGGCATAGACCGAGGCGGCCCGGTCGTTCAGGTGGCTCGGACCACCCCTGGTCGCCGCGCCGTCGCGCTGGAGGCCGAAGAAGTCCACCACCTTGCGCGCGGGGGCGGCCGGCAGTCCGGCGGGGGTCACCTCGAAAGTCGGCGAGGTCACCGCGCCCGCCTTGATCCGGTAGTTGCCCGGTGTACGCAGCCGGGTCAGGTCCAGGTCGTAGACGTGCGGGTAGCGGGCGTTCCAGGTGCCGAGATCGCGGCCCGCCTTGCCCGCGAGGACCTCCCGGCCACGGCCGTCGACCACGCTGAAGCGGCCGGCGGCGCCGGAGGTCATCAGGTAGGCGTGCTTGGTCTCGGCGGACGCGAAGCCCACCTGGTCCACCCGGATGAAGCCGGGCGCGGCCGAGTCGGCCAGGGCCACGTTCCCCGTGGTCAGCAGCGCCAGCGTCAGGGCGGCCGGGATCAACCTTTTCATGCGCTCCTCCTGAAGTGGTCACGTACGCGGGCTCGGGCGCTGTCCGCCGCGCCGAGCAGGTCCAGGCCGGCCAGGGCGGCGCCCGCCACGGGAGGCAGGGCGGCGACGACCAGGCCGGCGCGCGGCGCCACCGCGGCGAGGGCGGCCTCGATCAGGCCGAGCATCGTGGGATCCCCGGCGGTGAGCACTCCCCCGCCGAGGACGACCTCGACCGAGGTGGACAGCAGGTCCAGGCGGCGCAGGCAGACCTCGGCCATCACGGCGACCTCCGCCGCCTGCCGTTCGACCAGGGCGGACGCCGCGGCGTCCCCCTCGGCGGCGACCGCGAACAGGCCAGGCACCAGTTCGTGCAGCCGGGCCCGGTCCACCTCGCCGGCGTGCAGGGCGAGGATCAGCTCCGTCACGCCGGCCACGCCGAAGTGCGACTTCACCAGCCCGGTCAGCGCGGTCGCCGGGCCGCGTCCGTCCTCGGCCCGCGCGGCGTGCCAGAGGATCTCGTCGGCGAGTTCCTCTCCCCCGCCCCAGTCGCCGCTCATCCTGCCGAGCGCGGGGAAACGCGCGGTCTGCCCGGTGGGCGAGACGCCGGCCGCGTTCATGCCCGCCCCGCACACCACGGCGACGCCCCACGGCCTGGACGCGCCCGCGCGCAACACGGCGAAGGTGTCGTTGGCCACGGACACCTCCTTGGCGCAGCCGCGCGCGGCGAGTTCCGCGCGCAGCGCCGCCTCCTCTTCGGGGAAGTCGGCCCCGGCCAGGTAGGCGGCCATCACGTCGGCGCAGGGCGGGGCCGCGCCGCCGAGCAGCGTACCCGCCGCCCGTGCCACGACGTCCGCCGCCGCGCTCACCCCGACGCTGTGCGGGACGAACGGCCCGGCGGCGCCGGTGGCGATCACCTCGCCGTCCTCGGTCACCAGCGCGAGGTGGGTCTTGCTGTTGCCCCCGTCCACCGCGAGTACGGTCCTCACCCGGCGACCGCCCAGGGCAGATGCGGGCGGTTGGCCTCGATGAGCAGCCCGGCGAGCTCCCCGGCCAGGTGCTCCTGGCCGACCAGGGGATGCGCGAGCAGCGCGTCGCGGACCCGGTCCGCCCCGCCGTGCACGGCCGCCAGAAGCGCCAGCTCTTCGTACGCCGACACGTGCGCGATCAGCCCGGCGTAGAGCGGCTCGACGGGCTCGACCGGCAGCGGCGCCGCCCCGGCCGCGCTGATCCGGGCGGGGACCTCGATGACCGCGTCGCGGGACAGGAAGGGCAGGGTGCCGTTGTTGCGCGTGTTGACGATCTGGACGTCGCCCCGGTCACCGGCCAGCGAGGCGATCAGCGCGACCGCCGCCTCGGAGTAGTACGCGCCGCCGCGCCTGGCGAGCAGTTCGGGCTTGGTGTCCACCGCCGGATCGGCGTAGAGCCCGAGCAGTTCGGTCTCCATCGCCGCGACCTCGGCCGCGCGGGACGGCGAGACCTGCTGCTCGGCCACGACGAGATCGTGGGCGTAGAAGTAACGCAGGTAGTAGGACGGCACCGCGCCCAGCCGCTCGACCAGCTCGGTCGGCAGCCCGAGGTCGGCGGCGATCTCCTTGCCGTGCCCGGCGATCAGCCGGGGCAGCACGTCCACGCCGTCCAGGTGGACCGAGCGTTCCCAGCTCAGATGGTTGAGCCCGACGTGACCGAGTGACAGCCTCGCCGGCTCGACGCCGAGGTGGGCGGCGAACCGGCGCTGGAAGCCGATCGCCACGTTGCACAGGCCGATCGCCCGGTGCCCAGCGTCGAGCAGCGCCCTGGTCACGATGCCCACCGGGTTGGTGAAGTCGATGATCCAGGCGCCGGGCGCGAGCCGCCGTACCGTGTCGGCTATCTCCAGGACCACCGGGACCGTGCGCAGCGCCTTGGCGAGCCCGCCGGCGCCGGTGGTCTCCTGGCCGACGCAGCCGCAGCGCAGGGGCAGCGTCTCATCCACCTCGCGGGCGGCCTGCCCGCCCACGCGCAGTTGCAGCAGGACGGCGTCCGCGCCCGCCACCCCCTCGGCCAGGTCGGCCGTCGCGGTGACGACCGCCGGGTGCCCGGCGCGGGCGAGCATCCGGCGCGCCATACCCGCGACCGGCCGCCTGCGGTCGCCCGCCGGGTCCACCAGCGCGATCTCGGTCAGCGGCAGCTCCTCGCGCAGCCGCGCGAACCCGTCGATCAGCTCGGGCGTGTACGTCGAGCCGCCCCCGATCACGGCGAGTTTCACCCTTTCACCCCCGTGAGAGTCACGCCCTCGATGAAGACCCGCTGGGCGAGGAAGAAGACGATGATCACCGGCGCGGTCACCAGCAGGGTGGCCGCCATGGTGAGGTTCCACTGCACGCTGTGCAGGGCCTTGAAGGTGGCCAGCCCGAGCGACAACGTCCAGCCCTCCTGGTCGACCCCGGCGTAGAGCAGCGGGCCGTAGTAGTCGTTCCAGCAGTAGAAGAAGGAGAACAGCGCGACCGCCGCGATCGCCGGCCTGGCCATCGGGAGGATGACGGTGAACAGGATGCGCACGTCGGAGCAGCCGTCCACACGCGCGGCGTCGGTGTAGTCGCGCGGGATGGTGATCAGGAACTGGCGCAGCAGGAAGATCGAGAACGCGTCGCCGAAGAGCATCGGGACGATCAGCGGCCAGAGTGAGTCGGTGAGGTCGAACCGGGCCCAGATCAGGTAGATCGGCACCGCGACGACCTGCGGCGGCAGCATCATGGTGCTGATCACCACCAGGAAGGCGAGCTTCCTGCCACGGAACCGGAAGCGGGCCAGGGCGTAGGCCGCCGGGATCGACGACACCAGCATGAACACCGTCGCCAGGCCGGCGTACACGAACGTGTTGAACGTCCAGGTGAGCAGCTGCGACCGGGCGAGGACGACCCCGAAGTTGGCCCAGTTCCAGGTCCGCGGCCACAGGTCGCTGGTCAGCGCCTGCTCGTCGGTCATCAGGGCGGTCAGCGCCACGAAGACGACCGGGCCGAGGAACATGATCGCCAGCGCGACGGCTATCGCGTGCCGGGCGATCCACATCAGGCCGCGCCGGCGCCGCCGTACAGTGGGCATGGTCCTGGCGGTACGGGGGCGCGCGGTGACGGTGGCGGTCACGCGTCCACCTCCGCCCGGCCGAACCGGCGCAGCAGGATCAGTGTGAAGAGCATCGACACGGCGAACAGCAGCAGCGCGTGCACGCAGGCGAGCCCCATCGACCAGTCGCGGAACCCGGTGTGGAACAGGTGCTGGGGCAGGGTGAGCAGTGAGCCGTCCGGGTAGCCGGGGGTGAAGGTGCTGCCCGCCGAGTCGGTCGCGCCCGAGGCGACCCGGGAGGCGATCATGGCCTGGGCGAAGTACTGCACGGCGTAGATCACCCCGGTGATCGCGGAGAACATCAGCACCGGCGAGATCGTCGGCAGCGTGACGCTGCGGAACTGCCGCCAGGCGCCCGCGCCGTCGATCGCGGCCGCCTCGTACAGGTGCCTGGGCACGTCGAGCAGCGCGGCCAGGAAGATCATCATGGTGTTGCCCACGCCCCAGACGGCGAGCAGGGTGAGGCTGGGCTTGGCCCAGGCCGCGCTGCCGAACCAGTCGGGGCCGGTGATGCCGACCAGGGCGAGGAGCTGGTTGACGGGGCCCGTCGCCGGGTTGAGCAGGTAGACGAAGGCGACCGTGCCCGCCACGGCCGGCACCAGCGAGGGCAGGTAGAAGATCGTCCGCAGCACGCCGGCGCCTGACTTGATCTTGGTGAGCAGCTGGGCCACGCCGAGCGCGAACAACACTTGCGCCGGGACCATGAAGGCCACCAGCCACAGGGTGTTCCTGGCCGACTGGTACACGCGCTCGTCGGCGAAGGCGTAGCGCCAGTTGTCCAGCCCGATGAACTCCAGGGTGAACAGGTCGTAGCGGTGGAAGGAGAAGTAGACCGTCGCCAGCAGCGGGTAGCAGAAGAAGACCAGCACCCCGGCGATCCACGGGGCCAGCCAGACGAGGGCGCGGGCGCCCTCGCTGCGCCGCCAGTGCGGCGGCGCGGCGTGGGTGGAGGCCATCGTCAGCCTCCGGAGAGCTTCAGCTTGTCGTTGATCCGCTTGTCCACGCCGGTCAGCCCGGCCTGGAGGTCCTTGACCGCCCCCTTCTCCCACTGGATGAGGAAGGTGGAGAAGGCATCCTGGTTGAAGACGCTGTTGACGCTGGCCGGCAGGGTCGAGGTCTTCGGGTGAGCGAAGATGTCCAGAAAAGTCGCGAAATTATCGTCTTTGGCCAGCTTCGGGGACTCCATGGCGGCCTTGGTGGTGGGCACGTTGCGCAGCGCGTTCGACAGCGTCACCAGCGAGTCGGTGTCGGTGGTGAGGTGCTTGATCAGCTCCCAGGCGTGCTGCGGGTGCTTGGCGCCCTTGGGCACCCCGATCACCGTGCCGGCGGTGAAGCCGCTGCCGTACAGGTCGGGCTTGTCGTCGGCGACGGGCAGCGGCGCAGTGCCGTAGTCCATCGACTTCGCCTTGGGGTCGGCGGCGATCATGGCGTTGCGCCACTCGCCGTCCACGGCCATCGCGACCTTGCCCTCGAAGAAGGGGTGCTCGGAGCCCCACTCGTCGCCCAGGCCCTTGCGGAACTTCTCCAGGTTGGCGTAGCCGTACCAGTCGACGAGTTCCTTCTGCCAGGTCAGCAGCTGCTTCCAGGCCGGGTCGGAGCCGATGGCCGAGGTGCCGTCCTGGTTATACCACTTGGCGCCGACCATCGGGCCGAGGTGGGAGGGGGAGTTCTCGTAGTACTGGAAGCTGGGGATGAAGCCGGCGACCTTGATGGTGCCGTCCGGGTCGCGGACGGTGAGTTTCTTGGTCAGCTCGGTCAGCTCGCTCAGCGTTTTGGGCGGCTCGTTGCCCTTCATCAGGGCCTTGTTGTAGTAGAGGCCGTAGGCGTCGGCCAGCAGCGGCATCGTGCACCGCCTGCCCTCGAACTCGGTGTAGGAGCGCGACGCCTCGGGCAGCACGCTCAGGTCGATGCCGTCCAGCCCGATGACCTGGGTGAGGTCCTGGAAGGCGCCCGACCTGCACCACTGGGCGACGTTGTCGGTGGTGAACGAGGCGGCCACGTCGGGGGCCTTGCCGCCGCGGATGGCCGCGGTGATCTGGTCGTCCTGTACGGCCTTCTTCGCGTTCACCTTGATCTGCGGGTGTTTGCCGGTGAAGCCCGCGATCGCCGCCTCGAACGCGTTGGTCTCGGCGTCGGTGGAGAAGCCGTGCCACAACTCCAGCGTGGCGGCGGGCAGGGCGGCGGCCGCCGGTTCGCTGCCGGTCGTGGTGGGGCGGGCGCCGAGCGAGGGCGCCTGTTCGCCCGCGGTGCAGGCGGTCAGCGACAGGGCCAGTAACGCGGCCGCCGCGAGGGGGACGAAGCGCACGAGATTTCTCCTATGCCCGCGAAGTTAGTAACTCTTCCTAACTTTGAAGGGACCATAAATTCTCATTTCCAGCGGGTCAAGGGACGACATCAACTCGTGACCGGGTGGGGTTGGGCAGTAATCCTGACTAACGACGGCTCGGCGATCGCCGACTTGGCAACCTCGCCGCGGGTTCACGGAGGTCGCGCGCCCGCGAAAGGGACCGCCCGATCATGCGCCGATCTGCCGGCCCCGGGTCAGCGCGCGGCCACCTGGCGATGGCGGCTCGCCTTTTCCCGGTTCCCGCAGGTGCTCATGCTGCACCATCGACGGCGCCCGCCCCGGGAGGAGTCCAGGAACAACCAGCCGCAGCGCGCGCACGTACGGACCCGCCCGGCGGGCAGCGTGAACGCGGCATGCACCGACAGCAGCGACAACGCCGCCGGTATCGCTCCCGGGGCGGCCCAGTCGGCGACGATGCCGTCCAGACGGGCATCGACCTCGCGCAGGAGACCCGTGCGCAGGCCCGTCCCGCTCCGCTCCAGCAGCGCGCCGAGCGAGGCGCCGGCCATGGCCTGCCCACGTGACACGGCGTCGAACACCGCCCAGGTGTGCTCGCGAACGGATCGCACCTGAGCCGCCAGATCATGCGCGGACCCAGCCGGTGCCTCCTCGACGAGCCCGACGGACTCGCACCAGGTCAGCACATCGGCCGGGGTCTTCAACAGCTCGTTGTCCGGCACCGGGCGAGCCCGGTTGAACACCGTGTTCGTCAGGTCCAGCGCAGGATGGCCGCCGATGAAGTGCGCGTCCTGCCACGGTGCACGCGCTCGGGGTTCGGGCCAAGTAACCATTGAAAGCAGTGTATCTGGTTCCCCTGGAGAGCAGAAACTTAACATCATCTTCTTCGCAATTTACTGACCGTCATATCTGAAACTTTCACTGGAACACGCTGTGCGGCACGCTTCCCGTGGAGGCGAAACTCCAGGCGCGGAGGCGTTCCGACGGTGACGCGCGAGCCGGCCGGTGACGCCCTCATTGACGCCGGGCGGGACCGTCGGATGTACTCCGCCACGACGCACCGGGCGAAAATTAGGCCATCCGGCTCCGCAAGATCGAATGTTAACGCTAACAAATTTACGGCGCGAATGACGACCTCTGGAGGTTCCGGTGAGACGCGTGCTCGCGATTCTCTCGTCCGTGCTGCTCATGAGCGTGTCACTCATACCCTCGGCCACGGCCACGACGGTCGCCGGCAACAGCGTTTACAACAACCCGGTGGTCTGGCAGGACTTCGCCGACGGCGACATCATCCGGGTGGGCGACGCCTACTACTACTCGGCCTCGACCATGCACTACTCGCCGGGCGCGCCCATCCTGCGTTCGTACAACCTCGTCGACTGGGAGTACGCCGGCCACTCGGTGCCGCGCCTCGACTTCGGCTCCGGCGCCTACGACCTCAGCGGCGGCCGGGCGTACGTGAAGGGCATCTGGGCCTCGACCCTGAATCACCGGCCGAGCAACAACACCTACTACTGGATCGGCTGCGTCGAGTTCAACCGCACCTACGTCTACACCGCCTCCGCCGTGGACGGCACGTGGAGCAAACGCGCGCAGATCCCCCACTGCTACTACGACGCCGGCCTGCTGATCGACAACAACGACACCATGTACGTGGCTTACGGCAACGGCACCATCAGCGTCGCCCAGCTCTCGCCCGACGGGTTCGGCCAGGTCCGCGCCCAGCAGGTGTTCCAGACGCCGAGCAGCGTGGGCACCCTGGAGGGCGCCCGCTTCTACAAGCGGGGCGGCTACTACTACATCTGGCTCACCCGCCCCGCCAACGGCCAGTACGTGCTCCGCTCCACCTCGCCGTGGGGCCCGTACGAGATGCGCCGGGTCCTGCTCGACCTGCCCGGCCCCATCTCCGGCGGCGGCGTCCCCCACCAGGGCGGCCTCGTGCAGACGCAGAACGGCGACTGGTACTACATGTCGTTCGTCGACGCCTACCCCGGCGGACGCGTCCCCGCGCTCGCGCCGATCACCTGGACCGGCGACTGGCCGGTCCTGCAGACCGTCAACGGCGGCTGGGGCGTCACCTACCCGAGGCCGAACATCCAGACCGGCCGCACCGTCACACCCATGACCGGCCCCGACACCTTCACCACCGGCAGTCTCGGCCACCGCTGGGAATGGAACCACAACCCCGACGCCAGCCGCTTCTCCACCGGCAACGGCCTGCGTCTGCGGACCGCGACCGTCACCGGCGACCTCTACAACGCCCGTAACACCCTCACCCACCGCATCCAGGGCCCGTCGTCCACGGCGACGATCGAACTCGACTACACGCAGATGGCCAACGGCGACCGTACCGGCCTGGCCATGCTGCGCGACCAGTCGGCCTGGATCGGCGTCAAACGCGACAACGGCGCCCACCGGGTCGTGATGACCAACGGGCTGAGCATGAACGGCTCCTGGCAGACCACCGGCACCGGCGTCGAGGCGGCGAGCGCGACCATCTCGGGCGGCCGGATCTGGTTGCGGGTCAACGCCGACATCCGGCCCGGCTCCGGCCGGCAGGCCCGCTTCTCCTACAGCACCGACGGCACCACGTTCGTCGGCCTCGGCCCGGCCTTCACCCTGAACAACGCCTGGCAGTTCTTCATGGGCTACCGCTTCGGCATCTTCAACCACGCCACCCAGGCCCTCGGCGGCGCGGTGACCGTGCGCCGCTTCGACCTCACCACCCCCTGACCGAAAGGCACAGACGTGACCTTCAGACCCCTGGCCGTCGTGGCCATCCTGCTGGCGAGCCTGTTCGTCGCCGTCCAGCCCGCCGGCGCGGCCACCGTCGACACCAACGCCTGGTACGTCCTGGTGAACCGCAACAGCGGCAAGGCCCTGGACGTCTACAACCTGTCCACCGCCGACGGCGGCCGCATCACCCAGTGGACCCGCAACAACGGCAACCAGCAGCAGTGGCAGTTCGTCGACTCCGGCGGCGGCTACTACCGGCTGAAGTCCCGCCACTCCGGCAAGGTGCTGGACGTCTACAACTTCTCCACCGCCAACGGCGGCTCCATCGTGCAGTGGGCCGACGGCAACGGCGCCAACCAGCAGTGGCGCCTGGCCGACTCGGCGGGCGGCTACGTGCGGCTCATCTCGCGCCACAGCAACAAGGCCCTGGAGGTCCAGGGCGCCTCCACCGCCGACGGCGCGAACATCGTCCAGTACGACGACTGGGGCGGCAACAACCAGCAGTGGCAACTCGTCCAGGTCGGCGGCGGCAACCCCGGCCAGTGCGATCTTCCGTCGAGCTACCGCTGGACCTCGACCGGTGTGCTGGCGACCCCGAGGTCGGGCTGGGTCTCGCTCAAGGACTTCACCGTCGCCCCCTACAATGGCCGGCACCTCGTGTACGCCACCACCCACGACACCGGCACCCGATGGGGCTCGATGAACTTCAGCCTCTTCAGTAACTGGTCGGAGATGGCCTCGGCCGGCCAGAACGCGATGTCCAACTCCACGGTCGCGCCCACCCTGTTCTACTTCGCCCCGAAGAACATCTGGGTGCTGGCCTACCAGTGGGGCGGCACCTCCTTCTCGTACCGCACCTCCAGCGACCCGGCCAACCCCAACGGCTGGTCGGCCCAGCAGACGCTGTTCACCGGCAGCATCTCCGACTCCGGCACCGGCCCCATCGACCAGACGCTCATCGGCGACGGCAGCAACATGTACCTGTTCTTCGCCGGTGACAACGGCAGGATCTACCGGGCGAGCATGCCCATCGGCAACTTCCCCGGCAACTTCGGCTCGACCTCGACCGTCATCATGAGCGACACCAGGAACAACCTGTTCGAGGCCGTCCAGGTCTACAAGCTGCAGAACCAGAACAAGTACCTCATGATCGTCGAGGCGATCGGCGCGCAGGGCCGCTACTTCCGCTCCTTCACCGCCACCAGCCTCAACGGCTCCTGGACCCCCCAGGCCGCCACGGAATCCAACCCCTTCGCCGGCAAGGCCAACAGCGGCGCCACCTGGACCAACGACATCAGCCACGGCGAACTCATCCGTACCAGCGCCGACCAGACCTTCACCGTCGACCCCTGCAACCTCCAACTCCTCTACCAGGGACGCAGCCCCAGCTCCGGCGGCGACTACGGCCTCCTGCCCTACCGCCCCGGCCTGCTCACCCTGCAACGCTGACCACCTCGCTCCCGGCCCGCGATCCGGCCGCGCCCACTCCTGCGTCCATCAGGTCTTGGCCGGCCGGAAGGCGAGCAAGGCCAGGACGACGAGTGCGGCGAAGCCGGGTCGCGGCGCGGCCTCGTACATGGGCGCCCTAAGGACTGCGCGGACAGGGCAAACGAGGCGGCGCCGCCACCTTTGCCCTGGGGCGCTGGCGGCGGCGAGCGGATTCGCCCTCGGCCGAACTGGAGATCGCGCCGACCCTCACCATCCGCCAGAGCACGGCACAGCTGAGCACCCCAAGGCGGGCCGGACGGCGCGAACTCAACGAAGGTGATGCCGGTGGAGGCGCTGCCCTTTCGCTCGGGCGCTGTACTTCAGATCTCGTATGGTGAGGACCTTCGTAGGGCTCATCCAGCCCTGTGAGGGCTTGTGCAGCGCCCAGCCGTCGCCGAGGGTGATCGCGGCGTGCTGCACGGCTCCTCCCCCGGCGCTCCGCCAGACCAGGACGGTCCCCGCCTCGTCGTCGTGCCCTCCCTTCGCGGTGCGCTCCGCGAGCCAGTCCTCGAACGGTTCGCGGAGCATCCACGCGTCCTCCGCGCCGTCGACACCGCACGCCGCCATCACCGTGCCGAAGCAGTTGGGGCCGCTTCGGCCGGGAAAGGTGCCGGCGAGGCGGCGCGCCTTCGGGATCGTGGAGCTGACGGCATCCCAAGTAGCGGCGGGGACATCCCCATGACGGCTGGGACGCCGTCCCTTCTCGACGTACTTGACGACCGCCTCTACCTCACGGCCGCGAATGGAGGAGGGCCAATGGCGCGGCGCGGACTGACTCCGCCTGACCGAGGCCGGCAACCGTCGCGCCTCGGTCTCCGACAGCCACACGAGCGCTCCCCGGTCCAGGCCGTAGAGGCAGAAAGTGTCCCTGACCTCGGGCGTCAGCCGGTTGCGATCATCTTCCAGATTTAACGCGGCGGCGAGATCCGGCGGGATCAAGAAGGGCTGTTCCTGTGGCGCGAACCATCCGAGCCAGCGGTCGAGCAAATCGTCGGAAACCTCGATCCCCAGCACGAGCATGAGATCACCCTAGGCCGAGGCCGGACCGCGGAAGGAACAACCCGACGCGGCACCGCGATTTGGTCAAGAGGAATCTGCTGGTCGGCGGTGCGGCGGGCACCTCCAGACACCTACGCTCTGCGCCGAGCCGGGCTTCGTCGCAGCGGGGTGGTGACGGTGGCCCTCGGTTCGTCAGTGCCGGGGTTGCGGTTGCGGCAGGGGGTGGCGCGCAACCGGCGATGGTCCCGCCGACCGACGAGGAACTGGCGGAGTCCTGCTGGACACCTGGATCCGAACGCGGTGGGCCACGCACCAGAGGCACGCGACCGATGAGGAGCCGACCATGAACCCCACCTCCCGCCTCTCCCGGCACGGGCGCCCGCTGGCGATCGCAGGCGGCCGGCGTCGAGCAGATCCCGTTCAAGCACGACGGCTTCCGTCCGCGGGGCCTACGAGCCGCCCGTCACTTGGTGAGGACGGGATGAAGAGGCGATTTCGAGCACGCGAAAGGGCGCCCCCATCGCGGGAGCGCCCTCTGCACGGAGCTGGTCAGTGGTTCTTGACCGACACCTGCTGGGTCGCGGGACGGTCGTCCTTCTCGGCCCAGGCGCCGGAGGAGAAGGCCACCGGGTAGTTCTTCTTGCCGACGCCGTCGCCCCACTTGGTGACCACGTACTCGACCTTGATGTGGCCCGCGCCACCGGCACCGTCCACACCCAGGGTGTCGGAGTTGAACGAGCCGCCGGTCAGCTCGGCGAAGGTCTTGGCGTCCAGGTCCAGCATGACGCCGCGGCTGGAGGGGTCGCCGGGCCCGCGGTCACCCACGAAGAACGGCATCTTCTTACCCTTGTAGACCACGTAGCCCTCGGTCATGAGCGGCCAGCTCGGGCTGGCGGCCAGACCCTTCTGCATGGGCTTGCCCGCGGCCGGCAGACCGGTGTCACCGGCGCGGCCGGAGGAGTCGTCCCAGAAGTAGGACGCCGTGGTGGCACCCTTCAGCACGCCCTGCTGGTCGGTTTCCGCGGTGTCGGCGTGAACCGCGGTGGAGCCGACGGTCAGGGCCGTGACGGCGGAGGCGGCTAGCATGGCAATGGAACGCAGGCGAGCAGACATGTAAAATTCAGGTCCTTTGTTAGGGGACGGGAACAATGCGCTCGCTTTGACCGAACGTAGCCGGGCAACACGCCATACGGACGCTACGTGGAGCGCGCGGTGAATCCACGGATCTGGATTCGGGAAACCGGCAGGCCCTGTCTTCCTCGAAGGAAAGGCGCAGGTCACTGCCCGGTAACGACTACTAAGCTACCTATCGATATAGCCAAAGGCAAACGAAATGCCATGAATCCGGCAAAGATCTACCTTGCCAGGTAAAGCGATTAGTGAACGTCTTTCCGGAGAATGCGCGAAACCCCTATGGCCACGGGGATGACGATCCAGACCATCGCGGAAGTGAGCAGCCGGGCGGCGTCGGCGCCGGTCATGCTGCCGTCCGCCAGCGCCTCGCCGGCGGCGCCGGGGGCGAGCCAGTCGGCCATGGTCCGGCCCGCCGTGCCGAGTTGCCCGGCGAAGCTCAACGCCATGGGCGCGACCAGGTAGATCACGATCGCCGCGGGCGCGTTCAGCAGCATCATGCCCAGGGCGAGCCCCTGCGCGGACGTCAGGACCATCGTCGCGACCCAGCCCAGGACCGGGGCGGGTGCCAGCCCCCACGTGGCCTGCACGCCCTGCACGGAGGCCGCGACGGCCGTCACGGGCACGGCCACCAGCAGCGCGAGCAGGCAGGCCGCCACGGCCGCGACCAGCACGGGCACGCACTTGGCCGCCAGAACCCGCCCCCGCCGGGGTTCCAGCGTGAACGTGGTCAGCGCGGTCCGGTGGCTCCACTCGCCGGTGATGGTGAGGATGCCGAGCACGGGCAGCAGCACCCCCAGCACGATCGTCACCGTCCCCGCCAGCGTGAACAGGTCCGCCGTGCCCTGGACGGCGAGGCCGCGGCCCACGAGGAGCACGAGCGTCAGCAGGACCAGGATCCCCGTCAGGATCCGGCTGGTGCGCGTGTCCAGCAGTTTGCGGGTCTCGACCCGCAGGAGCGTGCCGAACGGGGTCCGGCCGCGGACGTTCTCGACGGTCATCTGAGGCTCCAGGCGGTCGTTGGGTCGCATGAGACAGCGGGTGCGTGGGTGGTCATGCCGGGCTCCGGTCGGCGTGGGAGGTGAGGTCGAGGAAGGTCTGTTCAAGGGTGCGGCCCCGCCCGAGTTCGGCGAGCGTGCCCTGGGCCAGCACCCGGCCCGCGCCGATCATCACGATGAGATCGGCCACCTGTTCCACCTCATGCAGCAGGTGTGAGCTGAGCAGCACCGCGCATCCCGACTCGGCCAGGCCCCGCAGCAGGCCGCGCATCCACTGGATGCCCTGCGGGTCGAGGCCGTTGGCCGGTTCGTCGAGGATGAGCGCCCTGGGGTTGCCGAGCAGCGCGTGGCCGATGCCGAGGCGCTGCCGCATGCCCAGCGAGTAGCCGCCGACGGCCCGTCCGGCCTCCTTGCCGTTCAGCCCGACCAGCTCCAGCACCTCCTCGACGCGCGACCTGGGCAGGCCGAGCATCATGACCCCCAGCGTCAGCACCTCCCGCCCGGTGCGGCCGGGGTGCTGGGCGCCGGCGTCGAGCAGCGTGCCGACCTCGAAGCCGGGACGTTCCAGCGCCGTGTACGGCCTGCCGAACACGGTGGCCGAGCCCGAGGTCGGCCGGGACAGCCCCGCCAGGATGCGCATGGCCGTCGACTTGCCTGCCCCGTTGGGCCCGAGGAACCCGGTGACGGTGCCGGGACGGACGGTGAAGGACACGTCGTCCAGAGCCCTCACCTCGTTGTACGCCTTGGTGACGCGGTGAAATTCGATCACGCGTCAAGTCCATCGGAGCACGGCGTCACCGCTCATCGGACCTGGGTCCAGAGTCGCCGTCGTCAGGGCTAGCATCCGCCGCCGCCCGGGCGACCCAGGGACGCTCAGGACTAGACCCGGGTACGCACGGATATGGACCTGGGGTGCTAAAGGCCAGGCCAAGCCGTCCCTAAGCTGGGTAGCGTGCACGACCACCCTGACGAGCGGCAACCGGCCGGCAGCCCGCGAACCTCTCCCGAACTGCTGGGCAACGTGCTCATCTACCTGATCGCCGCCGCACCCCTCTGCCTGTCGGTCCTCATCCTGGTGTCCCGCTCCGACAACCTGACCTACGACGCGGCCTTCTACCTGTACCAGTTCACCGACATCGCCCTCGGCGCGGCCGGTCTGGTGGCGCTGCGATGGCGGCGCCGGTGGCCCTTGGCGGTGGCGCTGCTCACGGGCCTGCCCACCCTCCACTTCTCCGCCGTCACCGGCCCGGCGATCGTCGCGTTCACCTCACTGGCGAAATATCGCCGCCGACGGCAGGTGATACCGGTCGCGGTCGCGCTCTGGCTCTGCATCGTCATCTCGACCCGGTGGCAGGACGGCTGGGAGCTGACCGTCGGCTACGGCGTCATCGGGGCCATCCTGCTCACCGCGCTGACCGTCTTCGGCCTGTACCTGCGCGGGCGCGGCGAACTGGCCAGCGCGCAGCGGGCCGCGGAGCGGCAGGCGCAGGCGCAGCGCGTCGAGCAGGCCAAGCTGGCCGAGCGGCTCAAGATCGCGCAGGAGATGCACGACGTGCTGGCGCACCGGATCTCCCTGCTGGCGATGCTCGCGGGCGGCCTGGCCTACCGCAAGGACCTGACGCCCGAGCAGACCCGCGAGACCGCGCTGGCGATCCAGGAGAACGCCCACCAGTCGCTCAACGAGTTGCGCGCGGTGCTGGGCACACTGCGGCGCGAGGACGGCGGCCTGGAGGCGCCCCAGCCGACGCTGGCCCACCTGGACGCCCTGTTCGAGGAGGTACGCGCGGCGGGCCAGCGGGTCGAGGTGGAGGACGCCCTCGCCGACAGGGAGCTGCTGCCGGCGCAGACGGGGCGGCACGCGTACCGGATCGTGCAGGAGGCGCTCACCAACGCGCGTAAGCACGCGCCGGGCAGTTCGGTGCGGGCGGAGCTGGGCGGGCGGCCGGGGGCCGGGCTGCGGATCCGGGTGAGCAACCCGGCCCCGTACGGCGTGCGCGGGCCCGGCGGGCGGCTGGGGCTGGTCGGGCTGGCCGAGCGCACCCGGATGGCGGGCGGTACGATCACCCACGACCT
The DNA here is from genome assembly GCF_040655495.1 of Nonomuraea sp. NPDC050404. Lineage (NCBI taxonomy): Bacteria > Bacillati > Actinomycetota > Actinomycetes > Streptosporangiales > Streptosporangiaceae > Nonomuraea > Nonomuraea sp. NPDC050404. Next base: position 264,263 of record NZ_JBFAKB010000001.1, read on the forward strand.
GAAGGATGGGCGTTTTGTCCTGGATGCCCTGCTGCCGTGGGAGGCTTGATCCGTGATCAGAGTGGTGATCGTGGACGACGACCCGATGGTACGCACGGGGCTGCGCCTCATTCTCGGCGGCGAGCCCGACCTTGACCTGGCGGGCGAGGCGGGCGACGGGAAGCAGGCCATGACCGTGATCCGCGACCTGCGGCCCGACGTGGTGCTGATGGACATCCGGATGCCCGAGCAGGACGGCCTGACCACCACCGAGCTGCTGCTGAGCCGCCGTGATCCGCCGCGCATCCTGGTGCTGACCACGTTCGACGCCGACGACATGGTACTGCGGGCGCTGCAGCTCGGCGCGGACGGCTTCCTGCTGAAGGACACGCCGCCGCCGAAGATGATCGAGGCGGTGCGGGCGGTGGCCAAGGGCGAGCCGGTGCTGTCGCCGACCGTCGCGCAGCAGGTGATCGCGGCGGCCACCGGCCGCTACGAGCCGCGCCGGCCCGAGGCCGCGCGTGACCTGGCCACGCTCACCGAACGCGAGCGCGAGGTCGCGATCGAGGTGGCCAGGGGCAGCTCGAACGCCGAGATCGCCAAGGACCTGTCGGTGAGCGTGGCGACCGTGAAGGCCAACGTCACCCGGATCTTCGCCAAGCTCGGCACCGACAACCGGGTCCTGGTGGCCATGAAGGTACGAGACGCGGGCCTGCTCTGACGACCCCGCCCGGACGCGCCCGTTCCGACGCCTCCGCCCGAACGCCCCCGCCCTGCTGCCTCAGCCCTGCCGCCCCCGGCCTGACGCTCTCGGCCTTAAGGACGCCTCGCCCAGACACCCCCGGCCTGACGCCCCCGGCCTGACGCCCCCGGCCCGACGCTCTCGGCCTGACGCTCTCGGCCTGACGCCCCCATCCAGACGCCTCGCCCGGACGCCCCGTTTCTGGCGCCTACGTGTGCGTGTGCTGGGTGGTGCTGTCGCGGATGACCAGGGTGGTGGCGAGTTCGATGCGGGTGCCGGCGGGGCCTCTGGGGTGGGTTAGTTCCTCGTACACGAGCCGTACCGCCTCGTTGGCCATGTCGTCGAGCGGTTGCCGCACGGTCGTGAGGGGCGGTGAGAGCATCTCGCACAGCAGGGAGTCGTCGAATCCCACGACGGACAGGTCGTCGGGTACGCGCAGGCCGCGTTCGGTGGCCGCCTGGTAGACGCCGGCGGCCTCCAGGTCGTTGCCGGCGAAGACGGCGGTCGGCGGGTCGGCGCGGTCGAGCAGTTCGCCGGCCAGCTTCTTGCCGCCGCCGACCAGGAAGTCGCCGTAGCGGGTCAGTGCCGGGTCGGAGTCGATGCCGAAGGTACGGTGCGCGGCCAGGTAACCCTCATACCGGTCGAGCGTGCACTGGGTGTCGAGCGGCCCGCCGATGAAGCCGATCCTGGAGTGCCCGAGTTCGAGCAGGTGGGTGGTGGCCATGACGCCGCCCAGCCAGTTGGTGGCGCCGACCGTGGACAGGCGCGGGTCGCGCTGCCCGACCGGGTCGAGCAGGACGAGGGGCACGTGCAGCAGTTCCTCGATGGCGGCGATCTCGCGCTGGTCGGCCCGGGAGAGCACCAGCACGACGCCGTCGGTGTTGCGCTTGCGTACCATCCCGATCCAGCGCCGCAGCTCGAAGTCGGGCCGCGCGGAGGAGGTCACGACGAGCGAGAACCCCCAGCGGGCCGCCGCCTTCTCCGCGCCGCTGATGAGCACCTGCGCCCATGGGGAGCCGAGCCCGTCGATGAGCAGGTCCACGACGCCGACGCGGGGCGTGCTGGGCGGGCGCGGGGCCTCGTACCCGGCGGTCCTGACGGCCTCCAGGACCTTGTCCCTGGTGGCGGCGGAGACGTGTTTCTTGCCGCTGAGCACCTTGGACACCGTGGGCACCGACACTCCGGCGGCTGCCGCGACGTCGGCCAGCGTGGCACGGGGCACAGTACCTCCCGTTTGCCGTGGCGCCGCCATCCAGCGACACCGGCGGATGAAACTTTCGGAAAACCGCCTGAAATTGGAAGACGCCCTGACCTGGGCGATTCAGGGCGTGATCGGATCTGGGTCAGTCTGTTGACAGGGCCGACGGCGGGAGCCTACCGTAACTGATCGGCAATGTCACGGTAACCTTTCGGAAAGTTTGCCAGAAACTTTCTGGGATGTCCACATGCGACATGCGGACGCGGCAGGCCATTCGACAAGACACTCAGCTGAACGAACGAGGATGTATGCCTGCACCTGTTGAGCAGCCCGAACTCGACGAACGCCGGTCGCGCCGGGTCGAGGAGCTGCTGGCGGAGATGTCGCTCGGCGAGAAGCTCGCGCAGCTCGTCGGCGTGTGGCTGAACGTCAACCGCGAGGAGGGCGTGGTCGCCCCGCTGCAGGATTCGATGCAGGGCGAGGACGTGCAGTTCGAGGCGTTCGCCCGCGACGGCGTGGGCCAGATCACCCGCCCCTTCGGTACTCGTCCCGTCGATCCGGAATGGGCGCGCTCGGCGCTGGCCGGCCGGCAGAAGTGGCTGCGCGAGAACACCCGGCTCGGCATCCCCGCGCTCGCGCACGAGGAGTGCCTGACGGGGCTGGCGGCGTGGCGGGCCACGACCTACCCCGTGCCGCCGGCGTGGGGCGCCTCGTTCGACCCCGGCCTGGTCGAGGAGATGGGTGTCAGGATCGGGGCGAGCATGCGCTCGCTCGGCGTGCACCAGGGGCTGGCGCCCGTGCTCGACGTGATCCGCGACCAGCGGTGGGGGCGGGTGGAGGAGTGCGTGTCGGAGGACCCGTACGAGGTCGCCACCATCTGCGCCGCCTACGTGCGCGGCGTGCAGTCCACGGGCGTGATCGCCACCCTGAAGCACTTCGTCGGATACTCCAACTCCCGAGCGGGACGCAACCTCGCCCCCGTGCACGCGGGCGCCCGTGAGGTGGCCGACACGCTGCTGTTCCCCTTCGAGGTGGCGGTGCGCGACGCGGGCGCCGGCTCGGTCATGAACTCCTACGCCGAGATCGACGGCATCCCGATCGCCGCCGACGCCCACTACCTCACCGAGGTCCTGCGCGAGCGGTGGGGCTTCGAGGGTACGGTCGTGGCCGACTACTTCGCCGTGGCCTTCCTGCACACCCTGCATGCGGTGGCCGCCGACGCGGGGGACGCCGCCGTGCAGGCCCTGACGGCGGGCATCGACGTGGAACTGCCGACCGGGGTGGCCTACCTGGAGCCGCTCAAGGAGGCGGTCGCCGCCGGGCGGATCGAGGAGTCGCTGGTCGACCGGGCGCTGCGCCGCGTCCTGACGCAGAAGGCGCGGCTCGGCCTGCTCGACGACGACTACGACCCCGAGCCGTACGGCCCCGTGGACCTCGACGACCCCGCCTCGCGCGACCTGGCGCGGCGGCTGGCCGAGGAGTCGGTCATCCTGCTGACCAACAACGGCGTGCTGCCGCTCGGCGACACCTCGGGGAAGATCGCGGTCGTCGGGCCGAACGCCGACGACGTGGCCGCCCTGTTCGGCTGCTACTCCTTCGTCCAGCACGTGCTGCCGCACTTCCCCGGCGTCGAGACCGGCATTGCCGCGCCCACGCTGCTGCGGGCGCTGCGCGAGGAGCTGCCGCAGGCGCGGATCGAGGCGCTGCGCGGCACGGGCGTGGACGACGGCGACCGCTCGGAGATCGCCGAAGCCGCCCGCCTGGCCGCCGAATCGGACGTGGCCATCGTCGTGCTGGGCGACCGGTCGGGGCTGTTCGGACGGGGCACCTCCGGTGAGGGCTGCGACGTGGAGAGCCTGGACCTGCCGGGCGCGCAGCTCGAACTGGCGCGGGCGGTGCTGGACACGGGCACGCCGACCGTGGTGGTACTGATGACGGGCCGCGCGTACGCGCTGCCGGACCTCATCGCGGGCGCCGCCGCCGTCGTACAGGCGTACTTCCCCGGCGAGGAGGGCGGGGGCGCAATCGCCCGCGTGCTCAGCGGCGCGGTGAACCCGTCGGGCCGGCTGCCGATGAGCATGCCGCGCGCCACCGCCGGCCAGCCCTACAGCTACCTGCACCCGAAGCTGGGCGGGGCCGGTTCGGTCAGCAACCTCGACCCCGCTCCCGTGTTGTCCTTCGGCCACGGGCTGAGCTACACCCGCTTCGACTACGCGGGCTTCGCCGCCGACGAGCTGGTCGCGGCCGGGGAGCCGATCCGGTGCTCGGTGACGGTGCGCAACACCGGTGAGCGGGCGGGCGCGGAGGTGGTGCAGGTGTACGCGAGCGACCGGATCGCCTCGGTCACCCGGCCGCTGGCCCAGCTCGTCGGGTACGCCCGGGTCGAGCTGGCCCCGGGCCGGAGCGCGCGGGTCGCCTTCGACGTGCCGGCGCGGCTGCTGTCGTTCACCGGCAGGGACGGGCGGCGCGTGGTCGAGCCCGGCGAGGTCGGCCTGTCCGTGCGCCGCTCGGTCGCGGACGTGATCGAGGAGCGCACGGTCGTGCTGACCGGCGGCGTGTACGCGTTCACCGGCGACGAACGGCGGCTGACCGGCGTGTCGGTCGAGCCCACAGCTTGAGAACACACAATTACGGGAGTACCTGACATGTCACGCATGGAGAACTTCAGACGCCGCCTGGGCGGTCTGGCCTATGGCGGGGACTACAACCCCGAGCAGTGGGACCCCTCCGTCTGGCGCGAGGACGTCCGGCTCATGCGCGAAGCCGGCGTCAACACCGTCAGCCTGGGCGTCTTCGCGTGGGCCTCGCTCGAACCCGAGCCCGGCACGTACGAGTTCGGCTGGATGGACGAGATCATGGATCTCCTCCACGAGAACGGCATCAGCGTCAACCTGGCCACCCCCACCGCCGCGCCGCCGGTCTGGCTCTCACACCTGCATCCCGAGGTGTTCCCGATCAGGGAGGACGGCCAGCCGTTCGGTTTCGGCAACCGGCTGCACTACGACCCGTCCTCGCCGATCTACCGCAAGTACGCGGCCGAGATCACCACCAAACTGGCCGAGCGCTACTCCTTCCACCCCGCGCTGGCGATGTGGCACATCAGCAACGAGTACGGGCCCACGTCGTTCGGCGAGCCCGCCTCCGTCGCCTTCCGCCGCTGGCTGCAGCGCAGGTACGGCACGCTCGACCGGCTGAACGAGGCGTGGACGACCCGCTTCTGGGGTCAGGTCTACACCGACTGGGAGCAGATCGACGTCCCGCACATCCCGCGTACCTGGATGAACCCCACCCGCCGCCTCGACTTCAAGCGCTTCACCTCCGACGCGCTGCTGGAGTGCTACATCGCCGAGCGGGACATCGTGCGCTCCTTCCGCGACGACCTCCCGGTCATGACCAACTTCATGCGCTTCTACCGGCACGCCGACTACTGGAAGTGGGCGCCGGAGGAGGACGCCGCCGCGCTCGACATCTACCCGAACCCGGCCGACGCCGACTCCCACGTCTCGGCGGCCTTCAACTACGACCTGTTCCGCTCGCTCAAGGGCGGCCGGCCGTGGATGCTGATGGAGCAGTCCAGCAGCGCGGTCAGCCAGTGGCGGCTCAACATCGTCAAGGAGCCGGGGCGGATGCGGCTCGGCTCGCTGCAGGCGCTCTCCCGGGCGGCCGACTCGGTGATGTTCTTCCAGTGGCGGGCCAGCCTCGGCGGGCAGGAGCGTTTCCACTCGGCGATGTTGCCGCACTCCGGGCCGGACTCGCGCACCTTCAGGGAGATCACCGACCTCGGCCGGGAGGTCAGGCTGCTCGCCCCGGTGGCCGGTACGACCTCGCGCTCGGACATCGCGATCATGTTCGACTGGGACGGCTGGTGGGGGCTGGAGGAGGTCTTCGGCCTGCCGCGCAGCGACTTCAGCTACACCGACACGGTCATGCGGCACTACACGCCCCTGTGGGAGCGGCACCACGCCGTGGACGTGGTGTCCCACGCTTCTTCGCTGGACGGGTACAAGGTGCTCATCGTGCCGAACGCGTACCTGATCGATGACGAGGCCGTGGCGCGCATCCACCGGTTCGCCCAGGACGGCGGCACCGTGATCATGTCCTTCTTCTCCGGCGTCGTGGACGCCGACAACCGGGTGCGGCCCGGCGGCTATCCGGGGGCGTTCCGCGAGCTCATCGGGGCGAAGATCGACGAGTACTGGCCGGCGCGCCCGGACGAGGAGTTCGCCGTGGAGTTCGCCGGCGGGCGCCGCGCGACCGCCACCTGGTGGCGCGACGACCTGCACCTGGAGACGGGCAAGGCGCTGGCGACGTACGCGGACGGGCTGCTCGCCGGGCGGGCCGCCGTGGTCGAGAACGCCTATGGCGCCGGGCGTGTCGTGTACTTCGCGACCCTGCTGGAGCAGGAGGCGTTCGACGAGACCGTGGCTCAGGTCGTGGCGGAGGCGGGGGTGCGCTCGCGCTTCGAGGGGGTGCCGGCGCACGTGGAGTGCTCGGTGCGCGGTGACTCCGAGCACGACTTCGTGTTCCTGCTCAACCACAGCTCGCGGGAGAGCGCGTCGGTTCCCCTGGACGGGGCGGGAACGGACCTGCTCACCGGGCAGGCGGTGACGGGCGAGGTCACGCTGGCGCCGCTCGGCGCGGCGGTGGTGCGGATCGCCCGCACGTAACCTGCCGGCGGGCGCCGGGGTGCCCCGGCGCCCGCTTCGGTCACGGCAATCGGGACAGGATGAACTCCTCGTACCCGTCGGGCACGCTCCTGCCGCCGGCCAGCATCCAGTGCACCCGGCCCGCGCCGGTCAGGGCGAGTGTCGCGCGATAGCCCAGCTCGACCTCCGCCCGGCCGAACCGTCCGCCCGCTCCGGCCAGGTAGTCCGCTACCGGGTCGGTGAACGTGCTGAGCGCGAGCGCGGCCAGGTCCGCGCCGACGGGGCCGGCGCCCAGCGTGGCCCAGTCGAGCAGCACGGTCGTGCCGGAGGAGGCGACGATGTTCCCGGCCGAGAGGTCTCCGTGCGACAGGACGACGGGCAGGCCGGCCAGCATCGCCAGGAGTTCCTCCCGTCTGTGCCACAGGGCGGTGATGCGCGGGTCGGCGTCCACCGGCGTCCAGTGGGTGGCCGCCAGGCGCTGGGCGAGCTGATGCCCGCTCAGCCACGGCACGTCCGGCACCGCCGTGGCCGCCTGCCACGTGCCCAGCCTGCGGGCCGCCACGTGCGGCGACTCGGGCCCGCCCGCGACGTCCGCCAGGTACAGCACGTCGTCCACGACCGCGTGGCAGCGCGGTGCTGTCAGCTCGGGGCCGGCGGGCAGCAGGCCGCTCGCGTAGGCCAGGGGCTCGCGCCGCCAGTACGCCCAGTGGCGGGGATCGTTCGCATACGGGGCGTGGCGGCCAGTGGTCAGCGGGCGGATCCGCTTACGGACGAGACTGAACGGCACCTGCTCGCCTTCGTACAGCGCGAGCCCGGTCAGCCGGGTCAGCACGCCGGTCGCCGCGCCGCTGCTGCCGTTGATCGGCTCCGCGCCGCAGCTCAGCACGGAACCGCCCGGCCGGCCGAGCACCGACTCCAGCACCGATTCCGGCAATCCCTCCTCAGCCTCGCTCATCCCGTCGCGGTCCCGTCGGCGTGGGCGAGGGCGACCTCGATCGCGGGGCGGTGGGCCGCGAGCTGGTCGCGGGTCCATCCGGCGGGGCCGTGCAGCGTCTCGTGGGTGACGATGCGGTAGATGAGCGCACGTATGAGCATCTGGCCCCATTCCGGCAGGTGCGCCCAGCGGGCGGCCAGCGCGGGCGTGGCGCCGTACCAGCACAGGGCGTCGGCGACCGCGACCGCCGCCGCCCACGACGGGGGCCGCCAGTAGACGGGCCAGTCGATGATCGCCGGAGGCAGGCCGTCGGCGAACAGCACGTTGCCTCCCAGCCCCGCGTCACCCAGCCGCCGCCCGCGCCCTCGACGGGACGGGCGACCCGGAAGTGGGGCGAACTCGGCGGTCACGACGCCCCAGGAGAATCGCCGGGCCCGGCCGACGTCCCGGGCCAGGTCGACGTCACCGGCCCGGCGTCGGACCCGGTGGGCGGGGTTGTGAGCCAGGTGTTCACGCCGGCCCGGAGTTCGGCTTTCAGGGTGGGTGGGGCGAAGGAGGCGTCGATCGAGGCGGTGGCCAGGTCGGCCAGGTCCGCGTCCCCGTACCCGAAGACGTCGCGCAGCCGGGCGTACTCGTCCGCCAGCGCCGTCTCCCCATCGGTGTTGATCGTCACGGTCAGCCCCGCCGCGCGCAGCCGGGGCAGCGGGTGTTCGGCCAGCGACGGCACGAGCCCGAGCAGCACGTTCGAGGACGGGCAGACCTCAAGCGGGAGCCCGAGCTCGCGCACCTCGGCCACCAGCGCGTCGTCGTCGAGCACCCGGATGCCGTGCCCGAGCCGCTCGGTGTGCCCCAGGGTGATCGCCTCCCGGATGCTGTCCGCCCCGGCCGACTCCCCCGCGTGGTGCACCAGGTGCAGCCCGGCGTCCCTGGCCGCGTCGCACACCGGTGCGAACGGCGCCAGCGGATGGCTCTCGTCACCCGCCAGCCCGATCCCGATCACCTGCTCGTGGCGGATGGCCAGCTCGTACGTCCGCCACATCCGCTCCACCGGCCGCCGCCTGGAGTGGTCGAGCAACACCCGGCACTCGATCCCGTACCGGTCCCGCCCCTCGGCCAGCCCGTCGAGCACGGCCTTCAGCGGCATCTCCGGATCCCCCACCCGCTCCCCGTGCGCGGCAGCGGTGAACATGACCTCGACGTAACGGGTGCCCTGGGCGGCCTCGTCCGCGCAGAACTCCACCGCCACCCGGCGGAATCGCTCGGGCGTGATCAGCAGCGCGCGCACCTTGGCCCGCTGGTCGCCGAACTCCCTGAAGGTCCGGAAGGCGCCTGCCGGCTCGGCCGGGCCGCCCCACTCGCGCACGGTGGCCGGCCGTACGGTGCTCTCCAGGTGAACGTGCAGGTGGGCCTTGGGCAGTGACCGTGGATCTCTCACGTGCCACGAGGATATCGGCCCGCCCGGATCGCGGGCATCCGGTTATTCGGGCAGGCGCTTGGTCAGGCGCAGTTTGGACTGCTTGTGGGGCAGCCGTTCCCAGTCGTCCATGAACGTCGCGTCGAATCCGTGCTCCCCGGCCAGCGCCCTGAGCGTCTCGGTGCGGTAGTAGAAGTCCTCGCGCAGCACCTGGTGCTCCTTGCCCTCGGTACGGTCGAAGGTGAAGTCGAACCAGGCGCCCGGCTTCATGACCCTGCCCACGTGGGCGAAGCACTCCTCGATCACGTTCAGCGGTGAGTGCGAGAAGACGCTGTGCGCGTGCACGACGTCGAAGTGCGCGTCGGGCAGGAAGGTGAAGCGCAGGTCGCGTACGGGGGTCAGGTACGGCAGCTTGTCCGCCAGCCGGTGCTCGGCGAGCGTGTGCTGGGCGGCCATGAGGATGTCGGGCGAGATGTCGATGCCGTAGTAGTTGCCGGTGTGCAGGTAGTCGATGAACAGGTGACCGGCGCGCAGGTTGCCGCAGCCGATCTCCAGCATCCGGCACTCCGGCTTCAGCCCGTGCTCGACCAGGTAGTCGAACTGCATGCGGCCCAGTGTCAGCCACCGCCTGTGGTTGTGCGAGCCGACGGCGCCCTCGGGATCCCGGGCGGTGTCGGACTTCATGACAGCGCGGTAGTAGGAGACGTGGTCGCGCGTGCGCAGCCTGAACCAGGTGTCGCGGGCCAGCCGCCGGACGTGGGGAACGATCCGGTGCGGATTCTTGATGGCGTATGTCGCTTGGTGAACGAGACTTGAACGGGAGCGTTTCACGCTTCGGAATGTAGGTCAGCCATCCCCGTATCCATAGGACGGTGGCGACACTTTTGATTTCCCGTTTGCGCTGCTTTCCAGTCCGCACCTCATTCGGGCCCCGCCGGGCGCCGTCAGCTCAGGTAGTCGCGCAGCGCCAGGGATCGGGACGGGTGGCGCAGTTTGGACATCGTCTTGGCCTCGATCTGCCGGATCCGCTCCCTGGTCACCCCGTAGATGCGGCCGATCTCGTCCAAGGTCATCGGCTTGCCGTCCGACAGGCCGTACCGCATGGTGATCACGCCCGCCTCGCGCTCGGAGAGCTGGTCGAGCAGGGCGTGCAGTTGCTGCTGGAGCAGCGTGAAGGAGACCGCGTCGGCCGGTGAGATGGCCTCGGTGTCCTCGATCAGGTCGCCGAACTCGCTGTCGCCCTCCTCCCCCAGCGGCGTGTGCAGGGAGATCGGCTCGCGGCCGTAGCCCTGGACCTCGACCACGCGGTCGATCTCCAGCTCGCTCTCCTTGGCGATCTCCTCGGGGGTGGGCTCGCGGCCGAGGTCGCTCTGCAGCCGGCGCTGCACCCGGGCGACCTTGTTGATCAGCTCCACCATGTGTACGGGAATGCGGATCGTCCTGGCCTGGTCGGCCATCGCCCGGGTGATCGCCTGCTTGATCCACCAGGTCGCGTACGTGGAGAACTTGTAGCCGAGCCGGTAGTCGAACTTCTCGATCGTCCGGATCAGGCCCAGGTTGCCCTCCTGGATGAGGTCCAGGAAGAGCATGCCGCGCCCGGTGTAGCGCTTGGCGATGGAGACCACCAGCCGCAGGTTGGCCTCCAGCATGCGGCGCTTGGCGCGCAGGCCGTCGTCGGCGATCCACTCCAGTTCGGCGCGCAACTCGCCGGACAACCCCGGCTCGGTGTCGAGCCGTTCCCTGGCGAACAGCCCGGCCTCGATGCGCTTGGCCAGGTCGATCTCCTGCTCGGCGGTGAGCAGGGGCACGCGGCCGATCTCCTTGAGGTATGCCTTGACCGAGTCGGCGCCGACGACGGTGGCGCCGTCGGCGACGTTTTCGTCCAGTTCGAGAACCTCTGCTGCTTGGGACAAGACACTCTCCTCGCTCGCTTTGGATGATGGACGGCGGCCCAATCTTAGGTCGCACCTAACTTTAGGTCGCCTCTGTCGAAGAGGCAACCTAAAATAAGGTCGAACCTAAAATTTTGTGGGAGACTACGGCCATGAGCACCGACACCTTGGGATTGAGGGAACAGAAGAAGCGAGAGACCAGGCAGGCCATCTCTGACCACGCTACCCAACTGTTCCTGGAACGGGGCTTCGACCACACGACGATCGCCGACATCGCCGCCGCCTCCCGGGTGGCCAAGATGACCGTGACCAACTACTTCCCGCGTAAGGAGGACCTGGCGCTCGACCACCACGAGGAGTTCGCGCAGGGCCTGGCGCGGGCGGTCGCGCGGCGCCCGGCCGGGGAGCCGGCGCTGGGCGCGGTGCGCCGGGAGTACATGACGGCGCTGGAGCGGCGGGATCCGGTCATCGGCTTCACCGGACGGGACTTCGCCCGGATGATCGCCGCCAGCCCGACCCTGGTCGCCCGCCTGCGTGACCTGCACGACCAGCGCGAGGAGGCGCTCGCCCGCCAGCTCGCGGCGGAGGCGCCGGCGGACCCGGTGGCGGCGCGTGCCGTGGCGGCGCAGCTCGGTGCGGCAGACCGGCTCCTGTTCCGCGAACTGCAGGCCCGCATGCTGGCCGGCGACCCCCCGGACGACGACGCCATCGCCGCCGCGCTCACCCAGATCGCGCGTCAGATCTTCGACCTCCTCGAACCGTCCATCGGCACATACCCCCTCCCCTGACCGCTCCATTCCTTAAAGTCCCACATGCCGCCGACAATTCCGCCGGACGGAGAGGTGGAGGGGATCATTGCGGCACGTTTACGTCAGCGTTGCGTAGTTCCTCCAGGGCCGCCCGCAGGTCTCCGGCCAGCTCCCACGCGTCCGGCACCATCTGCCGGTCGGTGACGATGCCGATGTCCAGCGAGCCGTCGTAGGAGAAGGCCGTCATGTTCACCCCGCCGCTCACCTCGGTGATGACCGAGACGGGATAGTGCGACAGCAGCCGCGCGCCGCACACGTACAGGGGGAACTGAGGGCCCGGCACGTTCGAGATGATCACGTTGATCGGCGGCGCGGACTGTCCGACCAGCGCGAACGCCGAGCGCGAGGCCAGGCCCATGAGCGCGGCCGGCATCGACTCGCTGAACTCGCGCAACCACCGCGCGGGCGCCAGCGAGAACCTGTCCTTGATCCGGTGCATGGCGTGCCGCACCGCGTGCAGCCGCGCGACGGGGTCGGCCACGTGCACGGCCAGCGGCGCCGTCATGATCGTCACCTGGTTGCCCGGACCCTCCTCGCCCGCGGCCCGCAACGAGAACGGCACCCCCGCCACCAGCGGCTGGCGCGGCACTCCCCCGTGCGCCTCCAGCCACCTGCGCAGCGCGCCCGCGCACACGGCCATGACGACGTCGTTGACCGTGACCCCGTGCGTCTTGCGCACCTGCTTGATCTCCTCCAGCGGCAACGACACGAACGCGAAGCGCCGATGCCCCGACAGCGGGCCGCTGAACGGCGTCTTCGGCGCGGGCAGCGCGGGCAGATCCGGCGCCCGGCCGCTGCCGGCCAGCCGCCTGGCCACGCCGGAGACGAACGTGGTGCCCGGGATCCAGGACACGACGGGGATCTCGTCCAGGTGCGGGATGGCGCGGGCGGCGAAGCGTACGACGTGTGCCGGGTTGCCCGCCAGCCGGACCAGCCCGCGCGCCAGCATGCCGACAGGTCCCGGCGGGGCCGCGTCCCGCTCGGGCGGCGCTTGGGGCGGCGGCGCGGGCTCGGGCGCGAGGTCGAGCAGCGCGGCCAGCACGTCGGCGCCGCCGATCCCGTCCACGGCCGCGTGGTGGATCTTCGTGTAGAGGCCCATCCGGCCGCCGGCCAGCCCGTGGATCAGGTAGATCTCCCACAGCGGGCGGCCCCGGTCGAGCCTGCGGGCGTGCAGGCGGGAGACCTGGTCGGCGAGCTGCCGGTCGTCGCCGGGCGGCGGCAGCCCGATCTCGCGTACGTGGTAGTCGAGGTCGAGATCGTCCTCCTGCATCCAGTACGGATGGTCGAGCCCCAGCGGCACGGGTGCCAGCCTGCGCCGCAGCGCGGGCACGTACGGCAGCTTGCGTTCGAGCAGGGCCTGCAGGTCGGCCCGGTTGAGGTCGCCTTCCAGCACGGCCAGTCCCGCGATGTTGGCGATGTTCGTGGCGGTCTCGAAATGCAGGAACTGCGCGTCCAGAGCGGTCAACTGTGGCATCGTCTCACCTCCGAAACCCATCCCTACCGAAACCAATCAGACCGGATCCGCCGCTTCAAGGGTCAGGGCGGTGGCGTCCGGTTCGGCGAAGGCCAGCAGCCGCAGTCCCTCCTCCTCCAGCGGAGCCAGATCGGGCTTGCCGAACGGGCTGACCAGCAGCCTGGCCTTCTTGCCCGAGCGCTTGATCTGCCACGTGCCCGCCGCGAACCCGTCCACCAGGTAGACGGCCCGCACCCGCAGGTTCCTGGTGGTCACCCGGCTCTTGTGCTCCTCGGCCAGCACCCGGGTCCTGTCGGCGTGGCCGAGGATCAGCGTGTCGAAGTCGGGCAGGAAGCGTACGGGCGCGGGCACGTCCCCGCCCGGCCGCGGCGCGCCCGGCAGGTCGAACAGCTCGCGCCCGGCGGGGCCCGTCACCCGCTCCAGGTCCATGCCCGCCATCACCTTCCCGATCCCGCCAAGACCCGACCAGGTCTGCACGTCGGCGGGGGTGGCCGGGCCGAACGCGGCCAGGTACCGCTCGACCAGCGCGGGCACGTCCACCGGCGCGGGCTCGATGCCGGGCGGCCCGAACACCGGCTCGCGCGGGAAGCTCCACCGGTCCTGCGTCGGCTCGACGACGAGCGGGGTGAGCATGCGCACGGCGTACCCGAGCGCCCTGTCGTACGCTCCGGGGAACTCCTCCATCAGCCTCGGCCGCAGTTCGTTGAACGTCATGGGCCCCTCCGCCAGCAGCCGGTCGGCGGCGGCCACGACGGCGTCGAAGTCGATCCCGTCGAACCGGCGCGCCGCCGAGGCCAGCACGGGGGCCACGACCGGCCGGAAGGCCGCGAAGTCCGCGGCCGTGACCAGGTGCAGCGTGGCCCGCCACAGGGTGGCCCTGACCAGCGTGCGCGCGTGCAGCGCGGCGTGCAGGTCATCGCGCTCGAACCCGTCCAGCCGCGCGTGCACCCCGAGGTACGGCGGCCGCGGCTCCTGCGCCTGCAACCCGGCCAGCCGGTGCACGATGTCGGCCGCGTCGCCCTGGTGACGGGAGAGAAGGTGCTGGCGGGCCAGGGTGGCACGGTTGAGGTCGCGAAGGCTGAGCATCTACATATCATGCCTTTCCCCATTAAAGAGGTACGAGCCACGTACCCAGCTCTTGCCGACGGACACGCCTACCTCGACGGCGCGGCCGGCACGCAGACCCCCCGGCCTGTGATCGACGCCATCGCCACCGCCTACCGGACGGGGATCGGCAACGTCGGCGGCGCCTTCCCCGCCAGCCACCGCTCCGACGCCATCGTGGCGGCCTGCCGCGCCGCCGTGGCCGACCTGGTCGGCGGGCATCCGGACGGCGTGATCCTCGGCCCGAACATGACCACCCTCACCTACCGCCTGTCCAGGGCCCTGACCGGCCCAGGCGACGAGGTGGTGCTCTCCCGGCTGGACCACGACGCCAACGTGCGCCCCTGGACGCAGACGGGCGCCACCGTCCGCTGGGCCGAGGTGGACCCGGTCACCGGCGAGCTGCCGGTCGAGCAGTACGCCGGCCTGATCAACGAGCGCACCAGGGTGGTCGCGGTCACGGCGGCGAGCAACGTGCTCGGCACCCGTCCCGACGTGCCCGCCATCGCCGAGCTGGCGCACCGGGCGGGTGCGCTGATGTACGTGGACGGCGTGCACGCCACCCCGCACGGCCCCGTGGACATGCGCACGCTGGGCGCCGACTTCTACGCCACGAGCGCGTACAAGTGGTCGGGACCGCACATCGGCGCGGTGGTCGCCGACCCTGCGCTGCTGGAGGACATCCAGCCGGACAAGCTGGCCTCCTCGCCCGGCACGGTGCCCGAGCGGTTCGAGACGGGCACTGCGGCCTTCGCCGACCTCGACGGGGTGACCGCGGCCGTGGACCACCTGGCCGCCATGGTGCCGGGCACCGGCAACCGCCGCGAGCGCCTGCTCACCTCGATGGCCGCCGCCGAGGAGCACGAGCTGGCGCTGTTCGGGGTGCTGCTGGCGGGGCTGGAGGGAATGCCGCACGTCACCGTGTACGGCAAACCGGCCAGGCGCACCGCCACCGCCTACTTCAACGTGGCCGGGCATGCCCCGCGCCAGGTGGCCGAGCGGCTGGCCAAGCTGGGCGTCAACGTGTGGAACGGGCACAACTACGCCTGGGAGCTGACCGGCACGCTCGGCATCCGGGACTCGGGCGGCGCGGTGCGCGCGGGCCTGGTCCACTACAACGACCGCTCCGACGTGGACCGGCTCCTGGACGGGGTGGCGCGGCTGGGTTAGCGGCTGGGCCAGTGGTCAGCGGCCCGGCAGGCTGACCGTGCGGCAGGCCAGGTGCAGGGCCAGGCGCTCGTCGCGGTGGCCGAGGTCCACGCCCAGCAGCCGTTCCACCCGATCGACGCGCGCCGCCACGGTGTTGCGGTGCACTCCGAGCACCGCGGCGGTCTCCGCGATCGACGACTCCGCGTCCAGGTACGCCGACAGCGTATGGACGAGGTCTCCCGGCTGGTCGCGCAGAGGCGCCAGCAGCGCGCGGGCGGCGGGCTCGAAGGTGTCGGTCCTGGTCCACTCCAGCAGGAGCTGTGCCATGCCGAGCTGGTCCACCTGCAGGAAGAAGCCCGCCTCCGGCCGCGTAGCGGCGAGCCTGGCCGCGTCCGTGGCCTCCGCCACCGTGCCGGCCAGCCCTTCGGGCCAGGGGTGCGGCCGGCCGACGCCCATGTGGTCGGCGATCGAGCCGCGCAGCCTGCGGTGGGCGGCGCGCAGCCGGGCCGCGAGAGTGCGCACCCGCGCCGGGGTGGGCTCCTGGGCGAACGTGGTCCACCCCGTCCAGCCGTCGCCGTGCTCCACGACCACGGCCTCGATGCCCTCCGCACCCAGCGCGCGGGAGATCTCGGCGGTGTGGGGCACGAGGTCGAGCGTGGCCACGGCGCCGGTACGCAGGCCGATGCGCAGGCCGACGTGCCAGCCGCCGAGCTGCCATCCGGCGTCGGCGACCCGCCTGCGCAGCTGCGCAGAGGGCTCGCCGTCCAGCCGCAGCAGGTCGCCCAGCAGCGCGGTGCGGGCCCGCGCGTCGCGTTCCAGCTCCAGGCGCTGGGTGAGCAGCCACCGCTGCACCGCGGCCGCCGCCACGGCCAGGGCGGGCGGCACGATCTCGGCCCGCTCGGCCGCCGTCCCGCGCAGCTCCGCCACCAGCCAGAACGTCGGCCGCGCCGACTGCGGCAGGCGCGCGGGACGAGCCAGGAGCACCCCGTCGGCCAGCCCGACCCGCTGCGGTACGAACTCATCCACCCGCACCGCGCCGCCCGCGCCCGTCTCTCCGGCCAGCGGCTGCCCCCGGTCGTCCAGCAGCGCCACCGGCACGCCGAGCAGGTCGCCGAGTCTGCTCATGACATCTTCTGGCGTGCGGGTACGGTCGTCGAACGCCTGGTGGGCGGCCAGCACGAGCCGCGCGCGGTCGATCTCAGGCTCGGCCAGCAACATGCGGGCCGTGACGACCAGGTCCAGCGGGTCACCGCCTGCGGCGCCGAGCAACGGCAACCCAAGCCGGTCAGCCAGCAACAACGTCGCCCGCGACACCCCCGGGGAAGCGGCCGAACCCGACCGGCCCGGCACACCCGAGGACGCGAGCGAACCCGATCGGCCCGGCACCCCCGGGGAGGCAGGCGAAGCCGATCGGTCCGGCGCACCCGAGGGCACGAGCACGCCCGCGCCGCCCGCGTCCACCACCCTGCGCAGCAGCGCATCCACGCGCCAGTCCGCGGGCTCCGGCGGCCGGGTGACTATGACCAGCTCACCGGCGGCGACGGGATGGCCCGCACCGGGGTCGGCGAGCGGGCGGACCGCGTACACCGGCGCGTCGAGCCCGGCCGCGCCCGCGAGCACCCGCACCTCGCCGCTCCACTCGGGAAGCGCCAGCAGCCTGCGCACACTCGTCATCGCCCCACCCCCGGCAACCCGCCCACCTCCGGCAACGCGCCCGCCCCCGGCTTCGTGAGGCCAGGGGCCGCGTGGTCCGGCTCCAGCAGCACCGGGTCGGAGTCCAGGCCGTAGGCGCGGGGCGCGAGGACGGCGAGTCTGCGCGGATCGGTCCAGAACGCCGCGATCGCCACCTGCAGCACCACGACCTCCATCCCCACCCGCACGGTGTCCCCCGCGATCGGCACCCCGGTCCGGCGATCCAGCACCGCGATCACATCGGGCGTGGACGCCACCACCAGCCCGTCCCGCAGGGCGAGCAGGTATTCGTTCTCCATCTCCAGCCGCAACAGCTCACCCGCCACATGCCCGGCCAGCGTCACGCTGCCCCGCGCGAACCCCGGCCGGCCGTGCAGCTCGGGACCGGGCCGCCGGGTCACCTCGACCACCCGCCCCACGGACAACACCCGCCCTCCAGCGGCCGCGGCCAGCCGGTCGGGGTCCGGGGACTCGCCCAGGTCGAGCAGCCGCCGCCCCAGCCGTACCGCGCCGGACACCGAGCCGATCACGCAGCAGGCGGCCAGCTCGCGCGCCGTGACCGGCGCGAGGGCCAGCGCCGCCCAGCCGCCCGCGCTGAGCAGGAACGTACGGGCGGTCCGCTCCAGGTCGGCGGGCGAACCGGTGCCCTGCACGAGCACCTGCCCGCTCGGCTCGGCCAGCGCGGCGGGCGTGAGCACACGGCCTGCGGCGGCCAGGGAGAGCTGGTTCAGCCGCGGCAGCCCGCGCCCCGACAGGTCGGCGTCCACGGCGCACAGACCGAAGTCGCAGGCGGCGACCAGCGGCAGGACCCCGTTCAGCCCGCCGATCTCGATGGAGATGAGCGCGTCGGCCCGCTCGCCCGTCCAGCGCTGGATGGCCTCCACGGCCGCGGCCACCTCCTGGCCGCCGGGCAGTTTCTCGGCAAAGACGGCGGTCGCGCCGACCACGCCCACCGGCACGACGCGTGCGTCCGGCGGCAGTCCGGCGAGCGGGCGCACGCCGACGTCGAGGCCGTCGGCCAGCCGCCGCCGCAGCAGGGTGGCCGCGGTCCGGCTGTCACCGCCGCCTCCGGAGCCGAGCACGGTCACGCCCCGCTCCAGGGCGGCCACGTCCGGCAGGTCGATCCGCAACATGCACTCAGCTTGCCGTACGCTGCGCCAGGCGAGCGGATTGACCCTCGCGCCGCCGTGCCGCATGACGAGGGGTTCGCCCGGGTGCGGGCGGGCGGCTCGTTTCTGAGGCGCGGGCCCCCGCGTTCTGGGTTCTGGCCGATCCCGAAGGCAACGAGGTGTGTGTGAGCGCCTGGCAGGGCCGCGGCTGAGGGTTCCTAGACGGCGGGGAGCTGGCGGCGGAACGCGCGGATGTCATCCAGCAGCAGGTCGGGGGCTTGCAGGGAGGCGAAGTGGCCGCCGCGGTCGTACGTGGTCCACCGTACGATGTCGTGGCTCTTCTCGGCGAGCGCGCGGATCGTGCCGTCACCGGGGAAGACCGCCACCGCGGTGGGCACGCCGGACCGCTCGCCGCCGTAGAAGGCGTCTCCGGCCTCCTTGTAGAGCCTGGCCGACGAACCCGCCGTCCGGGTGAGCCAGTAGATCGTCACGTTCGTGAGGATCGCGTCCCGGTCGATGGCGGTCTGCTGCGTGCGGGCCGGGTCGTAGTCGACGAACCACTCCAGGTTCCAGGCGAGCAGGCCGAGCGGGGAGTCGGTCAGGGCGTAGGCGAGGGTCTGCGGCCTGGTGGACTGGATGGTGGCGTAGCCCGAACGTTCCTGCCACTCCTCGTCGGCGGCGCGCAGCTGCTCCGCCGCCTGCTCGCCGAGCCCCGCCGCGGGGTCGCCGCTGCTCCAGTCGGCCGCGGTCACCAGGGCGTTGACGTGCACGCCGATGACGTTGCCCGGCGCGATTCTGGCCATTTCCGGCGCGATCAGGCCGCCGAAGTCGCCGCCCTGCACCAGGTAGCGCCCGTACCCGAACCTGCTCATCAGCTCGGCCCAGGCCCCGGCGATCCGCGTGATGCCCCAGCCCCGTTCCCTGGTCGGCCCGGAGAGGCCGAACCCGGGCAGCGCGGGGATCACGACGTGGAAGGCGGGCGCGTCGCCGTTTCCGTGCGCTCCCGGGTCGGTCAGCGGGCCGACCAGGTCGAGGAAGTCGGCGACGGTGCTGGGCCAGCCGTGCAGCAGGATCAGGGGCGTGGCGTCCTGGCGTGGTGAGCGGGCGTGCAGGAAGTACACGTGCTGCCCGTCGATCTCCGTGGTGAACTGCGGGAAGGTGTTGTGGCGGCGTTCGTGCGCCCGCCAGTCATAGCCGTCCCGCCAGTACGTGGCCAGTTCGCCCAGGTAGCCGGCGGCGACGCCGTAGTCCCAGCCCACGCCGGGCAACTCGTCCGGCCAGCGGGCCGATCGCAGCCGCTGGTTGAGGTCGTCCAGCTCGGACTGCGGGATGTCGAGGTGGAAGGGTGTGATGTCGTGGCTCATGCAGCGCACGCTAGGTCCTATTCAGGCTGGTTCCCGTCCTGAATTGCGCCCATGGAACGGTGTGGAACGCGGTGGCACGCCTCCCGGGTGTAGGCGCATCGATCGAAATCCGGGAGATCTCATGACGTACCCGACCAAGAAGCTGCTGGCCGCGCTGGCGGGGGCGGCGCTGGCCTGTACCGGCGTCGTCGCGGCGGTCGCGCTGCCCGCCTCCGCCGCCAGCGCGTCCGTGCAGAGCGCCGCGCTGTTCAGCGGGATGGGCAAGGGCCTGGACGAGGGCACCGCGCTCGCCAACGCCGAGACGGCCGCCAGGCAGAGCGCGCTGGCGCACGGGTTCGCCTCGTGCGCCGTGTTCGAGTCGGTGAGCTGGCAGAACTCGGGGTCGCCCGCGTGGTTCGCGGTGGTCACGGTCCGCTGCGAGGAGGCCGGTCGCTGACGCGCTGACACGTTTACACGCCGACCCGCCGGTCATGCGAGGCGGTCTCGGCTCCTAAGATCCAAGGTGTGGCCAAGTACTTCGACCTGCATCCCGACAATCCCCAGCCCCGCCTGATCGGTCAGGTGGTCGAGATTTTGCGCTCGGACGGGCTGATCGCCTACCCGACGGACTCGTGTTACGCGCTGGGCTGCCGGGTGGGCAACAAGGAGGGCATCGACCGGATCAGGGAGATCCGCAGCCTCGACAGCGACCATCACTTCACCCTGATCTGCAGGGACTTCGCCCAGTTCGGCCAGCTCGTCCATCTGAGCAATGCGCTGTTCCGGCAGGTCAAGGCGGCGACTCCGGGCGGTTACACGTTCATCCTGCCCGCGACCAAGGAGGTGCCGCGACGGTTGCTGCACCCCAGGAAGAAGACGGTCGGCGTGCGGATCCCCGATCACGTCGTGACCCAGGCGCTGCTGGCCGAGCTCGGCGAGCCGCTCCTGTCCACGACCCTGCTGCTGCCCGGTGAGAGCGAACCCCCGACGCAGGGCTGGGAGATCAAGGAGCGGCTCGACCACGTGGTGGACGCCGTCATCGACTCGGGCGAGTGCGGCGCCACGCCGACGACCGTGGTGGACTTCTCGCAGGACGAGCCCGAGATCCTCCGCCGGGGGACGGGCGACCCCTCCCTCTTCGAGTAGGCGTGCGGGATCGGAACCACCATGAGCACTCCTGAGATCGCCACCGTCGATTACCACGCGGGTGGCGAGCCGTTCCGCATCGTCACCGACGTACCCGAGATCGGTGGCGACACCGTCGCCGACAAGCGCGTCACCGCGATCAGCGACCCGCGGGCGGACGGGTTGCGCCGGTTGTTGTGCTGGGAGCCGCGCGGGCACGCCGACATGTACGGCGGCTTCGTCGTCGCCCCCGACGACGAGGACGCCCACTTCGGCGTGCTGTTCTGGCACAAGGACGGCTTCTCCACGGCCTGCGGGCACGGCACGGTGGCCCTGGGGACGTGGGCCGTGCAGACCGGCCTGGTCCCCGCCGATCCCTCCGGGGTCACGGACGTCGTGATCGACGTGCCTTCCGGCCGGGTGACCGCCCGGGTCTCGACCTCCGGGGAACGGGTCACCGCCGTCGAGTTCGTCAGCGTCGCCAGCTACCTGCTGCACGACGAGGTCGCTGTGCCGACCTCGCGCGGGCAGGCCCGCTGTGTGATCGGCTTCGGCGGGGCGATCTATGCCCAGGTGCCCGCCTCGGCGTTCGGCCTCGCCGTGGACGTGCCCTCACTGCCCGCCCTCATCGAGCTCAGCCGCGAGATCAAGGGCTGGCTCAACCCGCGCCCGTACGCCGCGCACCCGCTGGACCCCCGGCTCAGCGGCATCTACGGCGTCATCTTCTTCGACGACCTCGGCCCGGATGAGCAGGGCAACCCGCACCAGCGCAACGTCACCGTCTTCGCCGACGGCCAGGTGGACCGTTCCCCCTGCGGTTCCGGCACCGCCGCGCGGGTCGCGGCGCTGCACGCGACCGGCGGGCTCGGGCCGGGCCGGGTGCTGCGGCACACGTCGATCTCCGGGGCGCGGTGGACGGCCCGGGTCGCGGCGACCGTACGGGCCGCCGGCCGCGACGCGGTGATGCCGGTGGTGACCGGACGTGCCTTCCGTACGGGAGAGCACCGGTTCGTGGTCGATCCCGATGACGACATGACGCCTGGATTCGTGCTGCGTTGACAGCGAAACCGACGGACAAGGATGTACAAGCATGAAGAAGCCCGAGCGTCGCCTTCCCGAACACACCGGCATGGTGGTGGCGCCGCAGCCCGAAGCGGTCGAGGCGGGAGCCGAAGTGTTGCGCCGCGGGGGGAACGCGGTGGATGCCGCCATCTGCACCGCGCTGGTGCAGGGCGTCGTCGATCCGCTCATGTGCGGCATCGGCGGTTTCGGCATCATGCAGGTGCACGATCCCGTGACGGGGAGCCCCGTGGTCTTCGAGGGGATGGGCACCTGTCCCTCGGCGGCGCACGAGGCGATGTGGCGGGACAAGATCCTGGGTGAGACCACTGACGGGTTCGGATTCATCGTGGAGGATTTCGCCAACGAGGCCGGTGCGCTGTCGGTGCAGACTCCGGGGACGCTGCGCATTCTCATCGACAGCCATCGGAGATTCGGCACGCTCCCCTGGGCCGAACTCTTCGCACCCGCCATTGAGATCGCGCGGTCGGGGTGGCTCGTACGGCCGCACACGTACACGGTCTTCATTCAGGACGAGCGCAAGTACGGGCGGATGAACTATGGCGACAAGCTCGGCCTGACGCCGGACGGCAGGCGCATATATCTGCACGACGACGGCTCGTACAAGAGAATCGGCGAGTGGATCCGCAATCCGGATCTGGCGAACACGCTGGAGAGCCTCGCAGACGATGGCGGTGAGGGTTTCTACACCGGCGCGCTGGCCGCCCGGATCGCCGATGACATTCAGCGGAACGGGGGCATTCTGAGCCCGGATGATCTGCGGGACTTCGCGGGCCGGAGCACCACGCCGCTGCGGGCGGAATACCGGGGAATCTGCGTTTCCGCGCCCGCCGCGCCCGGTGGGGGCACGCTCGTCGCGCAGATCCTGTCCATTCTCGAGCATTTCGACATCGCGGAGCTTCAGCACAACTCCGCCGCGCACATCGCCGTTCTGGCGGAGGCCATGAAGGTGGCCCTGCGCGACAAGGAGAACCTGGTCGGCGACCCCGACTTCACCGCGGACGTGAGCGGCGAACTGCTCAGCCCCGACTACGCCCGGCGGACCGCTGCCGCGATCCAGTCGGGTCAGCGGGTGGCCATCGATCGCATCGGCGCCCATGAGTCCCCGCACACCACCCATGTCTCGACCGTGGATCCGCAGGGCGTGATGGTGTCGTTCACCCACACGCTGGGAAATCCTTCCGGCTTCATTCCGGCGGGAACGGGATTCATGATGAACGGCGGAATGAGCACCTTCGACCCGCGGCCCGGAAAGCCGAACTCGATCGCGCCGGGAAAGCGGCGGTACTCCTCGATGAGCCCCACGCTGCTGATGTCACAGGGACAGCCGTTCGCCACTCTGGGCGCGCCGGGAGCCTCGTGGATCGGTCCCGCGGTCGCACAGGTGATCTCGAACATCATCGACTGGGGAATGGAGGCGCAGGAAGCGGTCAGCGCCCCCCGGATCGTGGCCACGAGCAACGCCATCGACGTGTCGAACCGGGTTCCGCGCAGCGTCCAGCGGGAGCTCGAAAAGGACGGCTACGAGGTGCGGCGCTCCCCCTTGAGTTACGCCTTCGCCGGTGTGCACGCCATCACCGGTTTCGACGGTGAACTGCGGGGCGGCGCGGATCCGCAGCGGGACGGAATGGCCCAAGGCGTGACCCCCGGCCGGTAGGCGCGCTCAGCAGTTGCAACCGCAGTCGCAGCCCTCGCAGCAGCAACCGTCCTCGCATGAGCAGCAGTTGCAGCAGTTGCCGCAGTTGCCGCAGTTGCCGCAGCCCTCGTAGCCGGAGCAGTCGAAGCGCTGGCAGCAGGAGCTCTCGTGGTCCTCGTCCCAGGCGGGCCGGTACAGGCCGCACGTGCAGCAGGACAGCGCGGCGCACGCCATCGACAGCAGCCCGCCTGGGTCCCGCTTCGGCGGCCGTTGTCCCGGCGGCGGCGGCGCGCTGGGACCGCCGGGCGGATGACCGGGCGCGTGGCCAGGAGGATGGCCGGGCGGGTAGCCGGGCGAGTGGCCGGTGTCGTGGTGCGTTCCGGCAGAGGCTCGGGAGGCTGTGCTCAGGGAGGCGGTGGCGAAGGCTCGGGAGATGGCGTTGCCGGTCTCGCGTACCAGCAGGGCGCGGGTCAGGGCGGGGCGGGCCAGGTCCAGTTCGCCCACGGCGGCGCGCAGGTCGGCGTGGGCGGCGTCGCAGTGGCGGCGCGCCTCCTCCAGGCCGGTGCCGGTGGCCGCCAGCGGGTTGTACGCCCCGGACGCCCGGTCATCGGCCAGGTCCTCCACCGCGTCGATCAGGTGCGCCAGCCTCCCGAACCCACGACCGGCCACCTCCAGCGCCTCCCGGTTGTGCGGCCTGCCCGCGAGCACCGCCGTGTGCCCGAACGCGGCGGCCACGGCGTCCTCGGCAGGCCCCGTCAGCTCCCGTAGCGTCGGGCCGCTCATCAGGGGCGCGGGATCGCGTTCCAGAAGGGCCTGGCCGACGCGTTCCGGGGTGGCCTGGCCGCCGCCGCGTTCCAGGCCCGCCTGGCGGCTGGCGCGTTCCAGGACTGCCTGGCGGCCGGCCGCCGCCGTCAGCGGGGCCGGGTCGAATGCCAGCGTGCCGGCCATCGCCGTGCCCGCCGAGGACCAGCGGCCCGCCAGGCGGGTGGCGCCGGCGGCCACCGGGCGGCGGGCGTACACGCCGTCCCCGTCCGCCACGTGGTCGTTGATCTTGCCGGCCGCCAGGAGCAGCGACACCGACGCCGCCAGCCGCACCCCCTCGGACTCCACCACGTCGGCGCCCTTGAAGCCGCGCAGCGCGCACGGACCGGCCCTCCGGCGCGACGTGCGCGCGGTCGTCTGGGCCTCGGTGAGCACGGACACGAGCAGGCCGTCATAGTTGGTCACGAGACGGGACAGGTGCCCGTGCTCGTCGCGGAGCGCCAGGCAGAGCCCGCACAGGTGGCCCATCCAGTCCGCGTAGAGCCCTTTGCACAGGACGTGCTGACACGGGCGGACAATGCCGAACATACGTCCCCTTATGTGCTTATAGGAGAGCTAACCGTAGCACCAGGCTGGCCACCGCCTTGGCGATATGGGTCACACATACTGATACAAATGCGGCATGAACGAATCCGTCGGCTATCCCCCGCAGCCGAACGTGCACCCGGCCGGGCGCGCCCACAGCCGGACCTACCGCGTGTGGGCCCGCGTGCTCCTGTGGACGCCGATCGTGCTCACGGTGGCCGGGGTCGCCCTCGGCCTGGGGTTGTTCGCGGCCGCCGACGCCGACCCGACGTACAGTTCGTCCGCACTGGGCTATCTCGGCCTCTTCGCGTGGGGCGCCCTGGCGGTCCTGTCACCGCTCCTGCTCGGGTCGTTCATCGCCGGACTGGTCATGTGGAACCGCTCGCGCCGCTGATCACCCCATCGGCACCGACGACGATTGGCACGTCAAGCGGGTCACGGTCACCATCACCACCAACCACAGCAAGGTCGTCTGCTCCGCGCTGTCCGGCGACCCCGACAGCTGGCTCAGCAGGAGCAGCGGCCTCGTCCTGCACCTTGAGCGGTGAACGTCTGGGATGTCGTGGTCGTCGGCGCCGGCCCGGCGGGGAGCCTCGGCGGCCCGCGTGGCGGCGGAGGCGGGCTGCCAGGTGCCGTGTCTGGAACGTTCCAGCATTCCCCGCCACAAGACCTGCGGAGGCGCGCAGGCGATGTTGCCGGCGGTCGGGGCGCGTAATGGAATGGACGGGTGCCGGCGGGCTCGCTAGGGTGTGGGGCTATGTCCAGCCCTGAGGCGTCAAGACGCTAGCCACCGGTCGCCCGGTGGCTACTCGTGGTGTCGCGCGGCAGCGTTCTCGCTGAGGCCGCGCCTTCTGGGCACCCCTGCCGCCGGTCCGCCGTCGTACGGACACATTCTTCCCGGTCAACCCGGATTCCCCTGCACACGGTGAGCTTCCGTGCGGCCTCGCCATGCGAGCCGTGAACGGTGCGCCGTGTTCTTCGCGCGCTCTTACGGAGTCAACTGCTCATGCCCTTTGCCATTTACATCCTCGGACTGGCGGTGTTCGCCCAGGGAACGTCCGAGTTCATGCTGTCCGGGCTGCTCCCGGACATCGCCCAGGAACTCGGCGTGTCGGTCTCGGCCGCCGGCGCGCTGACGTCGGCCTTCGCCGTGGGAATGATCGTCGGAGCCCCGCTGATGGCGATCGCCGGCATGCGCCGGCGACGCCGCCCTGCACTGCTCGTCTTCCTGGTGGCGTTCGTGCTCGTGCACGTCGTCGGCGCGCTCACCCCCAGCTTCTCCGTGCTCCTGGCGACCCGGGTGCTCGGGGCGCTGGCCACCGCCGGGTTCCTCGCCGTGGGAATCGCCACGGCGACCGCCATGGTCGCGCCGGACGCCAAGGGTCGGGCCACCTCGATCCTGCTGGGCGGCATCACGCTCGCGTGCGTCGCCGGGGTGCCCGCCGGCGCCGTGCTCGGGCAGGCGCTCGGCTGGCGCGCGGCGTTCTGGGCAGTCGCCCTGATCTCGCTGCCGGCCGTCTTCGCCGTCCTGTACCTCGTCCCCGAGCCAGCGCGGCCGGAGGGTGACGGGACCCTGCCCAGCGCCCGGCGTGAGTTGCGGGCGCTGCGCCGGCCGCGCCTGCTGGTGGCGCTGCTGCTGGGCGCGCTGGTGAACGGCGCCACGTTCTGCGCCTTCACCTACCTGGCGCCGCTGGCCGTCGGCGTCAGCGGGTTCGCCGAGGGCTGGGTGCCGGTGCTGCTGGCGCTGTTCGGCCTCGGATCGTTCGCCGGTGTGACGATCAGCGGCCGGCTGTCCGACTCGCGGCCGATGTGGGTGCTGGTCCCGGGCGGGATCGCCCTGCTCGCCGGGTGGGCGCTCTTCGCGGTGACGGCCCAGAGCCCGGCGGCCGCGCTGGTGCTCGCCTTCGTCCAGGGGACGCTCTCGTTCGCCGTCGGCTCGACGCTGATCACCCGGGTGCTGTACGCGGCGGCGCAGGCGCCCTCGCTGGGCGGCTCCTACGCGACCGTGGCGTTCAACGTGGGGGCGGCCGTCGGCCCCGCCATCGGCGGGCTCACGATCGCCGCCGGGTTCGGCTACCGCTCGCCGCTGTGGGTCAGCGCCTCGCTGGTGGCGGCGGCATTCGTCGCGGCCGGCCTCGCTCAGGTCGTGCGCCGCCTGCGGCGCACTGCGCCTCTCGCGCCCGCTCGGTCCGAAACGGCCGTGAACACCACCGAACGGCCGTGAACACCACCGAACGGCTGTGAACACCACCGCCCGCTCGCTCCGAATGGCCGTGAACACCGCCGAAGGGGCGTGAGCACCGCCTGAGGGCCGTAGCACCGCCGCCCGGCCTGGACCGAAGATCGGTCCGGGCCGGGCGCGCGGCCCGCCGCGCAGGGCGGGTCAGGGGCGGGCCCAGCGTCGTTGGTGAGCCCGCCCCTCGATCAGTTGCGTCAGTTGCGCGCCTGGTCGGCGGGCTCGGACAGGGGTTCGGGCGCGGGCGGCACGGCGGCCGCCCGCCGTTCGTCGCGCCTGGACTTGAGCAGGCTCGCCACCGTCGTGACGGCGAGCACGGAGACGATGATGGCCAGCGAGACCCAGTTGTTGATCTCGGGGACCCAGGTGACGTGCTCGCCGCCGTTGATGAACGGCAACTCGTTCTCGTGCAGGGCGTGCAGCACGAGTTTCACGCCGATGAAGCCGAGGATGACCGCCAGGCCGTAGGAGAGGTAGACGAGTTTGTCCACCAGCCCGCCGAGCAGGAAGTACAGCTGTCTCAGACCCATCAGCGCGAACGCGTTGGCCGCGAAGACCAGATAGGCGTCCTGGGTGATGCCGAAGATCGCGGGGATGGAGTCGACCGCGAAGACCAGGTCCGCGCCGCCGATGGCGATGATGACGATGAACATCGGCGTCAGCATGCGACGGCCGTCCTGCTTGATGGTCAGCCGTGCGTCGTGGTAGCCGTCGGTGACCGGGAACAGCTTGCGGACCAGCCGTACGACGCCGCCGTTGGGGTCGTACTCGTCGTCGTCGTTGTTGTTGAAGGCGAACTTCCACGCGGTGTAGATGAGGATGCCGCCGAAGATCCAGAAGATCCAGCTGAACCGTTGTACGGCCTGCGCGCCCACGCCGATGAAGATCCCGCGCATGACCAGCGCCATCATGATCCCGATGAGCAGCACGCGGTGCTGGTGAATCGCGGGAACGGCGAAGTTCGCCATGATGAGCATGAAGATGAACAGGTTGTCCACGCTCAGCGTGTACTCGGTGATGTATCCCGTGATGTAGGAGGCCGCCTCGTCGGGGCCGCCGAAGATCCACACTCCCGCGCCGAAAGCGACGGCGCAGCCGATGTAGACGGCGATCCATCGCGCCGACTCGGCGACCGTGACCTTGTGAGGCCGCCTGTTGACGACGATCAGATCGACGAGGATGAGTCCGAGCAGGGCGGCGATGGTGACCGCCCACAGCCAGGCGGGCACAGACAAGGGTGGGGGCATGATGCTCCTCCGACTTGGCGTAGAGACGTCTGTCGGAGGTCTTCTCCGCCCGCACTCACGCGGACCGACCGCGCCGGGCCCCGGGGGCGGGTCCGTGATGACGACGCGGCCGCGAAGGAGTACTCCCCTCCACTTCGCCTGCGATCATACATACCTAACGCAGTTACCCAATATCCCCATGCGAGTTCCTTGCCCGGAACATGCGGTCAAAGCGGGCTTTGACCGCTCAAAACTGACTTTACGGGGACATTGCCGGACAGCCGCCGTATCTGCCCAGCTCATGCCCGGCCGAGGGCCCATCAGCGGCCGGTGAGCCGGGGCGCGTCCCGGCACATGGCACTTCGGAGCGGGTTCCTTGGCCAAGTGATGGGTGATCGGCCGCCCGTTGCGCAATCCTGAGAAAGAGGCAGCTCACCGGACCGGCTGCCTTCGGATGCATGAACGAGTGCGATGGCGGATCCGTGGAACAGCTGGAATACCGAAAGCTCATCAAGGTGCTGGAGCAGGTGGCCTCGGCCCGGCAGGGGGCGCTCTACCCGGTCCTGGCCGAGTCGCTGGCCGTCCATCTCGGATGGATCGGCGCCTTCGTGGCCGAGAACCCCGCATATCTGACACCGGGGAACGAGGGCGAGGAGCGCTACCTCACCACGTTCCGGCCGGACTTCGTGGAGGAGTACGCCGAGCGCTGGCGCTCGCGCGATCCGTTCGCCTCGCGCGACGGGGTCGCCCGCCTGACCCGCCACGGTGTGGCGACCCTCGGGCAACTCTGCCGGCGGGCGACCGGCCCCGAGCGGGACTTCGCCGACATATTCCTGCGCCGCAACGGCATCCACGACATGTTGAAGATCGTCGTCAGGTCACAGAGCACGGGCGATGTCAGCACGGTGGGGGTGCCGTTCTACGGCACGCGGCGCGTGATCCAACCGGGTGATCAGCTGATGGCGTCCACGCTGGGTCCGTTGCTGGGCCCGTACATGAATCATGAGAATTCGATTAACAAAAGCACCCGGACATACGGCCATAAAGCCGACACATCCCGCTGAAATCCAGCGAAGCCGTGACTGCGGGCAACATGCCGAGATCGTTCTGTTATATCACCTGCGGACAATTCGACCGGTTTTGCCGAAACTGCGCCGTTTGTGCTCTCGAAAGTGAAAGTTTCATCAGAGCGCCGAAACTTTACATAGATCGTTTAATCCTCAATGATTGCCGTGTAAGCAAACGTCCGCGTACAAGCATCATGGAGGGCGCGTGAAAACGATCAACCGTGCCGCCAGGCTGGCACTCGGCACGACAGCCGCTCTGGCGCTCGCACTGTCCGGCACCACAACGGCCTCGGCGGCGACCTGGGAACTGCTCCACTCCCACCAGCAGATCTGCAGCTCGACGGCCGGGCACCCCGGCTCGTACTTCATCGCCGCGGTCGTCGGAAAGTGGACGACAACCGTGCAGATCGCGCTGCGGAACCTGCCCCCCGGCGCGACCAGCATGGGTGGCACGCCGATTCCGCCCGGCTCCAACTACACCAATCCCGACACCGGCGCGACAACGATAAACGGCTTCGTGCACATACAGCTGGCACCACTTCCGACGGGGGTCTACCACGCGCAACTGACGGCTTCGGACGGCACGGAGACCCAGTCCAATCCCATCACTATCAACGTGAACACAGGCAACTGCTAAAGGCAGCGCCTGCATGAATCAGCCGCTTTCGCAGAGCTCGGTGCCCCTGATCCGGGGGGCACCGGGCAGGTCGTCGAAAAGACAGCACCGCGGCGAACAATCGGTCATACGTCTTCGTGATCTCAATGTCGCCGCCGACGGCGGTCACCCGCTCCGGAAATCGCTTGATGGATCGCGCACGCGCTGGCAGTGTCGCCCCTTGTGCCCGAAACAGATGCGCCGGAACCGGCGATGCCGGGGTCCGGCACCAGCCGCGCGTCCGGGCAGCCGCTCCGCTCCCCCGCCTTCCGGTGGTTCTTCGCCGGCTGGTCGATCTCGATGGCCGGCAGTTCCATGGCGCCCGTCGCGCTGGCCTTCGGCGTACTGGAGCTGACCGACAGCGCCGTCTGGTTGTCCGCGGTCATCACCGCCGCGATGGTCTCCATGGTCGCGACGATGATCCTCGGCGGGGGCATCGCCGATCGTTACCGCCGCGACACCGTGTTGCGCCTGGCCGGTCTGGGCGCCGCCATCAGCCAGGCCGGCGTGGCGATCCTCCTGCTCACCCACCAGCACCCCGCGCTGCTGCTGCCGCTCGCCGTCCTGAACGGCATCTTCCAGGCGCTGACCAAGCCGGCGATGCGCGGCATCGTCCCGCAGCTGGCGAGCGGGCGCGGCATCCAGCACGCCAACTCCCTGCTGGCCTCCGCCAGGAACATCACCCTGATGGCCGGCCCGACCGTGGCCGGCCTGCTGACCGTCTCCGCCGGCGGCGGCTGGGCGATCGCCGCCGACGCCGTGTCCTTCCTCCTGGCGGCCCTCTGCTTCGCCCGGGTCTCGCTCCCCGATCCGCCGCCCCGCGCCAAGGGTGGCCCGACGATGCTCGGCGAGTTGCGGCAGGGCTGGGGCTACTTCAGCTCCCACCCATGGATCTGGTCGGTGACGCTGGCCTTCGCCGTCTTCAACGCCGTCCACATGGGCGTCTGGCAGATCCTCGGTCCGGTGATCGCCCGTGACACGATCGGCGCCGAGGGCTGGGGCCTGGTGCTGAGCGCTCGCGGCGTCGGGGCCCTGCTGGCCACCGTGGTGATGGTGAAGCTGACGTTGCGGCGGCCGATGGTGCCCGCCCTGTCCTCGATGACCGTGGCCGCCGTCCCGCTGATCCTGCTCGGCACCGGCGCGAACGCCGTCTGGCTGGCCGCGGCCGCGTTCGCCGCCGGGGCCGCCGCCGAGTGCTTCACCGTCGTGTGGTCGACGGTCTGGAACATCCACGTCCCCGAACGGCTGAGCTCCCGGGTCGGCGCCTACGACGAGTTCGGCTCGTTCGCGTCGATCCCCGTCGGCCAGCTGTCCGCCCCGGCCCTCGCCGCGGCGTTCGGCACCGCGGCGGTGACGATCACCGGCGGCGCCCTGCTGGCGACCGCCATGCTGCTGCCGCTGCTCCTGCCGTCGTTGCGGCGGATCGAGGTGTACGCGGGCGGCCGGCATCAGACAAGGAGCAGTCCCCAGTAGAGCGCCCACGGCACGAACACCGCGCCACCCGCGACCACGAGCCCGAGCCGTACCTTCTCGCCGCGGGCCACGACCCGCCGCCACCGGCCCGCCGTGACGGCCAGGACGACGGTGGCCACGACGGTGGCGATCGCGACGAGCTGGAGCGCCAGCCAGACGACCGGGCGGCCCGCCAGCAGGGGACCGGGCGTGGCCAGCTTCGCGCCCGTCATGACCACGTAGAACAGGTACGCGAATCCGCCCAGCAACACCGTGAGACCACCGGCGCTGACCAGCCGGGCGGCCTTCACCGGCGCCACCTCGGCCCTGGTGCGCCTGACCCGCCGGACCAGGGCCACCACGGGATACCCGCCGAACGCCACCAGGAACAACACCAGCGCCACGAGCTGCGCCACGGCCGACTCCCACCACTCGGTGGGCGGCACTCCCACGGAGTCGTCGGCCTGCACCGGCGCGGGCCCCGAGACCTGGGCCGTGGGGGCGCGCCCGGAGAGCGCCTGGCCCACCCATTCGCCGACCAGTTCCCCGTAGCCGGGAGCGAGCTCGGGCAGCCGGGTGACCCCGCCGTCCGGCGTCCGGTGGGCGGCGTGGTCGGCGTCGGCGAAGTAGCGGAAGGTGTAGCGGCGGTTCCCGCCCGCCTCCAGGGCCTCGGCGAAGATCGGCGGCGTCTCCCTGGGCGGGGTGAGCAGGTCGTGGTCGCCCCAGATGCCGAGCACGGGCTGCTTCACCCGGGCCAGGACCGGCGCCGGGTCGAAGTAGGGCTCGGCGAGCATCCCGCCGTCCGCGATCACCCGGTACAGGGTGGGCTCGGCGCGGTCCACCAGCGACCCGCGCACGCCTGCCTTGCGCAGCCCGGCCGCCACCGCCCACGTCTGCTGCCGCAGCGGGTGCAGGGCGTTGGCGCCGACGACGATGACGAAGGAGATGCCGGTGGTCCGGGAGGCGGCGATCGGCGCCACCCACCCTCCCTCGCTGAGGCCCCAGATGCCGACCTTGCCGGGATCGACCCCTGGCTGGCGCCGGAGCGTCTCGACGGCTCCCAGCGCGTCGTCGGCGAGCTGGGCGTACGATCGGTTGAACAGGGAATATCCCTCCGACCGCTTGTCGTAGATCAGCACGGACATACCCTGCCTGGCGAAGGCCACGGCCTCGGGGAGCAACTTCTCGCGCGGCGTTCCGGTGCCCGCGCCGTGCACCAGAACGACGCCCGCCCGCCCGGCCTTGGCTCCGGCGGGGCTGATCACGCTGCCATGCATCTCCAGGTTCCCGTTGCCACGGAAGCTCACCTCCGTGGCGGTCAGGTCGCCCGGCAGGGCGGGCGGGGCGGTTGGGGTGGCTGCGGCCGGTCCCGCCACCAGGATTAATACGGCCGTGATGGCCGTCAGGATTCTCACCATATTGCCGAGATTAGTCTGCAGAGATCTCTCGGCAAAGGTTTGTCTGCAGATATCGTTCTGGAGGACTAGCCTGATCGTCATGAAGGATGAGAGGCCGCTGGTGCTCGACGACCCCGACCGGCTCAAGGCACTGGCCCACCCGATGCGCCGCCGTATGCTGACCCACCTCAACGTGCACGGCCCCGCGACCTCCACCACCCTCGGCGAACTGCTCGGCGCCAAAACCGGCACGACCAGCTACCACCTGCGCCAGCTGGAGAAGTACGGCTTCATCGAGGAGATCCCCGAGCGATCCTCGGGCCGCGAACGCTGGTGGCGCCGCGCCGAGATCCCCCGGGACATCCGGCTGCCCACCCCCGACCAGGTGGCTCCCGAGGACCGGGCGGTGCTGGAGGAGTTCCACCGGGTCGGGTACGAGGAGGACCGCGTGTTGTTCGAGCGCTTCCCCGCCGCCTACCGGGCCGACCCCGGCTGGGCGAAGGGCTCGCGCGGGCTGGCCCGGATGACCAAGGAGGACCTCGGCTCCTTCTACGACGAGTACATCGCCCTGCTCCTGCGCTACAGCCGCCGGGCCGAGGAGGCCCCGCCCGACGCCCGTCCCGTCTACGTCCGCCTTTTCACCCTGCCGGCGGACGAGGGCTGAGCCCCGGGGGCCGGTCAGCTGGTGGGTACGGGGATCGGCAGCTGGGCGCCCTCGTCGCGGGGCATCGTGCCCAGGGCGTCGGGCCGGTGCCGCGCGAGCAGGTCCAGGCCATGGTCACTACGGGCGGGTCGAGGGGCGGGGTAGGCAAAAGTCCACCAGGAAGACTCCGGGGGCCCGCAGTGCCAGATGATCACGCGGTGCGTAGCGTCTTCGGACATGTACCACTCTGCGGCATTGACCGCGCTGCGCGACTCCCCCGTCCGGTTCTGGTTCACGCGCTGGCCCTGGATGTCCCTGGCGTACCTCGCGATCGGCGGCCTGCTCTGGGTTCCCACGTTGCTGGCCTTCGCGCTCATCGGCACCATCCCCTACTGGGCGCACGCGCTCGCCATCGCCGAGCGCCGCCTGGTGCGGCTGGCCGGATACCGGCCGATCCCCGGCCGCCGCCGGGGGCTGCCCGGTCTGCAGGAGCCGATGTTGTGGCGGGAGATCGCGTTCGCGCTGGCGCACATGTTGATCGGTCTCTTCTCCTTCGTCCTCCTGGTCGTGGCCTCCGCCCTGGTCGTGGCGGGGTTCATGGCG
This sequence comes from Nonomuraea sp. NPDC050404, assembly GCF_040655495.1. Taxonomy (NCBI): domain Bacteria; kingdom Bacillati; phylum Actinomycetota; class Actinomycetes; order Streptosporangiales; family Streptosporangiaceae; genus Nonomuraea; species Nonomuraea sp. NPDC050404. The sequence continues at coordinate 298,215 of NZ_JBFAKB010000001.1, forward strand.
GTGTTCCTGATGGCGGGCGTGGATGCGCCGCTGGGGCGCAACCACGCGGACCCGGCGTTGCTGGTCCTGTCGGGAGCGGTGATCCTGATTGCCGCGCCCTACGTGGGGACGCTGCTGGCGTACGTGAAGGGGGCGCTGGCCACGGTGCTGCTCTCGCCCCGGGTGGAGGAGTTGCAGACGCAGGTGACCTCGCTGGCCAGGGCGAAGATCGCCGAGCTGGACCGGTTCGAGGGTGAGCGGCAGCGGATCGAGCGCGACCTGCACGACGGCACCCAGCAGCACCTGGCCACCTCCGCGATGCGCCTGGGCATGCTCGAACTGGAGGTGCGCGAGTCGTTCCCGCCCGGTCCCGCGCAGGACTCGGCGCTGGAGTCGCTGGAGGCGGTCAGGCGGGAGAACGAGCTGGCGCTGGACACGCTGCGCGACGTCGTGCATGGGCTGCGGCCACGCACGCTGATCGACGACGGCCTCGGCGCCGCCCTGCGTGAGCTGGCCCGGCGCGTGCCCATCCTGGCCACGGTCGACGTCGAGGGCGCCGGGCGGCTGCCCCTGCCGGTGGAGTCGTCGTTGTACTACATCGCCAGCGAGGCGGTCACCAACGCGATCAAGCACGCGACGCCGGACCACCTGCACATCGAGCTGGCGCAGACGGCCACCAGGATCATGCTGACGGTGTCCGACGACGGCCTCGGCGGCGCGAACTCGGCGCGCGGCACCGGGATGGTCGGCATGTACGAGCGGGCCGCCCTGCTGTCGGGCGAGCTGATCGTCGACAGCCCGCCGGGTGGGCCCACCAGGATCGTCGCCGACATCCCGCGCCCGCGTTGATCGCCATATGTCGCACAATGGCACCATGCGTGTAGTGATCGCCGAGGACGCCGCCCTGATGCGGGAAGGGCTGGCCGCCCTGCTGCAACGCTTCGGCCACCAGGTCGTACACGCGGCAGAGGACGCCGACGAACTGCTGGAGGCCGTCGCCGAGCACCGCCCCGACGTCGTGATCACCGATGTGCGGATGCCGCCGCGCAACCTCGACGACGGCCTGCGGGCCGCACTCGCGATCCGCGCCGGCCACCCGGACATCGGCATCCTGGTGCTGTCGCAGTACCTCGGTGACGCCTACGCGGCCAAGCTGATCGCCGAACCCGCGAACGGGCCGCGCGGCGGCGGCGCCGGCTACCTGCTCAAGGACCGCGTCGGCCGGGTCACCGACTTCATGCACTCCCTCGACGTCATCGCCGGCGGCGGCATCGTCATCGACCCCAAGGTCGTCGGGCATCTCATGTCCTCCGGCCGCCCGCACGCGCTCGACACCCTCAGCGAACGCGAACGCGAGGTCCTGGGCCGGATGGCGGCCGGCGAGAGCAACGCCCACATCGCCGCCGGACTGCACGTCACCGAGGGCGCGGTCGTCAAGCACATCGGCAACATCTTCGCCAAGCTCGGCCTCCAGGCCCAGGACGGCAACCGGCGCGTCCTGGCGGTGCTCACCTACCTCCAGGCGGCCCGGCCGGAAATTTCCCGATGATGATGAAGTGTCCCCAACCGGCCGCTTCGCATGATCTTTCGCGATATCCTTGCCCGAAATGCAGCCACGCATTGGTCAGGTGACGTTGGTGCCTTGAATTGCACGCGCCGCGACCTGCCGCCCACTCGCGCCCACCGGCGAAACCCTTGTGCGTCATTTGATGAAGGACTGATGATGGCCGACGAATCCGCCGTTCCGGACAAGATCCGTCCGCAGATTCCGCACACGGCGCGGGTCTGGAACTACTGGCTGGGCGGTAAGGACAATTTCGCCGCCGACCGGGAGGTCGGAGACCGGGTGAAGGAGATTTTCCCGGTCGTCATCGAATTGGCGCGGGCCGACCGGCTGTTCCTGGGACGGGCCGTGCGATATCTGGCCGCCGAGGCCGGGATCCGGCAGTTCCTCGACATCGGCACCGGGTTGCCGACCCAGGACAACACCCATGAGGTGGCGCAGCAGGTGGCGCCCGAGTCGCGGATCGTGTACGTCGACAACGATCCCCTGGTCCTGGTGCACGCCCGCGCCCTGCTGACCAGTGCCCCGGAGGGCGCCACCGCCTACATCGAGGCCGACCTGCGCGACCCGGAGTCCATCCTGCGCGAGGCGGCCAAGACGCTGGACTTCTCCCGGCCCGTGGCGATCATGTTGCTCGGCATCATGCACTTCATCGGTGACGACGACGAGTTGCAGCACATCATCGACCGGTTGATGGCCGCCGTGCCGGCGGGCAGCCACGTCGCGGTGGCCAACACCACCACCGCGATCAACGGCGAGACCACCGCCGAGGCGGTACGCGTGTGGAACCTCGACGCCCAGCCGAAGCTGAAGCTGCGCAGCCCCGAGCGGATCGCCGCATTCTTCGACGGCTACGAGGTGGTGGAGCCGGGCTGGGTCTCGTGCTCGCGGTGGCGTGCCGAGCCCGAGTACGACGGCTCCCTGCCCATCGAGGTCGACCAGTGGTGCGGGATCGTCCGCAAGCTGTAGCGGCGGATGTTCGATTGTCCACGGTTGTTCACACGGCCTTCCTGACGGGCTGCGTACAGGGAAATCCTCGAGGTGACATCCCCCGCACCTCCAGGAGGAAGCAGCATGTACCGAGCCCTCGCCGCCGTCACGATGGCCGCCGGCCTTCTGCTGACCGCGACCACGGCGTACGCGCAGACCGACCCCGGGCCGTCCCGCGGGCCCGGGCAGGACATCGGCTCGGCCGCCAAGGGTACGAAACGAGCATGCACCGGCAAGCGGTGCAACGGACTGGACCCGGTCGTACAGGGGTGCGCCGGAGACGCCCGCACCACCTACTGGCTCTCCACCAGGAGCGGACTGCTGGAGCGCCGCTACAGCCGCTCGTGCGACGCCTCGTGGGCGCGGATCACCGGCAGTTCGCCGGGAACCGGGTTCTACGTGCAGACCTGCCGCAGCAACTACGTCAGCACCTTCCAGGTGCCGCGCGGATACGACAACGCCTACACCGACATGGTGCCCGGAGCCTGGAATGTCCGGGTGGGCAACGTCGATGACCACGGCCCCTGCTGACGTCCTAGGCGCAGCGGGTGCGGGCGATGGGGCCGTCGCCCTGCGGGGTGCGTACGAACGCCTCGGCGTACACGCAGCCTGAAGTGGTCGTGAGCATGTTGCCGTAACTGCTCGAATCCTGCCCGCCGAAGGAGCTGGGCGCGAACACCTGGTCGGCGGCGCGGTAGACGGCGACGTGCACGGCCCGGTCGGGGCCGTGCGGACCCAGGACCTGCGCCCAGCTCGCCCGGCAGGCCGGCTGGTGACGGAGGCGCAGCCGGCCGAAGTCGGTGCCCTGCGGCAGCCGGACGGGCACGTCGTCCAGAGTGATCACAGTCGCGGCGACCGCGGGGGAACCGCACTCGGCGCGGATCGGATCCATGCCGTCGCCGGGGCGGTCCGGGTCCGGGGGCAGCACCTCCGCCAGTTCCCGCCACTCCCCCGTCCTGGCCGGCAGGGGAGAGCCGGAGGAGGCGGGCGGCTCGTCGGGGATCAGCACCGGGATCAGGACGCCGACGAGCCCGGCGATGACCAGCCCCGCGCCGATGATCACGTACAGCCGCAGGCGGCTCGCGGGCGCAGGTGCGGGTGCGGGTGCGGGTGCGGCCGGCGGATCTTGTACGCGGGCGGCGTCGCTACCGGCAGCGGAGGCGGCGGGGACGGAGGAAGCGGCGTCGGCGGAGGCATCGGAGGCGGTACCGGGATCGGAAGCGGTACCGGGATCGGAGGCGGCCGTGGCGGCGGAGGCGGCGAGCCAGTCCGGTCGCCAGGGGGCGGGGTCCTCGCCGCACGCCTGGACGAACGCCTCGGTCACCTCCCAGGAGGGCAGCTGATCGCCCGACTCGGCCTTGGACAGGGTGCTTGGCGCGTATCCCGCCTTGTCGGCCAGTCGCCGGATCGTGAAGCCCCGCCCGGCCCGCAGCTCACGTAACCGCAACGCGAACCGCTCGGCTTCGGTCGAGCCACCAAGGGGCTTCTGCCGTCGGCCCATGCCGTCCCTCCCCTGCCGGTGTCTCCGATCTTCCTCGAACGGCGGGCACATGCAAACCCCCGCCGGCCATCGGATGGGCAGGGACGGCGCCACCTCCGCGACGGCCGGGCCGAGGTCGCACAGGCGTGGCGGATCATGAGCTGGCGAGAGGAAGCCGCTCCCGGGTGGTCACTGGTTGGCCGCGTGCTCCTTGGCGAGTTCGTCGGCGACCTGGTCGCCGCCCGCCTGCCTCCACTGGGCCACGATGTCCTTCCACGCCGACAGCGGCTTGCGGCCGAAGGTGATCGCCGCGATGCCGTCCCCGACGATCTGGCCCATCTGGGCGCCCTTGCTCACCGCGGTCGCCGAGCGCAGGCCGTCGGCGGGGCTGGCGACGCTGTTGGGCAGGATCGCCTTCTCCCAGTCGTGCACGGCCTTGGCCACGTCGGGGTAGCCGGGCAGGTGGATGACCGTGGGGGCCTGGCCGAGGTAGCGGGTCGGCAGGGTGGAGTTGTTCTCCTGGGCGTACAGGTCGGTGGTCTTGATGCCGTCGGCGTCCTTGGTGAAGTGCTCGCCCTCGACGCCGTAGTTGGCCAGCTCGTACTCCTTGGTGCCGAACGGGGCGCTGAGGTAGTCGCTGATGCGCAGCAGCAGCCTGATCCGGTCGGCGGGGGCCTTCTTGAAGGTGACGTAGCCGAAGATGCCGGCGCTCTGCCAGGGCGTGGCCCGCGGCCCGTACGGCCGGCCGAGGTCGAGCTCGAACCTGCCGTTGATCTTGGTAAGGGTGGTCAGGTTGGTCGACCCGAAGCCGTCGTGGATCGAGGCGACCGTGCCGTTGTGGAAGTAGCTCTGCATGTCGCTGGAGCTGACCGAGAGGCTGTCGGGATAGTACGCCTTGGCCTCCACCAGCTTGCGCATCATCTCCAGGCCCTGCTCGAACTGCGGCGTGGCGATGGTGGAGGTGAACTGGCCGCCCGCGGCCGACCAGGTGTTGGGCGCCCCGTACGAGCCGGCGTGGAAGGCCGCGGCGCTCAGCCCGCCGAACAACGTCTTGAACCAGCCCACTCCCCACTTGCGCCCGCCGGTCAGCTCCTTCATCGCCGCCAGGTACTGCTCCGCCGTCCAGTCTTTCGGGATGCCGGCCTCCTGAAGGGCGGTGCGGTTGACGAACAGGCTGTTGCCCGGCTTGGGGCGCTCCAGCGGGATGCCGTAGATCTTGCCGCCGATCCGGCCCATGCCCTTCCAGGCGTGGGTGGGGAGGTTGGCCAGGTTCGGGTACTGCTTGATCGCGTCGCCGCCGACGAACTCCGACAGGTCGGCGCAGCGCGCCTGGACGAACTCGGCCGCGTGCGGCAGCGCGAGGTTCGTGAACATGATGATGTCCGGCAGGTCGCTGCCCGAGGCCATGAGCGTGGTCATCTTCTGGCCGTACTCGGGGTCGGGCACCACGGTCACCTGGAGGTCGACGTTCAGCGCCTTGTTGATGGCCTGCCAGTACCGGTTCTCCCCCACGGGCTTCGGCGGCGCGGCGAAGGACACCACCAGGGCCTTGACCACGGAACCGTCTCCAACGGCGTTGTTCACCGACTGCACGAGCGTCTCGGGATACTTCAGGTAAAGCGGTTGCACCCCTGACGCGTCGCCGGGCACGTCCGGTTTGGGGCCGTCGAAGGGCACGTACGCCGGCCACGGGGTCAGGCTCCTGCCCGCGTTGGAGACGCCGCCCCCTCCCGACGAGCTCCCGCCGCCCCCGCAGGCGGTGAGCAGCGACGCGGCGGCCACGCCGAGAGCGCCCTTGACGAGGGCACGGCGATCGATGGTGTGGTCCATGACGAGACTTCCTTCGGGGGTCAGGCCTTGAGCGCGCCGGTGAGCACACCCTTGGCGAAGTAGCGCTGCAGGAACGGGTAGACGACCACGATCGGCAGGGTGGCCAGGATGACCACGGCCATCTGCACCGACTGCGGCGAGGCGGCGGCCGCCTCGCCGCCGGCCTCGGAGATGGACGCGCCGCCGGTGACGTACTGGCGCAGCACGGTGCCGATCGGCCACATCGTCTGGTCGTTGAGGTAGATGATCGCCTCGAAGAAGCGGTTCCAGTACGAGACCGCGTAGAACAGGCCGATCACCGCGATGACCGCCTTCGACAGCGGCAGCACGACCTTGCGCAGGATGGCCAGTTCGCCGGCCCCGTCCATGCGGGCGGCGTCGATCAGCTCCTGCGGGATCGACTGGAAGAAGCCCCGCATCACGACCAGGTTGAACACGTTGACCAGGAACGGCAGGATCAGCGCCGCGTAGTTGTCGACCAGGCCCGCGCTCTGCACGACCAGGAACAGCGGCACCATGCCGGGCGGGAACAGGAAGGTGAACAACACCAGCAGCAACATCGGCTTGCCGCCGTACACCTTGGGCCGGCTCAGCGTGTACGCCAGCGCGATCGTGCAGGTCAGGCTGAGCGCCGTGCCGATCAGCGTGATCGCGCCGCTGACCAGCAGGGCACGCGTGATGATGCCGCCGGCCAGGATGTCGCCGTAGGCGTCGAAGGAGAAGTCCGACGGCCAGATCACCCAGCCGCCGTTGTCGATGACCTCCTGCGGGCCGGCCAGGCTGGTGGCCAGCACCGTCCACAGCGGGAACAACACCAGCAGCACGACGACGGTCAGTGCAACCGCTTTCAGCGCGCGGACGGCGGGGCTGGGCCGGCCCATCCAGGCCGGCGCTTGGGTGACGCTCATGCCTTGTAAACCCCCTGCTCGCCGAGCCGGTGCGCGACCTTGTTGGCGGTGTAGATGAGCACGATGCCGATCACGCCCTTGAACAGGCCGACCGCGGCGGCGTACCCGAAGTCGCCGCCGGCGAAGGCGGTGAAGTAGACGAACGTCTCCAGCACCTCACCGGCCTCGGGGCCGACGGACTGGCGTTGCAGGAAGAACTGCTCGAAGCCGATCGACAGGAACTCGCCCAGGCGCAGCACCAGCAGCAGCACGATCACCGGCCTGATCGCGGGCAGGGTCACGTGCCAGAGCCGGCGGCCCCAGTTCGCGCCGTCGATGGCGGCGGCCTCGTACTGCTGCTCGTCCACCTGCGACAGCGCGGCCAGGAAGATGATCGTCGCCCAGCCGCACTCCTTCCAGACGAGTTGCGCCACCACCAGCGGCCCGTACGCGTCGGGGTTGCCGACGATCGAGACGCCGCCCACGCCCAGGTCCGACAGCCAGCCGTTGACCACGCCCGCCCCGCCGAGCATCTGCTGGAACAGCGCCAGCACGATCACCCAGGACAGGAAGTGCGGCAGGTAGACCACGCTCTGCACGAACTTCCTGACCGTGTCGCCCACGATGCTGTGCAGCAGCAGGGCCAGGGCCAGCGGCGCGGGGAAGAAGAAGACGAGTTGCAGCACCGCGATGAACAGCGTGTTGCCGACCGCGTTCCAGAACTCCGGGTCGGCGAACATGCGCTCGAAGTGCGCCAGGCCCACCCACTCGCTGCCGCCGATCCCGAGGAACGGGACGTAGTTCATGAACGCCAGCACGTTGCCGAACAGCGCGCCGTAGTGGAAGACGAGGAAGTACACCAGGCCCGGCACCGCGATGGCCAGCAGCACCCGGTCGGCCCTGATGCGCCGCAGGACGCCCGCGCGAACCGGTGGTCTCGCCACCGGAGGCGGACTGGTGGCTCCGGCGCCGCCACGAACGCGCGTCATGCTCACGATCAACACCCTTCTCGCGGCGCGGAGCCGAAACGAAGTTTTCACGAAGATAAAACGGTTACATAACCTCGTCAAGAGTCATTTATGACAGGCGGCGGCCGTTATAGCTGATGCACTGCGCCTTTGAGGTGGCCAACCATTGCGAGCCCGGAGGCCACCCCCTAGGGTGAGCACCGAATCTAGGAAGCGGTTACATCCGCAGTGGACTGATAGGAGCACCCCTCCGTGTCACGGCGACCCGTCGCGGTCTTCGCCCTCGCCCCCTGGGCGTTCGGCGGCGTCTTCCCCGCCGATCTCCTCACCCGGCTGCGGCAACTGGTCGACATCGACACGACCACCACCTTCACCTCGCTGGACGGCCCGGCCGCCGCCGCGGCCCTGGCCGAGGCGGACATCCTGCTCACCGGCTGGGGCTGCCCGCGGCTCGACGACACCGTGCTGGCCGCCGCGCCCAGGCTGCGCGCCGTCATCCACGCCGCCGGCACCGTCAAGCGCACCGTGCACACCGCGGTGTTCGACAGCGGGATCGTCGTCTCCTCCGCGGCGCAGGCCAACGCGGTGCCCGTCGCCGACTACACCATGGCCATGCTCGTCCTGGGCGCGAAACATGTATTCACCCGGGCCCGCCACCACGCCGCCGGCGCGGCCCGCGAATGGCCGGCGATCCGGGACACCGGGCTGCACCACTGCACGGTCGGCGTCGTCGGCGCCTCCCGCATCGGCCGTCTCGTCCTCGATCGGCTGCGTCAGTTCGACGTCGAGGTCCTGCTGCACGACCCGTACGTCACCACCGCCGAAGCGGCCGCACTCGGCGCGGAACCGGTGGGCATGGACGACCTGTGCCGCCGCAGCCACCTCCTCACCGTGCACGCCCCCGCCCTGCCCGAGACCCGGCACCTGCTCGACGACCGCCGGCTCGCCCTGCTGCCGGACGGCGCGGTCGTCATCAACACCGCGCGGGGCTCGCTGATCGACACCGGGGCGCTGGCCGCCGCGTGCGCCACCGGCCGGATCTCCGCCGTCCTCGACGTCACCGACCCCGAGCCGCTGCCGCCGGGCCACCCGCTCTTCGCCCTGCCGAACGTCCTGATCACCCCGCACCTGGCCGGCGCTCAGGGCCGCGAGTTGCGCCGCCTCGGAGAGTTCGCCGTCGCGGAGGTGGGCCGGTTGCTCAACGGCCAGCCGCTGCTCGGCCGCGTCGAGCGGCGGCAACTCCCCTTCATCGCCTGAGGGCCCGGCGGGTTCAGTCTCCGGCGGCCCTGATGCGATCGGCCAGCGGCGTCAGCGACGACAGCGGCAGCTCCCGATGCGTCCACGCCTGCCTGAGCTCCCCGGTGTCGTAGCGGGGAAGCAGGTGGAGGTGGAAGTGGAACACGCTCTGCCAGGCGGTGGCGCCGGTGGCGTGCCAGATGTTCATCCCCTCCGGTTCCAGCGCGCGCCGCAGCAGGGCGGCGGTGTGCACGGCGCCCCGCATCAGCAGGCCCGCGCGGTCCGGGCCGATGTCGGTCAGGTCGCGGCAGTGCTCGCGGGGGACGACCAGGGTGTGACCGCGGGTCGCCTGCGAGATGTCGAGGAAGGCGACCACGTGCTCGTCGTCGTAGACGATCTCCGCGGGGATCTCGCCGGCGATGATGCCGCAGAACGTACATGTACCGGTCATGGCCATCTTTCCTCACTTGATCGACCCGGGCTGCGATGTTCATCCCGGCTTCACCGGCTGACCGGAACGCATTCAACCATGATCGATGAACTCACCGCATGCCTTCTCATGTGCTGTCACGCACCCGCGCCCTCGCGCGCATCACCGCCGCGCTCGGCGCCATCCTCATTCTCGGAACGGGTCTGCCCGCCGCCCGGGCGGCCGTCCCGTTGCCCGGGATCGACGGCGACGGCACACCTCGCGACCCGTACCAGATCGACTCGCCCGACGACCTGCGCGCCATCGCCGGTGCCATCAACGGGGACCCGAACGCCTACGGCGGCGCGGCCTACCGGATGACCGCCGACGTCGACTTCGGCGGAGGCACGTTCGGCGGCATCAACACCTTCACGGGCACGTTCGAGGGCGCCGGTCACAAGATCAGCGGCCTTCAGTTAGTCAGGGAGCCGTCGGCGGGCGGCGAGGCCGACCGGCTGGGGCTGGTCCGCCGCCTGAACGGTGGCACGGTCCGTAACCTCACCCTCGACGGTGTGCGGGCCGACGCCGGGACGAGCACCGGCGGCTGGATCGGCGCCGTCGCGGTCGTGGCCACCGACGCCACCCTGACCGGCAACGCCGTGACCGGCGCGAAGCTCACGGCCAACAGCGCCGAGAAGGTCGGCGGCATCGTCGCCGAACTGCACAACGGCACCATTGAGGACAGCCTCGTGACCGGCTCCCTGGACGCGGCCGAGATGCCCGGCGGCATCGCCGCCTACGTCAACCAGGACTCCCGGATCAGGAACAACCTGGTGGCGGCCGACCTGACGATGGCCGTCCCCGGCGGGGACGGCGGCACGCGCGGCAACGACGCGGGGCTCATCGCCGGCTACCCGGGCTCGCCCAACGGGTCCACCTTCACCGGGAACGTCGCGCTGTCCGGCTCGATCGCCTACACGGGCAAGGTCGACGGGTTCGTCGGCCGCATCATCGGATACACCGGCTACGACGGCTGGACGGCCGAGAACAACCTGGCCAACGCCGCGATCACGATCGGCGGCAACCCGGTCGCCGGGCCCGGCACCAAGAACCAGCACGGCACGGACGCCACGGCCGAGCAGCTCGCGCAGCGGGCCACGTACGAGAGTCTGGGCTGGGACTTCACCAACGCCTGGCGCTGGGACGACGCGCTGGGCCACCCGATGCCGCAGTACACCCCGACGCTGTTCGGCGGCGGCACCGCGGAGCAGCCGTACGAGATCGCCTCCGCCGAAGACCTGGAGATGCTCGCCGCGCAGCTCAACGCGGGCAACGCGCGCTACACCGGCGACAAGCACTTCGTCCTGGCCGCCGACCTCGACTTCGCCGGGCGTGAGCCGTTCGGCGGCATCAACCGCTTCGAGGGCGTGCTGGACGGCGCGGGACACAAGATCAGCGGCCTGGTCTACGCGCCGCAGCCGAGCGCCGGCGGCGAGGCCGACCGGCTCGGCCTGGTACGGCAGCTCGACGGCGGCACCATCCGCGGCCTCACCCTGGCGGGCGTCACGGCCGACGGCGGCACGCGCGCCGGGTTCGTGGCCGGCCTCGCCGTCGTCGCCACGAACGCGACCCTGACGGGCAACGCGGTGCTCGACGCCGACCTCAAGGCCCCCGCCGCCGAGAAGGTCGCGGGCCTGGTCGCCGAGCTGCGCGGCGGCTCCGTCACCGACAACTGGGTACGCGGCACGATCAGCGCGCACAAGATGCCCGCCGGCCTGGTGTCGTACTCGAACAACGGCGTGACGGTGCGCCACAACCTCGTGGACACGGACCTCACCGCGGCGGCCACCGGCGGCGACGGCGGCACCCGCGGCATCGACGCCGCGAACGTCGTGGCCTACCCGGGCAACCCGAGCTCGGGCAGCTCGTTCACCGGCAACGTCGCGCTGCCCGGCACGATCGCCTACACGGGCAAGATCGACGGTTTCGCGGGCCGCGTCGTCGGCTACACCGGGTACGACGGCTGGACCGCGCAGGACAACCTCGCCAGCGGCGAGATCACCATCGGCGGGCAGCCGGTCACCGGCCCCGGCACCAAGAACCAGCACGGCACCGACGCGACCGCCGACCAGCTCGCGCGGCAGGCCACCTACGCCGCACTCGGCTGGGACTTCGCCGGGAAGTGGAGCTGGGACGGCACGCTCGGACATCCCGTGCCGAAGTACGTCTCCTCGGCCGAGGCGCCGAACCGGATCACCACCACCTTCCACGGCGACCCCGGCACCCAGCGCGCCTTCACCTGGTACTCCACGCTGGAGGCGGGCGACGCCGTCGCCGTGCTGAGCACCGACCGCGAGTTCCCCGAAGGTTCGGCCACGGTGACCGTCAAGGCGCAGCGCGAGGAGAGCGAGGACGGCGAGACCTTCTACCGCGCCATCGCCCGCGACCTGCGGCCCGGCACCACGTACTACTACCGCGTGGGCAACGCGACCGAGCAGGTGTGGAGCGTCACCGGCAGGTTCGTCACGGCGGCCGGCGGCGATGAGGACTTCACGTTCATCGACCTGACCGACACGCAGTCGCAGAACCTGGCCGAGGCGGAGCTCTCGGCGCAGACCATCGCCAAGGCGCTCAAGCACGTGCCGGACGCGGAGTTCGTCATGCACAACGGCGACGTCGTCGAGGCCGGTGACCGGGAGCAGGACTGGACGGACCTGCTCGACGCCGCCCGCCCGAGCCTGCTGAACACCACGCTCGCGCCCGCGTCGGGCAACCACGACGCGGCGGCGAACGCGTTCGCCGACCACTTCACCCTGGAGGGCCCGCAGGACCAGGACCGCTCCAGCGGCGTGTACTACTCCTACACCTACAACCGCGCGCACTTCATGGTGCTCAACACCAACGAGGGCGGCGCCGAGGGAGTCTCCAGGAAGCAGATCGACTGGCTGCGGGCCGACGCCGGGGCCGCGCGCGCCGCCGGCGCCAAGTGGCTCGTCCTGTCCATGCACAAGGGCACCTACACCACGGCGAACCACCTGGACGACGAGGACGTCATGGCGATGCGCCGCACCCTCGTCCCGGTGATCGACGAGCTGGACATCGACCTGGTGCTGCAGGGCCACGACCACGTCATGAGCCGGTCCAAGGTGCTGGCCGCCGACCCCGGCGGGGTCGAGGGCGCCCGCCCCGTCGAGACCACCAAGATCACCGAGATCAGGAACGGCAAGCGCGTCGAGTACGCGGTGGACCCCAAGGGCACCATCTACTTCCTGCCGAACACCGCCGGCGCGAAGCACTACACGCAGGCCACCAGCGCGCAGGGCGTGGACCTGGAGCCGTACCTGCGGCTGTTCGACCGCACCGGCGAGCAGCCTGGCGAGAACTTCACGGCGGTCAACGTCACGGCCGACCGCCTCACGGTGAACGTCTACGACATCCGCGAGCGCGGCGTGCCCCGCCTGTTCGACGGCTTCGGCATCGACCGTGCGATCTCCCCCGTCGCCGCCGTGGTCGGGAAGCTGCCCGCCGCCGACGACGTCACGCTGAAGGACGCCGAGGCGGTGGCCGCGGCCCGCGCCGCCGTCAACGGCCTCACCGAGGCGCAGCGCGGCGCACTGACCGGGCTGCCGCGCCTGGAGGCCGCCGAGCGGCGGCTGCGCGAGCTGGGCGGCCTGGTCTCCACCGACGGCAAGACCGTGGCCTGGGCAGACCCCGGCGCGACCGCCCGCCAGGTGGTCACCGTCCGCAACGACACGGCGTCGGACTTCACGGGCACGCCGGTGCAGCTCCGCATCCCGTCGGCGCCCGACGTCGCGCGGGACAAGCTGGCCTTCTTCGCCGCCGACGGCGCTCCCCTGCCGTTCGAGGTGGAGACCTGGCAGCCGGGCGGCACCTCGACGGTGTGGGTCCGGGTGCCGCGCCTGCCCGCCAAGTCGGCGCAGCAGGTGTGGGCCTACTTCGGCGGCGGGGCGCCCGGCAACGACCCCACGGCCGTGTGGGGCGAGGCGTACTCGCTGGTCGAGCACTTCGGCGGCGACGCCGCGAGCGGCGAGCGCCGCACCGACTCGACGGGCCGGCAGACCGGCCTCGTGGTGGGTGCGAACCTGACCACCGGCGCCTCGGAGCGGGGCACCGGCCAGGCGCGGTTCGAGGGTTCGCGCCTGCAGTACCCCGGCGACGTCGGCGGCGGTCACGACCGCATCGCGATCAGCGGCGTGTACTCGCTCACCGAGGAGGACCTGGCCGCGCTCGGCTCGGCCTCCCCCGTGATCGCGAAGGAGAGCGCGACCGGTGACGGGCAGCTCACCTTCTGGCAGGGGGTACGGCCGGACGACCGGCAGGTCGGCACCCGCCTGGCGGGCAACAGCTGGGAGTTCGGCAACGTCGACCTGAGCCACCGGTTCGGCTTCCCCGCCGACGGCAAGCCACACCTGGTCACCCAGACCTACGACGGCATGACGTACTCGGTGTTCGTGGACGGCCGCGAGGTGCACAGCCAGATGGTCGAGTACCGCAGCACGTTCTCCGACCCGGCCGTGCAGACGACGATCGGCGGCTACTACAGCAACGACGGCACCATCAGGTCGCCGTTCCGCGGCCTGGTGGACGAGGTGCAGATCGCGGGCGTGGCGTTCACGCCCGACTTCGAGTCCTTCCGGTACGCGAACCTGTTCGGCGACGCCGTGAGCTTCGGCGCGCGGGCCGAGCGGGCCGACGAGCGGCTGACGCTGGTGGTCGGCACCCCGCGCGCGGGCAGTTCGCTGGAGGCGGGACTGGCCGAGGTGACCGGCACGGTCAGCCGCCGCACGGTGCTCACCGCGCACGTGGCCGGCGAGCAGGTGTTCGGCGGGCAGGTCGACGCCGGGCCGTTCACGATCCGGGTGCCCGTGAACAAGACCGGCAAGCAGACGCTCACCGTGGGCGCGGACGGCGGGTCCTCGCCGATCGAGGTGCCGGTCGAGGTCAAGGACACCGTCGCGCCCGCCGCGCCGAAGGTGAGCGACGACGCCGCGTCCGCCTCCGGGCGCGTCACACTCAGCGCGACGCCGCAGACCGAGGACCGCGAGCCGGTCGAGGCCAGGTTCTACGCGGGCCCGACCATCCCGATCGACGGCTCCAACGTCGTGGTACGCGGCGGGACCACCCCTGACCGGGTGCCCGACGCGCTGAAGCCCGGCAGCGGAACCGTCAGCGACAAGCTGCTGCCGACGACCGTGGGCAAGAACGAGAACCCGTATCAGATCTACGAGATCTCGCTGACCGCCGAGCAGGCCGGGCAGCAGGAGTTCCACCTGACCTGGACGGGCACGGGCGACGACCGCACCGTCTCCGCCCACGTGTACGACCACGCGGCCGGCCGCTGGATCCTCAAGGACGCCGGGTCGGACAAGTCCGGCGCGGCGGTCGAGCTGGACGTGACCGCCCGCGCCGATGAGAACGTGGTGGCAGGCGGGAAGCTGCACCTGCTGGTCTGGCGCGGCCTGACCGCGCTGCCGGGGCAGGAGGGCGACAAGATCGAGTCGATGCCCACCGCCGACCGCTACGACTGGGCCTTCGACCACGTGCCGGACTCCCAGCTCTACGCGCAGGCGACGCCCGACCTCATGACGCACCAGTTCGAGTACATCGCCGGCGTCGCGAAGGAGCGCAAGACCAAGCTGGTGGTGCAGTCGGGCGACTGGGTCAACCGCGAGTACCTGTCGCAGGAGTACCAGTGGGTCAACGCCGAGCCGTCGGCGCGGGCGCTGGAGGACGCGGGCCTGCCGTACATGATCTCGTGGGGCAACCATGACTACTCCGACGCGCGCAACGGCCGGATCATGTTGCCGAAGTACTTCCCGATGGAGCGGTTCGAGAAGAGTCTCAAGGGCAGCCCCTGGAAGTTCGGGGGCAGCGACAACATCGACAACTACTACTACACGGCCGAGATCGACGGGGCGAAGCTGCTGCTGCTCACCGTCGGCTTCTTCTCCGCCGACAACGCCGGCGACGCCGGGCTGGCCTGGGCCAAGAAGGTCATCGAGGCTCACCGGGACCACTCGGTGATCATCGCGAACCACAACTCGGTGAACCAGGGCGTCAACGGCTGGTCGAACGACAACGTCACCAGGGCGCTGGTCGATCCGTACCCGAACGTCAAGCTGGTGCTCGGCGGCCACATCGCCGGCACGGGCGTCGCCTCGCGGGCGACGGCGGGCGGCAACCGGGCCTACGGCGTACTGACCGACTACCAGTCGCGCGTCTACGGCGGGCAGGAGTACCTCAAGCACATCAGCGTCGACGCCGAGAACGACCTGATGTACTTCAACACCTGGTCTCCCCTGCTGGGCAAGGCGACGTCCGACGGGAACTGGCACCACAAGGTGCCCGAGGGCGCGATCCCCGGTTTCCACGGCGCGGACTCGGAGAACTTCGCGCTGGAGATCGACCTCGGCGGCAGCACGACGCGGACCCTCGCGGCCGAGTCGCTCACCGTCGCGGCCGGGGCTCGGCAGCAGGTCGGGGACGTGCGGCCGGCGGTCGGCGCCGAGCAGGTCTCGGTGGTGCTGGACGGCCTCAAGGGCGGCTCCTACGAGTGGTACGCCGAGCTGCGCGACGGGGCGGGGCACGTGACCCGCAGTGCCGTCAGCACCTTCACCGTGGACGAGACGCCGTCGTTGCCCGCGTGGGACGCCGGCACCGTGTACACGGCGGGCCAGGAGGTGACCCACCGGGACGCCGTCTGGCGGGCGTCGTGGTGGACCCGGAACCAGGAGCCGGGCGACCCGAACGGGCCGTGGCAGGAGATCGCCACGACCGGCGACGGCACCGCGGTCTGGACGCCGACCCGCATCTTCGTGGCCGGTGACGTGGTGGAACACCGCGGTCAGCGGTACCGGGCCGCTTGGTGGACCCGCAACCAGGAGCCCGGCAACCCGCACGGGCCCTGGCGGCCACTGAGCTGATACCGGGCTGACCCCGGCGGGCGTGATCATCGCGACTACGGCGCGGTGATCACGCCCGCAACCGGTTCAGGGCCGACCGGCTCTCGTCGTCCGCGGCGCGGTAGATGACCAGTTGCTGGTCCGGGTCCTGCAGCGGCATGAGCGTCTCGAACCGCACCGCGATCTCGCCGGCGTCCGGGTGCCGGATCACCTTGTGCCCGCGGCCGTTGACCTTGACGTCCCGCTCGGCCCACAACCGCGCGAACTCCTCGTCGTGCGCGGTGAACTCGGCGATGCGGCCGGCCAGCTCCCGGTCCTCCGGGTACGCGGCCCACGCGGCGCGCAGGTGGGCGATGCCCTCCCGGATGACGCGCTCGCGGTCGACGTAGAACTCCCGCATCTTCGGATACATCAGGCACAACCACATCGCGTTGCGCTGCGACGGCGGCAGGGTGTCGAAGTCCATCAGCAGCCGCGCCATCTCGCCGTTCCAGGCCAGGATGTCGTAGCGGTGGTTCATCAGCAGGGCCGGCAGCGGCGACAGGTCGGCGACCAGCCCGGCCAGCGACGGCTCCGCGACGGTGGCGGGCTTGCCGGTGTCGCGCGGGCGCCGCCGGGCCAGGTTGAACAGGTAGGCACGCTCGTCGGGGGCCAGGCGCAGCGCGCCGGCCAGCGCCTCCGCCACGTCCGCCGAGGGCCGCAGCCCGCGGCCCTGCTCCAGCCGCACGATGTAGTCGATGCTGACCCCGGCCAGTTCGGCGACCTCTTCGCGGCGCAGCCCCGGGGTGCGCCTGGCCCGCCGGCGCGCCGGGAGGCCGAGGTCGTGCGGGTCCAGGCGTTCGCGCCGGCTCCGCAGGAACGCGGCCAGCTCCTGTGAGGTGTCCACGGCGCGGGTCATCGCGTTCGATCGTACCTTCAGGGTAGGACTGGCTTTCCCAGGCATTTCCTTCCCTTATCCACGGCTCGCGGCCGTCGCAGACTCGTTGTCCGGAAGCGGATCACGAGCACAGGGAGACACGAATGTCCCTCACTCTCGACACCTATCGGCTGCTGGGCCGTTCCGGGCTGCGGGTCTCGCCGCTGGCACTGGGCGCGGCGACCTTCGGCACCGAGTGGGGCTGGGGCGCCGAGCAGGACGACGCGCGCAAGTTGTTCGACCTGTACGTCGAACGCGGCGGCAACTTCATCGACACCGCCAGCACCTACACCGACGGCAGCTCCGAGCGCATGCTGGGCAAGTTCACCCGCGGCAACCGCGAGAGCCTGGTGCTGGCGACGAAGTACACGACGCTGCGCCGGCCCGGCGACCCGAACTCCGGCGGGCCGCACCGCAAGAGCATGTTCGCCTCGGTGGAGGCCAGCCTGCGGCGGCTGAACACCGACTACCTCGACCTGCTCTACCTGCACGTGTGGGACACCACGACGCCGGTCGAGGAGATCCTGCGCGGCATGGACGACCTGGTCCGGCAGGGCAAGGTCCTGTACGTGGCGATCTGCAACGTGCCGGCCTGGCAGGTGGCGCGCATGCAGGCGATCGCCGACCTGCGCGGCTGGTCGCCGCTGATCGCGCTGCAGATCGAGTACAACCTCCTCGAACGCGGCGGTGAACGGGACCTGATCCCCATGGCGCGCGAGATGGGCCTGGGCGTGGTGCCGTTCTCCCCGCTGGCCGGCGGGGTGCTCACCGGCAAGTACGGCCGCGACGACCTGACCGCGGCGGGCGGCGCGCCCGGCGACGGCACCCGCAGGAGCGTCACCATCGCCGGCGGCACGCTCACCGAGCGCAACTTCGCCATCGTGGAGGTCGTGAAGGAGGTCGCCGCGGAGCTGGGCCGCACGCCCGCCCAGGTCGGGCTGGCCTGGACGTTGCGGAACCCGGGGGTGACGGCGTCGATCATCGGCGCCCGCACCCCCGCGCAACTGGAGGACAACCTGGGCGCCCTCGAGATCGGCTTCACCGACTCCCAGGTGGCCCGCCTCGACGCGGTCAGCACGATCGAGCCCGGCTACCCGCACGGCATGCTCGCCGGCGACGCGATGCGCGCGGTGACCCGCGGCGACATGAAGATCGAACTCACTCCGCGATGATCTTGAGGTCGAACGTGCCCTGGTGCGGGATGCGCAGCGCGTGGAAGCGGCGGGCGCCGTCGCGGAAGTAGCGCACGCTGCCCGCCGCGACGGTCGCCTCCAGTGGGGCGCCCCAGCGGAAACGGATAGTGGTACGGCCCCGCCGCAGGTCGAAGCCGTCGGCGGTGGCGGTGGTGGAGCCGCCGAACGTGGCCCGCGTGCCGTCGGTGAAGGTCAGGACGTCCCCGGGCTGGACGATGAGCGGGATCTGCTCGGTGGCGGGGGCGTTCGCCCTGACGGTGCGCCGGATCGTACCGGGGGTGACCAGGACGTCCGTGGTGACGTCCGCGTTGCCGTAGCGGATGCCGAAGGCGGCGGGGGCCGGGCCGCCGGTCCACTCCCTGCCGCCGGGGGCGCCGCGGAAGTAGGTGGCGGGCAGGGAGCCGTCGGAGTCGGGCCGCTGGCCGGGGAAGACGGTGGACCAGCAGGCGTGGTTGTTGTTGTTGAGGCCGCAGATGACCGTGCCGGCCTCGGGGTGCCACAGGAAGGTCAGGCCGGTGCGGGCGCGGGAGACCCGTTCGCCGAAGTGGCCGCCCAGGTAGAGGCCGGGCTTGCGGACGTACAGGAAGTCCTGGCCGCGGTCACGGCGCAGTTCGACGAAGTCGCGCGAGCGCAGGTAGGGCAGGTCGGCGATGGCGGCGGCGCGCTGCCGCCTGCTGGGGAACCGCTCGCCGTTGAGGCCGTGGGTGAGGATGCGCGGCGAGGTGTCCTGCTTGGCGAGCGGCGGCACCTCGTCGGTGGACGCGGCCCAGGCGGCGCGGGCCTCGGCCAGGTCCTCGCGGGCGGTCATGAACGCCGACAGCAGCGGGACCTGGCGGGTGAACGTCCAGTTCAGCGCGGTCCTGTCGGGGTCGGGCCTGACCTCGTCGTACCAGCGGGCGCTGGTCCGGGTGGAGGGGGCGACGTTGACCAGGTACCCGGAGCCGTCGGGCTCGCGCAGCAGGTTGTAGGACAGGAAGCCGGTGAAGGCACGGGCCATGTCCACCAGGTGCGGGTCCGGGCGGTGGTGGTAGGCGTCGGCCAGTTCGGGGAGCATGACCTCGAAGTTGTAGTTCATGTCGTGGCCGCCTTCCTCGTGGAAGAAACCGGCCGCGCTCACGCCGGTCGCTGCGATCCGGGCGAACGCCTCACGCAGCCCCTTGGCGAGGGCGGGGTCGTGCTCGTGCCTGAGCATGAACGCGCTCCCGGCCAGGCCGGAGGCGGTCTGGTTGGCGTAGTCGAGCGGTTCCTGCCAGACGGTGGTGTTGCCGGGGTCGAGGAACCACGTCATGGCCGTACGCAGCGCGCCGGCCACCTGGGCCTGCCTCTCCGGCAGCACCCTGGCCGTGCGCAGCAGCCGCAGGGTCTTGGCCAGGTAGCCGAGCCCGAACCCGGTGGGCGCCAGGCCGTGCTCGTCGCGGCGGTACTCGGGGAAGGAACCGTCGGAGTGCTGGAGCGAGAGGTAGTGGCCGAGCGCCGCGTCGAGCGCGGCCAGCAGGTTCCGGTCCCCGGCGTACGGGTTCCACGGGCGGGCGTTGGCGTAGAACCAGGCCAGCGTGAAGACGTGCTCCTGCACGCGGGCATTGAACGCCACCGCCGGATTGCGCCACCAGCCACCGGCGAAGAAGCCGCTGTCGTCCATGTCGTTGACCATGGGCGCGAGGGTGGCCAGGTACGGCGCGAAGCGCTGCTCGTGGGGGGCGAACGAGGCGCGGTCCAGTGGCGGCAGCGGCGTCAGGTCCGGGACGTCGGCGAACGCGGTGCCGGAGGCGAGCACTGTGGCGGACGCCGGGAGCAGGGCTGCGGCTCGGAGCAGGATGCGGCGGGAGAGCATGGTCAAGCCTTCCGAGGGGGTGTGTTCCGGAGGCGCGCGCCCGCGCCCGCCAGTCTGGTAATGCGCATTAGTTCGGTCATTGTGAAACCGGACAGAACGGGCCGTCAAGAGTTCCCCCAGTAGTAATCCGTATTAGCAGCCCTCCGTGGGAGCGGTCAGCGGGACGCTCCCGCCAGGGTGAGGAATTCGCCGCGGGACCGGGCGTCGGTCCGCAGCAGGCCGAGGAGGGTCGAGGTCGTGGTGGTGGTGCCGATGGCCTGCGCGCCGCGCAACGTCATGCAGGTGTGTTCGGCCTCGATCACGACGCCGACGCCCTGAGGGTCGAGCTGGGTCTGCAGCCAGTCGGCGACCTGCTTGGTGAGGCGCTCCTGCACCTGGGGACGGCAGGCGAAGTGTTCGAGGGTACGGGCGAGCTTCGACAACCCCAGGATGCGGCTTCCCGGGAGGTAGCCGATGTGGGCCTTACCGACGAACGGCAGGAGGTGGTGCTCGCAGACCGAGCGCAGGGGGATGTCGCGGGCCAGGACCAGTTCGTCGTACCCCTCGTCGTTCGGGAAGGTGGTCAGTTCGAACGGGCGGGGCGTGAACAGTTCGGCGTAGGCGCGGGCCATCCGGCCAGGGGTGCCGCGCATGCTCTCGGAGTCGGTGCCGATGCCGAGGGCGTGCAGGAAGTTCCGGGCGGCGACTTCCGCGGCGGCCAGGTCCGTCTCCTCCGGGTCATGGACCACGTGGAGCGGGGCGTGGGCCGGCCTCGGCGCCTCGGGATCGTCAGGGGCCATGTGCAGGGGCGCGCTGGGGTTCTGGGTCATTTCGCCAACCAATGTTGTCGCAATTAGAGTATTTCCTGGGAAAAATCCATCGGCTCGACATTACACCAGCCATCTTTGGCGATATTCTGAGGGGCATGGCCTCTGATCTGGATCAGCCCTCAGCCGCCGCGGGGGTCGAAGCGATCTCGGTTCTCGGGGACGATGTACGCCGCAGGATGTACGGCTTCGTACGGCGGGCCCGGCACCCGGTGACCCGCGAGGCGGTGGCCGGCGACGCCGGGATCTCGGCCAAGCTGGCCGCCTTCCACCTGGACAAACTCGTCGCGGCCGGCTTGCTGCGGGCCCGCTACGACAACCCGCCGGGCGTGCGCAGGGTCGGCCGCAAGCCGAAGGTCTACGAGCCGGCCGGCCGGGACATCCGGATCAGCATCCCCGAGCGCCACCACGACGTGCTCGCCGAGATCCTCATCGACGCCGTGCACACCGCGGAGCAGGGTGAGGATCCACGGGCGGCGGCGCGGCGCGCGGCCCACCGGCGGGGTGAGGCGCTGGGCGCGGAGGTCCGGGCCCGCACCCGTCCCGGCCGCCTGGGGCCAGAGCGCTCCCTGACGCTCAGCGAGGCCATGCTGGAGCAGCACGGCTTCGAGCCGCACCGCCGGGCCCCCGACGAGCTGCGGCTGCTCAACTGCCCCTTCCATCCGCTGGCCGCCCGGTCGCCCGAGCTGGTGTGCGGGATCAAC
Organism: Nonomuraea sp. NPDC050404; assembly: GCF_040655495.1. NCBI lineage: Bacteria > Bacillati > Actinomycetota > Actinomycetes > Streptosporangiales > Streptosporangiaceae > Nonomuraea > Nonomuraea sp. NPDC050404. The sequence goes on from NZ_JBFAKB010000001.1 coordinate 319,931, forward strand.
CACGCCTTCCTCGACGGGTTCCTCGCGGGCCTGCGGACGGCCGGGGTCGGCGCGTTTCTGGCGCCGCGCCCTGGGCACTGCTGCGTGGAGTTGCGGGCGGTGCCCGGCGGACGCGCTGCCGCCGTACAGGCCGATGAGGACGGGATCTGCCGCGGGGACGATCCTGACGAGACGCCGTAAAACCCCGCCACAACACAAGAGCAGTCGAACGCGACAGAGGAGAGAGAGCATGGCAGCGAGCACGCCATTCGTGATCGTCGGCGCCGGCCTGGCCGGCGCGAAGGCCGCCGAGGCCCTGCGGGAGGAGGGCTTCGACGGGCCCGTCGTGCTCCTGGGGGAAGAGTCCGAGCGCCCGTACGAGCGGCCGCCGCTGTCCAAGGGCTACCTGCTGGGCCAGGACGAACGGGACAAGGTCTATGTGCACCCGTCCCAGTGGTACGCCGAGCACGACGTCGATCTGCGCCTCGGCGTCGCGGTCACCGGCCTCGACCCGGCGGGCCACGAGGTGCTGCTCGGCGACGGCGGCCGGCAGGGTTACGCGAAACTGCTGCTGGCCACCGGCTCCTCGCCGCGCCCGCTCCCGGTGCCGGGGGCCGGCCTCGACGGGGTCCACTACCTGCGCAGGATCGCCGACAGCGACGGCATCAAGGACGCCATGAAGTCCGCCTCCCGCGTCGCGGTGATCGGGGCCGGTTGGATCGGCCTGGAGACCGCGGCAGCCGCCCGCTCGGCCGGCGCCGAGGTGACGGTGCTGGAGTCGGCGCAACTGCCGCTGTTGCAGGTGCTGGGCGGGGAGGTCGCCCAGATCTTCGCCGACCTGCACACCGAGAACGGCGTCGATGTGCGATGCGGCGTCCAGGTCGCCGAGATCACCGGCGCCGATGGCCGCGTGAGCGGCGTGCTGCTGGCCGACGGCAGCCTCATCGAGGCCGACGCGGTCATCGTCGGCGTCGGCATCACCCCCAACACCGGGCTCGCCGAGGCCGCCGGCCTCGACGTCGACAACGGCGTCCGCGTGGACGCGGGGCTGCGCTCCTCCGACGCCGACATCTACGCCGCCGGTGACGTGGCCAACGCCTTCCATCCGCGGCTCGGCACGCACCTTCGCGTCGAGCACTGGGCCAACGCCCTGCACCAGCCGGCCACCGCGGCCAAGGCGATGCTGGGCCAGGACGCCGCCTACGACCGCATGCCGTACTTCTTTACCGATCAGTACGACCTGGGCATGGAGTACACCGGCCACGTCGAACCCGGCGGCTACGACCAGGTCGTCTTCCGGGGGCGTACCGACACCCGCGAGTTCATCGCCTTCTGGCTCGCCGGCGGCCGGGTGCTGGCGGGCATGAACGTCAACGTCTGGGACGTCACCGACACCATCGACGCCCTGGTGACCTCCGGCCGCCGGATCGATCCCGCCAGGCTCGCCGACGTGGACGTACCGTTGACCGACCTGGCGGACGGCTGATTCCTGCCCGAAAGGGATCTCAGGGCCGGGTGGTCGTCGGCGAGCCCGCCGGACCCAGCAGGGTGTCGAGCGCCCGGTGCAGGGTGGTGGTGTCGGTGCCCGCCCAGCCCACGTACCCGTCGGGGCGGACGAGCATCGCGGGTCCGCCGGGCGCGGCGGGCGTCACCACCTTGATCCGGTCATCCCGGCCGGCGTCGCCGATGAGGACGAAGCGCCGCCCACGGAGCGCCTCGTACAGGCGGCCACCGCCGGCGAGCGGGACGTCGGCGGCGCGGGAGCCGGTGAGCTCGTGCGCGCCGTGGGGCGCCGGGTAGTGGTAGCCGATGCCGCTGAGCTGCCCCGCGACCTTCTCGCGGATCTTGGGGATGGCCAGCGCCCGGCGGGCGGCGAAGCCGCGCAGGACCTGCCCGGCGGCCGACTCGATCATGGCGGCCCGGATGATGGCGCCGCTGCTGCGCAACACCGAGCGGCCGACCGGGTGCCGCTCGGCGTGGTAGGTGTCGAGCAGGGCGTCGGGAGCGCCGCGCAGTACGGCGGCGAGTTTCCAGCCGAGGTTGGCGGCGTCCTGGAGCCCGGTGTTCATGCCCTGGCCACCGGCGGGCGAGTGCACGTGGGCGGCGTCCCCGGCCAGGAAGACCCGGCCGATCCGGTAGTGCGGCGCCTGCCGCTCGTCGCTGTGGAAGCGCGACAACCAGCGGGCGTCGTGCATGCCGAAGTCGGTGCCCAGGGCGCGCCTGGCGACGCCCCGGACCTCCTCCAGGTCGAGGGGCACGTCGTCGGGCACGGAATGACGGCGGTCCCAGGCGAAGATCCGGTAGTAGCCGTCGCCGAAGGGCGCGATGAAGGCGAAGGCGTCGCCGACCCCGTTGACGGTCAGCAGTTCGGCGGGCGCCTCGGCGACCTTCACGTCGGCGAGCATGATGGACTTCAGCACCGACTTGCCGGGAAAGGGCTGGCCGAGCGAGTTGCGCACCGCGCTGTGGTAGCCGTCGGCGCCCACGGCGTAGGCGGCGCGGTGCACGCCGTGCGCGGTCGTGACCGTGACCCCGCCGGCGTCCTGGCCGACTTCCAGCGCCTCGGCGTCGTACACGATCTCGGCGCCCGCCTTGAGCGCCCGTTCCAGCAGCAGGCGCTCCACGTTGTACTGCGGGGTGATCAGCAGGTACGGGAAACGGCTGGGCAGGGCGCCCAGGTCGATCTCCACCCGCTCGAACAGCCGCACGCGGCGCAGCGCGGCGCCCATGGTCACGAGCCGGTCGGCCAGGCCGCGCGCGTCGAGTTGCTCCAGTGTGCGGGCGTGCACGCCGAACGCCCGGGAGAGGTTGGAGATCGTGCCGTCCCGGCGCTCCAGCACGGTCACCGCGATCCCGGCCTCGGCCAGGTCACCCGCGAGCAGCAACCCGGTCGGCCCCGCCCCCACGACGATCACTTCGGACATGTCCTGTGCTCCTTGGTAGTAGGCACGGTTCAGTTGTAGGCATGCATGAGCTCGGTTCAGTAATAGGCACGCATGAGCTCGGTCGCCCACGCCGGTTGCACCGTCTCGCCCTGCGGGCCGAATTCCGACATGTACGGCTTGACGTCCAGAACGGGGCTGCCGTCTATGGCGTCCAGGCCGCGTACGTGCAGATCGAGCCCGTCCACGGCGAGCAGCCGGCAGCGGGAGACGCCCAGCCGGTTGGGGCGGTTCTTGCCCCGCTGGGCGAAGATGCCGACCTCCGGCCAGTCCGGGTTCCCCCTGGGACGGCGGGCGGAGGTGTGCACCGAGGCCGCATCCACGAGGTGGAACCGGAACACCACCTCCACATGAGAGAACGCGTCCAGCCCGGCGACGCTGCCGGGCTCGTATCGGGTGGCGTCGAGGCGGATCACCGCCTGCTCGGTGTTCCAGTCGTCGTCGAACGCCTCGGTCCGCCCGCCGATGACCGTTCCCACAGGTTCGATGATGATCGGCTCCATGATGATCCTCCCGGGTGTGCTGTGCCGCGGTTCCCGACAGTACGGCGCGGCGGTCCCGGCCGGATCAGTCACGGTGACCTGAGCCCCGTGGGGGCCCGGCCGGCGGGTTAGGTAGGGTCGGCGCATCATGATCGGGCGAAATGCGGAGATCGCCGAGCTCAGCCGGTTGATCGCCGAGTCACGGGCCGGGCAGGGCAACGCCGTCGCGGTGTACGGCGAAGCCGGGATCGGCAAGTCGGCGCTGCTGGCGGAGGTGGCGAACGGGGGATCCTCTCTCGTGCTGCGCGCCGCCGGTGTCGAGGCCGAGTCCGAGCTGCCCTACGCCGCCCTGCACCTGCTGCTGCGCCCGGCACGCCACCTGATCGCCGGCCTGCCTCCGGGGCAACGAGCGGCCTTGCACGGCGCGTTCGGCGAAGGACGTGGCAACGCTCGCGATCACGCGGGAGAGCACAGCGCACCCGGCGAAAGGCATGGCGACGCTCACGGTCACGCGGGAGAGCACGGCGCGCCCGATCGTTTCCTTGTCGGGCTCGCGGTGCTGACCCTGCTCGCCGATCTCGCCGAGGAACGTCCGCTGCTGTGCCTGATCGACGACGTGCACTGGCTGGACCGCGCCTCCCTGGACGCGCTGACGTTCGCCGCCCGCCGCCTGGCCGCCGAACCGATCACCATGATCTTCGCCGGCCGCGACGGCGGTGAGCCGGTGATCAGCGGCATCCCGGAGATGCGGCTGTCCGGCCTGACCAGGCCCGACTGCGAGCGGTTGCTCGCCGGGCGCGCGGCCGGGCTCACCCCCGAGGCTCGCGACCGGGTGATCGAGGAGGCCGAGGGCAACCCGCTGGCGCTGCTGCACTTCGCCGAGATCCTGACCCCCGAGCAGCGGGCCGGCCACCTGGCCCCGCTCCCCCTGCGGCCGCCGGGGCCGTCCATGGCCGGGCGGCTCGAACAGTCGTTGCGCGCCACGATCCGGCGGCTGCCCGAACGTACCCGGTCGCTGCTGCTGGTCGCCGCCGCCGACGGCTCTGGCAGCCTGCACCTGGTGTTGCGGGCGGCGCAGGCGTTCGGCGCGGGGCCCGAGGACCTGGAGCCCGCCGAGCGGGCCGCTCTCATTGACGTCTCCGGCGACCGGGTACGTTTCCGCCATCCGCTCGTCAAGGCCGCGGCCTACCACGAGGCGCCGCTCACCCGGCGCACGGCGGCCCACCGGGCGCTGGCCGGCGCGCTCGACGGCCATGAGCACGCCGACCGCCTGGCCTGGCACCTGTCGGCGGCCACGCTCGAACCCGATGAGGAGATCTCGGCCGTCCTGGCGGCGGCCGGCGAACGCGCGGGTGAGCGCGGCAGCAACGCCTCGGCCGCCACCGCTTACGAGCGGGCCGCGCAACTCACCGTGGACAGGGAGCGGCGTGCCCGCTGGCTGGCCGCCGCCGCTGAGTCGGCGCTCGGCGCCGGGCAACTCCCCCGCGCCGGAGCCACCGCCGAGCGGGGCCGCCGTCTGACCGCGGATCCGCTGCTGCTGGCCCGGCTGGCCAGCGTGCGCGCCTCGGTCGAGGCCGAGCGGGACGATCCGGCGCCGGCCGCGTACATCCTGATCGCCGCAGCCGCGGACATCGTACGGACCGCGCCCGCGTACGCCGCTTCCCTGCTCGCCGCCGCCGCGTCCAAGGCCTGGTTCGCCGGCGACCGGGACGCGCTCGGGCGGACCGCCGAACTCCTGGAGTCCCTGGCACCGCAGACGGAGGCACGCCTGGCCGGCATCGTCTCCGCCGTACGCGGCATGGAACGCGTGGCCGCCGGCGACCCCGCCACAGGACTCCCCCTCCTCCGCGCCACCCTTCACCACACACAAACCCCCCTCGACCAAGCCACCCCCTCGGTGCCTGACTCGGGCGGGGGCACTCTTCCGGCGTCGGCCGGGGGTGAGATTGAGCGGGTCGCCGGCACGTACGCCGTGTTCGGAGCTCTCATGACCGGGGACGACGAGGCGGCGTGCGAGCTGGCCGCCGCCCGGGTGGCCGCCTGCCGTCGCCACGGGCTCGTCGGAGCGCTGCCACACGCCCTGCAACTCCTCACCCAGGCGCAGATCCTGTCCGGCCGCCACGCCGAGGCCGCCGCGTCCGGGGCGGAGGCCTGGCAGATCGCACGCGACACCGGGCAGGAGGGACGGCTGCGCCACCTGCACGGCATCCTCGCCCGCCTGGCCGCCATCCGCGGCGAGGACGACGAATGCCGGCGTCTAGCGGCCCAGGCCGAGGGCTCCTCCAGGGAACGCAACGGATCCGGCTGGGGAGGGTGCGCGCTGACGCTGCTCGACCTCGTACGGGCCCGTTACGACGCCGCGGCCGAGCGGATGGCGGCGATCCTGGACGGCCCGCTCGGCCACACGGTGATCGTCACCTTCGCCCTCGCCGACCACGTGGAGGCCTGCGCCCGCCTCAACCAGGTCGCCAGGGCGACCGCCGCGCTCGCCCGGTTCGACGCCTGGGCCGAGGCCGGCGGCCGGCCCTGGGCTGCGGCGGTCGCCCACCGCTGCCGGGCGCTGCTCGCGCCGCGCGAGGAGGCCGAGGCGCACTACGAGGCGGCCCTCGCCGTGAATCCCCAGGCCGGGCGTCCCTTCGAGCAGGCCAGGACCCGCCTGCTGTACGGCGAATGGCTCCGGCGCGCCCGGCGGCGAGCCGACGCGGGCATCCAGTTACGCGCCGCGCTGGAGAGTTTCGTCGAGCTGGGAGCCGAGCCCTGGGCCGGACGTGCCCGCAGCGAACTCGCCGCGGCCGGTGTCCACGCCGCCGAGCCCAGGCCACCCGCGGCAGGCGCCGCCCTCAGCACGCTGACCCCGCAGGAACTCCAGGTGGTCCGGCTGGCCGCGACCGGAGCCACGAACCGGCAGATCGGCGCCCAGCTCTTCCTCAGCCCGCGCACCGTGGGCTTCCACCTGTACAAGGCCTATCCCAAGCTGGGCATCTCCTCGCGGGACGAGCTTGCGGGACTAGACCTGGGCCCCTACCACTCCTGATCGTCATCGAGTGGAGGAGCCATCCGGGCGGTTCTACTTGAAGCGGCGCAGTCGCAGGCTGTTGCTCACTACGAAGACGCTGGAGAACGCCATCGCCGCGCCCGCGATCATCGGGTTGAGCAGGCCCATCGCGGCCAGCGGCAGCGCGGCCACGTTGTAGGCGAAGGCCCAGAACAGGTTCCCCTTGATCGTCTTCAGCGTGCGGCGGGACAACCGGATCGCGTCGGCCGCCACCCGCAGGTCACCCCGGGTCAGAGTCAGATCGCTGGCCTGGATCGCCGCGTCGGTGCCGGTGCCCATGGCCAGCCCCAGATCAGCCTGGGCCAGCGCGGCGGCGTCGTTGACCCCGTCGCCCACCATCGCCACCACCTTGCCCTCGGACTGCAGCCGCTTGACCACCTCCACCTTCCCGGCCGGCAACACCTCCGCGATCACCTCATCGATACCCACCTCGGCCGCCACCGTCCCGGCCACGGCCTCGTTGTCACCGGTCAGCAGCACCGGCGTGAGACCGAGGGAGCGAAGCCGGGCGATGGCCTCCCTGCTGGTCGGCTTGACCACGTCGGCCACCACCAGCACCGCGCGAGCCTGCCCGTCCCAGCCCACCGCCACCGCGGTACGACCCCTGGCCTGCTCCTCCGCCAGCTCCCGCGCAAGATCGGCGGGCAGCTGCTGCGACCACTCCGCCAGCAGCCGCGGACGACCGACCAGCACCGCGTGCCCGTCCACGACGCCCTGCACACCGAGCCCCTCGACGTTCGCGAAGTCCTCCACCACGGCCTCGCTCCCGACCGCCTCGCTTCTGGCTGCCTCGGCGATGGCCCGGGCGATCGGATGCTCCGAGGCGTGCTCCAGCGCGCCCGCCAGCCGCAACACCTCCGCACGGCGCTCCCCCTCGGCCAGGTGCACCGCCATGAGCGTCATCCTGCCCTCGGTCACCGTGCCGGTCTTATCCAGCACCACCGTGTCGATCCCGCGAGTCGACTCCAGCACCTCGGGACCCTTGATCAGAATGCCGAGCTGCGCCCCCCGCCCCGTCCCGACCAGCAACGCGGTCGGCGTGGCCAGACCCAGCGCACACGGGCACGCGATGATCAGCACCGCCACCGCCGCCGTGAACGCCGCCCCCGCCCCCTCACCCGTCCCCAGCCAATAGCCCAGCGTGCCCACCGCCAACGCGATCACAATCGGCACGAAAACCCCGGAGATACGATCGGCCAGCCGCTGCACCCGCGCCTTACCGGTCTGCGCCTCCTCCACCAGCCGGGCCATCTGGGCCAGCTGCGTGTCCGCGCCGACCCGGGTGGCCCGCACCACCAGCCGGCCGCCCGCGTTCACCGTCGCCCCGGTCACCGCATCACCCGGCCGCACCTCCACCGGCACCGACTCACCCGTCAACATCGAGGCATCCACCGCCGAGGAACCCTCCTCGACCACCCCATCGGTGGCCACCTTCTCCCCCGGCCGCACGACGAACCGGTCGCCGCTCTTGAGCCGCTCGACCGGGACGCGCCGGCCATCGGCCAGCTCCACCTCCTTGGCGCCCAGCTCCAGCAACGCCCGCAACGCCGCCCCGGCCCGCCGCTTGGAACGCGCCTCGAAATAGCGGCCGGCCAGGATGAACGCGGTCACCGCGGCCGCCGTCTCCAGGTAGATGTTGCCGGAGCCGTCACTGCGCTCGATGGTGAACGCGAACGGATGCGTCATGCCCGGCGTACCGGCCGTACCGAAGAACAACGCCCACAGCGACCAGCCCAGCGCGGCCAGCGTGCCCACCGAGATCAGCGTGTCCATGGTCGCCGCGCCGTGCCGCAGATTGGTCCAGGCGGCCTTGTGGAACGGCCAGCCGGCGTAGGCCACCACCGGGGCGGCCAGCGTGAGCGACAACCACTGCCAATTCGCAAACTGCAACGCCGGGATCATCGCCATCGCCATCACCGGCACCGACAACACCACCGAAGCGATCAACCGCTGCCGCAACGACCGCAACTCATCCCGCTCCTCCTCCTGCGGTTGGATCGCAGCTGCGGGTAGCTCGGCCGTGTACCCGGCCTTCTCCACCTCGGCGATCAGCTGTTGCGGGTCCACGCCTTCGGGGAAGGAGACCTTGGCCTTCTCCGTCGCGTAATTGACCGTGGCCGTCACGCCGTCCAGCTTGTTCAGCTTGCGCTCGATGCGGTTCGCACAAGAGGCGCAGGTCATGCCGCCGATCGAGAGTTCGACCGCGTTCGGCCGGTCATCGGTGACCTGGGACATCACCATTCTCCTTTCTCCCGGTCAGTGGCTGTGATCGTCGCCGTGCCCGCTGGGCGTGGCCGTCGGGGTCTGCGGCCGCTCCCCCGCACGCAGGGTGAAGTCCGCGGTGCGGACCTCGCCGTCGTGCTGGAAGTCGAGGAAGAGCCGGTAGTCGCCGGTGCTGGGCACCTCCGCGTAGAAGGTGATCCCGGGCCCTGGCAGGGTCCTGCCGTCGCCGGGCTCACCATCCGGGTGCACGTGCAGATAGGCCAGGTCCTGGGCGCGCAGGGCCACCAAATGACCGTAGGCGCCGAGATAGGGCTGCAGGTCCGTGACGGGCCGGCCGTCCTTGCTCACCTTGAGCATGAGCTTGCTCGACTGCCCGGGAGTCAACTCGCCGTCGAGGGTGACCTCGTAGCCGTCCACCTTCGCCGTACGGCTGACCGCGGGCAGGGCCCCGGGCTCGTAGTCGCCCGTTACCGCGAGGTCGGTCCCCAGCGTGAGGGCGCTGCCGCCGGTCGGCGCGAAGTCGGCGAAGACCCGGTACGGCCCGGCCGCCGGCAGCGTCAGCTTGACCGACCAGACTCCGTCGGGCGCCATCTCGGGATGCACGTGCCGGAAGGTCCCCAGGTCACGGGAGGCGACGATGAGGTGCAGCTTCTTGTCATGCTCGACCTGGTAGCCGGTGACCGGCCTGCCGTTGGGCCCGGTCACGGTGAAGCGGAAGTCGGCGGGCTCATCGGGCTTGATCGTCGTGGTGAGCGGGTTGAAGGTGTAGCCGCTCTCGGACACTTGGAGCCCCCCGGGGGTATCGTCGTCCGCCTGTTCGGTGGCGTGCCCGCCGTGTCCCGCGCTCGCGGTGGGCGCCGCCATGGCGGCGTGGGCCTCGGCCGGGGGCGTCCCGACCGGCCCGACGGCCCTGCCCACGCCCAGGGCGCCGCCGAAGACGACGGCCAGGCCCAGGGCGTACGAGCCGAGCTTGACCGCGGCGTTCACCGGTTCGCCACTTCGTAACCGGCCTCCTCGACCGCGGCGATGATCTTCGCCGCGTCGGCGGGGCCGTCCACGGTCAGCAGGCCGGTCGCCAGGTCCACCTCGACATGGGCGACCCCGGACACCTCGCCGACCTCTTCCTTCACCGAACTGACGCAGTGGCCGCAGGTCATGCCCTTGACGGTGTAGGTGGCGGTGCTCATATCGATCTCTCCTTCAATCCGTGAATCAGGAACGAACAAGTCGTGCGATGGCGTCGGAGGCCTCCTTGACCTTGGCCTCCGCCTCCGGCCCGCCCTTCTGCGTGGCCTCGGCCACACAGTGGGCCAGATGTTGTTCGAGCAGCGACAGGGAGAACGACTTCAGCGCGCTGGTCGCCGCCGACACCTGCGTCAGGATGTCGATGCAGTACTTGTCGTCCTCGACCATCCGCTGCAGGCCGCGGATCTGCCCTTCGATACGGCGCAGGCGCGCCGCGTGGTCCTGCTTGTTACCGCTGTATCCGGCCATGTCCACCCCTCTCCAGGTCAGCCGCTCAGAACAACACCATACCCCCCTATGGTATTCCTGGCAACGGCCGACCGGAGCGCGAGAAATCCGAGATGCCACGGACGCGCATGAGAAAGGCTTGACGCATACCCTCCGGGGGGTATGCGTCAAGCCTCGGTGACTACAGGGCCCGCGTCGTGCTCAGGGGCAGGCCGGCTCGCCGCTCTGCGCGGGTACGTTCACCCCGCTCCAGGCCGCCTTGACGACGTTGAACTCCACGCAGCCGGTGGGGAACAGCGTCTTGGCCGCGCGCAGCGTGGCCACGCGCGCCTTGGCGTGCGTCCATGGCGCCGTCTTGCTGTTCAGGCCGGTCATGAAGATCTGGCCCGCCTTGCGGACGCCGATGCCGGTGATGGCCGCGCCGCCGTCGCACCGGCTGCTGGCCGGCTTGCCGCTCGGGTTCGTGCCCTCGGCGAGCAGGTAGAACCAGTGGTTCTGCGGCCCTGCCGCCGCGTGCACCTGGGTGCTCGGGATGGAGGAGCTGTAGCAGTTCGGGTGGCCGAGCGCCGACGGGTTGTACATGTTCCTGATCGCGCCACGGCCGGACAGGTTGACCTCCTCGCCGACCAGGTAGTCGGGCGGGTCAAGGCTGGCGGGCAGGTTGGCATACGCCTCGGTCAGCGCGCCAAAGATGTCGCCGGTCGACTCGTTCAGGCCGCCGGGCTCGTTGCCGCTGCCGCCGCTGCCGCCGGAGAACTGGAAGATGCCGTGGCCGAACTCGTGCCCGACGACGTCCATCGAAACGGCCTGCTGGGTGCCGGCGGAGTTACGGCCGAAAGAGGCGTACGAACCGTTCCAGAAGGCGTTGGCCTGGTTCAGCCCGACCCTCGCGGGGTAGCCGCGGCCCGCGCCGTTGACGCCGTTGCGGCCGAGCCAGTCGCGCAACATGTTCCACTGGCGCTGGGCCGCGAAGAGCGCGTCGACGCAGGCCGTCTCCAGGTTCGTGCCGCTGCCGTTGCCCCAGTTGTCGGTCGACTTGGTGTACGCCGCGCCGTTCTGGCCGCCGCACTGGATGCCGGTGCGCGTGGGGTCGCGCATCACGTACGACGGGGAGGTGTCGATGGTGACCGGGTTGCCGTTGTAGTAGCTGTTGCCGGTGCCGTTGACCACCTGGTCCCACTGGTCGATGACCTGGCCGTCGTGCGCGTCCACGTACACGTGCACGATGCTGGACTGGTCGTCGGCGGCGGCGACGACCTCCCACGCCAGGCGTGGCGTGGGAGTGGTGGCGTGCACCACGAGAGCCGGCGTGCCGATCGAGTCGGCCTTGGGCGCCGCGCCGCGGGCCGTGTCCGCGGCCGCCTGCGCGGTGATCCGCGGCTTGGTGTCCAGCGCGATCCTCGCCTGCTGGCCGGTGTCGATCGTACTGGTGGCCCTGCCGGACTTGTCGGTCGTCACGACCACCTCGCCGCCGAAGACGGGCAGACCGGCGTGGGTACGCGCGTACGTGAGGTGCTGGATGCCGTTGACGCCGGCGATGGCCGACGACAGGGAGAAGACGTCCTGGTCGGCGGCCTGGAGCTGCGTCCGGCTGGAGGCGATCACGCTCTGCGCGGTCTGCCTCGCGGTGCTGCGTTCCGAGGGTGAGGGCGGGTCGGCTGCCCGGGCGTTCGCGCTTGTGGCGCCCGAGAGTGCGGTGATGGTCAGGGCTAACGCGAGCATGGCGGCAGTGCCCAGCCTGAGCTTGGGGTTCACGCTCGTGCCTCCTCAGGGGGTGGAGTGGACGAGCCCCGGCCGGCTGGGGTGCCCTCAGCCTGGCATCGAATGACCCAAGTGATACCTCCCAAGTTGACCATAACGTCGTGGTATGGATCGCCGGCTGTCTCGGACGGCGCTGCCGAGCCGGTCTCGATGGCGGGCCCGCGCTACCTCTTCCTGGTGCTGTAGGAGTGGGCGCCGGCCCCGGCCAGGGCGCCGCCCTCGACGATGAGGTACTCCTCGCGGATCGGCGTCCCCTCCAGCCACGCCTCCAGGATCTCGCGGGTTCCTGCCGCGTAGCGGGCCTGGGCGGACAGGGAGGAGCCGGAGATGTGCGGGGTCATGCCGTGGTGCGGCATCGTGCGCCAGGGGTGGTCGGCCGGGGCGGGCTGGGGATACCAGACGTCGCCGGCGTACCCGGCCAGTTGCCCGCTCTCCAGCGCGCGCACGATCGCGTCGCGGTCGGCGATGCGGGCGCGGGCGGTGTTGATCAGGTACGCGCCCCGCTTCATGGTGGCCAGCAGGGCATCGTCGAACAGGCCCTCGGTCTCGGGGTGCAACGGCGCGTTGACGGTCACCACGTCGCAGTGCGGCACCATGGCGGCGGTGTCGGGGTGGAAGGTGAGGCCGAGCTCCTCCTCGACCTCGCGCGGCAGCCGGTGCCGGTCGGTGTAGTGCAGGTGCACGTCGAACGGCTTGAGCCGGCGCAGCACGGCGGTGCCGATGCGGCCGGCGGCGACGGTGCCGACGTGCATGCCCTCCAGGTCGTAGGAGCGGGCCACGCGGTCGGCGATGTTCCAGCCGCCGTCCAGCACCGTCCGGTGGGCGGGCAGGTAGTCGCGGACCAGGGACAGGATCATCATCACGACGTGCTCGGCGACGCTGATGCTGTTGCAGTAGGTGACCTCGGCGACGGTGATGCCACGGCCGATGGCGGCATCGAGGTCGACGTGGTCGGAGCCGATGCCGGCGGTGACGGCCAGCTTCAGCTTGGGGGCGCGGGCGATGCGCTCGGCGGTCAGGTACGCGGGCCAGAACGGCTGCGAGATCACCACGTCGGCGTCGGCCAGCTCACGGTCGAACGCCGACCCGTCGGCGGTGCCGTCGCCGTCCTTGTCTGAGGTGACCACCAGCGTGTGGCCGCGTTCCTCCAGGAAACGGCGCAGCCCCAGCTCGCCGGAGACGCTGCCGAGCAGGTGCCCGGGGGTGAAGTCGAGCGCTTTGGGGCTGGGCAGCGTCTGGCCGCCCGGGTAGCCGGTCAGGTCGGGCAGGCCGTCGCGGGCGTAGGAGGCGGGGTATCCGTCGATCGGGTCGTCGTACAGCACACACAGCACCTTGGCCATGACCTCTGCTCCTCGTCATCGGGGATGATCACACTCTCCACCGAGGCGTTCCCGCAGGTCAAAGCGTTTGTATCTATCGCTTGATAGGTGCGGTCTATGTGGGGTGCTCAGGGCCGGGACACGTGCGACGGCGCCCGTTCACAGGCCGAAGGCGCCGCCCTCGACGGGGATCAGCGCACCGTGGGTGGCGAAGACCGCCAGGTAGACGCCGATGTTGGGAAGGTGACCGCGGCAAACGCCCATCCCCGCCCTGCCCGGCCGTCTCAGGACCGGGCAGGGCGGGGTTCGTCATTCAGAGGCCGTCGCGCTCGACGGCCGGAGCGATCGTGGTGACGGCTTCCGTTCTACCGGTAGCGCTTGGTGCACTGGTAGACGATCCAGCGACCGCCGCCCGCGTTGGCCACGGCGTTCCTCTTGGCCTTGGCGGGGGTGCTGCCCCTGCCGCCCCAGTAGATGTTCCTCCTGGAGTTGTAGGCGACGGCGCCGCACCCGTTGACGAAGGTGGTCAGGACCTTGCAGCTCGATCGGCCGCATTCCTTCAGTGCCCGTCGCTTGGCGGCGGACAACGTACTGTAGTCCCAGGACCTGCCGGTACGACCGTTACGCGCCACTGCGATGGCACCGTAGTAGGCGCGTGCCGAGCTCTCTCCAGCAGTGACCGTGGTGGTCGCACTGGCCGCGGCGGGGACCGCCGCGGCCAGCACGCCGCTCGCCAGAAAGGCGCAAGCGGCGATGGCAGTGACCTTCTTGCCTAGCTGCATGATGTCTTCCCTTTCGTGCCGTCCGAGCGGACGGCAGCGTGTTTTGGTGAGGAGAGTCTGCACTGTGCCGCTTGCAGATCACTGAAACGGATAGGTACGCAAGGGACCGGCGTGACGGCCATCAGCGCAATCGACAGGGGTTGGGCCGCTTCACGCTTCTTGGACCGTCTTGGGTGGTTTTGCAGGCGCACAGAGGAGGGCCTCATCCACCACCCACGACGTGACCTCGGCCCGCGAGCGCAGGAAGGCGGCCCAGGCGTCGAAGGACGCATACCAGCCCTGAAACGAGTTATCCAGCAGAGTCCTACAAGTTCGCGGCATATGCCGACGACCCGCCGCCCCATGATCCCACACATCCGGAACGCAACCGGCCGCGCACACTGTCCCGGACGCCCGATCTCGTCGAGCGCCCACTCCATGTCGACGTCCGCGACGGAGTGCTGCCATGAGTTCCGGCGCAACCCTGCGCGCTCCGTTGACGAGCCGTCGCCCCTGTTGCGCGCGTCACCGTCACCCGGAACTGGTTCGCCTTCGACGACGGACGTCACCTTGAGCTGGGCCGTCTCAAGGGCAACCAGGGCAGCGCCAACTACGCCATCCCCGCCGAAGCCGACCTGAGCGCCCTGCGGAGCGTGACGATCTGGTGCAAGCGGTTCAGCGTCTCATTCGGGGCCGCGGCACTGCGGTGATCAGGCTCATGCCTCCCGACCGAGCGACGCGGAACGCGTCAGGGCGTAGGTGACGCCGGTCAGGCGTTCGGACAGTCGCCACAGGGACGTGGCCGTGGCGGCGTCGCGGATGGCCCGCTCGCGGGTACGGCGAACCGGTTCGCCGCGCAGTTGCAGCGGGCCGTCGGGGACGATGTAGCTGCCGCCCGGCAGGTCCGGCAGCGTCGCCGCGTACAGGGAGGTCTTGGCCCCCTCCGGGGTCGGGCGGAAGGCCACGCGCACCAGCAGGCGGGTGGCGGCCGCGTACAGCCGTCCCCTGCCGCTGTTGGCGCCGCCGGTGAGCACGTTGGTGCGGGTGAGCCCGGGCGCGACGGCCATGCTGCGCAGCCTCAGCCCGGCGGCGTCGGCCCGGCGCTGCAACTCGACGGCGAAGTAGAGGTTGGCCCGCTTGGCCTGCACGTACGCGAACGCCGTGCGGTAGTGGCGTTCGGCGTTGAGGTTGCGCAGGTCGAAGTGGGCGAAACGCTGCCCCTCGCTGCTGACGGTGACCACCCGCGGGTCGGGCGCGGCGAGCAGGTGCGGCAGCAGCAGGCCGGTCAGGGCGAAGGTGCCCAGGTGGTTGATGCCGAACTGCGACTCGAAGCCGTCGGCGGTACGCGCGTAGGGCACCATCGCCACCCCGGCGTTGTTGACCAGCAGGTCGAGCCGGCCATGGTCCCAGCCGGCGGCGAACCTCCTGATGGAGGCCAGATCACCCAGGTCCACCAGGCGTAGTTCGAGCCGCGCGCCGGGCGCCTCCTGCCGCATGCGGGCCAGGGCGGCCCGGCCGCGTCCGGGGTCGCGGCAGGCCAGTACGACGTGTGCGCCGCAGCGGGCCAGCTCACGGGCGGTGACGTAGCCGATGCCGCTGTTGGCGCCGGTCACCACCGCCACGCGGCCGCTCTGGCCGGGGATGGCGTGCAGGTTCCAGGCGGGAGATTGTCGCATGATGTGCCACCTCGGGGGTGCAGCGGAGAATGTATCGCAACAGGAAGTTGCGATATGTTTGATCCTGCCATCCGTACCGAAAATATCGCAACTCGGAGTTGCAATGAGATCTGATCAGGCCCCGGCCGGACGACCGGTCGGCCGCGGCGCCAAAGTGCGCGCCGCCGTCCACGCCGCCGCGCTGGCCGAACTCGTGGACGTGGGCTACGCGGCGCTGACCATCGAGAACGTCGCCCAGCGCGCCGGCGTCCACAAGACGACGGTCTACCGGCGGTGGAAGGACCGCGAGAGCCTGCTCACCGACGCCCTGGCCGAGCACATGGCGCTGGACGTCCCCGTTCCCGACACCGGAGCGATCGAGGGCGATCTGCGGGCGCTGGCGCACTCCCTCGTGCGCGCCTACACCAGCCCCACCGGGCAGGCCCTGCTCGCCGCCATGTTCACCGGAGCCGCCCATCTCCCCGAGATCGCCGCGGCCCGGCGGCACGTCTTCGACGACCGGCTCGTCCGGGCCGCGCCCGTCGTGACGCGCGCGGTCGAACGCGGCGAACTCCCTGCGGGCACCGACGCCGCCGAGTTGTTGAAGACGCTGGCCGCGCCGATCTACCTGCGCCTGCTCATGACCGGCGATCCGGTCGACGGGACGACCGCCGACCGGGCGGCGCTCGTCACGCTGGCCGCCGCCCGCGCCGGCGCCCTAAAAGCGCCTTGAAAGCGGCGCCCTGAGAACGGCGCCGCTGGCGGGAATCCCCGGACCTTTTTCGAATGACCGACACAGGATTGTCAGGCATCCCTCTTTATCCTGACCACATGGTGATGAGCCCTCATCCCTTCATCCCGCGGGTCGAACGCCAGCACCGGCTCATCGAGGAGCTGCGTGCCCGCGACCACAGACCGCTGACCGCGGACAGGCTGGCCGAGCGGCTGGGCGTCAGCGTCCGTACGGTCGAGCGCGACGTGGCCGACCTGCTGAACGCCGGGGTCCCGGTCGCCACCCAGCGGGGTCCCGGCGGAGGCTACGTCATCAACACCAGGAACAGGCTGCCGCCGGTGGCACTCGACCCGTCGGAGGCGTCCGCGCTGGTCGCGGCGCTGGTGGCGATCGGGCCCCGGGCCTCGGCGTCCGCCCAGTCGGCAATGGCCAAGCTCATCGAAGCACTCACGGGAGACCAGCCCACATGGCCGCCATCCTGATCGAGAACCTCCGCAAGTCCTACGGCAGGACCGTGGCCCTCGACGGCATCGACCTGAGCGTCCCCGAGGGCTCCATCACCGGCCTGCTCGGCCCCAACGGCGCCGGGAAGACCACCGTGGTACGCATCCTCGCCACCCTCCTGCGCGCCGGCTCCGGCCGGGCCGAGGTGCTGGGCGTGGACGTCGCCGCCCACCCGCGGCGCGTGCGCCGCCTCATCGGCCTGACCGGCCAGTACGCCGCCGTCGACGAACTCCTGACCGGGATGGAGAACCTCGTCCTCATCGGCCGGCTGTTCAGGATGCGCGCGGCCGAGGCCCGGCGCAGGGCGCCGGAACTGCTGGAGGCGTTCGAGCTGACCGAGGCCGCCGGCCGCCTGGTGCGTACGTACTCCGGCGGCATGCGGCGCCGCCTCGACCTGGCCGCCAGCCTCATGACCCAGCCGCGCGTGATCTTCCTCGACGAGCCCACCACCGGCCTCGACCCGCGCTCGCGGCGCGCCCTGTGGGAGGTGATCGAGCGGCTGCCCCGGGACGGCACGACGGTCCTGCTCACCACGCAGTACCTGGAGGAGGCCGACCGCCTGGCCGGCGCTATCACCATCGTCGACCGCGGCCGCGACATCGCCCATGGCACCCCCGACGAGATCAAGGAGCTGGCCGGCGGCGCCCGCGCCCAGGTGGTGCTGGCCGACCGCGCCGACGCCGAGCGGGCGGCCCGCATCCTGCGCCGCCACGGCGACGGCCCTCCCGGCATCCACGACGACAGCGTCATCGTCCCCGTGGCCGGGGGTTACGCCGTGATCCCCGGCATTCTGCGCGATCTGGACGCCGCCGGAGTGCGGGTGAGCGACCTGTCACTGCGCAGGCCGAGCCTCGACGACGCGTTCCTCGCGCTCACCGGCCACACCACCTCAACGGGCGAAGAGCAGGGCCACGCCCGTCTCGGTGACGCGCAGGAAGCGAGGGCGGAGCGATGACGAGCGCCGAGGCGACCGGCCCCCGCTGGTGGCTGCGCGACGCGTGGCTGCTGGCCGGGCGCAACGTGCGGCGCATCCTGCGCGCCCCGCAACTCCTCCTCATGTACGCCCTCATCCAGCCGGTCATGTTCATCCTGCTGTTCGCGTACGTCTTCGGCGGCGCGATCCAGACCCCCGGCGGGAACTACAAGCAGTTCCTGCTGCCCGCCATCTTCGTCATGATCGTGCTGTTCACCTCGACCGGGGCCGTGGCCGTCGGCATCGCCGAGGACATGGAGCGCGGCGTGATGGACCGGTTCAGGTCGTTGCCGATGACCCGCTCCTCCGTCCTGCTCGGCCGCCTGATCTCCGAGGTGCTGCGCAACCTCGTCAGCATCGTGGTCATGGTGGCCTGCGGGTTGGTCGTCGGCTTCCGCTTCCACGCCGGCCCCGGCCAGATCCTGCTCGGCTTCGGGCTGCTCCTGCTGCTCGGTTTCGGCTTCTCCTGGGTGGCCGCCTACGTCGGCCTGCTGGCGGGCAGCGTCGAGGGCGCTCAGGGTCTGGGAATGATCTGGGTGTTCCCGTTCGTCTTCGTCAGCTCGGCGTTCGTACCGACCGAGTCCATGCCGGGCTGGCTGCGCGCCTACGCCGACCACAGCCCGGTGACCGTGATGATCGACACGTTGCGGGCCTGGTTCAACGGCCAGGATGCGGGCGGGCTCGCGCCGCGAGCGCTGGCCTGGGCGGTGGGGCTCACGCTCGTCTTCATGACGCTCTCGGTGGCCCGCTTCCGCCGCACCTCCAAGTAGACCGTTTCGGCCGGGCTTGTGGTGAGCTACGCTACCGCGCGACAATGATTATCATTTGCTGAGCTTGGCAGGTTTCATGCTGCTTCCGGCGAAGGGTGGCGTATGTTCGCTTCTACCGTCCCATCGGCGCCTTCGGTGCTGGCTCCCGCCCGCGTCACGCTGATCGGCTGTGGCGTGCTGAGCGCTCTCAGCGCGCTCGCCGGGATGGCCCCGCTGGTCGCCGTCGTCGAGATCAGCCGGCGGCTGCTCGGCGGGGACACCGACGTGTGGCCGATCATCGCCGTCGCGCTCGCCGCCCTGGCGGTCAAACAGCTCGGCACCTTCGGGGCGGGGGTGCTGACGCATCTGGCCGACATCCGGGTGTCGTTCAGGATCCGGCGGGAACTGCTGGGCAAGCTGCGCCGGGTCCCGCTGGGCTGGTTCACCGACCGCAACTCCGGCATCGTGAAGAAGACGGTCGAGGACGACGTCGCCGCGTTGCACCAGCTCATCGCCCACTCCGTGGTGGACATCACGGCCGCCGCCGTCCCCGTGCTGGTCGCCGTCGGCTACCTGTTCGCCGTGGATTGGCGGATGGCGCTGGTCAGCCTGCTGCCGCTGGTCGTCGGACTGGTGACCTACCAGCGCGCGATGGCCGGCGCGGGGACGAAGTATCCGGAGTTCATGGCGTGGCTGGCCAGGCTGAGCGGGGCCGCGGTCGAGTTCGTCAACGGCATCGGCGTGGTGAAGGCGTTCGGCACCCCGGGGGTGGCCAGCCGACGTTTTCAGGAGGTGTCCCGAAATTTCGCCCGGTTCTTTCTCGACTGGGCGAAGGCGACCACCAGGGCGTCGGTCATCTCGGAGATCCTGCTGTCGCCGCCGAGCGTACTCGTCGTCACGGCGGGCGCCGGCGGCGTGCTCACCGCCACCGGACAGCTGCCGCCGATCAGCTTCATCGCCTTCCTGGTCTTCGGCACGGTCACCACGGCGGGCCTGATGACGGTCATGATGTCGATCCATCCGCTGGTCACGGCGCTCGGCGTGGCACGCGGCATCCGCGAGGCGCTCTCCGCCCCCGAGTTGCCCGTCCCGGCGGACCCCGCCGTGCCCGACGCCGGCGCTCCCGGACCGGTGGTACGCATGCGCGGGGTGCGCTTCGCCTACGGCGACACCGTCGCGCTCGACGACGTCGATCTGGACCTCGCGCGGGGCACGCTGACCGCGCTGGTCGGCCCGTCCGGATCCGGCAAGTCCACGCTGGCCAAGCTGCTGCCCCGGTTCGACGACCCGCAGCAGGGCTCGGTCCTGCTGTACGGCACCGACCTGCGCGACCTCGACCCCGCCGAGCTGTACCGGCACGTCGCGTTCGTCTTCCAGGACTCGGCGCTGCTGCGCATGAGCATCCGCGACAACATCCGCCTGTCCCGCCCGGACGCCTCCGACGAGGACGTACGCGCGGCGGCGGCCAAGGCGCAGATCCTCGACCGCCTCGACCTGCTGCCGCGCGGCCTGGACTCGGTGGCGGGCGAGGACGCCGAGTTGTCGGGGGGTGAGCGGCAGCGGGTGTGCATCGCCCGCGCGATCCTCGCCGACCGGCCGATCCTCGTCCTGGACGAGGCGACCGCGAGCGCGGACCCGGAGAACGAGGCCCGCATCCAGGACGCGCTGAGCGAGGTCGCGCGCGGCCGTACCGTGCTGGTCATCGCGCACCGGCTGAGCACGATCCGCGGCGCCGACCGGATCGTCGTGCTCGACGAGGGCCGCGTCGCCGAGCAGGGCCGTCACGAGGAACTGCTCGCCCGGAGCGGCCTGTACGCCCGCCTGTGGGAACACGACCGGCGCGCCCGCGAGCACGCCGCGCAGAGGCTGGAGGCCCGCTGATGATCGCCATGAGCCCCTCCCTGCCCGAGAGACCGGAGGCCCCGCCGATGATCACCATGACCCGCTCCCTGTCCGAGAGGCCGGGGATCCGCCGATGATCGCCATGATCCGCTACCTGTCCGAGCTGCTCGACGAGCGCGGGCGGCGGCATCTGCGTGTCATGCTCGCGGCCCAGGCCGGGCAGGGCGTGCTGCAGGGGCTGGGCTTCCTGTTCGTGGCCCCGCTGGTGGCCACCCTCACCACCGCGCCGCTCGATTGGGGCCGCTTCTGGTCGTGGGCGGGCGCGATCACCGTCGCGGTCGCCGCGCACCACGCGCTGCTGGCGTGGAGTTCATCCCTGGGGTACGTCGTCGGCACGGACGTGCTGACCGGCTTCCACGGACGCCTCGGCGATCACCTGGCCACGCTGCCGATCGGCTGGTTCCGCGGTGACCGTACCGGGCCGATCGGGCGCATGCTCGGCAAGGGCACCATGGACGTCGCCAACATCCCCGCCCACCTGCTGCGCCACGTCGTCGTCGGTGTCACCGCGCCCGCCACCATGATCGCCGGCAGCTTCCTGCTCGACTGGCGGATCGGCCTGGCCTTCGCCGCCGGGGCGGTGTTGTGCGTGCCGGCCCTGCGGCTGCTCATGGTGATCGTGCGGCGCAACGACGACGACTACGAGCACGACATCGGCGTCAGCGCCTCCCGCATCGTCGAGTACGCCCGTCATCAGCCGACCCTGCGCGCCTACGGCGTGCTCGACCGGCCGGAGCTCGGCACCCTGGAGGAGTCCCTGGTCCGCCAGCAGGGCTCCCAGTCGCGGCTCACCGTACGGGGAGCCTGGGGAATGATCGTGTTCTTCGGCGCCCTGCAACTCGTCGTCACCGCCGTCATCGCGCTCACGGTCGTCTTCACTTTGCAGGGCACCATGACCATCGCCGTCATGATCGGCCTGATGATCGTCACCCTGCGTATGCTCGACCCGATCTCGCAACTCGGCGAACTGGCCGGCACCGTGCAGGTCAACGCCGACGCGATCGGCCGCGTCCGCGCCCTGCTGGCGGTGCCGCCGCTGCCGGAACCGGCCGAGCCCGCCGAACCCGCCGGAACCGGCATCGAGCTGCGCGGCGTGCGCTTCGGCTATGACGGCGGGCCGCTCGTACTCGACGGGATCGACGCGACGATCCCCTCTGGCAGCTTCACCGCCGTCGTGGGCCCGTCGGGCGCGGGCAAGAGCACCCTGCTCAAGCTCATCGGCCGCTTCTTCGACGCCGACGAGGGCTCCGTCCGCATCGGCGGCCAGGACGTACGCGACCTCGGAAGCGCCGGCGTGTCGCGGCTGACCGCGCAGGTCTTCCAGGACGTGTACCTGTTCGAGGGCACCATCGCCGGCAACCTGCGCATGGCCGCCCCCGACGCCACCGAGGCCGACCTCGAACGGGTGGCCCGCATCGCCCGCCTCGACGAGGTCGTCGAACGCCTGCCCGACGGCTGGCACACCCGCGTCGGCGAGGCCGGATCCACACTGTCCGGCGGCGAGAAGCAGCGCGTCTCGATCGCCCGCGCCCTGCTCAAGGACGCCCCCATCGTGCTGCTGGACGAGGCCACCGCCGCCCTCGACCCGGCCAACGAGGCGGCCGTCGCCGACGCCATCGCCGAACTCGCCCGCGACCGCACCGTCATCGTCGTCGCCCACCGCCTGTCCACGGTGACCGCCGCCGACCGCATCCTCGTCCTGGACCACGGCCGCATCACCGAACACGGCGACCACGACACCCTGCTCGCGGCCGGCGGCACGTACGCCCGTTTCTGGGACGAACGGGTCCGCGCCCGCGGCTGGCAGCTCCGCTGATCCCCCGAGGAGAATCCCATGACATCCACCGGCGTCGGAACCGTCTTCGACAGCGCCGCCACCGAGTACGCCGAGGTCTCACCGCAGCTGTGGGACCGCATCGGCGAGGCGACGGTCGCGACCGCGGGCGTACAGGCGGGCGAACGGGTCCTGGACGTGTGCTGCGGCGCGGGCGCCTCCGCCGTCCCGGCCGCGAAGGCGGCCGGGCCGCGGGGGCACGTGGACGCCATCGACCTGGCGGGAGAGCTCCTCGCCCACGGCCGGCGGCGCGCAGCCTCCCAAGGGCTGGCAAACGTGCGCTTCGTCCAAGCCGACGCCACCACCTGGGAGGACGAACCATACGACGTGGTGCAATGCGTGCACGGCGTCTTCTTCCTGCCGGACATGGACGCCGCCGTCTCCCGCCTGGCCGGGCTGCTCAGGCCCGGCGGACGGCTGGCCGTCACCACGTGGGCGCGGGGCGCGATGGAGGGCTTCGGCCGGCTGTTCGCCGAGGCGGCCGCGCGGGTGCGTGGGACACCGACGGCTCCGCCCTCCAGCAGGCGGTCGGCCTCCCGGATCGACACGGAAGAGGAGCTGGGCGCCTGGCTGACCGGACTCGGACTGCGGCGGGCCACCGTGGCCCGAGCCCCGCTGCACATTCCCCTGGACGCCGGGCTCGCCTGGCGGGTGGCGCTCGGCAGCGGTTTTCGCGGCATGCTCACCGGCCTGGACGAGCCCTCCGTCGAACGCGTGCGCACGACCTTCGCACATCTCCTCGGCGAACGCGGAATGACCGAGTTGGACGCCACCTCCCTCATCGCCGTGGGAATGCGTCCATGACCCTCTTGACGATCGTCCGGCGCCCTCCATAGTCTCGCAAAATGGTAATCATTATCAAATTCAATGAGAGATACGGATGACCGACGAATACGAGCGATCCGCGGAGTTCGTCGATGTCATGCTCGCGCCGCCCTGGGCGGCACTGGGCCCGCCACTGTCGGCGGCGCTGCGCGGAATCACCGGCCCCGTCGTGGACGTGGGCGCCGGCGGAGGACACGGCACGCGGGTGATCGCCGAAGCGCTGCCCGAGGCGGAGATCGTGGCGGTGGAGCCTTCGCCGGCGTTGCGATCCGTCCTGCTGAGCCGGGTGAGCGAGTCGGCCCGGCTGCGTGACCGGGTAACGGTCCTGCCGGAGCACCTCCTGGAGGCGACGCTGCCGGACCGGCTGGGCGCCGTGGTCGCGATGAACGTCCTGGGCCACTTCGACGCTGCCGGACGGCAGGCGATCTGGGCGATGCTCGCCGACCGGCTCCTCCCTGGCGGCCGGGCGGTGCTGAACCTGCAGCCACCCGCCGAGCCGGTGGCCGTGCCCGAGACCAGGTTCGCCGACGTGCGGATCGGACGGCGCAGGTACGAAGGCTGGGGCCGCGCGGAACCGGCCGGCCCCGATTCGATCATCTGGGACATGACCTACCGCACCTACGACGGTGACCGGCCCGCCGGCGAGGTGGCGGCGCACTACCGGTGGTGGGTGCTGGACGAGCGGCGGCTCAAGGAGGAGCTCGGCGAGCACGGTCTGGCGCTCTCGCCCACCGGTCCCGCGGAAGCAGGCATGTACGTCATCGAAAGAGGAGGCGCGTGATGTACGAGGTGATCGT
Organism: Nonomuraea sp. NPDC050404; assembly: GCF_040655495.1. Classification (NCBI taxonomy): domain Bacteria; kingdom Bacillati; phylum Actinomycetota; class Actinomycetes; order Streptosporangiales; family Streptosporangiaceae; genus Nonomuraea; species Nonomuraea sp. NPDC050404. The sequence continues at coordinate 343,898 of NZ_JBFAKB010000001.1, forward strand.
GGTCGGCGGCGGGCCCGCGGGGCTCAGCGCGGCACTGGTGCTGGGACGGCAGCGGCGCCGCGTGCTGGTGGTGGACGCCGGCCGGCCGCGCAACGCGCCGGCCGCGGAGATGCACATGTTCCTCGGCCGGGACGGCGGCTCCCCCGCCACGTTGTTGTCGGACGGCCGCGCCGAGGTGAGCGCCTATCCGACGGCCGAGCTCAGGCAGGGGCGGGTGACCTCGGCGCAGGGCGAGTCCGGCGGCTTCACGCTGACCCTGGAGGACGGTTCACGCGTGGAGTCGTCCCGGCTGGTGCTGGCCAGCGGGCTGACCGACGAACCCGTGGCGATTCCCGGGCTGGCGGAGCGGTGGGGCAAGAGCGTGTTCCACTGCCCGTTCTGCCACGGCTACGAGACGAACGGGAAGGTGCTGGCCGTCATCGGGAACGGCTTCGAGGCGATGCTGGCCGCCTACGTCGCCGATCGTTACAGCGATGACGTGGTGCTGTGCACGAACGGCCCCGGCGCCCTGCCGGAACCGGTGGCCGCCGCCGTCAAGGCGCGCGGCGTCGAGGTGATCGAGACCCCACTGGCGGGCATCGAGGGCGAGCTGGACGCGCTGACCCTGCGTTTCACCGACGGGACGCTGCTGGCACGCGAGGCCGTCTTCCACCGCGCGCCCACCCGGCCCAACACCGATCTCGCCGTCCAGCTCGGCTGCACGTTGCTGCCCGACGGCTGCGTCGAGGTGGACGAGTACGGGAAGACCAGCGTGCCCGGCGTCTACGCGGCCGGGGACGCGGCCCACCTGAAGGCGGTGCCGGATCCGGTGACGCTGGTGGGGCCGAGCGCGGCCGACGGGGTGCGGGCGGCCGTCTGGCTGGAGCAGGAGCTGTTCCGCGCCGGGTTGCCGGTGGCACTGGGCTGACCCCGCTGGGCTGACCCCACTGGGCTGACCCCACTGGGCTGACTCACTGGGCTGACTCACTGGGCTGGCCCGCCCGGCCGGTACGGCGGGCCCGCGCCCGCCGTACCGGAGCTGGAGTGTCAGATCCGGGCCGCGACGAACAGGTGCTGGGCGGGCGAGGCCAGCGGGGAGCCGGCCCCGGGAAGCTCCAGGATCGGGCGCAGCCCGGCCGCCGCCAGCTCGGCCGGAAGCTGCCTGCCGGTGAAGAACACCCGGCCCTTTCCGCCGCGGCGGTCGCCGGCGCCGAGATCCGGCTGCCCTTCCCGCGGGGACAGCAGGAACTGCATGGTGGCCAGGACGAGGTAGTGCTCGCGGATCGCCTCGGTGACCACCACCAGCCCGCCGGGGGCCAGCAGTTCCCTGATCCAGCGCAGGGATCGTCCGGCGTCGCGGGCGCAGTGCAGCACGTTGGCGGCGATCACCACGTCGGCGCCGCCTCCTACGGCTCCCTGCGCCACGAGGTCGGCGTTGATGTCCAGCAGGGCATAGCGGAGCCGGTCGCCGAACCGCTCTTCGGCCGCCATCGTGAAAAATCTGGACACGTCGGTGAAGAGGTAATCCGTCTTCGCCTCGCCCAGCCCGCCCAGCCCGCCCAGCCCGTTCAGTGCGTCCAGCCCGTCCAGTGCGTCCAGCCCGTCCAGTGCGGCGGACGTGCTGCCGCCCGCGCCCCCACCGAGCTCCACCACGCGCAGCGGTGCGGCCCGGGTGGCCGCCGCCCGCGCCACGAGGTGTCCCATGGCGGCGTTCAGGTAAGTGTTGCTGACGTTGTGCTGGTCCTTGCTGAGCGAGGTGAGCAGGTCTCCGTCGGGGAACAGCAGCGCCTGAGCCATGATCTCGTCCCGGAGCAGCTCGGGCAGGCGGGCGAGGGCGGTGCGGAAGAAGGTCGCCATCTGTTCGGGATAGCCCAGTTCGGCGCAGGCACGATCCAGGCCCGCCGCGTCCTCCCCGGCCCCCGTGGTGCCGTCCGTGACCTCGAATCGGGCGGCGGGATCGCGCTGCACGAGCCCTTCGGCCGTCAGGACCTCCAGCCAGCGCCTGACGATCCATTCGTGCCGGGGGGCCACGCTGAGCGCCGTCATGATCTGCTCGGCCGTCCGGGGTCTGCCGGGAGCGGCGACGCCGGCGATCAGCCTGGTCAGGGCCCGCAGCGCGATCTCGTCAAAGCGCCGGACGGCGTGCGGGAGGTGTTCCAGCGCGGAGTCGGGCACCGGCCGCGGCCCTCGGTCCCCCGCGGCAGGAGTCATGCCGGGTGCCGGCCGCGGCGTTCGTTCTTTTGCGGCGGGCATCATGCGGGCCAGGGCGAGTCGTCCGGCCCGGTCGGCGTCGGCCGCTTCGCGGGTGAGGCCGACGGCGTCACGACCGGGGCCGACGGCGATCTGGGCGGTCAGTTCCCGTGGGATGGGCAGCCCCGCGCGCCTGAGCTCGCGGCGGGCCACCTCGGTCAGCCGTGCCCGGGCGAACGCGCCGAGCGGCTCATGCGGCCGGCCCACCTGCGCCAGCGCGTCGGGCGAGTCGGCGGCGGCCGCGGCCGGGATCGCGACCTGGAGCCGCATGGGGTCGTCCGGGTCGAGCAGCACCGCCCCGTCCGTACCTGCCAGCGCGGCCCGCAGGCTCGCCCCCGTCGGCGCCGGCGTTCCGGGGATGAAGAGGCCGTTGGGGATGCCGACCACCCGGACAGGTTCGCCCCGGCTCGCCAGCCCGGCCAGCGGGTCGGGCCCGAGGCCTTCCCACTGGAGGATCTCGGCGGGCGGGTTCTGCCGCGGCTCGACGTGCAGCACGGCGTCGAACCGGTAGCGGGTCAGCTCGGTGTCGGCCGTGAGGGTCTTGGCGAAGAGGCTGATGGTGACCGGCCGGTTCGCGCTCGCGGCCACCGCGGCGAGGGTGGCGGGGTCGAGCAGCAGTTCGGTGTCCGCAGCTGCGCGCTGCGCGGCCCGGTCCGCCGATCCGGGTTCGAGCAGGCGGCAGTGCTCGTCGAGCAGGCCCGAGTGGCGTACGTCGCCGACGACCACGCTCCCTCCCGGGGCCACGAGGTCGATGGCGTCGTGCAGCACCGCCGCCAGGTACTGCACGCTGGGGAAGCACTGGGTGACGGAGTTGAGCAGCACGCAGTCGGGCCGTTCGCCGAGCCGGGCCAGGGCGGCGCGCACCTGGTCGCCGTTGACCTCGTGCGCGGCCGCCCGTACGACGGTGACGCCGTCCAGGCCGAGCCCGTTCAGCCGGGTCACGACGTGCTGGGCGAGGTCGGTGCCCACGTAGCCCTTGAGGTGAGGGTGCAGGCGGTGCAGCAGCATGCCGGTTCCGCAGCCGAGTTCGAGCAGGTGGGAGGGCTGTTGCCGCAGTACGAGCTCGGCGGTGCGGTCGGCCCATTCGGCCATGTGCCCGGCGGGCAGCGGCCGGCCGGTGTCGGTGGCGTGCCAGCCGGACAGGTCGAGGTCGGGACGGTGTGCGCCCTGACCGGTGCGGTAGGTCCAGTCGTAGACCTCGCCCCAGTGTTCGAGGTGCTCGGCCACCAGGTCACCGAGCGCGGGCGGTTGTCCGGGCTCGGCCCGTACCGCCAGTGCCGTGGGATCGGCCGTGACGACCAGTTCGTCCGTGCCGTCCACGCGGGCGATCCATGGATGGGCGAGCAGAGCTTCATCGGGCTTCAAGGCTGGGCCTCCGGTGGTCGTGGTGGGAACGGGGATCGGGGTGCAGCCGGCCTCCTTCGACCCGCAGCACGCGGTCGGCGCGGGCGGCGACGGCCGGGTCGTGGGTCACGGCCAGGACGGCGAGGCCGCTCTCGTGACGCAGCGTGTCGATCAGGTCGAGGACCAGACCGGCGGTACGGGTGTCCAGGGCGGCGGTGATCTCGTCGGCCAGCAGCACGGCCGGGCCGCCGGCGAGCGCCCTGGCCAGCGCGACCCGCTGGCGTTGCCCGCCGGACAGCGCGGCCGGATACCGGTGTGCCACCTCCTCGGGCAGCCCGACGGTGGCCAGCAGCCGGAGGGCCTCCGCACGGGCGGCCCGACGGTGGAGCCCGCGCAGGGTGCGCAGCGTCCGGACGATCGCCGCCCCGGCAGGGCGGGCCGGGTTGAGCGCATCGAGGGGGTTCTGACCGACCAGCGCCACCGCCCGCAGCGCGGCCGGACTCCGCGCGGTCACGGGCCAGAGCAGCGGTTCGCCAACCCCGACGCCGCGCCCTTGCCCGGTGGCGCATCCTTGCCCGCCGGTCGCGGTGGCGCATCCTTTTTCGGCGGCCACGGTGGCGTGGCCTTGTTCGGCGGGATGCAGTCCGGCGAGCACGCGCAACAACGTGCTCTTGCCCGAGCCGGACGGCCCGAGCACGGCCACGGACTCGCCTGCCGACAACGTGAGATCGACGTCCGACAGCAGTGGCGGCCCACCGGGCGGCTGCGCGACGGTCAGGCCGTGCACTTCCAGCACCGGTCCGCCGCCCGCCCCCGGCTTTCCTGTCGCTGCCAGGCGATGGATCGGCGTCGCGGCGTCGTCTCCTTCGCCCGGGTCAAGCCGTACGACGTGGTCGGCCAGTTCGTTCACCACGCCCATGTCGTGCGAGACGATGAGCGTCACCGAGCGGCCGTCGCCGCGACGCCGCCGCAGGTGCCGCAGCACGAGTGCGAGCGCGTCCTGGTCCAGGGCGCTGGTGGGTTCGTCCAGCACGAGCAGTTCGGGGTCGGCCGCCAGGGCGCGGGCAAGCGCCACCCGCTGCGCCTGCCCGCCCGAGAGCTGGTGCGGGCGACGCCTGCCGATGGCGGCGGGGTCCAGGCCGGCCGCGGCGAGTGCGCGTTCCACCTCTTCGTCCGTACGCGCTGACCTGGGCAGCGCCTCGCGCACGGCCGATCGCGCGTCCAGCAGGGGATGCAGCGCCGAGGCCGGATCCTGCCCGAGGAAGCCGGCGGTGCGGCGGCGCCAGCGGCGCGGAGCCCGTACGGGAGCGCCGTGCCACTCGATCCGGCCGCCTGCCTGCGTCAACCCGGCGGGCAGCGCACCCAGCACGACCCGCAGGACGGTGGTCTTGCCCACCCCGGACGGCCCGACCAGGGCGAGCACCTCACCGGGCGCGATCCGCAGGCTCAGGCGGTCAACAATCACCGCCCCCGCCCTGTCGGAGACGGTGATCTCCCGAACGGTCAGCCCGCTCCGGCCGCTCATATCTGGCCGTCCCCGCGAACCATCGGCCCGCTCCGGCCGCTCATGTGAGCCTCCCGCGAACCATCGGCCCGTTCCAGCTGCTCATGTGAGGCCCCCGCGAACCGGCAGCCCGTGCCGGCCGCTCATGAGAGGCCGTCCCGGGTGGCGAGGGAGTGTGAGAGTGCGGCCACGCTGCCGGCCAGGAGTGCCAGGGCGGTTGCCGGGGCGATCGCCGCCGCGGCGTTGAGCCCCAGGCCCTGGAGGTTCTCGCGGAGCATGGCGGCCCAGTCCGGTGCGGGTGGGGCCGGTCCGAAGCCGAGGACGTTCAGCGCGGCGGCGAGTTGCACGGCCAGCACCAGCCGCTGGCCGAAGTCCGCGCCGACGAGTCCGGCGTGTGCGGGAAGGACCTCGCGCAGCAGGACGGCGCCGCCTGATTCGCCGCGCGACAGCGCCGCCTCGACGTAGCCCGCGTGCCTGGCGGTGGCCGTGGCGTCGGCGACCACCCGCAGCGTCAGCGGCGTGCCGCCGAGCACGGTGCCGGCCACCACCGCCAAAGGGGCCGGCAACGCCACCACCGCGAGCAGCGCGAGCAGCAACAAGGGCAGGGCCAGCAGCAGGTCCGCGGCCGTGGCGATGGTACGCCCGAGCCGTCCGCGGCTCCATCCCGCCCAGAGCCCGGCCGCCACCCCCAGGGCCGAGGCCGCCAGCGCGGCGGCCAGCGCGGTCAGGGTCAGATCCCGGCCGCCGGCCAGGACTCTGGCGAGCACGTCCCTGCCCAGGGCGTCCCCGCCGAGCGGCAGACCGGGTGTGGACTCTGCCCATGGGTGCGTGACGATCGCGAGCGGGTCGTGCCCGGCCAACACCTCACCGCCGAGCGCCACCACGAGCACGATCCCGGCCACGCAGCCGGAAACGAGCACGGCCCAGGACATACGGCCGGAAACGAGCGCTGACCGTGAGCTAGCACTGGAAACGAGTGCGGCCCGGGACGCACGGTCGGAGGCGGGCGCGGTGCGGGGCATGCGGCCGGTGGCGGGCGCGGTGCGGGGCATGCGGTCGGAGGCGGGCGCGGTGCGGGGCATGCGGTCGGAGGCGGGCGCGGGGCGGGAACGGTGCTCGGTCTTCGGGGTGCGGGCGGCCTGTTCGGCAGGGTCTTCGAGCGGGTCGCCGTTCGCGTGCTTCATGAGAGCCGTACCTCCGAGAACCGGTGGGAGGCGTCGGCGGCGAGGAGGCCGGCCACCACGACGCCCGCGGCGAGCAGGGCGACGCTCTGGACGACCGGCACGTCCCTCGTCGAGATGGCCGTGACCAGCAACTCTCCCAGTCCGGCCAGCCCGAACAGGGTCTCGGCCACGGCCGCGCCCGTGATCAGCCCGCCGAGTGTGACGGCGAGCAGGCGGGTGGCGGGCGCGGCGATCATCGGCAGCACGTACCGGAGCGCGATGACGGCGGGTGGCAGGCCGCGCAGTTCGGCGTCACGCACGTAGGGGCGGGCCAGCACGTCCGCGATCGCCCCGCGCAGCAGGGCGGCCCCGTACGCGGTGGTCGGGAGCGCGAGGGTGAGCACGGGAAGGACCAGCAGGCCGGGCCGGCTCCAGGCGGGCTGCCCGGCGGGCAACATCGAGACCGGCGGGAACAGTCCCCAGGCCGCCGACAGCCAGGCCACCAGCGCGGCGGCCACCACGGCCTGCGGGAGTGCCGCGCCCGCCACGATCGAGGCGTTGGCCGCGGGCCGCAACCACCGGGGGCCGCGTACGGCGGCCCAGGCCAGGGCGGCCGTGAGGGGGACGCTGACCACCAGCGCGGCCACGGCGAGAGTGAGCGTCACGCCGGCCCGCTCCGCGATCAGCTCGCCGATCGGCCGCCCGGTGATGAGCGAGACTCCGGGATCGCCGGTCAGCACCCCCGACAGCCAGTCCAGGTAGCGGACGTGCACGGGCCGGTCCAGCCCCTGCTCCGCCCGCAACCTGGCCAGTTCGCCGGGAGCGGCGGCACCGCCGGCGAGAACGTCCGCCGCGTCACCCGGCAGCGCCGCCGTGCACAGGAAGATCATCGCTGAGGCGGCGGCCATCAGCAGCACGCTCCTGACCAGCACGCGAGCAGGCCACACCACCGCCCACCCACGAGCCGACCCCGCCACCACCGGCCCACGAGCCAGCCCCGTCACCGCCGCCAGCGCGCGAGCCGACCACGCCACCCGGTTCACCTCAGCCGTCCAGGCTCACCTGGTCGATGAACGCCGAGGCGAAGCCGATGCCCTCCGGCACGCCGCTCAGCCCGGTCCTGGCCAGGTCGAGCCGGTCGCTGAGCGCCCAGATCGCGTACCCGCCCTCGTCCCTGAGCCTGGCCTGAAGCTCGCTCAGCAGCTCGCGCCGCTCGGCGTCGCCGGGCTCGGCCAGGGCCTTGTCCAGGTCGGCCGACCAGCCGCGGTCCTGCCACGCCGTCTCGTTGGTGGCGGACCCGGGCGTGAGCGCCACCCGTACCACGTCGAGGAACGGGATGCCGCCCAGGTAGCTGAGGTAGAAGGGTTCGCGGGCGTAGATCGTGGAGAAGTAGGTGTCGGCCGGCTCCACGGCCACCTTCACCCGCATCCCGATCCCGGCGAGCTGCTGGGCGATCAGCGTGGCGGCGCTGTCCATGCCCGGGTAGGCGGTGGTGGTGTGCAGCGTGAGGTCCACGCCGCCGGCCAGGCCGGCGTCCGCCATCAGTTTCCTGGCCTTGGCCAGGTCGCGGGTGCGCGGTGCCAGGTTCGCCGGGCTGGTCGGGTCCTTGGGGGTGATGAGGTCGTTGCCGACCTCGCCGTAGCCGAGGAAGACGGTGTCGAGGAGTTGCCGCCGGTCGAGGGCGAGCCGGACGGCCCGGCGTACGCGCAGGTCGTCGAAAGGTTCGCGGTCCATGCGCATGACCAGCGGGTACAGGGTGGCGCCGGGCCGGCGCAGCAGGCGTACCGCGTTGTTGCCCTCCTGCTGCTTGGCCAGCGTGGCGGGCACTCCCCCGGCCAGGTCGACCTGGCCGGACAGCAGCGCCTGGGCGCGCGCCTGCGGATCGGGCACGGCGCGCACCTCGATGGCCTTGGCCGGCGGCTTGGGGCCCCACCAGCCGTCGTTCCGCTCGTACACGACCGCCTGGGCCCCGCCCTTGCCGGTCGGGCGGAACGGGCCGGAGCCCGGCACCGGTTCGCCGAAGTCGTCGCTCCCCTCGGGCACCACGAACGTCGCGCCCTCCAGCGCCTTGCCGACCTCGGCATAGGGCTTCCTGGTCACCAGCTCGAAGGTGGTGTCGTCGATCACTCGGGAGGCGTCGAGGTCGAACATGGCCATGCGGCCGAAGTTCTCCGCCGCCTTCTTGCCCATCCGGCGCAGCGAGAACAGCGCGTCGGCCGCCTTGACCTGGCGGCCGTCGGCGAAGGTGGCGTCGCCGCGGATGGTGATGCGCCACTTGGTCAGGGTGTCGTCGGGCCGCCACTCGGTCGCCAGGCGCGGCCTGGTGACGCCGTCGGGGCCGGGAACGGTGAGTACGTCGTAGGTCAGGGCCATCCTGACCACGTCGCTCTCGCCGGGCAGCAGACCGTGCGGGTCGGTGACGGCGTTGGACGGCGAGCCGGGCGCGGCGTAGCGCACCGTCCCCGTGGCCGCCGGTGCGGACCCGGTCGTGGATGTGGGCGCGGTCGTGGAACAGCCAGTCAGGAGGGCGACCGCGGTGATGACCGCCGCCGACCGGCGGCGGAATGGGGTGTGCATGATCACCTTTCTCGAAGTCTGGTCAGCGCCCTGTCGAGCGCGGCGTTGAGCGAACGGGCCACGGCGGGCAGCGCGGGAGGGTGCAGCAGGCCGTAGTGGTGGGCGTCGGCCCCGGCGACCTCGACGGGCCCGGCCAGGTAGGACCCCCAGCCGAGATCGGGGCGGCCCGGCGGGGTGTCGTCGACGCCCATCCCGATGCCGGAATTGCGGGGTGAGGGCCGCTCGGCCCGGATCAGCAATGTGAGCGTGTCCGGGTCGGTCAGCCGCCCCGGGGTGTGGGCGGCCAGCGCCCGCAGGTGCCTGGCGAACACGGCCACCCGGCCCGTCAGATTCTCGCCGCGGCCCAGCAGCCGGTGCTCGCGCAGCCGGTCGGCGACGGCGGTCATGCGCTCCTGCTCGGGTACGTCGCCGATGCTCAGGTCGATGCCGAGGTAGGCCTCCAGCGCGTGCAGGTGCCGGACCGTCACCGCCCATTCGACCTCGCCGGCGTCGCGGCCCGGGACCTCGCGGATGAGCGCGGGATCGTTGGAGTCGAGCAGTGCCAGCAGCGCGGTGTGCCGGCCGCCGGCGTGCAGCAGCCTGGCCATCTCCTGGGCCACGGTTCCGCCCATCGACCAGCCGCCCAGCAGCCAGGGGCCCGTTCCAGGGCCGCCGGAGGCGTCGATCGCCCGTACGTACTGCCCGGCGATGCCTTCGACCGTCTCGGGTCCCGGCCCGAACGCGCCCGCCAGCTCGGGGTCGGCCAGCGCCACGACGTCCACGCGCGGGTCCAGCAGCCGGGACAACTCGGCGTAGCACAACACGTCGCCGCCCGACGGGTGAGCGAGGTACAGGGTGGGCCGGGCCGCTCCGCCGTGCTCGGCACGCAGCGGCAACACGATGTCCCGGGCCGGCACCGCCTCGCTCACCACCGCCCGCGCGGGTGGGGCTGCGTCCACGGACCGGGTCCAGGCGTCGGGTGAGCCGGCCAGCTCGCGCACCCGGGCCACGTGGTCGGCGAGCGCCGTCTCCAGTTCGTCGGCGGGCAGGACACCGTCCAGCGCGTCCCATTGCAGCCGCAGTTCGCCGTCGTGTTCGAGCACCTGGTGGTCGAGCCAGGTCTGCGGGGTCTGCGAGAGCGCGTACACCTGCTCGCCCGCCCACTCCAGCCGGCCGCCGCCGTCCACCACGTCCGAGACGCCGAGCGCGCTGGTGAACACCACGGGCACCGGCCGTACCTCTCCTGTCCCGGCCGCCTGTTCCGCGAGCACGTCCAGCGCGGAGAAGCCGCGGTGGTCGAGGTCGTCGAACATCCTGGCCTGGGTGGCGGCGGCCCGGACGGCGAAGACGGCGGCGGGTTCGGCGGGGACCTCGTGCAGGAGCAGCGAGGTGAAGTCGCCGACCACCCGGTTGACCTGCGGGTGGATGGCCGGACGGTCGAAGAGGGTCAGCGTCACGCAGAAGCCGGCCGACCCCGACCACCGGGCCAGGACGTCGGCGTAGACGGTCAGCAGCGCCGCCGCCGGTGTGACCCGGTGCCGGGCGGCGGCCCGCACGAAGGCCGCCCATTCCGTACGGTCCAGCCGGGCGGAGCGCCGTACGAAACGAGGAGGCGTCCCGTCCGGGTCGCGGATCGGCAGGCGCGGCGGGCCGGGAAGCGTGTCGAGGCGATCGCGCCAGTAGCGCGCGGCGCGGTCGTCGCGCCGGCCCTCCAGGGCTGCCGCGCAGGCCGCCGGATGCAGGTCCAGCGGCGGCAGCGGAGCGTCCGGGGCGGTGTAGAGGGCGTGCAGCTCCGACTCGATGATCCACCAGCTGGCGGCGTCGCAGATGAGCACGTCCACCCCGATGAACAGCCTGGTCACGCCGCCGGGCAGCCGGGCCGCCTGGATCTGCGCGAGCGGCCAGCGGTCGGGCGGGCCGGGCTTGGTGGACAACCTTTCCCGCAGTACGGCCAGCCGTTCCGCCCTGCGTTCCGGGGTCGTCGTGGTCAGGTCGTGTGCCCGGATCCGGTATCGGGGCAGGTCGTCCAGCACGCGCAGCCGTCCCTCGGCGGTGGCCACGGCGCGGAGCATGGGGTGGCGGGCCACGACCCGGTTCCACGCCTCCTCGAACCGGCCGAGGTCGAGGCCGTGGCAGTCGTACTCCAGGTAGAAGTGGCAGGGCAGGTCTCCCCATCGGTAGCCGCCGTCCCGCCCGATCCAGTAGGCGTGCTGCACGCGGGTCATCGCGAAGGTGCCGTCACCGTCGAGGACGTCCTCCGCCGGCGCGACCCGCGGGTACGGCCGGGTGCCCGCCGACTCGATGAGCTTGGCGAGCCCCGCCACGGTGGGAGCCGCCAGCAGGTCGCGCAGGCCCGGCTGGACGCCGAAGCGTTGCCCCAGCGCGGCCAGCATGCGCACGCCCAGCAGGGAGTGGCCGCCGAGCGCGAAGAAGTCGGCGTCCGGATCGGTGACCGGCACGCCGAACAGCTCCGACCACAGCTCGGTCACCGCCCGCTCGGCCGGGGACAGGCCCGTCGTGTCGCCGCCGGTGGTCATGATCTTCCTGGGCTTCCCGGCCGCGGCGATGCGCGGGTTGAGGTCGGTCGCGGCGACCGCCACGATCGGGGGCGACGTGCCAGGCTCGCGCGCGGTCAGCAGCCGGTCGAGGGCATCGGTCCCGGTGGGGGCGTCGAGCGCGCCGTCGAGGACGACGGCGCTCTCGCCTTCCCGCCAGCCGTCCCAGACCGCGCTGACCCATCGGGTGGGGCCGGGGCCGGCGAGGCCGAGCGCGTCCATCGCGGCGTTGGCGGCCGCGTAGGGGCCCATTCCGACGCCGCCGACCAGCGTGGTGACGGAGGACATGAGGAGTACCGTGCCGGGACGGCGCTCCGCCGACAGCGCGGCGATCGCGTTCCTGAGTGCGAGCGCTCCCCCGGCCTTGGCCCGTACGTGCTCGGCGACCTGCTCGGAGCCGAGCTTTCGCAGGGGGTCCAGCCGCGCCCCCGCGACCACGCCCGCCGCGTGGACGATCAGCTCGATCGGCCCGCCTGCGGACAACTCCTCGATCAGGGCCAAGGTCGCGGCGTGGTCCGTGGCGTCGCAAATCCGCACGTCCACGCCGGCCTCGGCGAGCGCGGTTCCCCGGCGGTCCGCCGTGCGCGAGGTGAGGACGACCCGGTGTCCCCGCGTGGCCAGATGCCGCGCGAACAGCTGCCCGACCGCTCCGAGCCCGCCCGTGATCAGCACGGTGCCGGGCGTCCCGGTGCTCACGCCGGTGCGGGCCGGCCGCCACGGGGCCAGGCGGCGCCGCCACCGGGTCGCGCCTCGCAGGGCGGTTACGGATCCTGCCCCTTCCCCGCTCGCGAGGGCGCCGAGCTCACGGAGCACCTCATTCGCCTCGGTGGCGGGGGCGGCCGGCGCGCCCAGGTCGAGCGCGGCCCACCGCAGGCCGGGCTGCTCCTGCCCGAGCACGCGCGGAAGCACCCGCACGGCCGCCCGCGCCGGGTCGGGCGGCGCGTCGCCGGCCACCTGCTCGCCGTTCCGGGTGATCAGGAGCAGGTACGGCGGCTCGGCCTGAGCTGCGGTCACGGCCGCCACCCCGCCGAATTCGAGCACGGCGGCGCAGGCGGCCCCGACGGCGCGCGGGGCACCCTCGCGAACCACGACCGCCGGTTCGGTCACCTGGCCGTCGCCGGGCTCCTGTCCGGTCACCTGGCCGTCGCCGGGCTCCTGTCCGGTCACCTGGACATCGCCGGGCTCCTGTCCGGTCACTTGGACATCGCCGGGCTCCGTCATCACCGCGATCACTCCGGCCGGGGAGGCCGTGGGATCGACCGTTTCCAGCCGGGTGCGCAGCTCGTCCGCCAGCGCGCCCGTCCCGATGACGGCCCAGGGGCCCGTCGCGGCCGGGGCCGATCCGGTGGGCAGCACCTGCTCCCAGACCGGGACCTGCAGCGGCTCGCCGGCATCGACGTCCGATGGCGTGCCGGACGGAGGAGGGTCGATCCACAGGCGGCGGCGCTGGAAGGCGTACCCGGGCGCGTGCACTCGCCGCCGCCCGGCGGCGGACAAAGCGGCCAGGTCAACGGGCCGGCCGCCCGCCCACAACGTGCCGGCCGCCTGCCGCACGCTGGCCGGCTCCGGCTCGTCGGGCAGCAGCGTGGCCAGCACCGACCGCAGGCCGGGCAGGGTGTTCCTGCGGGCCAGCGCGGACAGGGCCGTCCCCGGGCCGACCTCCACGAGCAGGGTGTCCTCCTCGGGGTCGAGTGCCGCCCGCAACGCCTGCGCGAACCGGACGGGCTCGCGCAGTTGCCGCGTCCAGTGACCGGCGTGCGCCAGCTCGGCGCCGATCGACATACCGGTGACCGTGCTGAACACCGGCACGGCGGGCGCCGCGCCGGTCAGCCCGGCCAGTGCCGCTGCCAGGCCGGGCAGCTCCGGCTCCATCAGCCGGGAGTGCATCGCGGCGTCCACCCGCAACCGGGTGCCCGTGATGCCACGTTCGCGCAGGTCGTCCATCAGCCGGGCGACGGCCTCCGTGGGACCGGAGACGACGCACGCGGACGGGGCGTTGACGGCGGCCAGGTCGAGTTCTGGGTGCCGGGACAGCAGCTCGCCCACCTCGTCCTCGCCGAGCGGCACGGCGAGCATCGCACCGCCGCCGGCGGCCCTGGCGGCGACGGCGCACCGGGCGGCGACCAGCTCGGCGGTCTCGGTGAGCGGCAGCGCGCCGCTCACCGCCGCCGCCGTGCACTCGCCCAGGCTGTGCCCGACGAGGGCGTCGGGTGTGATGCCCCATGATTCGAGCAACCGCGCCACCCCGTACGAGACCGCGAAGACGGCCGGCAGCCCGAAGGCGGCGTCGCGGACGCGGTCCTCGGCGATCGCCGGGTCCATGGCGTCGCGCACGTCCGCGCCCAGCAGCGGGAGCAGGAGCCGCGCGCACTCGTCAACGGCCTGGGCGAAGACCGGCTCGTCGCGGTAGAGCCCGCCGCCCATTCCGGGATACGCGCTGCCCGCGCCGGGGAAGGCGAACACCAGGCGCGACGTGGCCGCCTTGACCGGACTCGCCGCGGCCAGCCCGGCCCGGCCCACACCCGCCATCCGGTAGGGCAGCTCGGAACGTCCCGTCGCCAGGGTGTAGGCGAGGTCGGCCTCGTCGGACCCGGCTTCGGACGCCAGAGCACGGGCAGTCGCGAGGTCGGCTCCGGACGCAAGAGCACGGGCGGTGGCGCGGTCGGCTTCGTGCCCGGCTTCGGACGCCAGGGCACGGGCGGTGGCGAGGGCCGCCTCAGGGGTGGCGGCCGAGACGGCCAGCAGCTGGGGCCGCCGATCGGCCGGTACCGATGCGCGGTGCGGGGCCGGTCCGAGCACCACGTGGCAGTTGGTGCCGCCGATGCCGAACGAGCTGACCCCCGCCAGGGAGGGCGTGTCCCAGTCCCGGGTCCCGGTGATGACCTCGAACGGCGACCCTTCCAGGCCGAGCAGCGGGTTGAGCGGGTGGGCGTGCAACGAGGCGGGCAGCACCCGGTGCCGTACGGCCAGGACGGCCTTGATGAAGGAGGCGATGCCCGCGGCCGAGTTGGCGTGGCCGATGTTGCCCTTCACCGAGCCGAGCCCGCACCAGGCGGGCCCGCTCTCGCCGAACACCCGCCGCAACGCGGCCACCTCGATGGGGTCGCCCAGCGCGGTGGCGGTGCCGTGCGCCTCGATGAGCCCGATCTCACGCGGCGACGCACCGGCCACCGCGAGCGCCTCGGCCACCGCCCTGGCCTGGCCGCGCGGCGACGGCGCGGTGAACCCGGCCTTGTCGGCCCCGTCGTTGTTCACCGCCGAGCCGTGCAGCACGGCGATCACCGGGTCGCCGTCGGCCAGGGCGTCCTCCAGGCGGCGCAGCACCACGACGCCCACCCCCTGGGTGTAGACGATGCCGGTGCCGTCCGCGCCGAACGGCCTGACCGTCCCGTCGGCCGCGAACACGCCGCCGGCGACGTGCACGTACCCCTGACCCTGCGGCACGATCAGGGACACGCCGCCGGCGAGCGCGGTGTCGCATTCGCCGGACAGCAGCGACTGCGCGGCCAGGTGCACGGCGACCAGCGAGGTCGAGCAGCTCGTGGCCACCGCCACCGCGGGGCCCGTCAGGTTCAGCCGGTAGGCCGTCTGCAGCGGCAGGTAGTCGGCCTGGGTGGAGATCGCCGTTTGCAGGCTGCCGAGCGGGTCCCGTCCCGCGCCGGTCGGGTCCCACCGGCCGGCGAGGTTGCTCGCCAGGTAGGCGCTCTGCGTGGCGCCCGCGAAGACGCCGACCGCGCCGGCTCCGCGTCCGCCGCCGTGGCCGGCGTGCTCCAGCGCGTGCCAGGCGCATTCGAGGAACAGCCGGTGCTGGGGGTCGAGCAGGGCCGCCTCGGCGTCGCCGAACCCGAACGGCTCGGGGTCGAAGTCGGCCTGGCCCTCGATCAGCCCGCCGACCGGGACGAAGCCCGGGTGCGCGCGCAGCCTGTCCGGCACGCCGCGGGCGGCCAGCTCCTCGTCGCTGAACCTGGTCAGCCCCTCGCGGCCGTCCCTGAGCAGTTCCCAGTACGCCTCGGCGTCGGGCGCGCCGGGGAAGCGGCAGGCCAGCCCGACGACGGCGATACGGCTCTGTGCGGCGGTCATCCCGCGAGCTCCGCGGCACGCATCCGGGCCGCACGACGATCGGCGGCCTGGTCACGGGCGGGTTCGGTGACCTGGTCACGGGCGGGCCCGGCAGCCTGGTCACCGGCGGGCCCGGCAGCCTGGTCACGGGTAGGCCCGGCGGCCGCTGGCGGGTTCTCCCGTGCCGGGGGCTGTCTGCGGGCGGTGATGAAGGTGGCGAGTTCCCTGACCGTGGGCCGGGCGAAGATGTCCACCACCGTCAGGCTCTCGTCGAGCTCGGTCTTCAGGGCGCGGTGGGCCAGGACCAGGGTCAGGGACGACGCGCCCAGCCGGAAGAAGGGTGTGGTGACGTCGACCGGTGTCTTGAGCAGGTCGCTGAAGATCCTGGCCACGGCCCGCTCCACCTGCGGATCCGGTCCCGCTTCCGTCGGGGCGGCCACGGGGAGGGACGGCTCTTGGGCGGGCGGCTCCGCGGGGCTCGGCAACGTGGAAGTAGCGAGCTCGAGTTGCCCGTCGCCATCGACGAGCAGCCGGATGACCCCGTCGGGCGACACGGTGAGGCTGAGCCGCAGGCCGCGCGTGACGGTGGTGCGAAGCGTCTGAGCATCCGGCGCGGGCACACCCTGAGGTTCGCTGAGCGTCTGAGCACCCGAAGCGAGCACGCGCGGAGATTCTCCGCCGGACGACACAGGCTCGGCCGGAACTCGGCCCGTCTGGTACGGATTGCCGAGCGCCCTGTAGTCCACCTTGCCGTTGTCCGTGATCGGCAACGCGTCCACGACCATGAACCGGTTGGGCACCATGTATCCGGGCAGGCTCGCCCGCAACGCCTGGACCAGCTCGTCGTCCGTCGGCGGCGCCGCGGGATCGGCGGGCACCACGTGGCAGACCAGCCTGGGCCGGTCGTCCGGTCCCGGCACCGCGCGGGCCACCGCCTGCCGCACGGCGGGCAGCCGGTCGAGCGTGGCCTCGATCTCGCCGAGCTCGATCCGGTGGCCGCGGATCTTGACCTGCCGGTCCAGCCGGCCGAGGAACTCGATCGTCCCGTCGTACCGCCAGCGCCCGAGGTCGCCGGTGCGGTAGAGACGGCGGCGCAGGATCGGGTGCGTGATGAACCGCTCGGCCGTCTGCGCGGGGTCCCCGACGTAGCCGCGGGCCAGTCCGTCCCCGCCGATGTGCAGCTCGCCGGGCTGCCCCACGGGGCAGGGCAGGCCGTGTTCGTCGAGGATGTGGAAGGACTGGCCGCCCAGTGCCCTGCCGTACGGGATGCTCGGCCAGGACGGGTCGACCTCCCCGACGGGATGGCAGATCGACCAGATGGACGCCTCGGTCGCCCCGCCCAGGCTGACCACCTCGGCGTCCGGGGCCAGCGCCCGCAGCCGATCGGGCAGCGTCACCGGGATCCAGTCGGCCGACAGGAACACCAGCCGCAGCGTGGCCAGCGCCGCACGTACCGCCTCCGGCTCCAGTTCGGCGTACTCCACCAGCATTTCCAGCAGGGCGGGAGCGGTGTTCCACACGGTGACGCGGTGGCGGGCCATCAGCTCCAGCCAGTGGCCGGGGTCGCGCTGGCGGTGGGCCTCGGGCAGGACCACCGCGCCCCCGGAGCCGAGCACCGAGAAGACGTCGTAGACCGACAGGTCGAAGCTGAACGCCGACAGGGCCAGCACCCGGTCGTCCGGGCCGAGGGGGAAGCGGACGGCGAGGTCGTCGAGGGTGGTACGGGCCGCACGGTGCTCGATGGCCACGCCCTTGGGCCGGCCGGTCGAGCCCGAGGTGAAGATCGCGTAGGCGAGGTCGTCCGGGGCGGGCTCGCGCACGACGGGGTCGTCGTCCCGGCTCAACGGCCGGAGAACGCCCTCGGCGTCGAGCCGGTGCACGCTGACCTGGTCCGGCCAGGCGGAGTCGGCCCCCTGTGCCAGCAGCGCCAGCCGGATCGACGCCTGCTCGCTCAGCGCGGCCAGCCGGCCGGCGGGCCAGGACGGTTCGACGGGCACGTACCCGGCCCCGCTCGCCAGCACCCCGAGCAGGGCGGTCACCTGCGCGGCACCCTTGTCCGCCACGACCGCCACCAGGTCACCGGGCCCGATCCCGAGCGCGGCCAGCGCGCGGCCGGTGCGGCGGGCCCGCTCATTCAGCTCACCCGCCGTCACCTCACCCGCCCTCACTTCGCCCGCCGTCACTTCGCCCGCCGTCACTTCGCCCGCCGTCACTTCGCGGCCGGGGCCAGGCAGGGCGGGGCCGAGCAGGGCGGGCGCGGAAGGGGCGCGTTCGGCGGCGGCACGCAGCGGGTCGTCCAGGAGCGGGCCGGCCCCGCCGAACGCGCCGCCCGCCACGTCTTCGTCGGCCAGGAACGACGGGTCCCAGCCGAGCGCGGGCTCGGTCCACAGCTCGGGTTCTGTGGCCAGCCGCCGCAGCAGCCGGACGTGCGCGGCCAGCATGCCGTCCACGAATCCGGCCGGCAGCGCGCCGTCCACGGCGTCCCAGGCGATGCGGAGCCTGCCGCCCTCGTCCCAGACGATGTGGTCCAGCATCACCTGCGGCGTCTGCGAGACGCCGAAGACCTCGTTCCCGAGCCAGGCGGCAGGCGGCTCACCGGGCCCCGCCAGGCCGACGCCGCTGGTGAAGACCACGGTGTGGGTGGGCACGGGCAGTCCGGTGGCCGGATCGCTCACCCGGGGGCGTTCCCCCGACTCGGTCGCGGCACGCAGCGCCTCCATCCCCGAGACGGCCCGGTGGTCCAGGTCGGTCCAGAACTGGCGGTTGACGGCCGCGGCGAAGCCGGCGAAGCCGTACCAGCGGCCGGGGTCGGCGACGGGGATCTCCACCAGGACGGTGCTGGTGAAGTCGCCGACGACGCCGTCCAGGTCCGGGGTGTCGTCGCCGCGGGCGAGGTCGTCGCGGTCGAAGAGGGTGGTGTTGAGGCAGAAGGAGTCGCGGGCGCCCCAGCGCTGCAACACCAGGCCGAAGGCGGCCAGCAGCAGGCCGGTGGGGCTCAGCCCGTGCGCCGCGCCCTGCTTGCGCAGCTGCGTCCACTCCTCCTCCGGCAGTTCCGCGGCATGCCGGACGAAGCGGTGAGCGCTGAACTCGGCCGGGCCCCTGCTCCAGGGCAGCGCCGGGCCGTCGGGCAGGCCGGGCGCGCGGCGCGCCCAATAGGCCGCGTCCGTCTCGCGCCGCCGCAGCTCGGCCGGGTCGTCACGGCGTCGTACGAGGTCGGCGAAGCCCAGCGGCGGCGCGGGCAGCTCCAGCCCGGGATCGGCCACGTACCGTCCCCACTCCCTCATCAGCCGCATCCAGCTCATGAGATCCAGGGCCAGCACGTCCACGCCGACGAACAGCCGGGTACGGCCGCCGGGCAGCAACGCCGCACGCAGGTCGAACAGCGGCCACCGGTCGGCGGGAAGCACCTGGTGCGAGCACTGCTCCCGCAGCGCCGCCAGCACCTGCTCCACCCGTCCCGGACTCTCACCACGCAGGTCCGTACGGACGATCGCGTAGTCGGGCACCTGGTCGAGCACGGTCTGCCTGGCGTCGGCGCCCACGACCATGCGCAACATCGGATGCCGCAGGACGAGCCGGTTCCACGCCTCCTGCAGACGGTCGAGATCCGCTTCCTGCGAGTCCTGGGGCACGCGGTCGTACTCGAAGTAGTAGAAGGTCGCCACTCCCCCGAGCGGGAAGGCCGGGTCCCGGCCGACCAGGTAGGCCGTCTGGATGGGGGTCAGCGGGAAGGACTCCCCGCCCTCGGCGGGCTCGTCCGGCACGATGCCGGCGGCGACCGTGCGCGCGGTCGCGGGTCCGATGAAGGCCGTCAGCGGCAGCTCCAGCCCGGTGTCCTCCAGCAGTCGCCGGCGCAGGCGGACGGCGGTGAAGGACTCCAGTCCCAGAGTGGTGAGCGAGGCGTCGGGGTCCAGGTCCGAAGGCCGGAGTTCCAGTACGTCGGCCAGACAGGCGAGCACTTCTTCGACGGGGACGGAACCCAAGGGAGACCTCTTCCAACAGGATGACAATGGAAACGGTTTTCATTGCTACACAACCTCACGGCATTTGTCCAGATCTTGAAAATGATTACCATTTTTCGTACGATCTCGCCTCATGTCGCCCTTGACCGACCGTGCCGACGCCGCCGGCCGTACCGGCATCTCCGGCATCTCCGGCATCGACCTCGCGAGCGCGGCAGCGGCCGTTCACGACCTGGACCGCCTCGTCCTGCTCGGCATCGCATCCGAACTGCACCGGCGTACCCGGCTGCGCGAAGGTGCCGCGCACGAGCCCGGCGCGGTCGCCGACGACCTCGGCGCCGCGCCGCGCCACCGCTGGATCGCCGGGCACTGGCTCGCCGCCCTGCACGAAGCCCGCCTGACCGGCCGGGACGCCGACGGCCGCTATCACCGGCTGCACGGCCCCGGGCGCGCGGAACTCGCGGCCGCCCGCACCCGCATGCAGGCCGCGCGGGTCGCTCTCGGCTATCCCGCGGAGCTGGGCGAGCTCATGCTGCGCTCGCTGCGGCTGCTGCCCGAGCTTCTGCGCGACGAGATCGGCGTGCAGGCGCTGCTGTACCCGGACGGCGAGCCCGCCACCGCCGAGGCCGTCTACCGCGGCAACGTCATCAGCCGCTACCTCAACGCCGCCGCGGCGCAGGTGCTCGCGGACCTGGCCGGGCGTGCCACCCGGCCGCTGCGGATCCTGGAACTGGGCGCCGGCATCGGTGCCACCACCGCGGACCTGCTGCCGGTACTGACGGCCACGCCGGTCGAGTTCTACCTGTTCACCGACCTGTCGCCGTTCTTCCTCGACACCGCGCGCCGCCGGTTCGGCACCGGTTTCCTGCGTTACGCCCTGCTCGACATCGCCCGCGACCTGCCCCGCCAGCCGGGAGAGCTGGACCTGGTCGTCGCGGCCACGATGGCGCACAACGCCCCCCATGTCGGCCGCCTGCTCGAACAGGTCGCGGCGCTGCTGGCGCCCGGCGGGCGGGTGCTGCTCATCGAGACCGTCCGCGAACACCCCCAGTCGCTCACCTCGATGCCGTTCGCCCTGTCCACCCGGGACGGCCCGCCGCGGCGGCTCGACTGCCGGGCCGGCACCACCCGCACCTACCTGCGCCGCGAGGAATGGCTGAGCGCGCTCGAAGGCAGCGGGCTGCGTGTCGAGGTGGACCTGCCCCGCCCCGGCGACCCCCTGACCGCGCTGTCGCAGCGCCTGCTCGTCGCCACCCGCTGATCATCCGACGATGGGAGTTATCTGAATGAAGGAACTGGCAGAGATCTGGTCGGAGCTGCTCGGCCTGCCGCCCGGCGAGATCCCGCCCGATGTCGGGTTCCTGCGGCTGGGCGGCGACTCGGTGCTGGCGGTCCGCATGTCGGCGCTGGTACGCAAGCGGCTCGGCGTCACGCTCGCCCTGTCGGACGTGCGGGTCGAGAGCACGCTGAACGACCTGGCCGAGCTCGTACGGCGACATGCCTCCGGCGGCGCATCCGCGGCGCAGGCCCTGCCGCTCACCGTCACGCCGCGCCCCGATCCGCATGCCGAATTCCCCCTGCTGCCCCTCCAGCAGGGCTACTTCGTCGGTCAGCAGGACGGCTGGGAGTTGTCCTACGACTCGGCCCACTACTACCTGGACTACGCCCTGCACGACATCGACGGCGACGAGGCCGCCGATGCGCTCGCGGACGCGCTCGAACGGCTCGCCGCGCACCAGCCCACGCTCCGGGCCCGGGTCACCTCCGACGGCCGTCAGTACGTCCTGCCCGCCGACGCGCCCGGCGCGGTGCCCCAGGTGCGCACCTACGACCTGCGCGAGGCGGGCCCGGACGAGGTCGCCGCTGCCCTGCGCGACGTACGGGAGGAGATGAGCGCCGGCGGCCCGGACCCGACGAGCGGCCCAGGCATCGACGTCCGGCTCACGCTGCTGCCCGGCGGAGAGGGACGGCTGCACCTCGGCCTGAGCCTGCTGATCTTCGACGGCTGGTCCTCCAGCGTGCTCAGCCGTGACCTGCTCGTCTACGTCGCCGACTGGAACGCCGCCCTGCCGCCCCTGGACATCCACTTCGGCGACTACGTCACCTCACTCGCCGACCTGCCCGCCACCGCGGCCTGGCAGGCCGACCGCGACTGGTGGTGGTCCCGGCTCGGCACGCTGCCGGGGCCGCCGGCGCTGCCGCTGGCCGCCGACCCCCAGGAGGTGCGGCCGGTCACCATGGGCAACCGCGAGCACCGCTGGAGCGCCGGACGCTGGGCGGCGCTGCGCCGGCAGTGCGCCGACCGGGGCGTCACCCCGTCCACCGCCATGATGACGGCGTTCGGCGTGGTGCTGGCACGCTGGGCGGGGCACCGCCGGATGTTGCTGAACTCGCTCCAGCTCAACCGGCTGCCGATCCACCCCGAGGTGCAGCGCGTCGTGGGCGCCTTCGCCGCCACCATGCTGCTCCCCCTCGACCTCGACCCCCACGCCTCGTTCGCCGAGCTGGCCACCGCCGTGCAGGCGACGTCCGGTGAGCACGCCGCGCACAACCTGATCACCGGGGTCGAGGTCGGGCGCGAGCTGGCCCGCCGCCGGGGAAGCTGGCGCCCGGTCGGGCCGGTGGTCTTCCAGAGCGTGCTCGGCGTGGACGCGGCCATGGGCGGCGGGCCGCCGCAGGACGCGGGGCCGCTGGGCCGGGTGGTCGCCTCCGACTACTTCCACCAGCTGCGCACGCCGCAGGTCGCGATCGAGGTCCGCTGCTTCGAGCTGGGCGCCGAGATGGTGGCGGTCTTCTCGCTGGTGGAGGAGCTGTTCGAGCCCGACCGGGTGGCGGCGGCGTTCGCGGAGTTCGTGACGCTCGTCGACGCCCTCGCCGACGGTGGCGGCTGGGACCGCGCGCCCGGGTTGCCCTCGGCCGCGGATCCCGGCTCCGACGACGGGTTGCGGCTCGGCCTGCTGCCCGAGCCCGCGGTCCGCCACCGGGAAGGGCCGCCGTCCGACGCCCTTGAACAGGCCGTCGCCGACGTCTTCGAGGAGATCCTGGAGGTGCCGGTGCTCGACCGCGCCGCCGACTTCTTCGGCCTCGGCGGGGACTCCCTGCTCGCGGTGCGGGCGGTCGTGCGGCTGGCCAAGGAGGCCGGCGCGTCCTTGCCGGTACGCGAGTTCCTGGCGGACTCGACGGTGGCCGGGGTGGCATCCGCCGTACGTTCCCGAACCGGCTTGAACGAGACCGGAGCCACGCCCGCCATCCGCCCCGGAAGCGGCCCGAACGAGACCGACACCACACCCACCGTCCGCCCCCGAACCGGCCCGGACGAGACCGGGAACACGCACGGTGGCTCTCACCTGGGTGAGCGGCGATGATCGGGCTGCTGGGCGCCACCGGCGCGGTCGGCCGCACGGCCGCGCGGCGTATCGCCGCCCTCGGCCTCGGGCCGCTCCGGCTCGGCGGCAGGAACCTCACGGGCACCGCCGACCTGGCGGCCTCACTTCCCGCCCCCGCGCACGCGGTCAAGGTGGACCTGAACGACCCCGCCGGGCTGGCCGCCTTCTGCGACGGCTGCCGGATCGTGGTCAACTGCGCCGGACCCACCTACCAGGTGCTGGACACGGTCGCCCGCGCCGCCTTCGCCGCCGGCGCAGACTACGTCGACATCGGCGGCGAACTGGCCGCCAAGGAGGCCCTCACCAGCGGCGACGTCGCCCCCGGCCGGACCGCGGTGTTCTCCGCGGGAGTCATGCCCGGCCTTTCCGGCCTGCTGCCCCGGCTGCTGGCCAAGACAGGCCCGTTGCGCCGTCTGGACGTGTACGTGGGCGGAGCGGCCGTCTTCACCCCGCTGTCCGCCATCGACGCGCTGCTGACCAGGGGGCCGGACTTCGGGGTGCCCATGGCGGCCTGGCGGGACGGCCGGGTGGCCCCCAACACGCTCGCACCGCTGCACCGGGTGCGGTTGCCGGGCTTCCCTGTGCCGGTGCACGCGTGGCCGTACCTCACCACCGAAGCACAGACCCTGGCGCAGGACACGGGGGCCGGCGAAGTGCGTTCCTACAACGTCTTCGTCTCCAATCGCCTGCCCGAGGCCCTCGCCGCGGCCTGGGCGGAGGTGTCCGACGTGCGTCCCGAGGCGCTGACGCCGCACGCGGACACGGTGGTGAACGCCTCGCTGCGGGACAATGCCGACTTCGGCGCCTTCTACGTCATGTTGTTCACCGCGCGCCCCCGTCCCGGCTCTCCGCCAGGGCCCACGAGGGTGCTGCTCACGGCCGTGGACTCCTACGCGCTGAGCGGTGTGGTGATGGCGCTGGCCACCCACGCGGTGCTGTCGGGCTCCGTGCCGGCCGGCGTGCACCTGGCGGCCGAGGCGCTCGACGCGGAGTCCACCGCCGCCGCGCTGCGGGATGACCCGCTCGTCGGGACACTCACCATCGAATGACCGCTTGACAGGCTCGATGGTTACGTAAACACTCGGCGGCAACACACCTGCGCCTCCCTCCGGCCCTCATGCCTCGTTTGTTAGCGCTAACAGAAACGTTTCCTCCCGGCACCGACCAGCAGTGGACCCGCACCGCCTCCTGCCCCCCACCGCGCATTCGGAGCGACCATGACACACCTCTTACGGCGAACGGCGCTGATCGGCCTGGCCTGCGCCCTGCTGCTCGCCCTCGGCCTCGCCGCCTCGGAACGCCCGGCCAAGGCCGCCGGCCCGTACACCGCCTACCTGATGGCGCACTTCACCGGTGAGAGCGCCAACGGCGAGCAGATCTACTTCGCCACCAGCACCGACGGCCTGCACTGGACCGACCTCAACAGCTCGCTGCCGGTCCTCACCTCCAGCATCGGCGAGCTCGGCGTCCGCGACCCCGCCATCGTCCGCTCGCCGTCCGGCGACCGGTTCTGGCTGCTCGCCACTGACCTGCGCATCGCCGCCGGCAAGGGCTGGGATGTCGCCCAGCACGACGGCAGCACCTCACTCGTCGTGTGGGAGTCGCCCGACCTCGTCACCTGGTCGGCGCCGCGCCTGGTGAACGTCGCCGGGAGCATCCCGGAAGCCGGCTGCGCGTGGGCGCCCGAGGCGATCTACGACCCGGCGACCGGCGACTACGTCGTCTACTGGGCGACCATCTCGCCGCGCAACGGCCTCGACAAGGCGCGCGTCTACTACTCCCGCACCCGCGACTTCCGCACCTTCACCCCCGCGCAGATCTACATCGACCGGCCGGGCGCCCAGGGCATCATCGACACGCAGATCCTGGAGATCCCGGGCAGCGTCGGCGGCTACCGCTACATCCGCGCGTCCGGCGACGGCCAGCTCACGATCGAGGGCAGCGACCAGATCCTCACCGGCTGGACCCGGCTCGGCGACCTCTCCCACCTCGGCTACACCGGCGCGCAGGTCGAGGGCCCGATCCTGCACCAGTACAACGGCCGCGACGAATGGGGCCTGTGGGTCGACCAGTACGCCGCCGGCCGCGGCTACCTCCCGCTGACCACGACCAACCTCGCCGCTCCGGGCGGCTACCGCGTCCGCGCCGCCTCCGAGTACGCGCTCGGCGCCGGCCGCAAGCGGCACGGTTCGATCATCGGCATCACCCAGACGCAGCTCACCGCGCTACAGGCCAAGTGGGGCGGTCCCGCCTCGGCCGGCACCCGGCGCCTGCAGTCGCTCAACTTCCCCGACCGCTACGTGCGGCACACCAACTTCGACGTCCGCATCGACCCGAACGTGAGCCCGCTCGCCGACTCCCAGTGGCGCATCGTCCCCGGCCTGGCCGATCCGGCGGGGGTTTCGCTGGAGTCGTCGAACTTCCCCGGCTGGTACCTGCGGCATCACAACTTCGACTTCGCCCTGGCCAAGTACGACGGCACCGCCACCTTCCGCGGGGACGCGACCTTCCGCCGGGTGCCCGGCCTGGGCGACTCCTCGGCGGCGTCGTTCCAGTCGTACAACTTCCCTGACCGATACCTCCGCCACTCCGGCTACCTGCTCCGCCTCGACCCGATCACCACAACCACCGGACGCGCCGACGCCACGTTCCGCGTGATCAGCTGACGCCGGCGCGACCCCACCGGCGGCCGGACCACACAGGACCGGGCACGCCGCCGGGGCGGCCGGGCGGCCGCCGGCAGTTCCGGTTTGTGGTGCCGCCCGGCCATACCGCCGTGCTCTACTCCGACGGGCCTGTGTGGAGCAGGTCGACTTCCTCGTTGACCGGATGTTGTCCGGTCATGAGCAGGATGACGACGTTGCCGTGCTCGCGATTCACGTTCCCGCCTGATCGAAGCGGTGTGGGGCCGGCCGGTCGTAGCCGGGCCGCATGGGTGCGTCGTCCCAGTGTGGTTCGTGTGGCCGGTCCGCCGAGTGCTCAGCGGTGCCGGAGCGGCGGCGAAGCAGGGGGATCACGATGGCCAGCGCCACGCCCACCGCGCCGACGACGACCGCCGCGATGAGCGCGCCGGACAGATCCGCGCGCAACGAGTTCCCGAACGCGTCGTAGACCGCCGCGACCAGCGTGCCGGTCACCTTGTTGGCCGTGATGGCGCTGTTGGCGAGCAGTTGCTCCTTGCCGAAGTTCAGCGCGAGCATCGCGCCACCCATGCCGAGTGCGATCGCGAAACCGGCCGCGGCCAGCGTCACGAACCGCCGTCGTGCGATCAGTACGGCGAGCGCCAGTACGCCGAGCGCGGTCAGCGGCAGGACGCCGGCCAGCGTGTTCAGCAGGCTGACAGACTCCCGGGCCTGGGCGATCTGCGGCGAGTCGACCAGCGTGAGCCGGGTGTCCGCCTCGCTGGGTGCCCGCGGCGTACTGATGCCGTGGGCTTTCAGTCGTTTGCGGACGTAGTCGATCAGGTCGCCGGTGTCGACCACGATCTTGCTGCCGGTGCCGTCCACCACGAGGTCCCGCGCCGCCAGGTTGGCGTCCAGCCAGATCCGCCGCGCCTCGTCGGTGGCGAGGATGGTGGCCATCTGGGTATGGATGCGGTCCTTCCACCGGCGCGGAACCGCGTAGCCCTTCTCGCCGGCCGCGTCGAACGCGGTATTGGCCAGCAGGCGCTGCAACTCCCGGTCTTGCAGCAGCGGAGCCACCGTGCTTCCGTACGCGTCGCTCTGCAACTGACCATCGGCCCACCGCGCGGGTACGGCGACGATCGCCACGAGACTACTGACCAGAACTAACAAACCGGCGAAAAATCCCCTGACAAAACGCATCAAGACACCGTGCCAGCTCTCAGGGGTAGTTGTCCAACTACGCTCGGCTGCCGTCCGGGGCCGGCGCGGACCTATTCGTCGATGATGCGATCGAGCCAGTCGCCCAGCAGTTGACTCTCCGAAGCGCTGAGGACCTTCAGGTCCGCGAGGCCGGCCTTCAACGTGATGGCACCGGCCACGACGTCGCCCCCGGCACGCGTGGAGCCGGTCGGAGCCGGGTCGGTGACCGCGGTCGGAGCGGGGCCGGTCATCGCCTGGGAGCCGGTCGGAGCGGGGTCGGTGATCGCCTGAATGACCGCTTCGCGGACGATCCTGGCAGATTCCAGGTCGCGTTCCGCCTCCGGGGTGGCGATCAGGGCCAGCGTGGTGCCGCGGCCGGCGGCGTGGATCACCCGCGCCGCACGCTGCTCGGGAACGCGGAGCCGGCCGGCCAGGGCGACGCGGCGCACCAGCCCGGCGAGCACCTCCGCGGCCTGCTTCGCCCCGTCGGGCTCGGCGCCCGGCCGCGGGCTCCCGTAGATCAGCGAGTACAGGGCGGGCTCGGCGAGGCCGAACCCGATGTGCAGATCCCAGCCACGCCGCAGATCCTCCACGGGGTCGCCACTGGGGGCGATGGCCCGCTTCTCGGCGAGGTACGACGTGAGCCCCCGGCTGGCCACGGCGTCCAGAAGACCCTGCTTGTCGCCGAACAGCCGGTACAGGATTGGCGCCTGCACTCCGGCGGCCTTGCAGACCGCCCTGGTCGAGACGGCGTCCCTGCCCTCGCGCGCCAGCAGGTCCGCCGCAACGTCGAGGATCATCTCCCGCTTGTCCACGCTGGCCATGTAGCAATGCTAACAGTGGATCACCACGATCGATAACATTGCCGCTAACATTCCCTTGTTAGCGATGCAATTACAGTGCTAACTTGAAGTCGTTAGCGCATGAGCAACAGAGGAGAGTGATCATGAGCACCGCATCACGGATCGCCGTCGTCACCGGAGGTTCACGCGGGATCGGCCGCGCCGTCGCCTCCCGGCTCGCCGCGGCCGGTCAGGACGTCGCCGTCGTGTACGCGTCCAACGCCGAAGAGGCGGACGCCGCCGTCGGCGAGATCGAGGCGGCCGGCGCGCGCGGGATCGCACTGCGGGCCGACGTGGCCGACGAGGTGGCGATGGCCGCCGCGTTCGACGCCGCGGAGCAGCGCCTCGGTCCCATCGACGTCGTGGTGAACTCCGCGGGTGTGATGGCACTGCAGCCGATCCGCGAGCTGGACCTGGCCGAGCTGGACCGGCAGTTGCGCGTCAACGTACGGGGGACGTTCGTCGTGGCCAGGGAGGCCGCGCGCCGCATCCGCCCGGGTGGCGCCATCATCGCCTTCTCCACCAGCGTCACCCGCCTGCGTCCCCCCGCCTACGGCGTGTATGCCGCGACCAAGGGGGCGGTGGAGGCGCTCGTTCCGATCCTCGCCAAGGAACTCGGCGAACGTGACATCACGGTCAACGCGGTGGCGCCGGGCCCGACGGCCACGGAGTTGTTCTTCGACGGCAAGTCACAGCAGCTCATCGACCGGATCGCCGGCCAGAGCCCGATGAACCGGCTCGGCACCCCGCAGGACATCGCCGAGGTCGTCGCCTTCCTGGCCGGCCCCGGCCGCTGGATCAACGGCCAGATCGTGTTCGCCAACGGCGGCGCCGCCTGAATCAGCACATGGCCAGCTGTCCGACTCCGTGCACAACCACCTGTCCGACTCCGTGCTCGACCGTCTGGAAGGACCCCCCATGGAGCCTCGTCCCAGCACCACGCCGCACCCCGCCGCCACCGGCCACTTCGTGGCGTTCACCGCCATCGCGGCCGTGGTGGCGGCGGCCGCCGCCTACGCCAGCACCGCCATGGGCCTGCAGGCCTGGGTCATGTTCGCGGGCTGGGTGACGTGGTTCACCCGGCCCACCTCCGCCCGCCTCGGCGTCGAGGCCGTCATCTGCATGTGGCTCGGCATGGTCCTCGCCGTGGTCGGCCACACCATCGTCGAGCTGACCGCCCCCGTCGCGGGCGCCGCCGCGCTGCCGCTCGCCGTCCTCGTCCTGGCCTCGGTCGTGGTCGGCCTGCGTACGACGCCCGTGCTCAACAACATGCTCGCCTGGTTCGTGGGCTTGGTCACCTTCTTCGCCGCGGAACCGGAGCACGCGCTTCCCGGGCTGCTCACGCTCATCGCCGGCAGCGCGCTGGGCGCCTTCGCGGGCTTCGCCTGCCAGCGGCTGCAGCACCGGTTCGCCAGGTAGCACGCCGAGCGGGAAACCACCCGATCGGATCCCGCCCGTCCACCTCATCCGGTACGTTCCTCGAACGGAGAACCGCCATGTCCACCGTCCTCATCACCGGAGCCGCCACCGGCATCGGCAACCTCACCGCCCGGGCGCTCACCCGGGCCGGCCACACCGTGTGGGCCAGCATGCTGGAGCCGTACGGACGAAATGACGTGCACCGCCAGGAACTGCTCCACGTCGCCGCGCGGCACGGCGGGACCCTGCGCGTCGTCGAACTCGACGTCACCTCGCAGGAATCGGCCGACGCGGCCGTCGCCACCGTCCTGCGGGACGGCGGCGACCTCGACGTCGTGATCCAGAACGCGGGACACCTGTACGTCGGATACACCGAGGCGTTCACCGCCGACGACATCGCCCGCCTCCTCGACATCAACGTCATCGGCGCCCACCGGGTGAACCGGGCCGTCCTGCCCCACCTGCGCGGCCGCGGCGGCGGCACCCTCCTGTACGTCGGCAGCACCATCATCGTCACCACCCCGCCCTTCCTCGGCCCGTACGCGGCGTCCAAGGCGGCCTTCGACACCCTGGCGGTGGCCACGTCGTACGAGGCGAACCCGTTCGGCATCGAGACCTGCATCGTCATGCCCGGTGCGATCACCAAAGGCACCCAGCACTTCCCCAACGCCACCCGAGCCGGTGACCGGGCGGTCTCGGCCGCCTACGCCGAACTCGACCCGCTGGTCGCGCGCAATGAGGAGGCGACCTCCGCGCTCTTCGTCCCCGGCATCGACCCGAGCCCCGCCGGAGTAGCCGAGGAGATCACCCGGATCCTCGCCCTCCCGCACGGCGCCAAGCCTTTCCGCAGCGTCATCGACTACACCGAGTCCGGCGTCGGGGCGGTCAACGACGTCGCCCGCGACACGCGCAAGAACTTCGTCAACCGCATGGGGTTCGGCGAACTGCTGACCCCGCGGCCTGTCATGACCGAGGCGGGGGCCGTGCCGCTCAGGAGCAGAAATCCATGATGGTGTCCGTGAGGATGGCGGTGAGGCGGCCCAGCGAGGCCAGGTCGGCGTACTCGGTGGCCGCGTGGGCCCCCGCGCCGTCAACGCCGAAGAGCACGCAGGGGATGCCGGCGCGGTCCAGCAGGGCGCAGTCGGTCCAGAACGGCTCGCCGCGCACCACGGGCGGGTGCCCGAGCGCCCGTTCGGCGTGGCGCGCCAGGGTCGTGGCGATCGGGGATCGCGGGTCGGCCTCGAAGGACTCGCGATACAGGCCGCGGGTCAGCCGGTACCGGAAGTCGGCGACGGTGGCGGCGAGATGGTCGAGTACGGCGGTCAGCTCCCGTTCGACGCTGTCGGCGTCCTCGCCGGGGACGGTGCGCCGCTCAAGCGTGATGCGGCAGTACGCCGGATAGGTCGAGGCCTCCTCGCCGCCGCGGATGACCGAGGCGTGCACGGTGCCGGTGCCCAGGAGCGGATGGGCGGGACCCTGTGCGAGACGCCGGCCCAGGTCCTCCAGCGCCACCAGGAAGTGGCCGGCCTTGACGATGGCGTCGATGCCGAGCTCGGGACGTGAACCGTGGGCGGCACGGCCCAGGATCTCCACGTCGAACCAGGCGAAACCCTTGTGGGCGAGGGTGAGTTGGAGATGGCTCGGCTCGGTGACGATGGCCGCGTCGGCGGTGAACGACTTCAGCACCTCCTCGGTGCCGGAGCTGGCGTGCTCCTCGTCGGCGACGCAGGCGACGAGCACGTCGCCCCGCAGGGCTCCTGCCGCCGTGGCGCGGGCGGCGGCGACCATCATGGCCGCTACGCCGCCCTTCATGTCGAAGGTGCCGCGGCCGGACATCCTTCCGTCCCGGACCTGCGGGTCGAGGGGGTCGCCGTCGTACCCGGCCAGGCCGACGGTGTCGAGGTGGCCGTTGAGCATGAGCGACCGGCCGCCGCCGGTGCCGCGGGCGATCGCGACGAGCGAGGGACGCCCCGGCCGCTCCTCCAGGCGGTGCACCTCGAAACCGCGGGCGGCCAGCCATCCGCCGCAGAGGTCGGCGATGGCGCTCTCACCCGCACCGCCGGGTACGAGGTCCGGGTTGACGGAGTCGATGGCGGTCAGCCGGGCCAGGAGCGGAACGGGGTCGAGGTCCCGGAGGTCGGAGGCTGCTGGGACTGCGGGGGGTTCGGGCAGCATGGAAGCCTTCCACAACGTTGACGAGGGGCAGGGTTCGTGAGCATCGTGCCCCGGGCCGATCGCATCGGTCCAGCGAAGATCACGGTGAACCAGGAGAACGCACCGATGCTCGCCGTCAATCGGGCGGTCGGCTACCGCCTGGTCCGTGAACGCCTGCTCGTGGAGCATGCCCTGACCACCGGCTGAACGCGCGGCGCCCGGATGGTCCCGTTCATGGGCTCGCCCGCTCCGCGTAGGAGTCGAGGCGGCGCGCGGCCGTCTCCAGGTCGGCGGCGGCCACCACGCAGGCGGCGGCGTGGGCCTCCACCGCGGCGCGCAGCCACGGCGGCGCCGCGCCGTCCGCCGCCAGCCCCGCCTCGACGGCGCGCAGGCGCTCGGCGCAGGTGGTGAGGGTACGGGCGTCCAAACGCAGGGTCTCGGCGTGGGCGGCGATCGCGACGAGTTCGGCTGACATGGCTCCTCCGTCAGGCGGGCGGCTCCGGGACGGGCGACGCCAGGAGCGCGGCCCCGCGAAGCGCCCGGCGTGCGACGCATCCCGAAGCATCAGGTCCGGCGGGTGACGCATCCCGGAGCATCAGGTGGGTGGCACCGGAACGGCGACGTCCCGGAGGGTGCTGCGGGTGGCGACGGTGAGGCACAGGAGCGGGCGGGCGCCGTCAAGCCCCAGCTCACGCAGCCGGTCGGCCAGCGGATGGGCCGACCGGGCCTCGACCGTGAGCCGGAGCGGCGGCGCGAGGTGCAGCCGGGCCCGGCCGCGCGCCCGTACCGACGAGCGCAGCACGGCGTCGGCCTCGCGCGCGTAACCGACCAGGCCGGGGTCGCGCAGGGGCAGTCCGAACCCGAGCCGCCCGCCCAGCGTGAGGATCCCCGAGGCATCGACCCGGGCGGCCAGGGCGCCGAGCCGGAGTTCCAGGGGCGCCAGATACGTCTCCCCGCCCCACAACCGGCCGCCGAGATCGCTGATCTCCGTGGTGTCGGCCACGGACCCGATCAGGTAGCTGCCGGAGTGGCGGACATCCGCATCCCGCAGCAGGTCGCACCAGGCGGTACGGCGGGAGTGTCGCCGCCACGGGCCGGGCACGACCACGCCGACCTGCAGTTCCCGGTAGTCGCCCGCGCCGGTGTGCCGGTTCCAGGCGGCGTGCACGCCGACCAGCGCGCGACCGGCCACCCGCACGGCGGGGCCGGCCCAGCCGCCCTCCAGCAGTCCGGCCACCACCGCCGGGCGTACGGCGAAGTACGCCGTGAGCGCGACGCCCTCCCGGCACCGGATCGGCAACTCGGCCGTCCCGCCCGAGCTCTCGACCGTGTGGGTGGGCACGGTGAGGAAGGGAGAGCCCTGCGTGCCGGGCGGACGGTCGAGCAGCTGGTACGCCTGGGAGCGCACGACCGGCCCGCGCACCGGCGTCAGCCGCTCGTCGATGTGCTCGCGGGCCTCGGGCAGGTCGTCGGCGAGGTTGGCGAGGTAGCGCTCGATGCTGTGGCAGAGCGGGAACAGGTGGGTGGGGTCGGCGTAGTCGACCACGTACCAGTCCGGGTGCAGGTCGAAGCAGGTGCCGGTGCCCTGGCCGTCGAGGGTGGGGACGAGGTCGTGCTGGTTGGTGACGCTGGCCACCCAGGTACGCGGGTCGGCGGGCCGTTTGAAGTCGACGGGCGATCCGACGGCGACGACGTGGGTGACCGTGTGGCGGTCGCAGAAGCCGGTGTCCTGCGCCAGGTTCATGACCGCCGCCCCGCCCGCGCTGTGCCCGACGAGCACCAGTTCGGCGCCCTGGGCAAGACCGTAGTCCGCGACGGCCTTGCCCAGGGCGCGGCTGTAGGGGCTGCTGTGCAGGACGGCGCTGCTGAACGCGCCGAGCAGGTCCTGTGGCGAGTCGCCGCTGGGACGTCCCGACCGCATGCCGGGCGCCTGAAGGATGTGGCGGATCACACCGTCGGGCCCTTCGACGCTCTGGATGAGGATCCGCCCGGTGGTGCCGATCGTGCTGAGGTTGCCCAGGAAGCCGAGCAACGATCCGCGGGTGCTCAGCCGGGCCGATTCGGCCTCGGTCAGCTCGATCCGGCGGGCGGCGCCCTCCCCCGTGTCGAGTGCGGCGACGGCCCTGTTGCTCATGCCGATGAGCGGGTCGGCGGTGGCGAAGCCCTTCCCGGTCGCGATGAGCCAGGCGGTGGCGTCGTTGAGCGGGTTCTCGTCCAGCAGCGCGCGCAGCGCGAGCACCTCGCCGAAGACCGGGGCGAGCCGGTTGAGCGCCCGTACCGCGCCGCGGTCCTTGAGCAGGGCGCGCAGGGCGCGGACGGCTTCCAGGTCGCGGTCGGCGGCGGCCGCGTCGATGAGCCGGGCCAGCATGGGGTCGTCGGTCAGCTCGGGATGTTCGACGGCGACGGCGGCCACGCGCAGGCGCAGCGAGGTGGCCAGCACCCGTACGACCAGGCTCTCGGCCCCCAGCGCGGCACCGGCCTTGGCGGCCACGGTGGCCAGAGCGCCGCCGGTGAACGCGCACCCGAGACCCTGATCATGCGTCACGGCCCGGAGCAGCGCGCAGTAGGCGCGCCCGGCAGTCCATGGGACGCGCAGCAGTGCGGCGTCGGTGAGCGCGGCCGTGGCATGAGCCGCCGCGTCCTGGATGGTGACCGCGATGTCCACCAGCTCCCGGGCCGCCGCACGCAGCGGCGCGGCGGCCGGATCGCCCGGCTCGTTCATGGCCACGTCCGCCGGGACATGCTGACGAAGCGGGGCTCCGGGTCCTCGGGGGTGTTGCGGCGCAGCACGTCCGACAGCCTGTGGGTGGCCTCGATGACCCGCATGCCGTACGGGGAGAACGTGGCCTCGCCGAAGACCCGCGGCGCCAGGAGCGGGTTGGTGAGCACCTGCGAGAAGGCGTCGATCGCGATGATCTTGGTCAGCAGCGGCGGCAGGATGGCCTCGGGCGATCCGGGTTCCTCGGCGAACAGCCCGACGTACAGGTCGAGGTCGTCCACGTCGCGGTAGAGCTCGCGCAGCGCGCCGCTGACCCGCCCATCGCCGTTGACGTGCTCGAACCTCCGCACCGCGGGAAAGCGGCAGTGCCTGCGGTAACTGTTGTACGGGGCCAGCCCGACCTCCCGCGAATCGGCGATGCTGGCCACGTCCACCGCCCGCAGGGCGGGATCGGTGTTGAACAGCCCGATCCGGCCGGCCCGCTGGTGGGAGGCGTCCTCGAAGAGCCGCCCGAGCCCGGGGCCGGGGATCAGCGAGCCGCCGACCAGGGTCTGCGCCATCGGCAGGTCGTGCCCGCCCACGGACAGGTGCGACGGGATCAGGCTGTGCCAGCGGTAGACGAGGTTGAACTCCACCGACGCCCAGTTCTCCCGGTGCCACGACGCGCGGGCCAGCGCCGACGGCAGCCGGGGGTCGAGGGTGAAGCGGAAGTGGTAGGGGGTGATGTGGTTGATGTACTCCTCGACGACCAGCTTGATCAGCAGCACGATGAGCACGTTGCGGGCCGTCTGGAACAGCCGCTCGTCGTCCCAGCGCGGATGCCGCTCGGCCAGCAGCCGGGCGACCCGGTTGTGCTCGCGCAGGAACAGCACCGTGAGCATGGTGAAGCCGATCTGGGTGTTGCCCCGGTCGCTGCCGATCGCGAACAGCGTGTCGCGCTGCGCGTCGGTGAGCTCCTCGAAGCGCAGGACGCTCAGCGGGGCGAACTCCGGCTTGATCTTGCCGTGCTCGCACAGCTGGGGCGGAAACTCACCGCCGTTGACGATCCGGCTCTTGAGCCTGCCGCCGTCGAACGTGCGCAGCGCGGCCGTCACCCCCGCGTTGAGCCCGTACAGCTGGTTGAGGTCGACGTGGTGGTTGGAGGAGTTCCTGCGCGGGTCGCGCGGGTTGCCGCTGTCGCCGCGCAGGAATCCGTCGGTGAACCATTGGGCGAAGTACGCGAACAGCACCGTGGAGCGCGGGCAGGGGATCATGGACTCGCCGCGGGCGAACAGGTCGGCGGCGCTCTCGGGAGTGGGCAGCCCCTCCCCCGCCCGCACGGGAGGCAGGTGCCTGCCGCTGTAGGTGCGGTCGGTCAGCGAGGCCCACGAGGTGTAGCCGGCCATCGTGCTCAACGGCTCGGGCCGCGGCGGCATCTCGCGGACTGCCTGGTCGATCAGCGTGGCGTTGATCCGGCGCCGCACCGGCTGAATCTTCTGTACGAGCTCCCAGAACGGCTGTCCGCCGGTCAGGGCCAGGAACCTGAGCCGGTTGCTCAAGCCGTCCGTAGCGATCCCGCGAGCCGTCATCGTCAGCCCTCCCGCTTCTGGCCGGCGCCCAGCCCCAGGACGAACGTGTCGGGGAAGATCCCGAGCGACCGTTCGACCCGGCTCTCCAATCGCAGGCCGGGACGCAGCAGCAGGCGGCGCACGGTCTCCCCGATCACGGCCCCGGCCACGTGCACGCCGAGACAGGAGTGGTGGCCATGCCCGAAGAACAGCCGGTGATGGGCGGGACGGTCGAGGCGGAACACCTCCGGCTCCGGCACCACGTCGGCGTCGAACATGGCCGAGGCCGGCGCCGCGAGCACGAACGTGCCCGCGGGGATCACCGTGGCGCGCGGCGTGCCCGCGGCCAGCACGTGGTCGTGCTCGCAGATCCGGGGAAGCAGCTTGAAGAACGGGCTGAACCGCAGCGCCTCCCACACAAACGGGTCGAACCGCGCGGGATCGCCGGCCACGGCCACCGCCTCGGCGAGCACCGCCGGGCGCACCAGCAACTGCTCCACGGCCTCGGCCATGGCCCCCGGCGCGCTCTCCACGAAGCCCAGCGGCAGCCCGGCCATGTTGGTCACGATGCGGTCGTCGGTCACGCCGGCGCCGGCGGGCAGGCCCGCGCCGACGAGGCGGGCGAAGACGTCGTCGGGCAGGTCGTGCCCGGCCCGCAGCGCGGCCCGCCGCTCGGCGAGCCGGTCGCGCAGGTAGCCGACCATCTCGGCGCCCGCCTGCACGGAGGCGGCCTGGATCTGCGGGTCGCCGAGGAAGTTGGCGAAGCCGTCGGTGACGATGGCCCGCGTCCACCGCGACAGGGTCAGCGGCTCCGGGCCCGGCACGCCGAAATACTCCGCGCACACGCCGAGGGCGACGGGGCGGAAGAGCTCGTTGACCGCTTCGACGCGCCCGGCGGGCAGTGCGGCGTCCAGCAGGTCGTCGGCGAGGCGGCCGGTCAGCTCCCGCACGCGGGTGGCGTCCCGCGGGTCGAGCATGAGCCGCATCAGGCCCTTCTCCCGCCAGTTCATCGGGGTGGCGTCGCGGCCCAGCATGAACGGGGCGCCCAGGGCGGCGTCCAGGCGGGGGCCGAAGGCGCGTACCGAGAAGACCTCCTCGTGCGAGAGCACCTCGGTCACGTCGGCGAAGCGGGTCACGACCGTGAAGGCGGGCGTGGTGAAGATGGGACGCCGCTCGCGCAACTCGGCGAACAGGCTCCGCCAGTCCGTCCGCATCCACTCCCGGACCAGGCCGAACGCGGACATCGCGTCCTTGGCCAGCGCCGCGTCGTACTCCTCCAGAAGACCGCCGGAACCAGCGCCCATCGCGTAGACCTCCCGCCCGCACAACGATGATCACGTTGTGCCTTCACAATCTAGGGAGACTCCGCACCGTTTCTTTATGACTACTGGGCGCATTGTTCTACTGCCTGAGAGTAACTGATCCGTCACCGTCAGGTGATTGCCGCAGTCCAGGCCCGTGAACGTTCAATGGAATCAGTTCGTCCATTCATGGGAGGTAACGTGACGTCACCCACGCCGCGGCCGGCCACGGCGGAGACGGTGACGGTCACCGCCGGCCGCCGCGCGGCCTACCTCGTCGTCCTGGTCGTCGCGCCCGTGGCGCTGCTGGCCCTGGCGATCCCGGCCGCCTGGGGCTGGGGCGTCGGCCCGCGCGACCTGGTGATCGCGGTCGTGATGTACCTGGTGAGCATCTTCGGCATCGCCATCGGCTACCACCGGCTCTTCACCCACCGCGCCTTCAAGGCCGGCCGGCCGCTGCGGATCGCGCTCATGCTGGCCGGCGG
This sequence comes from Nonomuraea sp. NPDC050404, assembly GCF_040655495.1. Classification (NCBI taxonomy): domain Bacteria; kingdom Bacillati; phylum Actinomycetota; class Actinomycetes; order Streptosporangiales; family Streptosporangiaceae; genus Nonomuraea; species Nonomuraea sp. NPDC050404. Next base: position 380,947 of record NZ_JBFAKB010000001.1, read on the forward strand.
CCTGGCCGTCGAGGGCCCGGTCACGCTGTGGGCCGCCGAGCACCGCCGCCACCACAAGTACGCCGACCGCGAGGGCGACCCGCACTCGCCGTGGTGCTACGGCGACAGCGGCCTGGCGCTGCTGCGCGGCATGCTGCACGCGCACGTCGGCTGGTTCTGCAGCGCCCGGCACCGCTCCAGCCGCCCGCACTGGGTGCCGGACCTGCTGGCCGACCCGGACGTGCGGCGCTTCGACGCCGGCTACCTGGGCGTCGTGCTCCTGTCGTTCGCACTCCCGGCCGCCGCCGGCGGGCTGTGGTCGATGTCGTGGGCGGGCGCGTGGAGCGCCCTCCTGTGGGGCGGGCTGGTGCGTTACGCCGTGGTGCACCACGTCACCTGGTCGGTCAACTCGATCGCGCACACCTTCGGCGACCGCCCGTTCCGCACCAGGGACCGCTCGTCGAACGTGTGGTGGGTGGCGCTGCTGACGCTCGGCGAGGGCTGGCACAACTGGCACCACGTGGATCCCGCCTGCGCCCGCCACGGCGTGCTCAAGGGCCAGCTCGACCCCAGCGCGCGGCTGATCCGCTGGTTCGAGCGGGCGGGCTGGGCGCGGGACGTGCGCTGGCCGGACCCCGGCCGCCTGACCAGCCGCCGCCGACCGTGAATCCCGGCTCTGGAGCGCGCCTGGAACGAACGGTGCTCGCCGCGATCGCCGAGCGTCCCGACGCCGACACGGCGCTGGCCGAGCAGGTCCGCCGGATCGGCGCGGCGATGGGCGAGCTCGGCGTGCAGTTGCGCTGGACGTACCGGAGCCGGGACGCGCTGGCGGTGATCGGCTCGGACGCCTCGCTGGCCGGGATGCTGGCCGACTGGGACGCGCCGGGCGCCGACCAGGTCCTGGACGCGGTCCTGCGGCGCTTCCGCGCCCTGCCGGTCTTCCTGATGACCGCCGAGCAGGAGCTTCCCCTGTGGGTGTACGAGGTCATCCAGGGTTACGTCTTCCCGCTGGAGGACACCCCCGACTTCATCGCCGGGCGCATCGTGCACGCCACCGAGGAGTACGCCGACCGGATCCTGCCGCCGTTCTTCCGCGCGCTGCGCGACCTGCAGGACCACCACCAGTACTCCTGGCACACCCCGGCGCACGCCGGCGGGGTGGCGTTCCTGAAGTCGCCCGTCGGGCGGGCGTTCTTCGACTTCTTCGGTGAGCGCCTGCTGCGGACCGACCTGTCCATCTCCGTCCCCGAGCTCGGCTCGCCGCTGGACCACACCGGCCCGGTCGGCGAGGCGGAACGCAACGCCGCCCGCGTCTTCGGCGCCGAGCGCACCTTCTTCGTAATGAACGGCAACGCCACCGCCAACCGCGTCGTCGGCCACCACGCCGTCGCCCGGGACGAGACCGCCCTGATCGACCGCAACGGCCACAAGTCGCTCCAGCACGCGATGACGATCAGCGGCGCGCGACCGATCTACCTGGTGCCGGAGCGAAACGGCCTGGGCCTGGCCGGTCCCATCCCGCCGGCCGCCCTCGACCCCGGCACGCTGCGCGCCCGCCTGTCCGGCCATCCCCTCGCCGAGACCGACCCGGTCTACGCCGTGATCACCAACTCCACCTACGACGGGATCTGCTACGACGCCGTACGGGTCGCGGAACTGCTGGGCCGGACCGTGCCGCGCGTGCACTTCGACGAGGCGTGGTTCGCCTACGCCCGGTTCAACCCCCTGTACGCCCGCCGCTACGGCATGGCCGTGGACGAGCGCACGCTGCCGGGGCCGCACCGCCCCACCGTGTTCGCCACCCAGTCCACACACAAGCTCCTGGCCGCCCTGTCGCAGTCGGCGATGCTGCACGTCAGGTCGTCGGATCGGGCGCCGGTGGACTACGAGCGGCTCAACGAGACGTACCTGATGCACTGCTCCACCTCGCCGCTCTACCCGATGATCGCCTCGCTGGACGTGGCGGCGGGGATGATGGACGGCCCGTCGGGGCCGCACCTGACGGGCGAGGCCGTCACCGAGGCGGTCCGGTTCCGGCAGGCCATGGTACGGCTGGCCGGCCGCATCAGGCAGGACGGCCGCAGGCCGGACTGGTACTTCGGCGTCTGGCAGCCCCCGCACATCACGGACCCGGGCACCGGCCGGGCCGTCCCCTTCGCCGACGCCGACCCCCTCACGCTGAGCACCGACCCGGCGTGCTGGACGCTGGAGCCCGGCGCCGCCTGGCACGGCTTCCACGGGCTGAGCGGCGGCTACTGCCTGCTCGACCCGGTCAAGGTGACGATCGTCTGCCCGGGGGCCGACGCCACGCTGGGCACCCTCGACTGGGGCATTCCGGCCCGCATCGTGGCCGCCTACCTGCGGCGGCGCGGCATCGTGGTGGAGAAGACCGGCGACCACACGCTGCTGGTGCTCTTCTCCATGGGCATCACCAAGGGCAAGTGGGGCACCCTGATCGACGCGCTCACCGACTTCAAACGCGCCTACGACGACGGCGTGTCCCTGGCCGAGGTGCTGCCCGGTTTTGGCCCGCCGGCCGTCACGCTGCGCCGTTTCTGCACGGACGTGCACGACCGGCTGCACACCCTCGGGCTCGGCGCGCTGCTCAAGCAGATCTTCGCGACCCTGCCGGAACCCGTGCGCACCCCGGCCGACAGTTACCAGGCCCTGATCCGTTCGCGTACAGAACGGGTCCCGCTCGCCGACCTGCCCGGCCGCGTCTGCGCCGCCACCGTCGTCGTCACACCGCCCGGCATCCCGATGCTGATGCCCGGCGAGGCGACCGGGCCGGCCGACGGCCCGATGATGGCCTACCTGCATGCCCTGGAGGAGTTCGACCGCTGCTTCCCCGACCTGGCCACCGACATCCACGGCGCGCACCGCGACAGCGCGGGCGGCTATCACGTGGAGGTCGAGATCGACTGACCTGATATTCCTGCGCCGCGAGACCCGCGACGAGACGAGCGGCTACGCGCCGGCAGCCGTGGCGGGGGCGGGCTGCCGGCGCGGGCCCGGGAGGATCAGCACCAGGTGAGCGTCGAATTGTTTCGGGTCACGTTGCTGATCGTGTTGTTGCTGCCGGTGCAGGGACTCCACCTGATGTTGGTGTTGCTGACCGTCAGGTTCTGGAACCTGATGCCCGACGACGGCGGGAACTCCGTACGGGCCGCGATGCGGACCTCGCCGCCACCGCTGATCGTGCCCGACGCCCCGGCGATGACGACGTTGTAGCAGTTCTCCACCAGGACCGAGTTGTTGCCGGTGTTGGCGATGTCCACCCGGTCGATGGTGGCGCCGCCGCTTTCCGAGACGCAGAAGATGCCCCGGCCGCCGCCGCGTGCCTTGACGGTGCCGACGCGGATGTTGTTCGGGTAGGAGCTGCCGACCCGGCCGTTGCGGTTGGCCATGCGGAAGGCCGCGTACCCGGTGCCCGCCCCGGCGTTGTCGGCGTCGACGGTGCCGATCGTGGCGTTGATGGTCTGGTTGAGCAGCAGCCCGGACTCGCCGACGCTGCGCGCCGTCACGGTGCCGACGGTCAGGCCGTCGACGCCGTAGGTCTCCATCGCGTGCGAGCTGGCCCCCTGGACGTAGACGCTGTCGACCCGTACGTTGCGGGTCCACTGGCTGGTGTCGCCGCGGTTGTCGATGCGCACGCCGAGACCCCTGCTGAGCCGCATGTCGATCTGGCCGAGCCAGACGTTGGTGACGTTGCGCATGAAGATGCCGTAGATCGGGGCGCCGGTGACGTTGAGGTACGGGACCTCGATGTTCGAGGCGCCACGGGAGTAGATCGGCGCGTAGTCGCCGGAGCCGGAGCCGGTGACGTTGATCGTGCCGCAGACCGACAGGGAGGTGTAGCTCGGCAACGAGATCCGGGTGCCGGCGCTCATCGAGCCGTTGCCGCGCACGACGACCCGCTGGATCGAGGTGCGCCCGGCCGTGAGGCTGCCGATGCCGGCCTGGACCGCCGCCCGGAAGTCGGTGCCGCTGTAGACGGTGCCGCCCGAGCTGTTGCGGGCGGTCCAGGTGCTGCCGCTGACCGTCACCTGCGACTGGAAGGTACCGTCACCGCAGGCGGCAGCTGAGGCGGAGGCCGGGAGCGGGCCGGCCACTATCCCGGCCCCGGCACCGCCTATGAGGACCGCGAGCGTGACGGCGATCCTGGAGAGCCTGCGCGGGCGTAACGCGGTGGTGGTTGCTGTCATGAAATTTCCTCCTGCGGGCTTGAACGTTTCAGCGCGGCGTACCCGTTGTGCGGCGAATCGATTCAGTGCCGGAGGGCGGTGCCACGTCGCGGGCGCGGCGCCGCCCGGCCTGGACGTCGGCGTCTCAGGCTGGGACATCAGTACAGTTCGGCGCAGTCGTGGCAGGTGCTCGGGCCGAGGTGTTCCGTTGACGGGGGGTGGGGAGGTGACCGCGCGTTCAACGAGCGTGCGCGTCACGTATAAAAACGTTTCACGCCGCTTTGTCACCGCGACATTAAGGATCGATGGCGACCCTGTCAAGCGGTCCTGTCAGGCGTCCGCGCCGGGAAGTGCGGCCGGGCGCATCCTCGTGTACTGCAGCAGCGCGAGGCCGCCGACGATGGCCACCAGGCCCAGGACGGACAGGCCCACCGCGTACGTGCCGGTGGCCGCGAGCAGTGCCCCGACGAGGGCGCCCGCGACGATGCCGCCCCCGCCCGCGCCGAAGCCGTTGATGATGCCGGTGGCGGGCCCCACCACGTGGGCGGGCAGGTCGGTCACCACGATCGCCCAGATGTTGGGGGTGTAGGCGGCGGTGAAGTAGCCCAGGCCGAGGCAGATCAGGGCGAACTGCAGCACGTGGGAGCCGGTGAGAGCGACACCCGCCAGCAGGACTCCCCCGACCACGAGGCCGGAGATCGCGATGGCGGCGCGGCGACCCGTACGGTCGGCGAGGATCATCATGGGGATCGTGAGCACCAGCGAGACCAGGTACGGCGCGGCCGCGAGCAGGCCGCCCGCGCTGGGGGCGAAGCCGAATTCCGGCACGATGAGCGGGATGAACAGGGTGATGCCCCAGAACAACATCCCGTTGGCGAAGTAGCTGAAGACCAGCAGCACGAAGCGCCAGCCGCCGAAGGCGGCGAAGGTGAGCCGCTTGCGGTCGCTCCGGCCGCGGCCCTCTGCGGCGGTGGTGGTGGTGCCGGGTGCGGTCGGCAGGAAACGGGCGTACAGCGGCAGGACGATGACCAGGCCGACGGCGCCGAGCACCCAGAACATGGGACGCCAGCCGAACGACGCCTCGATCGGGGTGAGCAGGAAGAAGCCGAGCGCCAGCGCGAGGTACTGGCCGTAGTACTGGATGAGCGCGCTGGCCCGGCTCATCTCCCGGTCGTCGAACCACGCCTTGGCCATCCTGAACTGCTGCGGCCAGTAGATGCCCTCGAAGATGCCGACGCCGACGCGCAACGCGATCAGGACGCCGACGGAGTCGGTGAAGCCGATGAGGAATGTGCACAACGAGTAGCCCGCCACGGTGACGAGCAGGATCCACTTGGCGTCGATCCTGGCGGTGAGGAAGCCGCCGAGGAAGTTGGAGATCAGGTATCCGACGAGGAAGGCCGTCAGGGCGAGGCTGGAGGTGGCGGCGAAGTCGTCCCCGGAGAAGCCGAGGTCGGCGCCGATGTTCTTGATGCCGACCGACAGGTTGGAGCGGTCGAGGTAGGCGACGAACAGGCCGACGAGCAGCAGGCCGCTGATGCGCAGCCACTTGTGCGGCAGGGACGGGGCCGGCGTGGCCTGGGCGGGCGCGGTTTCCGATGGCACTTCAGTGTTTCCTTAATTCCTGGTGCGGTGGTCAGGCGCGGTACGCCTCGATGACCGTGCGGTCGATCTCGATGCCGAGGCCGGGGCCCTGGGGCACGGTCATCACCGGGCCGATGGCCAGGTCCGACAGCGTGCCCCTGAAGGAGTTGGGCGCCTGGTCCAGCTCGATCACCGGCGCGGCGCGGCCGAGCGACGGGGTCACCACGGGCAGCGCGGTGGCCAGGTGCAACCCGGCCGCCACGGTGATCGCCGACCCCCACACGTGCGGCAGCGTCGGGATGCCGTGCACGCTCGCCAGCCCCGCGACCAGCAGCGTCTCGCGCAGCCCGCCGCAGGCGGTGGCGTCGGGCTGCAGCAGGTCCACGGCCCGCGTCTCGACCATCTCGGCGAAGCCCCAGCGGGTGAACATCGACTCGCCGCCCGCGATGGGCACCGCCACCGAGGCTCGCAGCTCCCGGTAGCCGGCCAGGTCCTCGGGAATGACCGGCTCCTCGAAGAACCACAGGGAGGCGGCTTCGGTCTCGCGGGCGAACAGGCGGGCCTCCGCGGTGGTGTAACCGCGGTTGGCGTCGGCGGCCAGCAGGACGCCGGGGCCGAGCGCGGCGCGTACGCGGTGCACGCGCTCGATGTCGGCGCGCAGGTCGGCGCCGACCTTCATCTTGACGTGGCGGTAGCCCTGGTCGAGGAGGCTGCGGGCCTCCGCCTCCAGGTCGTCCTGCCAGTCGCCGCCGTAGTAGAAGGCCGAGGCGTAGGCGTGGAAGGCGTCCGGCGCGCGTCCGCCCAGGAGGCGGTGCACGGGCTGGCCGAGTGCCTTGCCGATGACGTCCCAGAGGGCGATCTCGACGCCGGAGATCGCGGCGATCGGGACGCCGGCGCGTCCCCACTCGCGGCTGCGGTTGTACATCGACTCCCACAGGGCGACGTGCTCGAACGGGTCGGCTCCCGCCAGGAGCGGGGCGAACACCGAGTCGATGAGCGCGCGGGCCCCCTGGGCCGGGCCGAAGCACTCGCCCCAGCCGACGATGCCCTCGTCGGTGACGATCTCGACCAGGCAGCTCGCCCGGGACTCCCACTGCCACTGGGACATCCCGAACGTCGTCTTCAGCTTCTCGGTCACGACGTGCGGCTTGACCGCCACGATCTTCATCGGTGATGCCCCTTCCACGGCGCGATCTTCATCGGCGGTGTCCCCTCGGCGGCGCGGCCTTCATCGGCGGTGTCCTCTTGGCAGCGCGGCCTTCATCAGCGGTGTCCCTCGGCGGCGCGAACTACATCGGCGGTGTCTCCTCCGCGACGCGATCTTCATCGGTCGTGCTCCCTCGGCGGTGCGACGGAGGCGCGCCTGATCAGCGTGCTGGGCACGACCCGCGGGCCCGGTTCGACGCTCTCGCCCGCGGCCATGTCGAGCAGGAGGCGGCCGGCCAGGGCGCCCATCTCCTCCACCGGCTGGTCGATCACCGTGATGGGCGGGCGGTGCAGGGTCATCCAGCCGGCGTCGGTGAACCCGATGACCGAGACGTCCTGCGGGCAGCGGCGCCCTGCCGACTGCAGCGCGCTGACGATCCCCTCGGTGACCAGCGCGTTGAAGCCGATCATCCCGGTCACGCCGGGCCGGGCGGCGAGCAGTTCGCCGGCCGCGGCCTCGCCGCCCGCGCGCGTGCCGTCGGTGTGGCGGACGTGGGCGCGGTGCCCCGGCCCGAGCGCGGCGCGGAAGCCCTCCTCGCGGGCGCGGGTGGTGGACGCCTTGGCCGGGCCGAGCACGATGGCGACCTCGGTGTGGCCGTACACGAGCAGCTCAGCGGTGGCCAGGCCGACGGCTTCCCGCTCGTTGGTGACGACGGCGGGAACACCCATCCCGTCGAGCACCCGGCTGGCGCTGACGACGTGCCCGTACGCCCGCAGGTCGGTCTCGCCCAGCGCGCTGCCCGCAGACGGGACGGCCACGAGCCCGGTCGGCCGGTACGAGCGCAGCAGGTCGAGCTGGCGCCGCTCGATCCGGGGGTCGTCGTCGGTGTTCATCAGCATGAGCGAGTAGCCACTGCCGGACAGGCTGCGTTCGATGGCGCGGTGCAGCCGGGCGTAGAACGGGTTGCCGATGTCGGCCACGAGCACGCCGATCATCGGCGTACGGGACGCACGCAGGCTCCGCCCGACCGCGTTGGGCCGGTAACCCTGCGCCTCGATCGCGGCCAGCACGCTCGCGCGGGTCGCCGCGCTGACCTGGCCGGTGCCGTTGAGCACCCGGGACACGGTCTGAGCGCTGACTCCGGCCGCCCGCGCGACCGTGTAGATCGTCGCCCCCTCTTCCGTCACGCTGCGACTACCCTCCGCGCTGTTATCGATAACCGTCACTGTCCGTGGAGGTTACCTCCTCCCAGGGACAAGCCACAAGCCAAAGGCGGGATGAGCCGGTACGAGCGCACGTTCGCTCGCACCGGCTCACCCCGCCATCCGAGCGCCGGGTCGTTCCGCGCGTTCGCTCGCACCGGCTCACTCCGCCGCCCGGGGCCCGCGGAATGCCCCGGTGTTCCCACCGCTCAGATCTGGTTCAGGCCGCCGTCGACGTACAGGCTCGAACCGGTGATGAAGCTGCTCTGCCCGGAGGCGAGGAAGATCACGGCGGCGGCGACCTCCTCCGGGCGCCCGAGCCGGCCCATCGGCACCCGCGTGGCCAGGAGCCGCTTGAACTGCTCCGGGTCAGGAGTGAGGCCCTCCAAGGCGGGGGTTTCGATCGGGCCGGGCGTGACGGTGTTGACCCGGATGCGGCGTCCTTTGAGTTCGTTGGCCCAGGTACGGGCGAACGATCGGGTGGCGGCCTTGGTCGCCGCGTACACGCCGAATGCCGCGTCGCCGACGTCCACGTTGGTGGAGCCGTTCAGTATCACCGAGGCGCCGTCGTTGAGCAGCGGCAGCGCCTTCTGCACGGTGAACAGCGTGCCACGGACGTTGATGCCGAAAAGCGTGTCGAAATGCTCCTCGGTGATCTCCTCAAGCGGCACGAACGAGGCGATGGAGGCATTGGCGAACAACACGTCCAGGCCCTGTCCCCGGCCGCGGACGGCCTCGTAGAGCCGGTCCAGGTCGGCCAGGTTCGAGATGTCGCCGGCCACCGCGGTGGCCGATGAAGCACCGATCGTCTCCACGGCCGCGTCGAGTTCGGTCTTGCGCCGGCCGGTGATGAACACGTGCGCGCCCTCGGCCGCCAGTCGTACGGCGGTGGCCAGGCCGATCCCGGCGCTGCCGCCGGTGACGAGTGCGGTCTTGCCTTCGAGCAGTCCCATGTGACCAACCTCCTCAGAGTTCTGCAGCGATCGCTACATAAGTCAACGGTAGCACTTCTGCAGCGATCGCTCCAGAAAGGTAGGCTGTGCGGGTGGGGACGAAACAGAACGGCCCGATCGGCCGGCCGCGGGGATTCGACGCCGACGAAGCTCTCGAACGCGCCGTGCTGGCCTTCTGGGAGCACGGCTACGAGGGGGCCAGCACGGCCATCCTGACGGACGCGATGGGCATCTCCACCACGAGCATGTACGCGGCCTTCGGCAACAAGAAGGAGTTGTTCCGCAAGGCCCTGGAGCGCTACACCGCGGGCCCCGGCGGATACCTGGCGCAGGCCCTGGAGGAGCCGACCGCCCTCGGCGTCGCCACCGCGATCCTGGCCGGCACCATTCGCAGCACCACCCGCCCGGCCCATCCGCAGGGGTGCATGGGCGTCCAGGGCGCCTTGGCGGCCAGTGACGCCGGGCGTGAGGTCCGCGAGCTTCTCATCGCCTGGCGCAACGACTCCCACTCCAGCGTCAGGGAGCGGTTCCAGCGGGCCCTCGATGAAGGCGACCTGCCCGCGGAGAGCGACCCGGCGCTGCTGGCCCGCTACGTCACCACCTTGTCGTTCGGCATCGCCGTACAGGCCGCGAGCGGGGTCTGCCGCGACGAGCTCCAGGCGATGGCCGACGCCGCCCTGCGCAACTGGCCGCCCGCCTGACACTACTCCGCGGGATGGGCGATCCGGCGAGAACGATCATCCGACGGGCTGGAACTCGAACCTCCGCCCCACGACGAGCACCATCAATGCCAGCAGGCCCGTCGCCGCGGCGAGGCTCAGCCATCCGAACATGCCGCCCGAGGAGACGACCAGGCCGAGCACCGCCGGCGCGACGGCGGACGCCAAGCCGTGCATCGTGCCGAAGGCCGCGCTGTACTGACCCTGCAGTTCGCCCGGGACCACTCTGAACTGCAGGTCCATGGCTCCGGCGGAGAGCACGATCTCGCCGAGCGAGTAGATGACGACGAAACCCAGCACGAGGACGACCGCGGTGGCGAGAGGGGCCTGGGCCATCCAGGCGAAGACGATGTAGGACGCCCCGATGGCCGCCCCTCCCAGGAGGAACGACAGGACGGCGCCGCGCCCGGAGTTCACCCGGGCGTTCGCCTGAATCTGCAACACCACGCCCAGCACGGTGTTGATCACCATGGCGATGCCCGCCAGCCAGGTCAGCCGCGGATGGGTGATCGCCAGCCAGAGCGGCACGGCGAAGGGCAGGACGTGGTTGTGCACCGAGATGAGCGCGGAGATGACCGCGAACATCATGAACCGGAGGTCGCGATAGACGTGGAACAGCCCGGCCGGCCGCCGGGAACCGTTCGCGGGGCTGCCGGGCACCTCAAGCTTCCTGGTCAGTAGCGCGCACCACAGGAAGGTGACCAGGTTGACCGCGATGGCGAACAGGTACGCCTGCGGCGCCCGCACCGCGAGCACCCCCGCGCCGGCCAGCCCGCCCAGGGCCAGGCCGGCGGTCAGGAAGGTACGCAGCGTCGCACGGGCCATCACGGCGTCGGCGCCGGCCGCGCGGCGGATGAGCGCCACGTTCGACGACATGCAGAGCCCCTGCCCGACGCCGGCGAGCAGCCCCGCGAGAACGAAGACGACGACCTCGCCCGCGGCGAGCATCGCGGCCATGCCGGCCAGGGACACGACGAGACCGGCCTGGAACACCTGGCGGGGGCCCCTGGTGTCGGCCAGGCGGCCGCCGGCCAGATCGGCCGCCATCGCCAGCATCATCGCCGAGAAGAGCACCGCGGACACCAGGCCCAGCGAATGGCCGAGCACGGACGTGAAGTACAACGCGCTGATCGTGGCATAAAGCCCATTTCCGACCGCGTTCACCCCGGTGATGAGTGCCAGCAGCGTCATGGTGCGGGAGCCGCGTACGGTATGCCATGCGCGTGCGTATGCCGAGATCAGGGATACCTCCGGGTCGTCAGGAAATGTCCAGCGGGAGCACCACTTTTTCCGGATTGTATTTCGCCAGCAAGTAGTAGGGCCGCAGTGCGGCGATCAGGACGTCGGCGCCGGAAATTCCTCGCATTCTAGCGGCTGTTTCCAGCTCGTCCGGGCGGACACCGTAGAGGTTGCCCGCCAATTGTGCCAAGCGATCGTCAGGGATGGCTTCGACGGAGAAACCTGGGAGCCGGGATTCCGCGTTCAGGTTCATCGTGGTGGCCAGTTCGTGCACTTCGAGCGCCCGCGCTTCGAGCCCCAGGGACCGTAGCCGCCGACCGGCCTCGGCGTCCGGGGTGACGTCGGGCAGCAGGCGGAACGCCCTGGTCACCGCCTTCCTGAGGAGCGTGAGGGGCGGGTCGGCGGAGCGCTCGGCCGAGGTGAGCCATGGGTGCAGGCGGGGTGGAAGCGCGGGGTCGTCCGGCGCGAGAAAGCCTTCGTGGTGGGCGTGGTTGAGGATCGGATCGGGGAATGCGGTGGCGGCGTCCGGCCCACAGCGGGATGCGCATTCATCCTTTATCGCATCCCGTACGAGCCGCGTATGGAGTTCTTCGTAGCCGTCGCCGAAAAGCTGATATATCCGGAGTGCGTGCCCGTTGATTTCCTGACCCAGTCGCCAGGCGTGCAGATAGATCGTGTTCGGAACATCGCGGGACTCCCGAGGGATATCCCTTTTCTGGCACATTTCATCGATCAGGCTGATGGCATCGTCCTTCTTCGCGTCCACCCATGCGCATTCCAGGCCATACGGTGTTTCGCGGAGGCGGTTGAAGGTGCGGTCCGTGTAATGGAGGGCTCGCATGTCCCGGATCAGCCGTTCGGCCTCTCGTGGCGGGATTCTTTCCAGCTCGACCAGGCGCTCCAGGGTGTACCGCAGGGACACGAGCGGGAACGTGAGGCTCTTGAATCCGTGCTCGCGGCCGGTGTGCACGACCGCGACCTCGTCGTCCGCGGTCAGCCGGCCGGAGGCGAAATCGGCGAAGACGCGCCCGACGCCGCGCATTCCGAACGCGGCCAGTTCCGCGGCCCGGAGCGCGCCCATGCTGGCCGCGCCGAGCACGGCGGCCCCGCACTGCAGCGCGAAGAGGATCTCCTTGTGCTGGACCGACCTGACCTGGTGGAACAGCCCGTCGATGATTCCGATGACGTCGCCGGGCCGTGGTGCGAGCGCCGGCAGGTCTCCCGCTCTGACGGGTGGCAGGATCCGGATGTCCTCCTCGCCGGAATACTTCCGGGCATCGGGGAGGCTCGGGCCGACGAAGAGGAAACGGCGCACTAGTGTTCCCCGCGTGCCGTGCCGGGGACGACGACGTGGACCACCGGAATGCCCAGGTCGGGGCGCGTGTGGTCGACATAGAGGGGCTCTGAACGCGTCCGGGTGAGCAGGCGGGTCGCGACGGATTCGACGTCCTCACTGATACGGGTGCCGCCGTCGTCCCGGCGCCGGTAGGGCGTTTTCGCGGCTGCCGCCCATCGGGTGGCTCTCGCCTCGATGCCGGCGTGGGAGATTCTCGCCGACGTGTAGATCGAGGCGGACAGATCGTCCCTGGCGCCGGCTATCGCGGTGAGGCGGGATTGGGCCGCCTCGGTGAGCGCCCGGCTCAGTGCGACGTCACTGTCCACGTGGCAGCCGGAGCCGCGGAAGACGACCGGGAAGTCGTGGCTCAGGATCAGCACCTTGAAGCACGGCAGGCGATAGGCGTTGCCGATGTCCTCGATGCGGAGGTTGACGCCGGCGTCATGAAAGCGCGCCACCAGCTCTCCCGGATAACCGCCGACGGACTCGGGAAGGATCGGCACGCGTTCGCCGGCCGACGCCAGCACGTCGCGCTCCATCACTTCCAGCAGCCCGTGCAGCAGAGCCTCGTCGAGGGTGTTGCCGCCGGCCAGCCCGTTCGTGGACGGGCGGAAGAGGGGAACCGTCCAGCGCTCTCCCACGGTGCCGTCGAGACGGACGGCCTCGTACGGCAACCATCGAGGGCCGTCATCAAGGACGGATTTCGCGGGAACCCAGTCAAGGCGCGTTCTCTCGGTCAACAGGCTGCCGTACGCGAGAGGAAGCCGCCCGGGATCGTAGGAGAGCTCCGATCCGAGACCTTCCGCGCTGTCCCTGCGCACGTTCGCCCCGGCGCTCTCCGCGTGCCAGAGTTCGATGGACTCCATCACCGCCGACGCCTTGGCCAAGGCGTCGGTGAGGCCCTTTCCCTGCGACACGGAAAGGCTCCTGGACATGGGTCTGCAGGCCTGCCACACCGGTATGCCGATATGGTCGAGCCCGGTGATGTCGGCTATTCGGGTGATGCCGATGCGCGGCAGATGCGGAGCGACCCGGCTCAGCGTTTCCTCGGGCGGGACGGTCCGATGCGTGCCGGCTCGCACCGCCTTCCGCTGCCCGTGGCTCATGTGCCCAGCACCGCGCATCCCATGACGAGTTCCGCGGCGTCGTCCAGTTCGAGGAGCCGGGAAAGGGTTTCGTCGCGCAGCGCCGCGGTGAACGTGCAGGAAAGCCCCATCGCCGCCGTGAGGAGATAGACCGTCTGGCTCAGGTGCCCCACGTCGTAGTGCAGGATGCGGTAGGAGCGGGAAATCTTGTATTTCCATTTGTTCCGGGCGAACACGCTGGTGAAGAAGATGTACGCGGACGCGTCGCGGGTCCACGTCTGGTCCGCGCACACCCGTACCAGCAGGTCGTCGGCGAGAGGTGGGGTCAGCCGGTCGAGCAGCCGGTTCCTGGCGTCGTAGTGGTAGAGCCCCGCCGGGACGCCGGCCACCCTGCGGGCGTAGACGTAGAGCTCGGTCGGATGCCTGCCGCCGCCGGACGGGCTCGTCTTGAGCGTCGTCTGGCTGAGCTCGCTGCTCCTGATCGGCGACGCCGTGATCGACAGGAGGGCCGCCAGCTTGTCACGCGGGATGTCGTCCCCGGAGTAGGAACGCACGCTGCGCCGGGTGTGCAGCAGCGTCAGCAGGTCGCGCTCGACGAGCGTGCCGGCAGGTGGGACGCCTCCTGCCAGCGGGATGCTGTCCAGCGCGTTCGCGTGCTTCTTGAACGCCGGCGGCGGAGGCTCGGCCTCCAGCTTGCACTGGAGCTGCTCGTCCTGCTCGGCCTCGGACAGGAACAGGTTCGAGTCGAGGAACTGGGTCGAGTAGTGGAAGGCCCTGGCGATGGGCGACCAAGGGGCCCACGCCGCGCTCATTCGCCTTTCCTGGGTGTCGCGGGCGGAGCCCAGTTCGACGAGGATCTCCGCGCCGATGAGTGCCCGGATGATGCGCTCGGCGCGCTCACGGTCCTTGGGGTCGTTGTGCCCGGCGAGTGCCTGCGCTATTTCCGTTGGGTGCCTGAAGGCCGCCAGAAACGTTTCCGTGCCACTGGCCAGAGCGACTTGCCGATGACTCAGATAATCGTCCCAGACGAGATATCCGTCGTCCACGTAAAGGATGCCGCAGATTGAAGTGCGATACATCGTCAGTCCTCTGTCGAGGCGTTGGAGCGGCGGGGGCCGACTGCCGCCCCAACAGGCTTTCAGGCTACTGAATTTCGAAGCTCTTCCAGTTGGGACTGTAGGAGTCGAGACCCTTCTCCGTCTGGGCGTAGCCGTCGGTCCTGGCCTCGAAAGCGAGGTCCTCGTCGGTGGGGAAAACGATCTGGCTGGGCATTCTGAATCCTTCCCACGATCATCTTGCTTGCCTTTCGCAATTTATCAAGAGGCCGGAAGGACCGTCAATTCAATTAATGGCGAACCGAGATAAGCGCATTTATTCGGAAATATCGCAGGTCTGCTGATAGGACAATTCCGGGATGTGCCGCCGCCACTCGGCGGGCGACAGGCCGCCGTCCCGTCCGCAGATCGCGGCGGTGGCGGTGCCGGGGTCGACGGTGATCTCGCGCAGGGATCCGTCGGCCGATGAGATGAGCAGAGCCGTGCCGTTGAAGGCGACGGCGGGTGCGGATCCGGTGTGGAAGCTGATCGACGAGCCGATCCGCTGGTATCCCCGCGAGTCCCACAGCTGGATACCGAACTCGCCCGCGCTGGAGACGGAGGCGAGCAGCCCGCCCTGCGCGTCGGGGACGAGGGCGTCGATCGGCCCCAGGTGCACGGTCTGCGGCGCGGCCAGCAGCGTGCGCAACCTCGTGTCCCAGAACGCCACCCGCCCGTCCCTGTCGCCGACCGCGGCCTTGCCCCCGACGAAGCGGATCTTCCCCTCGGCGCGGGGGTCGGAGGAGTGCTCGCGCATATCTCCGGTGGCTGTGTCCACCAGGGATCGGCCCCGGCTGGATCCGTCCACCAGCAAACGGCGGCCGTCCGGCTCGAAGATCAGCGTCGCGGCGCCGGCACCGGACACCGTGCGGATCCATCTCCTTGCGGGCACGTCCCACAGCTCCAGGTCGTCCAGCTGCAGGCCGTCGGGCAACTGCCCGTCATCCGGCTTCGCGCCGAGAGGTACGACCGCGATCGTCCTGCCGTCGGGTGAGAAGGTCACGGGCAGGGCTCCGACGGCTCCCCGGCTCCGGACGCGCAGTGCGCCGAGGGCGCGGCCGCTCGTGCTGTCCCACAGGGACACCACCGGGGAGGCGGGATGGCTGAGCGCCAGCGTGCGCCCGTCGGGGCTGAACACCGGCGAGTACGCCGTGTCCTCCCGGAGGTCCTCGATGTTCTCCCGGACGTCTCCGATGTTCTCCCGGACGTCTCCGATGTTCTCCCGGACGTCTCCGATGTTCTCCCGGACGTCTCCGATGTTCTCCCGGACGTCTCCGATGTCCGCCGGGAGGTCTCCGATGTCCGCCGGGAGGTCCTCGACATTCTCCCGGAGGTGCTTGACGTCCTTCCGGAGGTGCTCGGCGGGGACGGTCACGGGTTCGCGCGTGGCGACGTCCCAGATGCGCACCTCCGGCCTGCCCTTCTGGTGATCCGCCGTCGCCAGGAAGCGGCCGTCGGGGCTGAACACGCGCTTGTCGCTGCCCGGGGCGAGCACGACGGGGTGCGTGAACGGGGAGATGTCCAGGACGTTCACCGTGCCGTACTGGCCGGTCACCCGCAGGGAGCGGGCGTCCGGCGAGATGCGGGGCCGGGTGCTCCTGACGCCGGGCAGGGCCGAGGAGCTCAGTAGCACGCTGCCGTCGTCCACCCGCCACAGGAACGCCCATCCCCCGTCCAGCATCCCGGCCAGGAACCGGCCGTCGGGGGTGAACGTCACGTCTCCCACAGGCGGGAGCAGCGGTTGCCGGGTTGCCTCGTCGCCCGAGGAGATCTCCCACAGCCGGACACCGTCGGGGGTCAGGACGGCCAGCTTCTTCCCGTCCGGGCCGAATGCGCCGCCCGTGGCGGTCGCCGGCAGCCAGGGCGCCCGCACCCGCTCGCGCTTCTCAAGGTCCCAGAGCTCCGCCCCACGCCCTGGGCGCTCCACCCCACGCCCCGCCCGCCCCGCACGCTCCACCCCACGCCCCGCACGCTCCACCCCGCGCCCCGCTCGTTCCGCACGGTCCGCCCCGTGCCCCGCACGTTCCGCTCCCCGACCAGGGCTTGTCCTGCCGCCCGAGGACGGCGGGGTGCTGGCCGAGGCAGTGGCCCGCGCCGGGATGACCAGGGCCAGCCGTCCGTCCGGGCTGATGGCGCTGACCGGCTTGTCGAGCAGGCGGGTCCGGTCCGTGACGCTCCAGGCCCCGTTCATCCCGTCGCGGACCCCGAGGAGAAAGCGCCCGTCCGGGCTGAATTCCGACGGGTCCAGGTTGGAGAAGGCGACGCCGAGGTCCGTCAGACCTCCTGCGCCGAGGCTCCACAACTGCGCGTTGGCGCCGTCGTTCACCGCCAGCGTACGGCCGTCAGGACTCCACACCACTTCCGTGACCTGCCGCCCCGTCCATCTGGCGCTCGCCACCTCCTTCCTCCTGACCAGGTCGAACACGCGCAGGGAACTCGGCCCGGCCCCCGCCCCCGGCACGTGGACGGCCAGCCTGGTGCCGTCCACGCTGAGCCCGTCCAGCAGGTCGGCCGCGCCGTACGGGGCGGTGACCACGTCCACCAGGGGCAGCGCCATCGAGTCGATCAGTTCGCTCCTGGCCTCGGAGACCGGGGCGATCCGCCAGGCCGCGGCGCTCAGCCGGCGGGCCAGCTTCGGGTCGCTCGTCCGCAGGACGGCCGCGCGCCTGGCGACCAGCCGGGCCGTCGCCTCCCTCAGCCGCTCGTCGGCCAGGCCGGCCTGCCGGATGGCGGCTCCGGCCGCGACCATGGAGGCGACCAGCAGGACCGCCAGAGCGGCGCAGACGGCGACGCGCGTGCGTAAGGTGCGCCGGGCCAGTGCCGCGCCGGCCCGCAGGAAGGCGCGTTCCAGAGGTGTGAGGTCGTCGCCCGGTTCGGCGAACAACTTCTCGGCGACGGCCAGGCGGGTGCCCCGGTAGAGGAGCCCGGCGTCCCTGCCCTGCGCCTGCCACGCCTCGGCCGTGTCGGTCAGCCGCCGGTGGGCGCGCAGGCGATCGCGCCCTTCGTCCACCCAGCCGCGCAGGCGCGGCCACGACTCGATCAGGGCCTCGTGCGCCAGCTCCACCGTGTCCTGGTGCAGCGTGAGGAGCCTGGCTCCGGCCAGCTTCTCGATGACCAGCGCGGTGTCCGCCTCCTCGCCGAAGTCCAGCTCCGCGCGCTCGCCGGGCTCCAGCCCCGCTCGGGCACCGGGCTCCAGCCCCGCTCGGGCACCGGGCTCCAGCCCCGCTCGGGCGGTGGGGTCCAGCCCCGCTCGGGCGGTGGGGTCCAGCTCCGCGCGGGCGGCGGGGCGGCGGGTGTCCTGGGCCTGCTCACCCGGGCTGATCAGCCTGAGCAGGATGCGCCGGGCGACGCGCGCCTGCGTGGGCGACAGGCCGGCGTACAACTCCTCGGCGGTCCGGCTGATCGCCCCGTGGACTCGGCCGGCGCTCTCGTACGCGTCCAGGGTCAGCATCTTCCCGGTACGGCGGCGCCACACCTCCCGCAGCGCGTGCGACATCAGCGGCAGCGCCCCCGGCTCATCGGCGACATCGGCGATGATCGCGGCCGTCAGCGCCCGCTCCACGGTCAGGCCCCCGGCCATGGCCGGCCGGACGATCGCCTCCCTGAGCTCATCCTGGCTCATCGGCCCCACCAGCAGGTTCGCCTCACGGAGGGCCTCGGTGAGCCCGCGGTGCTCCGCGCAGCGCCCGTAGAAGTCGGCGCGCACCGCTACGACCACTCTCATCCGGCTCCGCGGCTGCCGCGCGTCCAGCAGCAGTTCGATGAACCGTGCGCGCTCGTGCGGGTCCCCGCAGAGCGTGAACACCTCCTCGAACTGGTCGACCACGATCAGCGTGCCGTCGGGGAGCAGGCCGCCGGCGTGCCTCATCGGGTGCTCGCCCGGAGTGATGACCCGGGCCCGTCCTTCCGCGGGTACGAGCCCCGCCCGCAACAACGACGACTTGCCGCTGCCGGAAGGGCCGAACACCGCGGCGAAACGATGACGTTCAAGCAACTCTCGCAGTTCGCCGACGAGCCGGTCCCGTCCGAAGAAACGCCCGTGGTCGTGCGTGTCGTAGGAGGCCAGGCCGGGGTACGGCTCGGTGGCGGCGTCCTGCTCCGCCATCTCGCGGGCCAGTTCCTGAGCGGCCCGCCGCCAGCGGCGCTCCCATTCCGAGACGTCCGCGCCGCACGCCTCCGCGAAGGCGCGGACGACGGGCAGTGAAGCCAGCCGCTCCCCCGCCGCCGCCTGCGACAGCGTGGTCACCGAATAACCGGCGCGCCCGGCCATCGCCCGGTAGGTGAGGCCGCCCGCCTCCTGGCGCAGTTTGCGTAACTCGAAGGCGAAACGTTGTACGGGTCCCGCTGCCGGGTCCACCGGGCTTTCACGACGGCCCACCACCGTTGCAGGACTCCGTTCGGTGAAGAAACATTGTTCGCCCCCTGGCCGGGGATGCCGAACAATCCTGTCTTCGCCAACCTGGTGCCGACAAGGGCGGCCGGGCACACCCGCCGCCACCTGGCGCCGATGGGGGGGTGAGCCGTGGCGAAGGTTCCACATGACAGCGAGCGGGCCCGATCTCTCATGGAACGGGTGCATCTCGGGGAGTGGGACCGCGCGCTCGACGCCCTGAGCGCCGAACGGGAGGCGATCGCCATCTACCGGCGGCTGACCGCGGCCACCCCCGGCCTCTACCTGGCCGAGTTAGCCACCTGCCTGACCAGTCTCGGCGTGACGCTCTCCGAGCTCGGCCGGCCCGGCGAGGCGTTGCACGCCGAGCAGGAAGCCGTCGCCATCCACCGCTCCCTGGCCGCCGCCTCACCCGAGCCCCACCTGCCCGACCTCGCCGACGCTCTCATCAACCTCGGGACGACCCTGGCGGCGCTGGACCGGCCGGACGAAGCCCTGAGCGCCGAACGGGAGGCGATCGCCATCTACCGGCGGCTGGCGGCGGCCATGCCCGACCCCTACCTGGCCGATTTCGCCGAGGTGCTCGCCGATCTCGGCGTGACCCTGACCGAACGCGGGCTGCCCGCCGAAGCGCTGCCCCTGGTGGTGGAGGCGGTCACCATCCGCCGCGACCTGGCCGCGGCCTCCCCCGAGCGGCACCGCGCCGGTCTGGCCCGCTCGCTGGGCGGCCTCGACGCCGTCCTGTCGGCACTCGGCCGCGACGAGACTGCCCGCCACCCCCGACCCGCTGCCGGCGAGGGCCCGTGAGCAGGCACGCGGGCTCTTGAACCGTAATCCGTACGGAGCGAGGATAGATCATGTCGATCCCTGTTACCCGCCTGCTGGCGGCGCTGACCCTGCTGCTGGCCTTCGCCACCCCGGCCCAGGCCGGCTCGTCCGCACCACGGACCGCCTCATCGGTCACCGAGACGGTGATCGAGACAGTGATCGAGACAGTGATCGAGGAGCGGATCCTCGACCTCACGATCACCTCGGACCTGATCAACGTCCCCGGCAAGGTGCGATTACTCCTGCCGGATGGTTACCGCAAGACCTCGACGCGCCGTTGGCCGGTGCTCTGGCTGCTGCACGGCGGCGGGGGCGCCTACACCGACTGGGCCGTGCGCGGCCGCGTTCGCGAGATCGTCGGCGACCGCGAAGTCCTGGTGGTCATGCCCGACAGCGGCCCCTGCTCGGGCTACATGGACTGGAAGGACCCGGGCATCGCGCCGCGCAAGTGGGAGTCCTTCCACATGGGCGTGCTCTACGACCTGCTGAAGAACGCGTACCGCGCCGACGACCTGCAGGCCATCGCGGGCCTGTCGATGGGCGGCGGCGGAGCCATCGGGTACGCCGCGCGCTTCCCCGGCAGGTTCAGGGCCGCCGCCTCCTTCAGCGGAGCGCTCGACAACGACTATCCGGGACGGCCCGGCCTGCCCTCGATGACCGCGATCCAGAGCGGCGCGCTGGCGTGCGGCGTCACCGTCGAGCAGATCTACGGCCCGGTCGGCGGCGAGCACTGGAACCGGTACAACCCCAAACACTCCATCCAGGCGCTGCGCGGGACCCGGCTCTACATCGCCACCGGCGACGGCCAGGCGGGCACGGACCCGTCAGGGACGGGCAACCCACTGCTGGTGGACGTGGTGGAGCAGTCCGTGTACGGCATGGCCGCGCAGTTCACCAGCAAGCTGGGCGAGCTGGGCATCCCGGTCCGGGTGAACTTCAAGCCCTTCCACCGTCACGACTGGCCCAACTGGCAGGGTGAGCTCGAACGCTCGATCGACTTCCTGCTCGCCCCCTGACCTCCCGCCGTTGTACGCATGGAAACCGCGAATCCCGCTTGTCCGCGTGACAGGCGGGACCGCTTGTTTCCGGCACTCTGAATGAGCGCGCCGTGGGTGGACTTCACGACGCCGAAGAACAACCGTCCGTTGATTGGAGAAATCAGAGCGTGCGGCGTGAAGCCGGTCGGACAACCGGCGGGCCGGATCCGTACAACCGATGGTTGTGCCCTAGGGTCGGCCGGTATGGATCTCGCTGCTGTACGCACGTTCGTCGCCGTCGTGGACACCGGCCAGTTCCAGGACGCCGCCGCGGAGCTGTCGATCACCCAGCAGGCCGTCTCCAAGCGCATCGCCGGGCTGGAGAAGCACCTCGCCGTGCGGCTGTTCACCCGTACGGCGCGCGGCACCCGGCTCACCATCGACGGGCAGGCGTTCCTGCCGCACGCGCGCGAGTTGCTGCGCGTCGCCGAGCGCGCGGTCGCGTCCGTGGTCCCCGGCAGACGTCCGCTGCGCGTCGACATGATCGCCTCCCGCAGCGCGGCCTCGGGCCTGATGCGCGGCTTCCACCGCGCGCACCCCGAGATCGAGCTGGACGTGGTGATGCTGTTCGACATCGAGACGGCCGTCGCCGCCGTCCGGTCCGGTGCGATCGACGCCACCTTCCGCGCCGTCGCCGTGCCCGGCCGGCCGCTGCCCGAGGACATCGAGTCCGTCCGGGTGCTCGACGAGCCGCTCCAGCTCCTCACCGGGCCCGCCCACGCGCTGGCCGCCGCCCGGTCGGTGACCGTGGCGCAGCTCGCCGGGCACCGGATCTGGATGCCGGGCATCGTCCCCGGCACCGAGTGGGCCGCCTACTACGACGACCTCGTCGCCGAGTTCGGCCTCACCATCGAGGCGACCGGCCCCAACTTCGGCTCCGACGCGCTGCTCGACACCATCGCCGACACCCCGGCGCTGGCCACCTTCATGAGCGAGCACACCCGCCTGGTCTGGCCCGCCGGCCACGGCTTGCGCCGCATCCCGGTGACCGACCCGACGCCCGTCTACCCACACTCGCTCCTGTGGCACCGCGACAACCCCCACCCGGCGCTGGCCACCCTCCGCGCGTACCTCTCCGCCACCGCGACCAGCCCGGACGCCACCGTGACCTGGGCGCCGAGCTGGGTGGTCGCACGCTGAACGCGGCCGCGCCCGCGATGACCGGCGTCGTGGTCCCGCCCGCGGGTCAACGGCGGGCGGCGGTGGTCAACGCCACCGTCTGGCTGGTCATCGAACGACGTCTTAACCAGGGAGCACGGACTTTCCGATGCGATAGGAGAGCATCGTGCGATCACCTTCGAAACTGCGCCGGGTGGTGGCCTGCCTGGCAACCGGCGCGGTCGTCGCGGGCGCGCTCACCACGGGTACGGCCGCCGCGGCGGCCTCCGGCCCGTTCGGCCCCTTCGACCCGGGTTCCGGGTTCCTGCCGGGCGGCGGCGGCTCGGGCGGCTTCCCCATTCCCAACCCCATTCCCCTGCCCAATCCCATCCCCCTTCCGATCCCCTTGCCCAACCCCGGCAGGGACCTTCCGGGCATTCCGCCGGGTCTGCCGGACTTGGGCAATTCTCAGAATGGCGGGAGCAGGGTTCCTCAGCAGAACCCGGGCGGCACCAACCCGCAGCCCCGTCCGCCGAACCCGGCCCCGCCGGCCAACATGACCCTCCAGGACTGGCTCGAACAGGAGTTGAAGCGGGCCGGGGGCATCGTGACGACGGCCGCGGCGGAACGCCTGGCCGGCCTGATCAGAGGAGGCGGGAACGGCCAGGCCCGGCCCCGCGCCGGGCAACCCCAGTCCCAGCCCCAGTCCCCGTCCCGCCCCGGCCAGCCGCAGTCCCAGCCTCAGTCACAGTCCCGCCCCGGGCAGCCCCGTTCCGGACAGCCGCAGGCCCAGGAGCAGCCGGACCAGCCGTCAGCCCTGGGCTCGCGGGACAACGACTCCAGGAGCCGGAACGATTCCAGGGGCCGCAACGACCGCTGGGATTCGGACAACCGCGCGGATCGCGGCTGCAAGGACCGTAAGAGCCGGACCAACCGCGACTGCCGATACCGCGAGGACCGCTGGGACCGCAACGACTGGTGGCGGCGTGACCTGGGGCCCTGGGCGGCTCCCCAGGAGCAGATCTGCAACACCCGCGCCTACGTCAGGCTCCTGCGGGCGTCGGACAGGAAGGGCAAGCTCACCGGCGCGAGCGCCTTCATCGGCGTCGAGAAGGCCGACGAGACGCTCACCGTCAGCGGCGGCGAGTTCCTGGCCGCCTTCGGCGACAAGCTGCGGCCCCGCAGCCAGATCACCTACCTCTTCCTGTCCGAGGAGGGCGCGCGGTTCTTCAGCCCTCAGCCCCTGGCCGCCGCGAACACCGTACTGAACGACACCAACCGGTACGCCCCGACGTTCCTGACCCCGGGGATCAAGTACCGCGTGATCGCCCAGTACTACAACACCTGCGATGAGCTGATCACCGACTTCCTCGGCCGGGTGAGGCTCGGCTGACCCTGGCGGCGGCGCCCGGCCCGCCCCGGCGGCCGCCGCGTCAGAGGCGCCGGCCAACGGTGAGGACGACCGACCAGTGCCGGGTGAGCCGTCCGTCGGGGCGTGCGGCGAGGCGGCGGCGCACCTCCCGGTAGAGGTGCTCGCGCCTGGCCGGCTCCATGGCGATGTGACCGGAGAACGAGTCCAGCAGCGCGAGGTATTCGTCGGCGGTGTAGCGCAGGGCCCACACGTAGAGCTTCGTCCCGGCCACCGTGAAAAGCCCGGAATCCTCGAACTCGGCGGCGATGGGGTCGGGCGTGTCCTCGGGCAGCGGCGGCGGCCACGAGCTGCCGTCGCCTTCGCCGATCTCGTCATAGACCCGCTGGATGTCGGTGAAGAACGGGTCGAAGCCCGCGGGGAAGGCGTGGTCGGCGTTCCACACGGCCAGGTGGCCGCCCTGCGGGAGCAGCCGGGCCGCCTTCGCGTACTTGGCCGCCGGATCCACCCACTTCCAGGCGGTGGCCGCATAGACGAGGTCGAAGCGTGCCTCTGCCGGCGGCTCCCACTCCTCGAAAGGCGACGTGATCACGGACGTTCCAGGGAAGTCGGCGAGGCGGTGCCGGGCCTGCGCCGCCAGGGCCGCGCCGAGTTCGACGGCGGTGATCCGGAAGCCCATCCGCGCCAGGGGCAGCGTGGCCTTCCCCGGGCCGCAGCCGACTTCGAGCAGGTGCGCGGGTGGGCTGATCCCGGTGATCGCGAGCAGGTCGGAGTACAGCTCGGCCGGATAGTCGGGGCGGGCGTCCTGATAGAAGGAGGCCGCCGCGTCGAAGGTGGCCCGCAGCGGGAGATCACGAGGCATGATCCGATTGTGACGGTCGCCATCCCACGACGGAAACCGGTCGGTCGTCTCGGCGGCACCATGAACGGGTCGCGGCCGGTGGTCCGCCGCTGCCGCCCGGCGAATGGCCGTGCTCAGGCGGGTGCGCCGTTGAGTATCTCGACCTCGCCGGTGTCCAGCGAGTAGTACGCGCTGACCACGGCCAGCCTCCCCTTGGCCACCAGCGGCGCGAGGTCCCGGTTGCCGCGCAGGGCGTCGGCGGTCAGCTTCACCTGGGCCTTGGCCATCGTCTCCGCACGGTCGGCGTGGCCTTCCCGTACGGCCTGTTCGTAGGCCGGCCGCAGCGCCTCCGTGATCGCCTGGAGGTTGCCCGGCAGCGACTCGCCCGCCGCCAGGGCCCTGTACGCGGCGGCGACCGCACCGCACCGCTGGTGACCGAGGACGACGATCAGCGGGGTGCCGCTGGTCATCGGCCCGTACTCGACGGAGCCGGTGATCACGGGCCCCACGGCCGTCCCGCCGCTGCGCATCACGTACAGATCCCCCAGGCCGGTGTCGAAGACCAGCTCGGGCGGCACGCGGGAGTCGATGCAGGCCAGCACCGCCCCGTAGGGCCGCTGGCCGGCGGCCAGGAGTTGCCGGCGGGTGGGGTCGCGGTCCGGATGGCGCAGCGCGTTGGCCGTCCAGCGCCCGTTGCCCTCCATCAGCCGGGTGTAGGCGGCCTTCGGCGTGGTGGGTGACGCTTTCGCGGGCCTCGCTTCGCGTGGCTCGCCCGACGAGGCGCCGGCCAGGGAGGCGACCGTCAGGGACGCGGTTGCGGCGAGCAGCGTTCGCCGCCCGGGGCCGTCGGCTCGAATGCTCATGTGTCTCCAAGTGGTCGTGCCGACACGGCGAATGAGCCGCCCGGGGCCGGGCCCATGATTGCGGAACGTTAGGTTAACGTAACATTAAGTGATCGGCCAACTCCCGCCCGGACCGCGTCCGCTCCGCCCCCGCGAGCATGACCTCGCGGAAGTAACTTGACCCGCCGCGGACACTCCCGTCACGAATGACCGGGTACGTCGCCTGGCATGCGACAGGACGGCGGGACAGCAGCGGAGCCGGGCGTGCGATGACCCAGACCAGCACGCACGCCGAGACCGCGCGCACGATGTCGCTGCCGACCCTGACCGCGATGGTGATCGGGTCGATGGTCGGCGCCGGCGTGTTCTCCCTGCCGAGGAACTTCGCCCAGGCCACCGGCGTGTACGGCGCGGTCGTCGCCTGGCTGATCGCCGGCGCGGGCATGCTGATGCTGGCCCTGGTGTTCCAGACGCTGGCGGTGCGCAAGCCGTACCTGGACGCCGGGGTGTACGCCTACGCCAAGGCCGGGTTCGGGGACTACCTCGGCTTCTTCTCCGCCTTCGGCTACTGGGCCAGCGCCTGCGTGGGCAATGTGTCGTACTGGGTGCTGATCGCCTCCACGCTCGGCGCGGTCGTGCCCGCGCTCGGCGAGGGCGCCACGATCGTGGCGGTGTGCGTGTCGGCCGTCGGGGTGTGGGCCTTCCACTTCATGATCCTGCGCGGCGTGCGGGAGGCGGCCACGATCAACAAGATCGTCACGGTCGCCAAGCTGGTGCCGATCCTGCTGTTCGTCGTGATCCTGGCCGTGACGCTGCGCGCCGGGGTGTTCGGCGCGAACCTGTGGGGCGGTGCGGGCCACACGGCCGGGTCGCTGTTCGACCAGGTCAGGTCCACCATGCTGGTGACGGTTTTCGTGTTCCTGGGGGTGGAGGGGGCCAGCGTCTACTCCCGTTACGCGCGCAGGCGCGCCGACGTCGGCCGGGCCACCGTGCTGGGCTTCCTGGCGGTGCTGGCGCTGTTCGCCTCGGTGACCCTGCTGTCGTACGGGGCGCTGCCCAAGGACCGGGTGGCCGGGCTGCGGCAGCCGTCCATGGGCGGGGTGCTGGA
Source organism: Nonomuraea sp. NPDC050404 (assembly GCF_040655495.1). NCBI lineage: Bacteria > Bacillati > Actinomycetota > Actinomycetes > Streptosporangiales > Streptosporangiaceae > Nonomuraea > Nonomuraea sp. NPDC050404. Next base: position 406,982 of record NZ_JBFAKB010000001.1, read on the forward strand.
GTCGGTGGTGGGCACATGGGGGGCGGTGCTCATCGGCGCCGGGCTGATCGTGTCGGTGCTGGGCGCGTACCTGGCCTGGACGCTGATGGCGGCAGAGGTGCTGTTCGTGGCCGCCAAGGACCGCGACATGCCGGCCTTCCTGGCCCGCGAGAACCGGCGCGGCACCCCGGAGGCGGCCCTGACCCTGACCAGCCTGCTGATCACCGTGATCCTGATCACCACGCTGTTCTCCGACGACGCCTTCACCTTCACCCTGGAGCTGACCAGCTCGTTGTCGCTGATCCCGTACCTGCTGGCGGCCGGGTACGCGCTCCGGCTGGCCCTGTCCGGCGAGACCTACGAGACCAGGCCGCACGGCCGGAACCGGGACCTGACGATCGCGGCCCTGGCCACCCTCTACACCCTCTTCATGATCGTCGCGGCGGGGCTGAAGCTCCTGCTGCTGTCGTGCGTGATCTACGCCCCCGGCACGGTCCTGTTCGTCGTCACCCGGCGCGAACTCGGCAGGCGCGCCTTCACCCCGCCCGAACTGGCCCTGTTCGCCGTGGTCGTCATCGGGGCCGTCACCGGCATCGCGGGCCTGGTCGCCGGCTGGCTCACCATCTAGCCGCGACGGAAAGGAAGAAGGCACATGACCGAGATGCCGTACGGCGTGCATTCGGAGGTGGGCAGGCTGCGCAAGGTCATCGTGCACCGCCCCGATCTCAGCCTGCGCAGGCTCACCCCGTCCAACAACGACTACCTGCTGTTCGACGACATCCTGTGGGTGGAGCACGCGCAGCGCGAGCACGACGCCTTCGTCCAGGTGATGCGCGAGCGCGGCGTCGAGGTGTACTACCACTCCGAACTGCTGGCCCAGGCCCTGGACAGCGGCCCCGAGGCCAAGCGGCAGGCCATCGAGCAGGCCGTCACCCACCTGACCGTGGGCCCCGCCCTGGTCGACACCGTACGGGAGACCCTGGCCGGGTGGAGCGGCGAGAGGCTGGCCCGCCACCTGATCGGCGGGCTCACCAAGGAGGAGTTCGGGCCGGCCGGCCTGGATCGCGGCTCGCTCGTGGCCGCCGCCCGCCATCCGCGCGAGTTCATCCTGCCGCCGCTGCCCAACTCCCTCTACCAGCGCGACCCGGCCGCGTGGTTGTACGGCGGCCTGTCGCTGAACCCGATGTACTACCACGCCCGCCTGCTGGAGACGATGAACCAGTCCACCGTCTACCACCACCATCCGATGTTCGCCGACGCCGGCCTCACCTACTGGTATCCCTACGCCGGTCAGGACGAGCGCTTCAACGAGGAGTCGTTCGGCAACGCCGCCATGGAGGGCGGCGACATGATGCCCATCGGCCACGCCACGGTGGCCATCGGCATCAGCGAGCGCACCAACCCGCGCACCATCGAGCACCTGGCCCTGTCGTTGTTCGCCGCCGGGGCCGCCGAGCGCGTCATCGCCATCGAGGTGCCCAAGGCCCGCTCGTACATGCACCTGGACACCGTGTTCACCTTCCTGGACGCCGACAAGGCCAGCGCGTACCCGCCGTTCCTCGACGCGGCCACCGCCTACAGCCTGCGCCCCGGCGACCGGAGCGGCACCCTGGACGTGCGCACCGACCCGAGCCTGCTCGCGGCGCTGACCGACGCCCTGCGCCTTGGCGGCCTGGACATCGTGCCGACCGGCGGCGACGACTACCAGCGGGCGCGCGAGCAGTGGGACTCCGGCAACAACTTCTTCGCGCTGTCCCCCGGCGTGGTCGTCGGCTACCACAAGAACCAGTTCACCAACCGCAAGCTGCGCGAGCACGGCGTGGAGGTCATCGAGATCGAGGGGTTCGAGCTGGGCAAGGGCCGGGGCGGCACCCACTGCATGACCTGCCCCATCCAGCGCGACCCCGTCTGAACGCGCCCGGTCACGCCTTCGGTGGGGCACACGTCCCGGTGAGGACAACCGCCGGCCGTTCACGTCACAATTCGCGCGCCCGCCATTCGTCTTCGAGCATCGCGTAGACGACCTCGTCCGCCCATTCGCCCTTCAGCAGCTGGCTGTGGATCAGCTCGGCCTCGCGGCGCATCCCGAGCCTCTGCAACACGCGCGCGGAGGCGGTGTTGCGCGCGTTGAGACGCCCGACGATGCGGTGCAGCCCGAGCTCCTCGAAGCCCAGGCGCAGCATCTCCTCGCTCGCCTCCGTCGCGTATCCCTTCCCGCCGTGGCCGGGGTGGAAGATGTAGCCGATCTCGCCCTGGCGATGTTCCCGGCTCCGCCAGAAGAGCACCACCTCGCCGATCACCTCGCCGGTCGCGCGCAGCACCACGGCCAGGCCCAGGTTGTCGCCCTCGGCCTCCAGCGCCGCCGACCGGATGCGATCCTGCAACGCCTGCCGCACCTGGCCCTGGTCGCGAGTGTCGAACAGCAGGTAGCGGGTCACCTCGGGCCGGGACTGGAGGTCGTACAGGGCGTCGAAGTCGTTCTCCGTGAAGGGCCGGAGCAGCAAGCGGGCAGTTTCGAGGGGGAAGTCAGGCCGCAACATCGGACGATCTTACCGAGCGAGTCGCGGAAAGCCGGGCGCTCGGTGTCTACTCGTCCGGGGCGTCCGGTCCACCAGGTGGCTCTTCTTCCCCCCCGGGTGCCGGTGTCTACTCCTCCGGAGGTGTCCGGTCCACCAGGTGGCCGTTCTTCCAGATGGCCTTGATGGCGCGCAGGTCGGTGATGTCGGTGGTGGGGTCGCCGTCCACCAGCACCAGGTCGGCGCGCAGGCCGGGGGCGATGCGGCCCCGGTCGGTGAGGCCGAAGGCGCGGGCGGGCGCCGAGGTCGCGGCGGCCAGGGCCGCGGGCGGGCCGAGCCCGGCCCTGACCAGGTGGGCGACCTCGGCCAGCATGCTGACGCCGTTGGCGTTGGCCCGGATGGGCGTGTCGGTGCCGGCCAGCACCGGCACGCCGGCCGCGTGCAGCAGGCCGACGTTGGCCGAGCCGATCCCCAGGAAGTCGGGCCTGCCCGGCCGGTCCTGCGGCTCCTGCCGGAGCAGGTACTGCTGCGTCGGGCTGAGCCAGGGCGTGACCCTGCCGTCGGCCAGGAGCTCTTTCGCGCCGATCCCCCAGTCCACGACCGAGAGCGTCGGTACGACGAACGCGCCGGCCCGGCGGATCCCGGCGATCTCGGCGGCCCCGGCCACGGTGTCCCAGAAGGCGTGCACGAGACCGTCGGCGCCGGCGCGTACGGCACTCAGCGCGAGGCCGAGCTTCTCGGCGTGCACCACGGCGCGGCGGCGGTGCCGGTGAGCGGCCGCGATCGTCCGCCGGACCTGGCCGGGCGTCAGCGTGGGCAGCGCGGGCCTGGGCGGCGGCCCGCCGTTCTCCAGGATCACCTTCACGTAGTCGGAGCCCTCGGCGATCCGGTCGGCGACGAACCTCTCGATGTCGGTGCCGGACTCCACCCGGGGGAAGTCCCATTCGGGCCGGAGCGGGTGGCCGCCGGGAACGGTGACGCCGACCCCGGCCGACCACAGGTCCGCCTGGCGGGTCGCGGCGGTCGAACGGCGCTGCCGGCGGGCCTCGGGCAGGAGGGACGGGTCGTTGAACATGTCCAGCTCGGTAGTGACGCCGAAGCGCAGCGCGTCGGCCCGGCTGCCCTCGAAGGAGTGCACATGGCAGTCGATCAGGCCGGGCAGCAGGGTCCGGCCGCCGCCGTCGTACACCTGGTGGCGTGCGGACGACGGCACCTCACCGACGGCGGCGATCCGCCCGTCCTGCATGAGCACGGAGCCGCGGCCCCGCACCCGCTCCCCGTCGAAGATCCGCACGTCGCGGATGACCACCGGCGCCGGAACGCCGGCCCCGACGGAAGCGATGGCCGCGACACCGGCCAGGGACAGCACATGACGGCGTGAGGCTCCGCGATTCATGATCCCGAGCTTATGCAGGGCGGGGCGCCGCGTGACAGCGACCTTCGTAGCCGATCGGGGCTACCAAAGTCGGCTCAGGCCCGTACGAGGGTGAGGTCGTCGTCCGTTCCCCGACGAGCCCGCCGAGCTCAGTGTCGCGCATCGACGCCTCCCTTCACCGCGACCCCCGCGACGCCCTCCGTGGCGGGCTAGGCCGAGACCTGTGTCTCCCGTGCCCAGGCCAGGGCCCTGTCCACGGGGGACACGCCGTACTCCTCCTCCACCGCGCAGGCGAGCAGGTGGCAGAACAGGTAGCGCTGGAGCGGGGCCAGACCGAGCCTGGCCAGGTGGGCGTAGAGCATGTTGATGGCGAGCCGGTGACCGAGGAACCACTGCGAGCCGAGCACCTCGCTCTTGTAGCGGCCGGTGGCCAGCAGGATCTCATGGAAGTCGATCTTGTGGAGCTGCCGCATCTCGGGCTCGGGCGCGGCGGCTTCCAGGTCGATCTCGCCGCTCGCGAGGAGCGGGGCCGCGATCGCCTTCCTGCGCTCGATGTAGGCGAGCCAGTCGCGCACGTGCGCCGGCGCCCGCCCGTCGTCCACCTCGGCGACCCGGCGGCGTACCAGCGCGCGGAGTGGCCCGGCGTGCTGGCGGTACTTGGCCTCGAAGCCGGCCCGGACGCCGTCGCGGTCCTCGCAGTAGGAGCAGAAGGCGTCCGCGTGCGAGCGGTAGGACATGTACCCGCGCGAGATCGGCGGGACGCTCGTGTGCGCGAACGCGATCATCAGGTCCAGGCTGAGCTGGAACAGTGTGAGCTCGCCGCGGCGGATGGCGGCCAGCGTGTCGAAGGCCATCCGGGTGCTCTCGGCGTGGAAGGAGTTGAGCAGGTCCATGAGCCGGCGGTTGCCGAGGACATGCAGCCGCTCCTCGTACGGTTCGGTCTGGAGGGTGTTGTCCGGATACCAGGGGCGCAGCGGGCCGTGGTCGCTCTCCCTGACGGCCAGCTTGTGGTGCGCCTGCTCCAGGGCCGCCGCGTCCAGGGAGGCGCTGGAGGGATGTTCGCGCAGGTAGCCCTCCAGGCGTTCGGTGGCCAGCGGCAGGACCTCCTGCTCCCAGGCGTCCGTGCCCGCGCGCAGGTTGAGCCGCAGGTGCGGGCCGCGTCGCCAGTGCCGGACGAAGTACGGCTCCCGTACGCGCCCGCCGAGCTCGGCCAGGAGCGGACGTACGGCGTCGAGGATGAGCCCGTCCTTGTCGTCCTGGTAGTAGCGCACCTGGATGCTGTGCCAGGGAAGTTCGGTGATGCCGCGCATGAGGTGCTCCCTTTCACGCCGTCAGTTCGATGAGGGTGGTGCCGATCAGGTAGCGCAGGTGCGCCTCCTCCGGCCCGGTGAGACCGAGCCGGTTGCACAGCAGGTGCACGCAGCGCACGAGCAGGATCAGGACGTCGCCGTGCGCCCGGGAGGCGCCGGGCGGGTGGAAGGAGGAGTCGGCCGGCTCGGGATGGAAGCGCCCGGCCGCCCGGCAGGTCAGGACGCGCTCGTGCAGGGCGACCATCGAGCGCCACCACGCGCCCACCGGGTCGCGCGGCTCGGGGCGTTCCAGGCCGGTCGCGATGCGCAGGCAGCGCAGGACCTGGGCGTTCGACGCCGGGCGCTGCCCGTCGAGGAGCCCGGCCCGCCCCGCGCGGGTCGCCGGCGGGTCCCACCGGTCCCGGCTCGTTTCGAGGGCGCGGCCGAGGCGGGCGGGGTCCGGTTCCCAGAGCGCCAGGGCGAGCATCAGCGCGGCGGCGGCGAAGCCGAGCCTGCGCCCGCGTTCCTCCCCGCGTTCGAGCAGGGCCAGCGCGATACGGCTGGAGTCGCCGAAGTGCCGCTCGGCGGCGCCGGTGACCTCGGGCCCGCCGAACACGCGGTGCTCGGGCCGGTACGCGACGGCCTCCACCACGTCGTGGCCGCGCAGCCGCCGGTCGTAACCGGAGAGGTCCTCGGCCGCCGCGAAGCTCTCGGCGGCGGCGGCGTACCGCGCCGGATCCCACGGCACCCGCGACGGGTGGGCGCTCAGATGCCGCTCCAGCGCGGCCCTGGCGCGCTGCTCGACCTCCCCGGCGCGGGCGGCGGGCAGCAGGCGCAGCCGCAGGTGCGGGCCGCCCTCCCAGTAGCGCAGGAAGAACCAGCGGGCGAGCAGGCCGTCGGCGTCGAGCGAGCGCACCAGCCCGCCGACCGCCTGCGCGATCAGACGGTCGGTGCCGCCCCGGTGGAAGGCGTGCAGCGAGATCCACTCAGCCATCGCGCAGCTCCACCACGTACTCCATGACGTGCCGGCCGCCGTCGAACGCGGCGGCCGCGGGCAGGTCGGGAAGGCACTCCTGGAACACCACGCAGGCCCCGCAGTCGTCGAGCTGACGGTCGAGCAACGCGACCAGCGCGGGGTCGGCCAGGTCCAGATAGGTCGGCTTGGCCAGCCGGGCGGTGCGCCACGGGTCCTCGCCCCACGTCCCCGGGTCCAGGGAGAACACGAAGCAGCGCGGCGGGATGCCGTGCGCGGCGAACCAGCGTGCCAGGTCGAGCAGATGACCGGCCTCCGAGGCGCCGGGGGCGCGCCGGGGAACCGATCGCGCCGCCGCGTACCAGGCGGCGCGGGCCACGACCACGTGGCCCACCGTCACCCGGGGCGCGCGGGTGACGGCCTCGGACGTGCGCCGTGGCGGCTCGGCGAAGAGCGCCCAGGTGGGCACGGCGACGCTGGGCTGGTCGCCGAACAGGTGGAACAGCAGCCGCGCCGTGCGCGGCAGGAAGGGGGCGGCGATCATCCCGGTGTGCCGGGGTCTGACCCGGCCGCCGTCGGCGGCGCGTACCAGCTCCAGCAGCCCGGTCGCGGGATCGGGGCGGACGGCCAGGTCCCGCAGCGCGAGGCGGTACGCGGCCGGGCGGTTCGACAACACGCCCGGGTAGTCGATCTCGTACGCGGTCGTGTCCGCCCGCAGGTTCACGTTGTGACCGAAAAATCCCGCTATTTCAGCCGGAATCCCACCGGCCTCGGCCCGTTCCCGTTGCGCGTCCTCGACGGGCAGGCCCGCGACGTCCAGCAGCCGGCGGACCCGGCCGCGCGCCGCGCCGTGCCCCGCCGCCACACTGTTGAGCACCAGCCGCACGGGCCCGTCGTCGTTCAGGGGCTGGACGTAGCAGGCCAGCGATCGTACGGGCGTCGCGGCCCGCGGCAACATGGCCGGATCCAGCCTGATCGACCCGTCGGGCGAGACCGGCCACGCCCGCACCATGGCCAGGACGTCCTCCCGGTACCGCCGCAGTTCCCGCACCTCGGCGACCGCGCCAGGCCCCGTCGCCCTGCCCCGGTACAGCAGGGCGTGCAACTCGTCGGCGGGACTCCCCTCCGCGCGATCCTCCAGCAGGTGCGCGAGGGTCCGGTGGAAGCGGCCGAACGGCACCTGCGCGCCCGTGCCGAACGCGTCGCGGAAGACGTGCGCCGCGAGCAGCCGGATCTCGGTGTCGCGCTGGAAGAGGCCGAGGAACTCGCGGATCACGTGCAGGTCGCCGATGGCGGCGCGCCAGGCCCGCCTGCCCAGGTAGGTCGTGGGCGAGCTGAAGACCGCGTTGTCGTGGAACAGGTTCTTGCCGGGCAGCCGGGGCATGCCGGGGTGCGGCACGGGACGGTGCAGCTGGTCCAGAGCCGCGCGCACCTGCCGGTGCACGCCGAGCCTGGCGGCCAGGCCGGACACGCCGGGATAGCGGGCCAGGGCCCGTTCGATCTCGGCCAGCACCGCGCCGGCCGGGTGCGTGGCCAGCTTCTCCGCCAGCTCGCGCAGGTGGGAGCGCGACTGGTCGGCGGACGGCGGATGCACCTCGATCAGGTCGAGATCCGCCAACCGGGCCAGGAGCGCGCCGGCCCGCGCCGGGTCGCCGGCCACGAGCCGGCCCACGTCGGCCAGGCTGTGGGGCTCGCCGCCGTTCAGTTCCCGCAGGAGCACAAGGACGGGCTCGGCGGCGCGTACGCTCCTGTACTCGTCCTCGGTGCGGCTCAGATACCACAGGCGGTCCCCGTCCTGCGTCAGGCTCGCGTTGGGCTGGACGGAGAACAGGTCCCTCAGGCCGCCGTCCGCCTCGGCCAGGTCGCCGAGCAGCCGGCGCAGCAACCACAGGTTGGGTTCGACTGCGGTACGCCACGTCCAGCGCCCCTGCCGGACGACCGGCTCGGGGCCAGGGCCCCAGTACCCGAGGCCGGTCATCGTGAAGGTGGAGTGCGGGCTGGTCTTGGCCACCACGCGCGCCAGATAGCGGCTCAGGCGCAGTTCGACCTGCCGCGTGGGGGCGGTGCCCGGAGGTGAGTCCAGCCACTGCCGCAGCGCCGCCGACAGTGCCGGGCTCGCCTGGACCAGTCCGTGGGCGAAGGCGTCGGTCGCGGCCCACCGGCGCAGGTTCTCGCGCCTGACCCGGCGTTCCTCCGCCAGCAGGGCGGGCAACTCCGCCAGCAGCCGGTCGCACCGGCGCGACCGGTCCAGCCATGCCCGCAGGCGCCCGTCGAGTTCGGCGCCCAGCAGACCGGCCGGCCGCGCCGCCACGGGCCGGGGCCGGGCGTTGTACAACGCCCTGCGCAGCGCGACCAGCCGGCACTTCACCTCTCCTGGTCCGGCGGCGCCGATGAGGGGTTCAAGGGCGAGCGCGAGATCGCGGCCCTCGGCCGTGACCGCGTCCTGCTCCTCGATGATCGTCTGGACCGCGTGCCAGGTTCCGGCGCATCTCAGCTCGTCGAGGGCCGTCACGGGCAGAGCCGCGATCCTGACCACCACGGCGTCGTCCACGGAAGGGGTGGCGGGGGAGAAGGGTGAGCACGACTGCTGGAGGACCACCATGAGGTTCGCCCCTGGTCTTCAGATGCCAGAAATCGGGCTGAGTGCCGGAGCCGTACCGCGCGCCGGCACTCAGACGGTGGCTGCCTAAACGAGCCAGCTCTTTCCTGAGGTGCATCCCGAGGCGCCGATCTCGGTGTTGCCCAGGCCCATGGCGACGGCCTCGACGAGCACTTCAGAGGCGGGGAGCGCCACGGTCATGACGTCCAGAGAGCTCAGGTCCAGATCGAGGGGGGTTTCGCGGACTGCCATCTCTCCTCCAGTTTCCGATGGGGACGCCGCGGGGTGATTCCCGCGGCACTTGTCCATGACGGCAGTGTGTGTCCGCGTCGGGTGGTCCGGCTTGCGTCAGATGACTGCACCGCCGACTGAATTCGGCGGCACCCGCAAGTGATCGTCAAGCGTTTTCCAACCGCGGTGTCCTAAGTTCCGGACATGCCTGGTATCGGTTGGTTCGAACTCGTCTTCATGTTCCTCATCCCTCTGGCAGTGCTCTGGGTCGTCATCTACACCGCCGTACGCGCGGCGATCCGCCACAGCAGGTGATCAGACCGCGCGGGCGATGCAGATGCGCGCCTTGAGCCGCGGGCCTGCCTCGTAGAACATGTACTCCACACCGTTCTGGGTACCGAACGACGGCGCCGCCACCCTGCCGTTGTCCGAGGCGATCGGGGAGTGGAAGACGCCGAGGTGCGTCTCCCTGTCGAACGCGTCGCCCACCTCGGTGATCCGCATCCGGCCGTCGTTGCCGTGATAGGCCACGTACGTGGTCCCGTTGCGCTTGACGAGGGTGGCGCCGGAAATGTCGGTCACGCCGTCGGGTTCGGGGTTCACCAGCGGGGTCGCGCTGAACTGCCAGCCGTCCCAGCCGTTGGGCGACCAGCCGTAGAAGATGCGGCGGCCGTTGCGGACCCCCATGAAGATCATCACGTACTTGTTGTTCCGGCCGGGCAGCCGGTGCTCGAAGACCCGCGCGTAGGAGGTCTCCGAGGTGCCGGGCACCAGGCGGGTGCTCAGGATCGGGGTCTCGTCGGTGAAGCGGACGCCGTCGGCGGAGCGGGCCACGCGCGTGGTGAAGTTCTCGCCGTGGAAGTAGCAGAAGAACTGCCGGGTGGCGGCGTCCCAGGTCACGTGGGGTGAGGACACGTGCGAGACCGTGGTGGTCGGCAGGCGGTTGTCGATGATGGGGTTGGCCGAGTAGTCGTCGAAGGGGCCCTCCAGGGAGTCGGCGAAGGCCACGCAGATGCCGCCCGGGTTCTCGTGCGGGGCGTAGTAGAGGTAGTAGCGCGCCCTGGGGTTGGCGAGCTTGTCGTACATGCCTCTGATGCAGGGGAAGATGAACTCCCCCGTGGGGTTGTGGCTGAGCGGTTTGGCCAGCGCGTCGCGTACGTACCGGTAGGTCGGCATTCCGGCAGGACCCGCGGCCGCGCTCGCGGCCGGTCCGGGACCCAAACCCGCGGCCATGCCCGCCGCCGCGCCCAGTAACACGGTCCGACGTCGAATGTTCATGTTCGACTCCTTCACGCTGCGTCGTGGTGCGATCTCACACGCTCACCCCAGGTGGATCGCCACGTCAAGGTGCTAATGCGAATTACCTAGGGAAGATGCACTCTTGACAGGTCGGGGCAGTCGGCCGAAGATAAGGCCCACCAAACCGCTAATGCGCATTATCAGATCGTTGGAGGAAACGGACGGTGACTGGTCCGGGCCGGCGGCTCACGCAACAGGACATCGCCAGGATGGCCGGCGTGAGCCAGACGACGGTGTCCCTCGTGCTCAACAAGCGCGGCGACGCCGAGGTGCGGATCGCCCCGGAGACCCGCGAAAGGGTCCTGCGGGTGATCAGGGAGACCGGCTACGTGGCCGATCCCGCCGCGCGGCGGCTCGCCGACGGCCGCAACCGCATCCTCGGCGTGTTCACCTACGAGGCGGTCTTCCCCGCCGAGAGCGGCGACTTCTATCACCCCTTCCTGGTCGGCATCGAGGAGTGCGCCGAGGAGATCGGCTGCGACCTGCTGCTGTTCACCAGTGCGAGGGCGGCCTCCGGGGCGCGGCGGCAGATCTTCAACGAGGAGAGCCGCGTGCGGCTGGCCGACGGTTGCCTGCTGCTCGGCCGCACGGTCGACAGCGACGACCTGGCCCGGCTGTTGTCGGAGGGAATCCCGTTCGTCTCCGTCGGCCGCCGCGAGGACGCGGGCGGGCCGGTGCCGTACGTCGGAGCCGACTACCGGCCGGCGGTGAGCGCGCTGGTCGAACGGGCGGTGGCGCTCGGCCACCGGCGCCTGGCCTACGTCGGGGCGGGCACGGGCGGCGAGTCCAGGACCGACCGCCTGCGCGGGTTCCGCGAGGGCGTGGCGGCCTTCGGCGCCGACGGCCGGCACCTGCCGCCGGAGGCGTCCCTGGACGACCTGGTCATGGCCGGGGTGACGGCGGTCTTCGTCGAGGAGTACGCCGACTGCGTCGCCCTGGCCAGGGCGGCCGGCGAGTGCGGCATGGAGATCCCCCGTGACCTGTCCATCCTCACCCTGGGCGCGTTCACCCGGCCCGTCCAGGTCGACACCGATTTCACGGGGTTCCGCATCCCCAGGCGCGAGATGGGCCGCAGAGCCGTACAACTGCTGGCCGGAGTGCTGGAGAGCGGCGGGACCCCGCAGGAACTGCTCCCCTGCGAGCTGATCGCCGGCGGCACGCTCGCTCCGGCACCCGGAATGTGAAAGGAGATCCCCCACGTGTTGGAAATCTCGGCTGACGCCGCCGTCGTCGGCGGCGGGCTGGGTGGCGTCGCCGCCGCGCTGGCCCTGCTGCGGGCCGGCCGCACGGTCGTGCTCACGGAGGAGTTCGACTGGCTCGGCGGCCAGCTCACCAGCCAGGCCGTGCCGCCCGACGAGCCCTCCTGGGTGGAGCGGTTCGGCGTCACGGCGAGTTACCGGGCCCTGCGCGAGGGCATCCGGCGCTACTACCGCGACCACTACCCGCTCACCGAGCGGGCGCGGGCGCAGCGGGAGTTCAACCCGGGAGCCGGTCACGTGAGCCGCCTGTGCCACGAGCCCAGGGTCGCGGTGGCGGTGATCGAGGCGATGCTCGCCCCCTACCGGGGTTCGGGCCGGTTGACGGTGCTGCAGCCGTACCGGCCGGTGGGCGCGGAGGTGGACGGCGACCGCGTCACCTCGGTACGGGTGGCGCACCGCGACGACGACGCCGAGCAGATCGTGCTGCGGGCGCCGTACGTGCTGGACGCCACCGAGACCGGCGAGCTGCTGCCCCTGACCGGCACCGAGTACGTCACCGGCTTCGAGTCGCAGTCCGAGACCGGCGAGCCGAGCGCGCCCGCCGAGGCGCAGCCGATGAACATGCAGGCCGTCTCCGTCTGCTTCGCGATCGACCACGTGGACGGGGACCACACGATCGACCGGCCCGCCTCCTACGACTTCTGGCGCGCCTACGAGCCGCCCTTCTGGGGCGACAGGCTGCTGTCGTGGCGGTGCCCGAACCCGCGCACCTTGGCGATCATGGAACGTTCCTTCACGCCCAACCCCGACGACGACCCCCAGCTCGTCGAGGCCGACCAGCGCGTCAACCCGGGCGACGCCAACCTGTGGACCTTCCGCAGGATCGCCGCGCGGCGCAACTTCACGCCGGGCGCGTACGCCAGCGACATCACCCTCGTCAACTGGCCGATGATCGACTACCTGGAGGGCCCGGTCATCGACGTGCCGGACGCCGACCGGCACCTGGCGGCGGCCCGCGAGTTGTCGCGCTCGGTCCTGTACTGGTTGCAGACCGAGGCGCCGCGCGCCGACGGCGGCACCGGCTACCCGGGGCTGCGGCTGCGCGGCGACGTCACCGGCAGCGCCGACGGCCTGGCGCAGGCGCCCTACATCCGCGAGTCCCGCCGCATCCGGGCCCTGTACACCGTCCCCGAGCAGGACCTGTCCCTCGCGGTGCGCGGCGACAAGGGGGCAGTCTCCTACGCCGACTCGGTCGGCATCGGCATGTACCGCATCGACCTGCATCCCTCGACCGGCGGCGACAACTACATCGACGTGGGCTGCTCGCCGTTCGAGATCCCGCTGGGCGCCCTCGTACCGCAGCGCATGAGCAACCTGCTGCCCGCGGGCAAGAACATCGGCACCACGCACATCACCAACGGCGCCTACCGGCTGCACCCGGTGGAGTGGAACGCGGGCGAGGCCGCGGGCGCGCTGGCCGCGTTCTGCCTGGACCGGGCCACCACCCCGCACGCCGTCAGAGAGCGGGAGAGCCTCCTGGCGGACTTCCAGCAGCGCCTGACCCGCGATGGCGTCGAGCTGCGCTGGCCCGACGTTTCCGGCTACTGAGCCGGCTACAGACCCATGACCGTTCGGGGGAAGCCACCCAAGGAGATCACCCCATGAAGCCGACCGGGAAGCTGACCGCCCTCACGGTGGCCGCGTCGCTCGCCGTCACCGCGTGCGGCGGTGGCCAGGCCCCCGCCCAGCAGGGCCCCGCGCAACTGCGCATGACGATCTGGACCTCCAACGAGGCCCATCTGAAACTGTTCAACGAGATCGCCGCCGAATACAAGAAGAGCCATCCGGACGTCGGCGCCATCACCTTCGACCCGATCCCCTTCGAGAACTACACCACCACCCTCACCACGCAGATCGCCGGCGGCAACGCCCCCGACCTGGCCTGGGTGCTGGAGAGCTCGGCTCCCGACTTCGTCTCCTCCGGCGCGCTGACGCCGCTGAAGCCGACCCTGGCCAAGACCTCCGGCTACGAGCTCACCGACCTGGCGCCCGCCGCGACGAAACTGTGGGAGAAGGACGGCGAGTTGTTCGCCTACCCGTTCTCCACCTCGCCCTTCGGCGTCTTCGTCAACGACGACGTGGTCAAGGAGGCCGGGCAGAAGACACCGCGCGAGCTCATCAAGGCGGGCGAGTGGACCTGGGAGAAGGCCGCGGCCATCGGCGCCGCCGCCGCGAAGAAGGGCAAGGCGGGCCTGATCGTCCGGGACTTCGACTACAAGAACTGGGACAACCTCGCCTCCGTCTGGCGCGGCTGGGGCGCGAAGGCGTGGAGCGAGGACGGTAAGACGTGCGGCTTCAACAGCCCCGAGATGCTGCAGGCCATGACCTTCCTGCACAAGTCGGTCTTCGTGGACAAGGCGCTGCCCGGCCCCGGCACGACCGTCGACTTCTTCGCCGGTGACGCGGCGATGACCATCACCCAGATCTCCCGCGCCTCCCTGCTGGAGGAGGCGAAGTTCGGCTGGGACCTGGTGCCGCTGCCCGCCGGGCCCAAGGGCGAGTACGCGGTGATCGGCCAGGCCGGGCTGGGCGTGCTGAAGAAGTCCCCCAACGCCGCCAAGGCCACGGACTTCCTGGCCTTCTTCACCAACCCGGCCAACTCCGCCAAGCTCGCCGCGTACTTCCCGCCGCCCCGTACCTCGCAGCTCACCACCGAGACGCTGGCCAAGTCCAACCCGCTGCTCAAGCCGGAGCAGCTTGAGGAAGTGGTGATCGACGGCATCGCCAAGGCCACCGTCAAGCCCAGCCACATCGGGCAGGCCGAGCTGTCGCAGACCATCCGGGCGGCACTCGACCCGCTGTGGAAGGCCGACGCGAACGTCAAGGCGGTGCTGGACGGGGTCTGCGCGAAGATCCAGCCGATGATCGGCGCGTCGTGACCCTCACCCGGACCAGGGAGACGGCGGCGCATCGGGCCGTCGTCTCCCCCTACTGGACGATCCGCCGCCGCGACAACCTCGTCGGCTACCTGTTCGTGGCACCCCAGCTCGTCGGCAGCGCGCTGTTCGTGCTGCTGCCGCTGGGCCTGGTGCTCTGGTACAGCCTGCACGAGTGGAACGTGCTGGCCGGGACCTTCGAGTTCACCGGCGGCGACAACTACGCCAAACTGCTGAGCGACCCGAACCTGGGCGAGGTGCTGAGCGGCACCGCCGTGTTCTCGGTCGGCCTGGTCGTGCTCAACCTGAGCCTGGCGCTGCTGCTGGCCGTCCTGCTCAACCAGCGCCTGCGCGGCACCACGTTCTTCAGGACGTTGTTCTTCTCCCCCGTCGTGGTCTCGCTGGTGGCCTGGACGATCGTGTGGCGCTTCCTGCTCCAGGCGGACGGCGGCGTCAACGGCCTGCTCGGCACCGCCGGCCTGGACGGCCCCAACTGGCTGCGCGGCGAGGCCACCGCGATGGTGTCGGTGATCGTGGTGCAGGTGATCAAGAACGTCGGCCTCAACATGGTGTTGTTCCTGGCCGCGCTCCAGGGCGTGCCGCACCAGCTCTACGAAGCCGCCCAGCTCGACGGCGCGGGCGCCTGGCGCCGGTTCACCCGCATCACCGTGCCCCTGATCAGCCCGACCATCCTGCTCACGTCCATCATCACCGTCGTCGGCTCGCTCCAGGTGTTCGCCCAGATCGCCGTGCTCACCCAGGGCGGTCCCGGCATCTCCACGACCGTGCTCGTCTACTACCTCTACCAGCAGGCCTTCCAGTTCCATCACTTCGGCTACGGCGCGACCCTGTCGATCCTGCTGTTCGCGATCGTGGCGGCGCTCACCCTCCTGCAGTGGCGCATGCGTAGGAAGTGGGTCTTCCATGAGTCATAAACTCAAGCTCACCCTGTACGGCCTGCTCTGCGTGTTGTGCGTGCCCTTCGTCTTCCCGACCTGGTGGATGGTCACCTCGTCGTTCAAACCGATCGGTGACATCTTCGCCTTCCCGCCCGCGCTGCTGCCCGCCTCCTGGGACGCCTCGGCCTACCGGCAGGTCTTCGAGCTGCAACCGTTCGCCACCCAGTACTTCAACAGCCTCTACATCGCCCTGCTGGTCACCGCCGGGACCATGGCGGTCGCGGCGATGGCCGGATACGCCTTCGCCCGCATCCGCTTCCCCGGGCAGAACGTGCTCTTCGTCATCGTGCTGGTCGGGCTGCTGATCCCCAGCGAGGTGACGATCGTGCCGCTGTTCCAGATGTTCCACGGGCTCGGCCTCACCGACACGCACTGGCCGCTCATCGTGGTGCCGATCCTCGGCGCGCCCAGTGTGATGGCGACCTTCATCATGCGCCAGTTCTTCATCAGCCTGCCGGGGGAGCTGGAGGAGGCCGCCCGGGTCGATGGCCTCGGCCGCTTCGGCACCTTCTCCAGGGTGGCGCTCCCGCTGGCCCGGCCGGCTCTCGGCGCGGTCGCCATCTTCACCTTCCTGCACTCGTGGAACCTCTACCTGGAGCCGATCGTGTTCCTCTCCTCGCCGGAGAAGTTCACGTTGCCGCAGGCGCTGACCCAGTTCGTGGACGCCTACGGCGGGCCCATGTGGAACATCCAGCTCGCCGCGGCCTCGATGACGGCGCTGCCGATCCTCATCGTGTTCGTGGTGGCCCAGCGGCAGTTCATCGAGGGGCTGGCGCACACGGGCCTGAAAGGGTGAGCGATCGAGTGGCCTGAACGGCGCCCGGATCCCGGGACCGTTCAGGCGGGCCGGGCCCAGTCGCGGTTCTCGCGCACGACGGTGAAACCGGCCGATCGGTAGAGGGCGACCGCGGCCTCGTTCGCGGCCGGTGTCACGACGGCCACCGCGCTCGCACCCCGCCGGACGAGAGCCGCGCACGCGCCCAGCACGGCGTCGCGCCCGTAGCCGCGCCCGCGATGGTCCGGATGGGTGCCGACCGGTTCGAGCAGCCCGCACCGGCCCACGCCCGCGAACCATCCGGCCGCGTTGGCCGCGGGCTCACCCTCGGGCGTGCGTACGAGCACCCCCACGGCCATCCCGCCCGCCGGCGACCGCTTCATCGTGTGCCAGCGCTCGACGGAGAACGTGGATCCCTCGAACGCGGAGCGCTGCACCGTCGCCCAGTCGGCCGCGCCGGCCTCATCGACCGGCTCGGCGCGGCTCGGCGCCGGGCGCGGGGTCCACGACAGGACCAGCCACGGCTTGTCCGGCTCGATCTCCCAGCCGGGCACGGGCAGGCCGTCGGACCAGTCGTTGCCGGGGACGAGCAACTCCTCGGCGTCGGCCGCGATCGCCCCGAGGTCGGCGCCGGGCGCGGCGGTCACGCGCAGCACCGGGCCGTCGAGGAAGCCGGCCGCCACCGGCGTCCCGTCGTGCGTCCAGAGGTGAACGGCCGCGTCCTCGAACCGCAGATACCACCCCACGTCTCCCGGATGGAGGCCGCCGCCCGGGGAATCGGCCGGCGTCCACGCGCACAACGCGCGCAGCGCCGGGCCGGTTTCCGCAGGTGTCAGGCGGTGCCGGGCCAGTGAGATCATGGCCGGCAGGCTATCCGGCGCGCCACGCCGCCACAAAGGATTTAACCGGCCGTCGAACCACCTGACGCTTTCGCCGGCGAAGGCGTAGTACGGGGCGATGGCGTCGGTGAGGGACTGCCGCGCGTTCGGTCCCAGCGCGTACATCACCGAGGCGACCAGCCGCGGCTCCCCTTGCCTGCCCGCGTCCGCCCACGCCTTCCGCAGGCCGGGCGCGAACTCCTGGACGCCCACCACCGTCGCGTCGCCGGCGATCCAGCCGGCGCCGCGGGTGACGACGCGCCGGATCGCGGCCTCGGAGTGGCCGCCGAACAGCAGCGGCGGCCCGCCGGGGGTGGCCGGGCGTGGTTGGTGCGCAGCGGCGCCAGCAGCACGCTGGTGAGCAGCCGGATGCGGGAAGTGGCCCCGGCCGCGGCGGCCAGTGTGATCAGCGGCTCCAGTGTCGTCCAGACCAGCCGGTCGCTGACGCTGAGGGTGCTGAAGCCCCGGCGTTCCGCCCGGCGCGCCCACTCGACCAGCGCCCTGCCGTCCGTCCAGGGCGCGTGCCCGGGCATGCCGATGCCGATGTCCACGTGATGTCTTCTTCTTCCTTGTGGTGGTCAGTGCGTCGATACGGCGATCAGGCGCCGCAGTTCTTCGGGGGGCTGGATGGCCGAGACGGGCGGGGCGCCGTCCAGCACCAGCATGGGCACGCCGCTCACGCCGCGTTCCCGCGCGCCGTGCTCGTCGGCCCGTACCCGGTCGGCGTAGGCGTCGCCGTCCAGCACCGCGCGTACGTCGGCGGCGTCCAGACCGGCCTCGGCGCCGAGGCGTTCGAGCACCCCCGGGTCGCTGACGTTGAGCCCTTCGCACAGGTAGCCGCGCAGCAGGCGCTCCATCACTTCATCGGCCCGGCCGCGGTCGGCGCCCAGGTGGCGCAGCCGGTGGGCGTCGAAGGTGCTGACCGGGCGGCCCGACGCAGGTCGATGTCCAGCCCTTCCGCCCGCGCCAGCGAGTGGATGAGCTCGACCCGGGCGGCGGCGCGCTCGCCGTCGTGGCGGCGGGTGGCACGCTCCAATTCTATTCTTGAGGAAGTTAATTAGTGCTAGCATGGCCGCCATGCACCCTCGGCTCTCCACCCGCGCGGAGGCGACCGTCTTCACCATGGTCCTCATCCAGGGGCCCGTCTCCCGGGTGGAGATCGCCAGGCGCAGCGGCCTGTCCTCGGCCGCCGTCACCAAGGCGGCCCGCCCGTTCATCGAGGCAGGCTATCTGGAGGAGCTAGAAAGCACCGAGCGCCGGCTCTCGGGCGCGGGACGCCCGGCCAGCCCGCTGGCGATCAGGCCGGACCGGGAGTTCTTCACCGGCGTGAAGATCACCGATGACGAGCTCATCGGCGTGGTCACCGACCTGCGGGCCCAGCCGCTCACCTCGATGCGCCGGCGCCTGGCCACGACCACCGCCGAAGGCATCGTCGAGGAGCTGAAGGCCCTGGTCGGCGAGCTGCTCGCGGCCGATCCCCGCTACCGCGCCCGCTGCCACTCGCTGGGCCTGGCCGTGTCGGGCGACGTGGACCGCGTGACGGGGGTGGTGCGTTACTCCCCTTTCCTGGGCTGGCGGCAGGTGCCGCTCGGGCGGCTGGCCGCCGGGGCGACGGGGCTCAACGTCACGGTCGAGAACGACGTCAAGTCGCTCACCGTGGCCGAGCAGTGGTTCGGTGAAGGGGTCGGGGCGTCGTCGTTCGCGCTGGTCACGCTCGGCACGGGGATCGGCTGCGGGCTGGTGGTGAACGACCGGGTGGTGGCCGGCTCGCACGGCGTGGCCGGGGAGATCGGGCACATCCCGGTCGGCGGCGAGGAGCCGGAGTGCCACTGCGGCGGGCGCGGATGCGCCGAGGCCATCGCCGGCACGGCGCCCATCCTCGCGGCGGTACGCGCCGCCACCGGCGACGCCTCGTTGTCCATCGACGCCGCGATAGAGGCCGCCCACGCGGGCAACACGTCAGCGCGGGAGGTGTTCGCGCGGGCCGGGCACGCGATCGGGCTGGCCATGGCGGCGATGGCCAACCTGTTCGGGCCCGAGCGCATCATCGTGACCGGTGACGTGCAGGGGCTGGCGGCGTACGACCTGTTCGAGGAGCAGATCAACCGCTCCTTCGCCAGCCAGGCGTTCGGGGCGGCGACCGACTGCCGGCTGCTGCTGCGACCGCGCACGTTCGAGCAATGGGCGCGCGGCGCCGCCGCGGTCGCCATCCAGCACCTGTTCACCCTCCAGGGGCGCTGAATGACCACGGCCCCCGCCATCTGGCAGCCCCACGACGAGGTTCCCGAGCGCGAATTGCGGTTCGAGGCGGCGGGGCTCGCGTTCACCGCCACTTCGCCGGCCGCGCTGACCTGGACGGCCCGCGAGCCGGCGCCGGGCGTGCTGGAGTTGCGGGTGACCCCCGACCGGCCCGCGGTCGTGCGGGTCGCGTGGCAGGTGCCGTGCGTGGGCGCGACCGTGCTCTGGGCCGCCGACGGCGGTGAGCCGACCGGGCTGCCGCCGTTCTGGCGCCGCCCGCGCACGGCCACGCTGGCGAAGAACGCTCCCGCCGGATGCCTGGTGGGGGTGGGTGACGTGGCGTTGTGCACGTACGCGGTGGGCGAGGTGGCCCGGCCCGTACGCACCCGCACCGGCGTGGTCGAGGAGACCGGCGCGTTCGGGTTCTGGGTGGAGCACGACAGCGATCGGGACACCGGCCTGCTGCTGCGGCTCGACCTCGGCCGGGACCACTTCGCGGCGTCGCTGGCCGGGGCGGCGGCCTGGTGGGCCGACCTGCACGGCACGGGCCGGCCGGTCCCGCGCCGGGCCCGCATGCCGGCCTACTCGACCTGGTACGCGATGCAGCAGCACGTGGACGCCGCGAGCGTGGAACGGCAGGCCGCCCCGGCGGCCGCGCTGGGCTGCGAAACGATCATCGTGGACGACGGCTGGCACTGCGACGACCGCAGCCGCGGCTACGGCTACGTCGGCGAGTGGGAGCCCTCCCCCACCTCATTCCCGGACATGAGCGAACATGTCGCCCGGGTGCGCGCCGAAGGGCTCGGCTACCTGCTGTGGTACGCGCTGCCCTTCGTCGGGCGGCACACCGCGTTGTGGGAGCGGTTGCGGTCGTACACGCTGGGTTACAAGGAGCACATGAACGCGGCCGTCGTCGATCCCCGCTACCCCTTCGTCCGCGAGCTGATCGCCGGCCACCTGGCCAGGGCGGTCACCGAATGGGGCATGGACGGGCTCAAGATCGACTTCATCGACCAGTTCGCCGTCGAGGACCCGCCGGAGCCGGGGCCCGAGGCCGACTGCGCCACGGTCGGCGAGGGCGTGCGGCGGTTGCTGGCCGGGCTGCCGCCGGAGTGCATGGTGGAGTTGCGGCAGCCGTACGTGAGCCCGGGGTTGTGGCCGTACGCGACGATGATCCGCGCCAGTGACTGCCCGCTCAGCCCGGCGCAGAACCGCCGGCGCACCGTGGACCTGCGGCTGATCGCCGGGCCGATGGCGGTGCACGCCGACATGCTCATGTGGCATCCCGACGAGACGCCGCAGGGCGTCGCGACGCAGCTCATCAACGTGTTGTTCGCGGTGCCGCAGATCTCGGTGGACCTGACCGCGCTGACGCCGGAGCAGGAGGAGGCGCTGCGGTTCTGGCTGGGGTTCTTCCGGGAGCACGCGGACGTCCTGCAGCTCGGCACCTTCACCCCGGAACGTCCCGACCTGGGCTACCCGCAGGTGACGGCGGGCGGCCAGGGGACGGTGATCACCGCCAGGTACGCGCCGATTCCGGTGCGGGTGCCCTCATCCGGCACGTTCTGGCTGGCCAACGCCGACGCCTCGACGGACGTCCTGCTCAGGTCCGGCGCCCCTGGCCCGGCCCGCGCGAAGGTGTACGACTGCCGGGGCCGCCTGCTCGGCGACGACCGGCTCGACCTGTCCCCCGGCCTGGTGGAGGCCACCATCCCCGAGGGTGGCCTCCTGCGCATCGACCGCTGACCCTACTCGATCACGATCTTGTCGAGTTCGGGGCCGCGGGCGGTCAGGCCGTGGAAGCGGATCCTGTTCACCCCGGCCACCAGGTCCACGGGGACGGTGGCGGTGGTGACCGTGTCCTTGGTCCCGGTCATGGCCACCTTGATCGAGTCGCCGCCGTTGACGCTGACGGAGAACTCCTGCCGGCCGTCCACCAGCGCGTGCACGGTCAACTGCCGGGTGCCGGTGGTCTCCGACAACACGCCCCTGATCACGGTGTAGTCGTAGATGTTGCCGCCGATGAGGATCACCTTGCGCCCGCCGGAGCAGACGGCGCAGTACGCGGGCTCGGCCGCGCCCTCCCAGACGTTCCCGGCCCGCTCCGCCTCGTACGCGCCGGGACCGCGATCCGGCGGCGGCAGCACGACCGGCGGCGTGACGGGCCCGAACTGCTCCGCCTTCAGGTTCCTGATGAGCAGGTACGTCTCCTGCAGCCCGGCGCTCTTGATGCTGCGGTAGATGCCCCACTTGGGCCGGTTGTACTGCTCCCCGGTCCACCACAGGTCGATGCCGTCGGCCCTGGCGTCCACGACGGTGCGCCGCCCGTCCCGCAACACCCACCGCATGGAACCCTCATCGCCCGAGGTGAGCTCGATGGTCGTGGTGAGCCACCGGTTCTGCAGGGGTTCGAGGTCGGCGGTGGCGAAGTCGTGGGACTTGTTGTCCGCCAGCGTCCAGTAGCGGGCCGCGATCTTCGGCACGCCGCCCACGATCGGCAGCGAGAGCTGCGCGATCGGCGTGCCGATGTCGGAGTTCTTGAGCTGCCAGAGGTGGGTGAAGTTCGTGGTCGCGTCCAGGGTGTCCGGGATGTACATCTGGTAGGTGATCCGCCACGTCTCACCCTTGCGCATCTCCAGCGGCCGGCCGTCGGCGGCGCGCATGCCGCGTACCTCGTTGCGCATGCGGTCGGAGCCGTCGCGGTCGGCCAGGTGGGCGTCGAAGCGCCAGGCGCCGCCCTCGGCGCGGACGTGCGGCAGGCCCTCGGGGTGCGAGCCGCGCCGGTCGTCCTCCAGCGCCTCGAAAGCGCCGACGCCGTCGCGCCACGGGCTCGGGCTCCAGCGCGTCTCCCAGCGCGGCCCCGCTTGCGAGGCCGCCGCCGGCGGGACGCCCACGGCCAGGAGCAGGGCGGTGAGTGTTGCGAGGAGCCCTCTCACGAGGTGAGCTGCTCTGCTCTGAGGTTCCGGATCAGCAGATACGTGTTCTGCAGGCCGGAGCTGTTGATGCTGCGGTAGATGCCCCACTTGGGCCGCAGGTACTCGTCGTCGCCGCGCCACAGGTCGGTCCCGTCCAGACGCTTGTTCACGAGCGTGGTGGAGCCGCTCTTGAGCGTCCAGCGCAGGTAACCGTTGTCGGCCGCCTTGAACTCGAACGTCGTGTCCACCCACGTGCCCTGGATGGGCGCGAGGTCGGTGCTGCCGACCTCGCGGGTCTGCGCGGCCTCGTCCCAGTGCCGTACGTTGATCTTCTGGGTGCCGCCGGAGACCGGCAGCGACATCGTGTACAGGGGCGCGCCCGAGCCGGGTGTCTTCATCTGCGCGATGTGCGAGAAGCTGGTCGTGGAGTCGAGGGTGGACGGGATGTACATCTGGTAGCTGATCCGCCAGGTCTGGTTCTGCAGGATCTTCAGGTAGGAGCTGGAGCCGGTCCGCATGCCCTTGGTCTCGTTGCGCTGCCGGTCGTCGCCGTCGCGGTCCTGGGTGTGCATGTCGAACCGGTAGGCGTCGCCGGAGACCTTGATGTGCGTGACGCCGGGGTGGGAGTCGG
Source organism: Nonomuraea sp. NPDC050404 (assembly GCF_040655495.1). Taxonomy (NCBI): domain Bacteria; kingdom Bacillati; phylum Actinomycetota; class Actinomycetes; order Streptosporangiales; family Streptosporangiaceae; genus Nonomuraea; species Nonomuraea sp. NPDC050404. Next base: position 429,774 of record NZ_JBFAKB010000001.1, read on the forward strand.
CGCGGTCGTCCTCGATGCCCTCGAACGCCTCGGCCACGGTGTCGTCCGCGGGGTCCGGGCTCCAGCGCAGGGTCCACGCGGCGGCCTGCGCGGACGCGGGGACGGGCAGGAGAAGCAGCGGCAGGGCGGCTAAGACACCGGTGAGCTTCTTCATCGGGATCTCCTCAGGTGGAGGGTGAACCCGCCGTCGGGGGGTACGGCGAGGTCGAGCTTGTCCCCGGCGCTGACGGTGGCCGTCTCGAAGGCGATCCGGTCGCCGGGGGCGTCGCGGTAGACGCCGGCCGTCCACTCCCCCTCGCCGAGGAAGCCGAGCGGCACGGTGAGCGTGCGGGCCTCGCCCGACACGCCGGCGCCGACGTACCATTCGGCGCCGTTCCTCCTGGCCAGCAGGATGTGGTCGGCGGGGTCGCCGGACAGCAGCCGGGTCTCGTCCCAGGCGGCCGGCACGGTGGAGAGCAGCCGCAGCACCTCGGGCCTGGACTCGTACTCCTCGATGGAGTCGGCGAAGTGCTGCACGCCCGACTCGAACAACACCGACAGGGCCAGCTCGAAACCGGCGGTGATCGTGCGCACGCCGGTGAACGTGCACGGCGTGAAGTCCATCGGCCCCTGCACGTTGCGGGTGAAGGCGAGCGTCAGGTAGTGGGTGGCCGGGTAGAGCGGCTGCTTGCCCGGCTTGGGCTTGATCCATTCGGCGCCCTTGACGGCCTCGGCGCTCATGAACTGCGGCCAGGTGCGCTCGGTGCCGCGCGGGATCGTGCCGCCGTGGAAGACGACCATGAGCCGGAGCCGGGCGGTGGCGGCGAGGATGGCGTCGAACCAGCGCATGCGGTCCTGGCCGTCCGACTCGGTGAAGTCGATCTTGACGCCGACCGCGCCCCATTCCTTCCAGAGCGCCAGCTTCTCGCGGTGCTCCAGCTCGGTGTCCAGGTGTTGCCAGTGCGACCAGAGGAAGACGCCGACGCCCCTTTCGCGGGCGTAGGCGATCATCTCTGGCATCCAGTCCTTGTGCCAGCCGGCGTCGGCCAGCACGTACGGCCAGCCGTGCGCGGCGGCGAAGTCCACCCAGCGCTTCTGGGCGGCCAGGTCCCGCGTGGAGGGCCCGTCGGACCACCACGACCAGGCGGCGGCGCCGGGCCGGATCCACGAGGTGTCCTCGACCCGCGACGGGGCCGCGAGGCTGGTGACCAGGTCGCTCTCAACGATGGCGGCCAGGTCGCCGGCCACGACCGTGCGCCACGGGGTGACGAGCGGGGTGGCCGCGGTCACGTACGGGTCGGGCAGGTCGAGCCGGAAGGCCCGGCCGTCGAAGCGCAGGCGGGATCCGGCGTAGCCGGCGTCCAGGTTCGACTCGGTGATCAGCAGCCAGGTCTCGCCGACCTGGAAGAGCGACGGGTAGCCGTACAGGGCAGGCTCGGCGCCGGCGACCGTGGTGTGCCGGTGGATCTCCTCGTAGTCGCAGCGCCCGTTCTCGTACGGCAGCAGCACGGCACGGGCCCCGGCCGGCACGACGTACTCGGACAGTTCCTCCACGACGGTGACGGGGCCGGTCCACGGGATGACGTACCGATGGGCCAGGCCGCCGCCGCCGAGCCGGATCTGCAGGTCGAGCCGGTGATCGCCCCTGGTGAAGGACAGGGTCCACTCGGCCGCCGTGTACCGGTGCTCGCGGCGCTTGCCGGTCACCGTGCGATAGGTCTCCTCGATCCGCCGGTCCGACATCCCGGCCGATCTCAGCCCTGCGCTCAGGTCCGCGTGGGCGGTGCGCACGCCCAGCCGGGACGGCTCCAGCACCACGCGCCCGGCGTGGCGCAGCTCCAGCGATAGCTCGCCCGACGGTGAGAGGTCGATGACGGCTTTCAGGTCCCCATCGGTGAGCGTCCACTTCGGCAAGAGCCCTCCAAGGATCACATTGATAGGAGGAGTCGTTTACGTCGCTTCACCCGGCGCCCGCACCGGCCAGAAGCCTCCCACTTCTCCTCACAGTGCGCCAAACACTAGGTTGAGAGCCATTTGAATTCAATTCTTGACGAAGTTAAGTAGTACGTCTACGGTACGGCCATGCCTCAGGGGATCGCGGAACGACCGCGTCGGCCCGGCCAATCATCCGATCTCTACCTTTCATGAGCATCGCTTCTCCCGGTGAAAGGCCCGCCCATGGACATCAACCGCCGCCACCTGCTGGCCCTGGCGCTGGCCGCCGCCGCCACGCCCGCCCTGTCCGCCTGCGGAGACGACCGGCAACGCAAGCAGGCCGCCGCCCCTGTGCGGTCGGGGGCCCAGGTCATCGACCCGGACCGGCCGGGCAGCGCCGCCTGGCCGTACGAGCAGGCCGAGCAGCTCAACAACTCGCTGACCTGGCCGAAGACGGACGTGCCCGACCCCGCGTCCAAGGTCGTGATCACCGTGGCGATGACCACGGACACCGTGACCGAGGTGCGCAACGCCCAGTTCGACTTCTTCTTCAAGAAGCGGCACCCGAACATCGAGGTGCGGCGCGAGTCCTCACCGTTCGACCAGTTCCTGACCAAGTACATGGCGCAGGCCGCCGGCGGCACGCTGCCCGACGTGCTCTACAACCACTACTCCTGGACCCAGAACCTCATCGGCAACCAGGTGCTCCACCCGCTCGACGACTACATCGGTAGGACGCCCGGGTTCGACCTGGACGACATCCCGCAGCGCGGGCTCGGCTACTTCAAGCGTGACGGCAGGCTGTACGGGCTGCCCACCGACATGGCCCCCAAGCTGCTCTTCTACAACAAGGACCTGTTCGACAAGGCCGGGCTCGACCACCCCGACGAGAGCTGGACGTTCGACCGGCTCTTCGAGACCGCCAGGAAGCTGACCAGCGGCTCCGGCGTGCAGAAGGTGTACGGCTTCTCCCCCATGGCGCAGCCGGGACCCGACCTGGGCACGGTGTTCCTGATGCCGTTCGGCGGCCGGTTCCTGGACGCCGCCGAGTCGAAGGTGATGATCAACGAGCCGGCCGCGCGCAAGGCCATGGGCCTGTGGCTGGACCTGCTGACCAAGGACAAGGCGGTGCCGAGCCTGGCCGAGTTGCAACTGCTGGAGAAGGTGGACCCGTTCAAGACCGGCCACGCCGCCATGATGATCAACGGCGCGTGGCTGATGCTGGAGTTGTCCAAGCAGAAGGCGTTCGCCTGGGGCGCCACGCACGTGCCCAAGGGGCCGGCGGGCCGCTTCAGCCCGGCGGTCGGCAGCGCGCTGGTCATGCCCGCCTCCGCCGCCAACAAGGACGCGGCCTGGATCTACATGCACGAGTTCCTGTCGTCGTCCGGCTACAAGTTCCGCCAGATCACCTCGCCCGCCCGCCAGTCCGCCTGGGACTACACCGCCGAGGCCAACGGCATCCCGGCCGAGACCGCCAAACTGGTCAAGGAGATCCTGGCCGGGTACGCCTCCGACGAGGGCGTGCTGCGGCTGCCGGCGAACAAGAAGGTCGTCGACACCGCCAAGCCCATCTGGGAGCGGGCCATGCTCGGCAAGACGAGCGTGGACGACGCGCTCGCCGAGATCGCCGCCAAGGTCACCCCGGTCCTGGCCGGGAACAGGGTCGCATGACCGCCGTCAGCCCGCTGGCGCGCCGCGAGGCCCGGCGTTTCCACCTGTTCGTCTCGCCTTGGCTGATCGGGTTCGTGCTGTTCAGCGCGGGCCCGATCGTGGCCGCCGTGGTGCTGAGCTTCATGAGCTGGAACCTGCTGCGCGCGCCGGAGTGGATCGGGTTCGACAACTACCGCCGCATGTTCGCCGACCCCGAGTTCTGGGAGTCGATCGGCAACACCGTCGAGTACGGCGCCGGCTCGGTCGCGCTGGGCGTGACGTTCACGTTCCTGCTGGCGCTGCTGCTCAACCAGCCGCTGCGCTTCCAGGGCCTGTTCCGCACCGTGATGTACCTGCCGTCGGTGGTGTCCGGCCTGGCCACGGCGCTGCTCTGGCTGAACATCCTGCACCCCGACTACGGCCTGATCAACAAGCTGCTCGCCTCGATCGGCCTCCAGGGCCCCGGCTGGCTGGCCTCCCAGGAATGGGCCATCCCCGGGCTCGTGCTCATGAGCGTCTGGGGCGCGGGCAACACGATCGTCATCCACCTGGCCGGCCTCCAGGGCATCCCGAAGACGTTGTACGAGGCCGCCGAGATCGACGGCGCCGGCTGGTGGCGCCGGTTCTGGAGCGTCACGGTGCCGATGATGTCGCCGGTCATCTTCTTCAACGTGGTGACGGGCTTCATCGCGGCCCTGCAGAGCTACGTGCTCATCCTGGTCATGACGGACGGCGGCCCCGGCAACGCCACCATGGTCCTGGGGCTCTACATCTACCGGCACGCCTTCGTCTACTTCGACATGGGGTACGCGGCCACGCTGTCATGGGCCATGTTCGTGCTGGTCATCGCCGTCACGGCGATTCAGTTCAGCCTGGCGCGCCGCTGGGTGCACTACGAGTTCAAATGAGGGAGCCGATGCTCGTCGAGACCGCCGGGAAACCGGCACCCGTCAGGCCGCGGCAGACGCTCAGCTCCGAGCAGGCCGAGCGGGTCCGGCGGATCCGGCGCTCAGGGGCGTACGTGCTGCTGGGGATCAGCTCGGCGGTGTTCCTGCTGCCGTTCCTGTGGATGGTGACCACCTCGCTGAAGTCGGACCAGGAGAACCTGGCCTTCCCGCCGGACTGGCTGCCCGGCTCCTTCCACTTCGACAACTACGTCAAGGGCTGGACCGGTTCGCTGCCGTTCACCAGGTTCCTGCTGAACACGATCGTGATCACGGCGTTGTCGATGGCGGGGAACCTGCTCTCGTGCGTGTTGCCCGCCTACGCCTTCGCGCGCATGCGGGCGCGGGCGGCCGGGGTCATGTTCGCGGCGCTGCTGGCGACCATGATGATCCCGCGCGAGATCACGCTCGTGCCGAAGTTCGTGTTGTTCTCCGAGCTCGGCTGGGTGGACACGTACCTGCCGCTCGTCGTGCCGGAGTTCTTCGGGGTGGCCCTGTTCATCTTCCTGCTGCGGCAGTTCTTCACCACGATTCCGCAGGAACTCATCGACGCCGCCCGCATCGACGGCGCCTCAGAGTTGCGCATCCTGTGGAGCGTCATGTTGCCGCTGGCCAAACCGGCCATCGCGGCGATCTGCCTGTTCTCCTTCGTCGGCAACTGGAACCAGTATCTGGAGAACTCCATCTACCTGCGCTCGATGGAGAAGATCACGCTCGCGCAGGGGCTCGGCATGTTCAACGGCCAGTACGTCACCCAGTACAACCAGATGATGGCCGTCGCCCTCATGTCGATGGTGCCCATCCTCGTCGTGTTCTTCCTGGCGCAGAAGACCTTCATCAGAGGTGTCACGCTCACCGGCATCGCGGGCCGGTGAGCGTGACGTGTCAGCGCCGGGGTCAGTGCGGGTCACGGCTCACTTGGTGAGGGGCGCCAGCTTCGGGTCGTTGGCGTAGGCCTCGGCCGCGTTCTCCTTGGTGACGATCACCGGCGGCAGCAGGTACGCCGGGACGACCTTGACGCCGTTGTCGTAGGACTTGGTGTCGTTGATCTCGGGCGTGCCGCCGCTCTGCAGCGACTTGACCATGTTCACCGTCTCGGTGACCAGCTTGCGGGTGTCCTTGTTGATCGTCGAGTACTGCTCGCCGGCCACGATCGACTTGACCGACTCGACCTCGGAGTCCTGCCCGGTCACGACCGGGACCGGCTTGCCGGCGCCCTTCACCGAGGTGATGACCGCGCGGGCGAGGGTGTCGTTCGGGGACAGGACGCCGTCGAGCGTCTTGCTGCCGTTGTAGGTCGAGGTCAGCAGCGAGTCCATGCGCTGCTGCGCGTTCTCGGCCTTCCAGCCCTGGATCGCGGTCTGCTTGATGTCGGTCTGGCCCGAGCCGACGACGACGTCACCCTTGTCGATGGCCGGCTTGAGCACCTCCATGGCGCCATTGAAGAAGACGCCGGAGTTGTTGTCGTCGGGCGAGCCGGAGAACAGCTCGACCGTCCACGGCCCCTTCTCCTTCTTCGCCTTCATGCCGTCGAGCAGGGCCTGCCCCTGGAGCTGGCCGACCTTGAAGTTGTCGAAGGCGATGTAGTAGTCCACGTCCGGCGTGTTGGTGATGAGCCGGTCGTAGGCGATGACCGTCGCGCCGGCCTCCTTGGCCTGCTTGACCTGGGTGGCGAGCTGCGCGGCGTCGGTCGCGCCGATGACGATGACCTTCGCGCCCTTGGTGACCATGGCGGAGATCTGCGCCTGCTGGTCGGCGACGGTGGTGGACGCGCCGGCGTACTGCACGTCGGAGGTGAAGCCGGCCTCCTTGAGGCCGGTGGTGAACAGGTCGCCCGCCAGCACCCAGTTCTCCGAGGTCTTCGACGGCAGCGCGACGCCGATGAGGGCGTTGGCCGGGAAGCCCTTGGCGGCGGTGGTGCTGTCACCGGTGCCGGCGCTGGTGGCGCCCTCGCGCTCGGTGGCACATGCGGCGCTCAACGTGAGCAGCGCCATGGCGCCGGCCATCGCGATGCTCCTGGTAAGGAATGTGCGCATGGTGATATGAGCCCTTCTTACGGTGGTGTGGGGGGTGGTCGGAGCTCCCGGGTCCGGCGTCGTCATCGGCGGTCAGCCGGAGACGGACGCCTTGTCGGAATCGGAGCTCGGACTTGATCGGCCCGCCGGTGCGGCCGGAGCCTCCCGGCGGAAGGGGCGCGTCAGTGACCCGATGATCGAGAAGCGCCCCTGGCTCTTGTTGTAGACGTCGAACGCGACGGCCAGCAGCAGGACCAGTCCCTTGATGATCTGGACCATGTCGGAGCCGACGCCTTCGAGTTGCAGGCCGTTGTTGAGCAGGGCCATCACCAGGCCGCCGACGATCGACCCGCTGATGGTGCCCAGGCCGCCGGAGACCGCCGCGCCGCCGATGAAGACGGCCGCGATGGCGTCGAGCTCCCAGCTCAGGCCGTCCTGGGGCCCGGAGGCCGAGGACCGCGCCACGAAGATCATGCCGGCCAGCGCGGCCAGCACGGACATGTTCATCATGACCAGGAAGTTGACCCGCCTGAGCTTCACGCCGGACAACTCCGCCGCCCGCGCGTTGCCACCGACCGCGTAGATGTGCCGGCCGCCGATGGTGTTGCGGGTGTAGTACGAGTACGCGAGCACCAGGGCGATCAGGATGATGCCGGAGATCGGCAGGCTGGTGCCGACGCGGCCGCCGGCGAAGCGCAGGGTCGCGAAGATGATCACGCCCAGCATCACGGCCAGGCGCAGCACCGAGATCCACATCGGCGCGACGTCGGCGTGCATCTCCCGCCGCGTCTGCCGGGAGCGCCACTCGCGCCAGGCGACGGCCAGGCAGGCGGCCAGGCCGAGCAGCAGCGTCAGGTTGTTGTAGCCGGTGTCCGGCCCCACCTCGGGCAGGAAGCCGGCGCCGATCGTACGGAAGCCCTCGGAGACCGGGACGGTGTCGGCGTTGCCGATGTACTGGTTCCCGCCGCGGAACAACAACATGCCGGCCAGCGTCACGATGAACGCCGGCACCCCGACGTAGGCCACCCAGAAGCCCTGCCAGGCGCCGATCAGCACGCCGACGAGCAGGCCGAGCACGATGCCCAGCGGCCACGGGATCGAGTACTCCTGCATCATCTTGGCGACCACGATGCCGGTGAAGGCGGCCACCGAGCCGACCGACAGGTCGATGTGCCCGGCGACGATCACCATCAGCATGCCGATGGCCAGGATCAGGATGTAGGAGTACTGGCTGACCACCGCGATGAGGTTGCCGGAGGTCAGGGTCAGGCCGTCGGTCCAGATCTGGAAGAGCACCACGATCGCCACGAGCGTGAAGATCATGCCGAACTGGCGGGCGTTGGAGGTCGTGCCTCCGAAGAGGTTCTTCTGCAGGTCTTTGATTCGGCTCATGGGGTCGGCATCTTCTTCGTAGAGGTCATCTGCTTCATGAGGAGTTCGGGACTGGCGTCCTGGCGGGCCACGTCGCCGGTGATGGTGCCTTCGAACACCGTGTAGACGCGGTCGCACAGGCCGATGAGCTCGGGCAGCTCCGAGGAGATGACGATGACCCCCTTGCCCTGGTCGGCGAGCCGCTGGATGATCCCGTAGATCTCGTACTTGGCGCCCACGTCGATGCCGCGGGTCGGCTCGTCCAGGATCAGCAGGTCCGGGTCGGTGAACATCCACTTCGCCAGCACGACCTTCTGCTGGTTGCCGCCGGACAGCTTCGTGACGCCCTCGTCCACGCTGGGCGTCTTGATCCGCAGGCTCTGCCGGTACTCCTCGGCGACCTGGTGCTCGCGTACCTGGTCGACGACGCCGCGCTTGGTGATCTTCGTCAGCTTGGCGGCCACCATCGAGGTCTTGATGTCGTCGAGCAGGTTGAGGCCGATCGTCTTCCTGTCCTCGCTCACGTAGGCCAGGCCGTGCCGGATGGCGTCGGCCACCGACCTGAGGCTGATCTCCCGGCCGTCCTTGAAGACCTGTCCCGACAGGTACACGCCGTAGGAGCGCCCGAACAGGCTCATCGCGAGCTCGGTACGCCCCGCGCCCATGAGCCCGGCGAAGCCGACGATCTCCCCGCGCCGCACGTTGAAGCTGGAGCCCTTGCACACCAGCCGCTCGGCCGAGTTGGGATGGCGCACCGTCCAGTCGCGCACCTCGAAGAACACCTCGCCGATGTCGGGCGTGTGCTCGGGGAAACGGCTGTTCAGCTCGCGGCCGACCATGCCGCGCACGATGCGGTCCTCGTTGACGCCGTCGGCCCGGACGTCGAGGGTCTCGATGGTACGGCCGTCGCGCAGGATCGTGATGGAGTCGGCGACCGCCTCGATCTCGTTCAGCTTGTGGGAGATGATGATCGAGGTGATGCCGCGCTCGCGGAAGCCGCGCAGCAGGTCGAGCAGGTGCCGGGAGTCGGCCTCGTTGAGGGCCGCGGTCGGCTCGTCGAGGATGAGCAGCTTGACGTCCTTCGCGAACGCCTTGGCGATTTCGACGAGTTGCTGCTTGCCGACGCCGATGTCCTTGATCAGGGTGTCCGGGTCCTCCTGGAGCCCGACCTGTGCCATCAGCTCGACCGCCCTGCGCTGGGCCGCCTTCCAGTCGATGCCGCCGCGCCTGCGCGGCTCGTTGCCGAGGAAGATGTTCTCGGTGATCGACATGCCGGGCACCAGGGCCAGCTCCTGGTGGATGATCACGATGCCGGCCCGCTCGCTGGCCCGGATATCGGGGAAACGGACCTCTTCGCCCTGGTAGACGATGTCGCCGGTGTAGGTGCCGTGCGGATGTACGCCGCTGAGCACCTTCATGAGCGTGGACTTGCCCGCGCCGTTCTCACCGCAGATCGCGTGGATCTCGCCCGCCCGGACCAGGAGGTTGACATCGGCGAGCGCCGTCACCCCGGGGAAGGTCTTGGTGATCGATCGCATCTCGAGCAGGGTCGAGGACTGGGTCATGACCGGGGCCGCGCCCTTCTGGCACCGCGCCGGCCACGCGGATCCGGTCCTCGGGGGATGCGGGAGGTCCTGGACATCAACTTGCCTCCGATGGCCTGGTCGACCCACTCGCAGGCACAGCATCGTGCGCCGGGACTGCGGGGGGTTGTTTGTGTCCGGCGTGTTACAGCTATGGAGAGGGACTCTAAATCCATTTGTTTTACTAAGTCAACGCCCTGGTGCAGAATGTGCGAGGCGACGAGCAGAGAGGACCCTCGCGTGCGGCAAGCAGGTACGAATCTCCCCAAAGTGGGGCGGTATAACCGTGCGGTCGTGCTGGACCAGATCCAACTCTGCGACGGCATCAGCCGGGTGGAGATCGCGCAGCGTACCGGCCTGACCCCGCAGAGCGTCTCGGGCATCGTGCGCCGCCTCCTCGACGAGGGCATCGTGCGGGAGGACCACGCCAACCGGGTCTCCAGCGGCGGCAAGCCCCGTACCGCGCTGCGGATCAACGCCGGCGCGGGCAGCGCGGTCGGGCTGCACTTCGACCCGGTCGAGCTCACCTGCACCGTGGTCGACCTGCTCGGCCGCCCGCTCGTCGTCAGGCGGCGCCCCACCCCGCCCGGCACCGACCCCTCGCACGTCGTCACGGCCATGACCGAACTGGTCGCCGAGGTGCTCGCGGAGGCGGACGTCCCGCGCGCCCAGGTGCTCGGTCTCGGCCTGGCCACCCCCGGCCCGATCGACCAGCATCTGGGCATGGTCGTGGCTCCTCCCCAGCTCGCGCACTGGACCCGGGTGCCGTTGAAGCAGATGCTGGGCGACCGCACCGGGCTGCCGGTGACGCTCGACAACGACGCCACCGCGGCCGCGGTCGGCGAACGCTGGTCCGGGGCGGGCAGGGGGGTGGCGAACTTCGCCTACTTCTTCTTCGGTACGGGCATCGGCGGCGGGCTCGTACTCAACCACCAGGTCTACCGGGGCGGTTCGCTGAACGCCGGCGAGTTCGGCCACGCCAGCGTGCTGCCCGACGGCCCCGAGTGTTACTGCGGAAACCGGGGCTGCCTGGAACTGCTCGCCAACCCCTCCGCGATCGTCACCGCCGCCCACCACCGCCTCGCCGGCCACAGCGGCGGCGACGGGGGCAACAGTGTGCTGCGGGAGCCGTTCGAGCGTGATCCGCGTCTGGTGGATCACGCCGCGATCCGGGTCGCGGCGGGCGCCGGCGACCCTCTCGCGGCGGCCGTCATCGACGAGGCGGCCGAACGCGTCGCCTCGATGGCGGTCAGCGTCGCCAACCTCGTCGATGTGGACCTCATCGTGCTCGGCGGTCACGGCATCGAGCACGTCGAGAAGCGCTACGCCGACGCCGTCGCCGCCGCGCTGGCCACCAGGCCGCTGTCGCGCCACATCCGGGTCGTGGACGTCGCGCCCTCCCCGCTCGGCGCGGACGCCGCCGTCGTGGGCAGCGCCGCGCTCGTCCTGCACGCCACGTACTCGCCACAACTGTCAGCGCTACTCGCCGACTGATCAGAACAGGACGGTTAATTGGACCAGAAGACCGTGCTCGCCGTGGACGTCGGTGGCACCAAGATCGCTGCTGGGCTGGTCGGGGCCGACGGCCGGGCCGGCAGGCACGCCGAGACCCCGACCCCGGCGACCGAGCCCCTGCTCGTCCGGGCGATGCGGGACCTGCTGACCTCGGTGCTGGCAGGCACGCCGATCAGCGCGGTCGGGCTGGCCTCGGCGGGGCCCCTCGACATGCCCCGCGGCACGGTCAGCCCCGTGAACATCCCCGCCTGGCGCGACTTCCCGCTGGTGGAGCTGGCGAGCGAGATCGTGCCAGGCGTTCCGGTCACCCTGGTGGGCGACGGCATCGCGGCGGCGGTGGGCGAGCACTGGCTCGGCGCCGGCCGCGGGGCCACCTCGATGCTCGGGATCGTCGTCTCGACCGGCATCGGCGGCGGGCTGGTGCTCAACGGCACGCCGTACCCCGGGCCGAGCGGCAACGCCGGCCACATCGGTCATGCGGTGGTCGATCCCGGCGGGCCCACCTGCTCGTGCGGGGGCGCCGGCTGCGTCGAGGCGTACGCGAGTGGTCCCTCTATGGTCCGCTGGGCCCAGGAACAGGGCTGGACCGGCGCCGACGCCCGAGCCCTTGCCGATGACGCCGCTCGGAACCACCCGATCGCACTGGCCGCCTTCGACCGGGGCACCCAGGCCCTCGCCCAGGGCATCGTCGCGACGGCCGCGGTGTGCGACCTCGACCGGGTCGTGATCGGCGGCGGCGTCTCGGCGGCCGGCCAGACCCTCTTCGGGCCGCTGCGAGACCACGTCAAGCGGCTGGCCACCCTCGGCTTCGTGCAGCGGCTCACCGTCGAGCCGTTCGCCCTCGGACGGCAGGCCGGCCTCCTCGGGGCCGCCCGCACCGCCCTGCTCGCCTCGTAGACCTCGAAGTCCAGGCGGGAAACCCGCCCTGGGCGCGGTAAACGCGTTGAGGGGCGGCTCGCCGGCGTGCGAAGGTGGTCTCCGGCGAAGGGACGCATCGATGAGGTCGTTCACGGGGAAGCTGGCCGTCGTCACCGGCGGCGGTTCGGGGATGGGCCGCGAGCTGGTCGTCCAGCTGGCGGCCTACGGCTGTTCGGTCGCCGTCTGCGACGTGGACGAGGCCGGCCTGGCCGGCACCGCCGAGCGCGCCCGCGAAACCGCGCCCGGCGACGTGCTCATCACCACCCACCGCTGCGACGTGTCGGATGCGGCCCAGGTGGCGGCGTTCAGGGACGAGGTCGCCGAGCGGCACCGGGCCGGTCACATCAACCTGCTGTTCAACAACGCGGGCATCGGCGGCGGCAACAGCTTCGTCAACAGCCCCCAGGACGAGTGGGAGCGCACGTTCAACGTCTGCTGGGGCGGGGTGTACAACTGCTCGCGCGCCTTCATGCCGCTGCTGCTCGCGAGCGACGAGGGTTGCCTGGTCAACACCAGCAGTGTCAACGGCTTCTGGGCGGCCGGCCCCGGCGTGCCGGTCACCGCCTACAGCGCCGCCAAGTTCGCCATCAAGGGCTTCTCCGAGGCGATGCTGACGGACCTGCGGCTCAACGCGCCACACGTGCGGGTCGCGCTGGTGATGCCGGGTCACGTCGGCACCGACATCGTGAACAACTCCCGGCGGGCCCATGGCCGCAACGGGCCGGACGACATCACCGACCGGGAGGTCGAGGAGAGCCGCGCGCTCATCGCCGCCGGCACCGGCGCTCCCGCGGACCAGTTGGGCGACGCGGAGGTCCGTGCGCTGATCATGTCGATGGGCGACGGCTTCAGGGACAACGCGCCGCTGTCGGCCGCCGACGCCGCGACCGTCATCCTCGACGGCGTCCGTGCCGGCACCTGGCGCATCCTGGTCGGCGAGGACGCCCACGCCTTCGACGCCGCGATGCGCGCCGACCCGCTGGACCTGTACACGCCGGGCAGCCCCACCCTCGCCTCGATCCTCGATACCGTCCGCATCATCGCCCAGTGACCTGACCGGCCCCGGGGCGACCAGTTCCGAAAAGCGTCCACGACCCGGGCAGCCGCGCCGCCCTGGCCGTGGACGTGTTGCCGCGGGATCAATCGGTCACGGGGTGAGGCGGAAGGTGGCGTCGGAGCGTTCGGTCGCGGTGCTGACCAGGTCCACGCGCAGCACGTAGTTGGAGTGGCGCAGGTAGCGGTCGGGGGCGTTGTGGGAGCGGAAGGACGACCAGGCCGAGTCCGCCAGCCCGGCGACCCGGTGGAAGGTCGCGTCGGCGCGGAAGGCGGCGGTGTTGTCGTTCGCGTCCAGCCGTACCTCGTAGTTGTAGTGCCGCAGGTAGCGGCCGGGGAAGTTGACCGACTCGAACGACACCCCGGCCGAGTCGGCCAGGCCGGGCACCATCCGCCACATTTGGTCCTGGTAGGGGTCGAACGGGTAGGCGTCGATGCGGGCGGCGTAGTTCGCGTGCCTGACGTAGCGGTCGGGGAAGTTGGAGGACTTCAGCCGGGTCCAGTTCGGCGAACCCCACCGGGAGACCAGGCCGCTGTACTCGGCGGCGGTGATCCCCGCGATCGAGCCGTGCTTGGCGTTCAGCGGCGGTGTGTAGGTGCGCTGGTTCAGCGCGGTCCAGGAATTGCCGCCGACGTTCGTGGACGACCAGGCGTAGTAGTCGTTGTTGACCGGGCTGAAGGAGTCGCCCCACAACCACCAGCCGTTGCCGCTGTTGTTCTTGATCAGCAGCGGTGCCTCCATGGCGTTGCCCTGGCGCAGGCCGCTGGTGTAGGTGGTGTAGCTGTTCGCGGCGCCGGTGGAGGAGCGGGCGCCGTACAGCAGCCCGTTGGACAGGTTCTTGTAGTACAGGTAGAAGGTCGAGCCGTCCACCACGATGTCGCCGTCCAGCACCGGGAAGCCGGGGCTGAAGTACACCTGGTTGGTGCTGACCGTGCGGAAGTCCGAGGTGTAGTTGACCATGAACACGTCGGTGGAGCCGTTGTTGGCCGAGTAGACGATGCCGTACTGGCCGCGCGAGGCGTCCCAGAACGCGGTCGGCGCCCACGTGTGGGTGTTCAGCGTGTGCATCCTGATCCGGCGGTAGCCGGTGAGGCTGCGCAGGTCGGTGGAGTCCCACACGTGCAGGTACTGGCTGTTCTGGCTGAAGTCGGTGCCTTTGAGGTCGGTGGCAAGGATCACGAACGTGCCGTCCTGCTTGCGCAGGATGAACGGGTCGCGCAGGCCCGTCGTCCCGGCCGTCGGGGTGGCCACCGGGTTGTTCTGGTTCAGCGGGGTCCAGTTCAGGCCGTCCTGGCTGACCGCCAGGTGCAGGCCGTAGTCGGCGCCGTTCATGTTGGGCGACTCGGTGAAGTACGCGAACACATAGGCGGTGTTCGCGGCCGAGGCCGGGGAGGCGTTGATGCCGAGCACCGCGCATAAGGCGGCCAGGAGGACGAGTGCTCTTCTGCGTGACATCGCGGGGACAGCCCTTCTGCCGGATGATCTCTTGTTAGCGTTAACATTCTGTCGACGAACTTGCCGTTGACAGCTGAGCATGGAGAGATGTGCATGAGTGTTAACGCGAACAGCGCACTCGTCAAGGGCCGCCCCGAGGGCCGGGTGTGCGCCCGGCCCCCGTCGGCAGGTCAGCTCTGCCAGGCTTCGGCGGGCACCGGCGGCAGGGTGTCGCCGGTCTCCAGCAGCGTCTTGAGGTCGGAGAGCAGGTGCGGCCAGCCGGTGCTGACCATCTCGTGCATCGTGCTGCCGGCCGGGAATTCGTCGTGGATCACGGTGAGCTTGACGGTCTCGCCGAACGGCTGGATGTCGAAGGTGACCCTCGACCGCTTCTCGGCGGCGAGCTTGGCGCGCGTCTCCTCCGCCACGCCCATGGCGGCTCCCCATTCGGGCGTCGGCGTGTGCCAGGCGTAGGAGAGCCGGCGGTGCGGCTCGGCCTCCAAAACCACCTGGGCGGGGTCTTCGGTACGGCTCCCGCCCTCGTTCCACACCATGGCCGACCCCGGCCGCCAGTCGGTCTCGAACGTGACGCCCCAGTACCGGCTGGTGAACGCCGGATCGGTGAGCGCCTGCCACAGCCGCTCGGGGGTGGTCTTGATGAAGGTGGTGTACACGAAGGTGGGAGTGGTGGGCTCGCTCATCGGTACTGACTCCAATGCCTGTTTGAGGTCGGCGAGCGCCACGGCCCGCCGCCGGTCGTACTGGTTGATCCAGCGGTCGGCGATCGCGAGGATCGGCGCCGCGTTGAGGTAGTGCAGCTTCTCCCGGCCACGGCGCACCGTGGTCACCAGATTCGCCTCCTCCAGCACCGCGAGGTGCTTGCTGACGGACTGGCGGGTCATGTCCAGGCCCGCGCACAGCTCCCCCAGCCGCTGTCCGTTGCGGAGGTTGAGGCTGTCGAGAAGCCGGCGGCGGCTCGGATCGGCCAGCGCCTTGAAGACTTCGTCCATGCCGGGGCGACTCCAAAGAAAATGCAACCTTCTGGCTGCATAAAAGCTTAGGCAGCCATAAGGTTGCATGTCAATTCGGGTCAGCCCCGGACGGGTGTGAGCCGGAGGGAGAGCGGCTCCTGCGACGGCGGCTCGGCCCGGGTGGTCAGGGCGTCGCCGATCTCGACCTCACCGCTGCCCGACCTGTCCAGGTGCGCGGTGACGATGACGGTCTGGCGGGGGTCCCATTCCGGGCTCGGCAGGGTGAACGGGATGCGCCGCTCGGCGCTCGCGTCGTACGAGACCGAGGGCAGCGTCAGCTCCGCCAGCGGGGTCGCCGGCGCGTCGGCCTCGGTCACGTCCAGGACGCGGATGCGTAGCGTCGCGTCCTGGAACGAGCCGAGCACGGGGGTCAGGACGACCTCACCCTGCAGATCGGGCACGGGATCGGGCACCGTCAGGAGTTCAGCACCGCGTAGCGGGCCTCGATGTCGACCGGGCCGCCGGTGAGGTTGCGGATCTCGATGAAGTACTTCAGGAACGCCGCCGCCTGGCGGTCGACCTGCACGCGCCACTCGATCTGCGCGTCGCCGTCCACCATCGGCCACGTCGGGGCCACCAGCCAGGCCACCCGCCAGGCCTCCGGCCAGCTGTGGGTGAACCAGCGGCGGGTCGAGTTGGCGGGCACCTGTCCCTGGAACTGCACACCTAGGATCATGTCCGAACCTCGCTGTCGTCACGGTCTTGGGGAGCTTCCGGCGCGCCGCCCGCGTCCTGGACCTGCGTGTCGTAGACGATCTCCCCCGCGGCGAGGTCGCCTACCTGTCGCGGGGCGGCCCCGCCGTCGATGGTGGGGGCGGTCATGGCCGGTACGGGGGCCTGCGGGCCGTCGAGCTGCGCGGGCGCGGGCCCGGCGTCGATGGCGTCGGCCCATTCGGTGCCCGGCTTGCCGGTCTCGGCATTCTCGGTGGGGATCACGAAACGGGCTCCTCTCTCAGGTGGCGTTGAGGCTCCAGCCGAGCACGTCGTAACGCGCCTCGATCTCGATCTGACCGGAGGTCAGGTTGGTGATGGCCAGGAAGTACTTCAGCAGCCCGCCGGACTGCCGGGTGACCTGGACGTTCCACGAGACCTGCGCGGGGCCGTCCACGATCGGGGCCCTGGGGGCGACGGTCCAGATGACGTACCACTGCGCCGGCCAGCTGTGGGTGAACCAGCGGCTGGTGGCGAACGCCTCGACCTTGCCGGTGAACTGCGTGCCGGAGAAGCGGGCCGCCGGTTCGAGGTTCTGGTACATCGCGCGCACGGCCCGGCAGTCGCCGGGGCTCAGCCCCTGCCGCTGGCCGATCTCGACGTTCTGCAGCGGCACGATCGTGTCCTGCCCGTTGCTGGAGAACGCCCAGCGCGGATAGTGCATGATCGAGTGGTAGTCGTACGGGCCGACGTCGTCGCCGTCGGTGATGTGCTGGTTGAAGTTGTGCGCGTTCGCCTGCTGGATGTTCTGCCAGTGGATGGTGACGAACCGGTCCCGGTCCTCGCGGCTCTGCTCGTGCCACAGGCCCGACGCGTGGCCGATCTCGTGAATGGTGGAACCGGTGTCGCAGCCGGCGGCCAGCGTGATGTTCTGCCTGCCGGTGATCCGGCCGACCGCCGAGCTGCAGCCGCCGCCCGGCTGGAACATCACGAAGTTGGGGAACTGCGCCTGGTTGGCGGGGGTGCGGCGGATGAAGCGGATCCTCGTGTTGCGTTCCCAGTGCGCGATGGCGTCGGTGACCCGGGCCTGGTTCGGCAGGTTCGCGTCGATGTCGTACGGCACCTGGCCGCCCGGCCAGCGGAACTGCGTACCGGGGATGATGATCCCGGCCTGCTCCTCGGCCACCGTGGTGTCCGGCACGTCGCCCGCGCTGATCAGGACGAGCTCGATGTCCCCCTCGAAGAGGGGACGCCCGTCGACCACGGTGTACTGGACGGCCTTCGGGCCTTTCGTGGCCAGTTGCACCAGCCCCGTCTCCACCGTGGGACCGACCTGGAATTGACCGAACCCCATCGTTTGCTGTGCGCCGCTGTTTTCTGGCATACGGCCTCCTGTCAATGGGTGCGGTGCCCACAGAACATGGGAAAGCTAAGCCAGGCTGTACTGGAATGGCCGCGGAATGCTTGATCCTTTCTGCATTCCCCCGTTGCAGCCCTGACCTGCCCCGTTAGCATCTACCCGGGCCTGTGAACGGTCAAGGGTTTTGCGCGGCGTCACATTATGATTTTTTTCCGGGAAATCAGGGGGCCGCAATTCATGAGATTACTTCAGGCCGGACCGTACGAACGCGTTGACGATGTGCCGCTGCAACACCAGGTAGAGCGCGAACACCGGCAGGCAGGCCAGCCCCGCCGTGGCCATCAGCGGCCCCCAGTCGTTGCCCTCGGTGCCCATGAAGCTGCGCAGGCCGAGCTGGATCACCGAGTTGGAGCGCTGCAGCACCATCGCGGGCCAGAAGTACTCGTTCCACGCGGTGATGAACAGCAGGATGCCGAGGGCCGCCAGCACGGGGCGGAGCGAGGGCACCACCACCGTCCACAGCGCCGACCAGGACGAGCGGCCGTCCATGCGGGCCGCGTCGAGCAGGTCCTTGGGGAAGCTCATCAGATGCTCGCGCAGCAGCAGCACGCCCAGCGCCGAGCACAGGTTCGGCACGATCACCCCGGCCAGCGTCTCCAGCAGCCCGAGCCGGGCCAGCAGCGCGTAGTTCGGCAACATGGTGGCCTGGAAGGGCACCAGCCACGTGCCCACGAACGCCAGGTACAGCAGCCGCTGGAACGGGAAGCGCCAGCCGGCGAAGGCGTAGGCGGCCAGCAACCCGACCAGCAGTTGCCCGGCCGCGGTCAGCAAGGCCACGGTCGCGGTGTTGGCCAGCATGCCGAGCACGTCGTTCTTGGCCAGCGCGTCGGTGTAGCTGTCGATGGACAGCGGCCAGGGCAGCGGCGACAGGTCGTAGACGTCGCCGGGGGCGCGCAACGACGTCGCGTACAGCCAGTAGATCGGGAACAGGCAGGCCAGGCTGAGCAGCGCCAGCACGGCGTGCCCCGCGATGCGTCGGGTCACGTGCTTCCGTTCAGTCGTCGTGGTGGCTGAGCCGGTCGGACAGGCCGGCCAGCAGGGCCGCGACCAGCATGAAGCCGAGGAAGAAGATCATTCCTGCGGCGGCGGCCAGCCCCGCGTCGTGGCTG
The DNA here is from genome assembly GCF_040655495.1 of Nonomuraea sp. NPDC050404. Classification (NCBI taxonomy): domain Bacteria; kingdom Bacillati; phylum Actinomycetota; class Actinomycetes; order Streptosporangiales; family Streptosporangiaceae; genus Nonomuraea; species Nonomuraea sp. NPDC050404. The sequence continues at coordinate 448,383 of NZ_JBFAKB010000001.1, forward strand.
CGGAAGCCGTACTCCCACAGCAGGTAGTAGATGTTCGTGGTCGAGCCGGCCGGGCCGCCCGAGGTCAGCGTGTCCACCAGCGGGAACGTCCACTGGGCGGACAGCAGTACCGTCATCAGCGCCAGGAACGCCAGCGTCGGCGAGAGCAGCGGCAGCGTCACCCAGCGGGTGATCTGGCCGTCGGACGCGCCGTCCATCTGCGCGGCGGCCGTGTAGTCCGGGTTGATCCCGGTCAGTCCCGCCGCCACCACCAGCACCGCGAACCCGACCACGTGCCAGCCGGTGATCACGACGATCGCCCACTGCGCGGTGCCGGTGCTGTTCAGCCAGTTGACGTCGGTGCCGAGCACGGCGTTGACGGCGCCCGCGCCCGGGTCGAGCAGCCACTGCCAGACCGCCGCGCCGGCCACCGGCGCGACCAGCATCGGCGCGAACACCAATCCCCGGTACACCTGCTCCATCCGGCCCCGCACCCGGCGCGCCAGCAGCGCCACGACGACCGGGGTCAGCACCGTGAACGGCAACATCCCGACGATCACCGCGAACGTGCGCCCGACCGCCTCGCCCAGCTCGGGGGTGGTCAGCAGGCGTTCGTAGTTCGCCAGGCCGACCTGTTCGATGGGCGAGGTGGGGACGAGGTTCCAGGAGTGGAAGGACAGGTTGAGCGTCTGGGTCAGCGGCCGGTACGTCCAGATGATCAGCAGCGCCAGCCCCGGGGCGAGGTACAGGTACGGGGCCAGGCGCGGCAGCCGGTCACGCAACGACGGACGCGCCGCCGCCACCGCCACCCGCGGCGGCCCCGCCCCGAGGGCACGGGAGGACTTCTCCGCCGTCACCACTTGGCCACCGCCTCGCGGATCAGGCGCACCCTGGCCTCCCTGTCGGTGTCGTACACCTGGGCGGCGTGTGACAGCGGCACCGCCGTGGCGACGACCTGCGTGCCGAACACGTCGATCCGGCTGAAGGCGGCGTCGGCGTGGGCGCCCAGCCGGCCGTGCGGGGGCGTGCCGGCGACGCCGTACGCGAGCGCGGGCCCCACCCACACCGGCACTCCCCCGATGGAGCCGCAACCGGCGTGGTGCGCGTGGCCGGTCACCACGAGCCGCACGTCCCGGCCCTCCAGCACGGGCGCCAGCCGCTCGGCCTCACGCATCCGCAGCAGGTGGACAGTGGGCACGGGGGAAGGGACGGGCGGGTGGTGGAAGGCCAGCAGGCTGCCGAGCGGCGCGGGCTCGGCCAGCACCTCGCCCAGCCCGCCGAGCTGCTCGTCCGACAGGTAGCCGTCGTGCCGTCCCGGCTCGGTGCTGTCCAGCACGATCACGCGCAGCCCGCCGATCTGGTGCACGCCGTCGCACGCGGCTCCGTCCAGCAGTTCCGCGCGGAAGGCGGGGCGGGTGTCGTGGTTGCCCATGGCGTACAGGACCTGGGCGCCGAGCCGCTCGGCCACCGGCTCGACCAGGTGGCGCAGGCGGCGGTAGGCGGCCGGCGAGCCGTCGTCGGTGAGGTCGCCGGTGAGCAGGAAGGCCGACACCGGCTGCCCGGACTCCTCCACCATGGCCAGCGCGCGCGTCAGGTTCGCGGCGGTGTCCACCAGCCCGTGCATCAGTTCGCCCTCGGGCAGCAGGTGGGTGTCGGAGAGCTGGATGAGGGTGAGGTCCGGCGTCATCGGCGGCTTGGCGGGCTGTGCGGTCATCAGCGGCCGCCCAGCAGCTTGGAGACCTTGTCCTGCTCCGCGCGGAGCGTGGTGTCCACGTCGGCGCCCTGGAAGACGGCGTTCTCCACGGCCGACATCATGCCGTCGCGCACCTGAAGGTAGGAGGTGCCGGGGACGGACACCCAGGGTTCCAGGCGGGTGAGCTGCTCCAGGTTCGGTTCGAGGTAGGGATTCTGCCCGGCCCACGTCTTGAGCCCGGCGGCGTCCTCGACCAGGCCCGTGCGCAGCGGCAGGTAACCGATCTTGGTGGCGATCGTGGTGTAGGCCCGCTCACCGGTCAGGTACGTGATCAGCTCCCAGGCGGCCCGCCGCTTGGCCGGGTCGGCGGCGAACACGAACAGCGCCGCGCCCGAGTTCGTCGGCACCGCCGGCTTGCCCTCGAATCCGGGCATGGCCGCGGCCCCGAGCTTCCACTTGTCCTGCGAGCCCTTGACGAACGTGCCCTGCAGCGCGCTCGACTCCAGGATCATGCCGAGGTCGCCGCGCGCGAACGCCTCGACGGCCTGCTGCTGGGTGAGGTTCGGCATCGCGCCGGACTTGACCATGCCCTGCATCGTGCGCACCACGCCGGCGGCGGCGGGCTCGGCGAACGTGAGCTTCGTGCGATCCTCGGACAGGACCCGGCCGCCGTTGGAGCGTACCAGCGCCTGGAAACACCAGTCCTTGGCCGACTTGGTCAGGCAGTCCACGTAGGCGCCGCCCTTGCCGGTCTTCTCCTTGATCGCCTTGGCCGCCCGCTCGACGTCGGCCCAGGTCTTGGGTGGCGCGGCGGGGTCGAGGCCGGCGGCCTCGAACAGGTCGCCGTTGAGGTAGAGCATCGGGGTGGACAACACGAACGGCACCCCGTACGTCTTGCCGTTCCAGTCGCCGAGCGTGCGAACCCGGTCGGCGTACGGGTGCGCGGCCCCGTCGAAGTTCGCCTGCACCACCTCCTTGCCGACCAGGTCGTCCAGGGGGACGGCCTTGAGCTGGTTGACGGTGAAGTCCAGGTCGCTGAAGCCGAGTTGCGCCACGTCGGGCGGGGTGCCGACGGCCATCTGGCTCTGCAGGCTGGAGATCGTGTCGGTGGCCGGGTTCGCGCTGTTGCCCTGCGGCTTCTGCGCGGTGACCTTGATGTTCGGGTGCTCCTTCTGGAAGGCGCCGATGAGCTCGTTGAAGGTGTCGGTCCACGCGCCGGCCTGGCCGAAGTTGTAGCTCTCGAACACGATCGACACCTGCTGCCCGGCGGCCAGCGACGGCGCCTTGCCGACCTGCGCGGCCGGGCCGGTCGCGGCGGGCGCGACGTCGGGGCCGCACGCGGCCAGGAGCGGCGTGACGGCGAGTGCCGCGCACGCCAATGACAGGGACCTTCTCATCGAAGCGCTCTCTTTCTTACGCGAATTCCTACGCGAATTCCTACGCGGTGGGGTGTTTCAGACGGTGACGGAGGCGGGGCGCCAGGCCAGGCGCCTGCCGTCGGCCGGGTCGAACAGGTGCAGCCGCTCCGTGCGGACCGCCAGGTGCGCGTCCTGCCCGGCGGCCAGGCCGAGGGGCCGCGGCCCGCGCACGCAGAACCGGTTCTCGCCCGCCTGGCAGTGGGCGATCTCCTCGCCGCCGAGGTTCTCGACGGCGGTCACGGTGCCCCGCAGAGCCGCCGTCTCGGGGGTGGTCACGGTCAGGTGCTCGGGGCGGATGCCGAGCAGCACCTCCTGCCCCGGCCGCACCTCGGCGGCGACGTCCAGCGGCACGTCCACGCCGCCGGCCCGGACCGACAGCCCGCCGCCGTTATCGGGGGCGGTCTGGACGGTCGCTTCGATGACGTTCATCGAGGGGGAACCGAGGAAGCGGGCCACGAACACCGAGGCGGGCTCGTCGTACACCTCGGACGGGGTGCCGACCTGCTCCACGCGGCCCTCGTTCAGCAGGGCGATCCTGGTGGCCATGGTCATGGCCTCGACCTGGTCGTGGGTGACGTACAGGACGGTCGCGCCCAGGTCCCGGTGCAGCGCGGTGATCTCGGCGCGGGTGCTGGAGCGGAGCTTGGCGTCGAGGTTCGACAGCGGCTCGTCCATCAGGAACGCTCCAGGGTCGCGCACCAGGGCCCGGCCGAGCGCGACCCGCTGCCGCTGCCCGCCCGACAGTTCCTTGGGCCGGCGCTCCAGCAGCCCGCCCAGGTCGAGCGTCTTGGCCACGGCGTTCACCTTCTCCCGCATGGCCTCCTTGGACAGGCCGCGCGCACGCAGCGGGAAGGCGATGTTGCGGGCCACGGTGAGGTGCGGGTAGAGGGCGTAGCTCTGGAAGACCATCGCCAGGTCGCGGCGCTGCGGCGGGGTGTGGGTGATGTCGGCCTCACCCAGCAGGACCCGGCCCTCGCTGGGCGGCAGCAGCCCGGCGATCATGCGCAGCAGTGTGGACTTGCCGCAGCCGCTCGGGCCGAGCAGCACGAGGAACTCACCGTCCGCCACGTCCAGCCACACGTCGTCCACGGCCACGACCTGACCGAACCGCCGGCTCAGCCCCTCCACACGAATACGACTCACCGTCTGCGCACCTTTCCTTGCGACCGTCGGCGCGAGTGCATCAGCGGTCCGTGTACGCGGGGTTAACGCCCGGCCACCGGATATTCCGGGAAAGACGCCGTGACCTGCGGCGATGGGGGTTCCGGAGGGTTACGGCGATCGGAGTTGCCAATCAGGCGAGAGTTTTCCGCGCCACCCGGACCCGGGCTCCTGGCCAGGAACGTTTCGGCGGCTACGGGCGGTGGCCGAGGCGGGCGGACAGGCGGGCGGCGGCTTCGAGCAGTGGCTGGGCCGCCTCCTGAAGGTGCGGCTTGAAGCGGGCGCCCGGCCCCGTGACGCTCACGGCCGCGATCACCAGGCCGTCGTGGTCGAAGATCGGCGCGGCGGCGGAGACCGCGCCCTCCTGTCGCTCGCCCAGCGAGGTGGCATATCCCCGGCGCCTGATCGCGGCCAGCTCGGCGCGCAGCTTGTCCGGGTCGGTGATGGTCCTGGCGGTGAGGGCCCGGAGTTTGTGCCTGACCATGTAGCCCTCGATCTCCTCCTCCCGCAGGAACGCGAGGATCGCCTTGGAGGCGCTGCCCGCGTGCAACGGGTAGGGGATGCCGAGCGAGACCTCCATGCGCAGCTCCTGGGCGGGCACGACCTGGTCGACGTACAGGCGGGTGTCGCCGCGCCGTACGGACAGGGTGGCGGTCTCCTCCGTGCGCGCCGACAACCCGCGCAGCTCGGGGCCGGCCATGGCGCGCAGGTCGGTGCGGGCCAGGTAGGCGCGGCCGAGCGCGATGGCGGCGTGACCGAGCGAGTAGCGCCTGGTGACGGGGTCGAGCGCGATGAGCTCGCGGCTGCGCAGCGCCGTGAGGATGCGGTGGACGGCCGCCTTCGTCAGGTCGAGCTCCGTGGCGATCTCGGTCACGCCCAGGTCCGCGCGGGTGCTGCGGCCGAACAACAGCAGGACGTCCATCGCCCGCTCCACTGAGGCGATCGACCTGCTCTGGCTCTCGATCTCGGCTTGCGCGTTCACCAGCCCATCCTATTTTCGTGCGGGAAACACCGTCACGCTGAACACCGTCACGCTGAACACCATCACGCTGAACACCATCACGCTGGAGACCGCGCAGCCGCCGCCCCGGCACAAGGACGAGGTGTTCCGGCAGTGGCGGCGTGGCGGACCGGCCCCTTGAGCCGTGCGGGCGGCCCTGGACATGCGCCTGTGGTTCGCGGATCCTACCTTGGAAACGGAGTTTCTTCAGTTGTAACGGGAGGCCGGGTTGGTACGCGTCGCCGCGGTCCAGTACGAGGCCGGCACGGACCCCGGGGCCAACCTCGCCACCGGCCTGCGCATGATCGACGCGGCCGCGGCGCAGGGCGCGGAACTGATCGTGCTACCCGAATTCTGCAACCACCTGTCCTGGTACGAAAGCCGCGAACACGCCCGCGCGCGAGCCTGCCGCCCCGGCGACGCCTTCCTGAGCGCCATCGCCGAACGGGCCGCACGGCACCGCGCCCACATCAAGATCGGCGTCTCCCTGGCCCGCCGGGACGGGCGCACGACCGGCGCGTCCCTGCTCTACGGTCCCGGCGGGAGCCTGCTCGGCGAGGCGGACAAGCAGGTGCTGATGGGCGCGGAGAACGACCACCTCGACCCGGGCGACCGCGCGGGGCCCGTGGTGGCGACGGCGGCGGGCCGGCTCGGGATGTACGCGTGCATGGAGGGCGTGATCTGCGAGGTCGCCCGCTGCCTGGTGTTACGCGGGGCGCAGGTGCTGCTCAACAGCCTCAACTCCTTCGCCGTGGACGAGGCGGCCCTGCACGTCCCGGTCCGCGCCGCCGAGAACAAGGTGTGGGTCGTCGCGGCCAACAAGGTCGGCCCGCTGATCCCGGCCGACCGGCTGGCGGAGGTGAGCGCCAGGCTCGGGGTGCCGGCCGAGTGGCTGCACGGGGCGGGTGAGAGCCAGATCGTCGCCCCCGACGGGTCGGTGGTGGCGCGCGGGCCGCGTACCGGCGAGGCCGTGGTCGTGGCGGACATCGACCCGGCCGCCGCCGACGCCGTGCGGGCCCGCCATCTCGCCACCCGCCGCCCCGACCGCTACGGCCCGATCGCCGATCCGCCCCGCGACCGCACGGCCCCGGCGGGCGCGCCGCGGCTCGCGGTCGCCGTGGTGCGCGGCGAGGCCGATCTCGTACGCCGGGCCGCCGCCGGAGGGGCCCGGCTGATCGTCCTGCCCGAGGGCTCGCCGGTCACCCCGGAGCAGGCCGCACGGGCCCTGACGGGAACGGCGGCACACGCCGTAACCGGCACGGGCCTCCTCATCGGCGCCGACGGCCCGCTCGCACCCACACGCGACGGCCACGGCAGCACGGTCACACCGGCCCGCGACGGCCACAGCCGCGCGATCACACCGGCCCGCGACGGCCGCGGCAGCGCGAGTGGCGGCCCGTGCGACGTTCATGTGCTGCCGTGGGGGCGGCTGGCGGTCATCGTGGGTGCGGCGTCGCGGCATCCGGAGGAGTTCAGGCTCGCGGCGCTGGCCGAAGCCGACGTCGTGGCCGTGCCGTTCACCCCGCGCGAGCCGTGGGAGCTGCGGCTCGGCCTGCCGGAGCGCGCGGCGGAGAACCGCCTCAACATCGTCGCCGCCGGGCAGGACGGCCCGGACGGGCTGGCGGGCGCGATCCTCGCCCTCCCCGCCGACTTCACCCTGTGGACCGCGTGGCGGGGCCCGTTCACGGGACACATCAGCCATCCCGCGGTCACCCACGTCAAGAACGACGACCTGCTGGTCCAGGGCACCCTCTCCCCCGCCCAGAGTGTCAACCGCCTCGTCTCCAGGGGCACCGACCTGGTCGCGGGACGGCCGTGGCGGCTGGCCGGGGCACTGCTGGAAGGACGACCGTGAAGGACACGCCGCAGCACGTGGAGCAGCTGCTCGACCAGTCGCCCACGACCGACGTCACCGAGACGTTCGAGGAGTTCAAAGACCTGCTCGGGGAGCTCAAGGCCAAGATCGACGCCAGGTTCGAGCTGACCCGCGACCCGGCCTCGCCCGGCGAGTACGGCACGCACCCCGACGGCCCCGGCGGCCGGCTGGACGCCTACGCCGGGCCGGAGATCGACTGGCTGGTGCACTCCTGGCTGGGCCATCCGGCGGCGAGCTTCGCCAATCTGCACCTCACCGCCTGGCTCGGCCCCCGGATCAGGGTGCCGCACCTCGGCATCGCGCTGCTCGTGTGGCCGGAGGGCTGGTTCTACCAGGACTTCATCCCGAGGACGAGCCTCACGCGGGACAGCGGCCACTTCGACCGCTACTACGCCCCGCTCGACGCGGCCTGGCTGGCGTTCAAGGAGGACAACCCGGAGTTCGTCTGGTTCACCAGCAGGTCCGCCTTCATCCGGGCCAGCCTGTCGCCGAACGCCTACTGCTACTCCTTCCCCCGCGCCCGCCGGCACCTGGACGCGGTGCGCGACCTGCTGCACGCCCGCGTCGACCGCTGGCTGGAGTGGGTGGCGGGGGCCGAGCCGGTGCCGGCGGCCGAGCGGGCGGGCCTGGCCGCCGCGGATCTGGCGGTGCGCCGCAACATCGCCGAACGCGATCCCGCGAACGTCATGGGCGTGCGTTACTTCGGCGAGGAGCTGACCGGCCGCCTGGTCAGAGGGCTCTGGGGCGGCGACCGCGAGCTGCCGAGGCCGTCATGATCCGGTCGTTGTGGTGGGCCGCCAAGACCGGCGGGCAGCCGCCCTTCGACACCGCCCACCTGAAGGTGCACTACCCGGGCGCCGCCGAGGGTGACCGGCTGAGCGGGGTCTTCGCGCCCGAGGGCGGGCCGTACCCGGTCGTGTTGTTCGTCTCGGGGATCAACGTCGGGCAGGACGCCTACCGCTGGCTGGCCGTCGAGATCGCGCGGGCCGGGTTCGTGTGCGTCACCTTCGACCGGGTCGGCGAGTTGCCCGGCGGGCACGGCCTGACGCCGGGGGTGGACCTGGAGGCCGCCGGGCCGGCCGCGTACGGGACCCGGCCGACGTGCCCGGCCATCGGCGCGGTGCTGGCGGCGCTGGCGGGGATCGACCTGCTCAAGGGGGCGATCGACCTCGACCGGGTGGCGCTGGGCGGGCACTCGGCGGGCGGCACCGTGGCGCTCCAGTCGGCCGGGCACTTCCCCTCGGTGCGGGCGGTGTTCGCCTACGGCGCGCACACCATGGCGGCCACGATGCTGGGGTGGCCGCCGGGCACCGTCCTGCCGGTGCGGGCGGACTGTCCCGTGCTGCTGGCGGCCGGCACCCGCGACGGCGTGATCATGGGCAGCGCCGGCAGGTACGGCGTGGAGGGGCACGCCCACGATCCGGTCACCCGTACCTTCGAGGAGGCCCTGGGCGAGGGCGAGCACCTGCTGTCCGTGCTGGAGGGCGCGAACCACTTCGCCATCGCCGACCCGGTGGACCCCACGGCGGCCCGCGCCTTCCTCGACCAGCCCGCCACCACCCACCGCCGGCCCGAGCTGGCCCGGCTGATCACCTCTTTCCTGCGCACCCACCTGCACGGCGACGCGGCGGCGCGTGTTGTGCTGGAGGGTCTGAACCTCAGGAGGAGCCATGCTTAAGAACTTCTGGTACGCCGTCGAGTTCAGCCACGCGGTGCGGCGCCGGCCGCGCAAGGTCACCTGCCTCGGCCAGGACTTCGTGTTGTGGCGGCGGCGCGACGGGCAGGTCGCCGTCCTGTCCGACCTGTGCGTGCACCGGGGCGGCGCCCTGTCGATGGGCACGCTCGCCGGGCAGGACCGCATCGCCTGCCCGTACCACGGCTGGGAGTACGAGCCGGACGGGACCTGCGTGAAGATCCCCGCCAATCCGCCCGGCCGCGGCATTCCCAAGAAGGCACGCGTGGACGCCTACCCGTGCGTCGAGCGCTACGGCCTGGTCTGGGCCTACCTGGGCGATCTGCCGGAGGAGCAACGCCCGCCGATGCCGCACGTCCCCGAGCACGACGACCCGTCCTTCCGCGCCGTCTACTGGGAGACGACGGTCGAGGCCAACTACGAGCGCACGATGGAGAACGTGGTGGACGCCGCGCACACGCCGTTCGTGCACGGCACCTCCTTCGGCAACCCCGACAAGCCGGAAATTCCCGATTTCGAGGTGACGCAGGACGAGTGGCAGGCGGAGGCGGACATCCGGCTCAGCCCGCCGCCGCCGAAGGGGCTGTGGGGCCTGCTGCGCTCCGGCACGCGGCCCGAGCACGTGGTCGTCACCAACGGCTGGTACCTGCCGAACGTCGTCAAGCTGCACGTACGGCTGCCGTTCGGCGACCTCATCCTGTACGACCACAACCTCCCGCTCACCCAGGGCCGCACCCTGGTGAAGATCGTCGGCTACCGCAACTTCTTCACCGGCAAGTGGGCCGACGGGAACGCGCGCAAGCGCATCGCCAAGATCTTCGAGCAGGACCGGCCCGTGGTGGAGTCGCAGCGGCCCGAACTGCTGCCCTTCGACCTGTCCGCGGAGCTGCACATCCGCAGCGACGCCCTCCAGGTCGCCTACCGGCGGCGGCGCGCGCAGCTCATCGACCGGGGCTGGTGGGTCGGGGGCGACGACCTGGTCATGGGCGACGTGCCGCGCCGCCAGGCCACCGTCATCGCCTCGCCGGCGCGCCGGGAGAACCCCGAACTGGCCCGCGCCTGGGTGCACAAGAACCGTGGAGGACAGGACGCATGAGCCTGCCCGCGACGCTGAGCGAGCACACCCTGGAACGCCTGGCCACCGCCCTGGACCTGCGCACCGGCGAGGACGTGCCGCTGACCTCGCCGATGTCACCCGCCCCGGTCGGACGCCTGCGTGTCCTGCGACCCGCCGCCGGCGAGGTGGCGAAGGTGGTCGCGGTGTCGCTGGTGGTGCCGCCGATCGGCCTGGACAGCCACATGATCTTCGCGTTCACCCGCTCCGGATCCGCGACCCCGCACTTCACGCTCGACGCCGTCGCCTCGGCCGACCACCACGCCCTGCACCTGGACCTGATCCCCCGCGCCGACCTGGCCGTCCACCTGCCCTACCTCGACCTGTGCTTCTCCCCGCTCACCGAGCCCCTGGAGGAGTCCTGGCGGATCGACGGCCTGTCCCCCGCGGCGGTCGGCCCGCGCCGGCGGGCGATGATGTCCCCCTGGATGCTGGTCTGCCGCGCCACGCAGGAGGCTTTCGCCAAGCTCGACCCCACCGTGGACGCCTACCTCACCCACTGGCTGGCCCTGCTCGCCTCGGACGTGCCGGTGCCGCCCGGCGCGGACCCGGCCGGCCGCGACCGTGCGAACAGGGCCAACCTGTTCTCCCCCGGCGTGGACCCGGTCTGGCACCAGGTGGGCCGGCTGCTGGGTGCGGAGCAGGCCGAACGCGTCCGCGGGGAGTTGCTCACGTGAGCGGGCCGAGCGAGTGACACGGCAGGCCGTCCCCGTTCGCGTTCGGGGTGACCGACGGCCTCTGGTTTCCCCTATGGAAACATTTCGGGCAGTCGCGCCAGGCCCCCGCATTTACCGCAATTGCGCCGCGTTCAGCCGGGCGATCTCGTCCGGGGTGAGCTCGATGATCGCCGCGTCCAGGTTCTCCTCCAGATGGGCGAGCGACCCCGTGCCCGGCGTGGGCAGGATGACCGGCGAGCGGTGCAGCAGCCACGCCAGCGCCACCTGCCCGGCGGTGGCCCCGCGGCGCCGCGCCACCTCCGGCAGGCCGGTCGTGGCCAGCGCGCCGTTGCCCAGCGGAAACCAGGGCAGGAACGCCAGGCCCTCGCGCTCGCACACCTCCAGCACCGGCGTCGATTCGCGATCCAGCAGGTTGAAGCGGTTCTGCACCGAGGCGATCGGCGTGATCTCCAGGGCCTGCTCCAGCTCCGCCACGCTCACCGTGTCCAGCCCGATGTGCCGGATCTTGCCCTCGGCCCGCAGCTCCGCCAGCGTGCCGAGCTGGTCTGCCGCCGGCACTTGCGGGTCGATCCGGTGGAGCTGGTAGAGGTCGATCGTCTCGGTCCGCAGGCGGCGCAGGCTCGCCTCGCACATCTCGCGCAGCCGTTCGGGCCGCCCGTCGGCGTGCCAGAGGTTGGGCCCCGTACGGACGACGCCGCCCTTCGTCGCCACCACCAGATCGTCCGCGTACGGGTGCAGCGCCTCGGCCACCAGTTCCTCGGCGAGGTCGGGCCCGTAGTTGTCGGCCGTGTCGATGAGCGTCACCCCGCGCTCCACGGCCCGGCGGAGCACCGCCACGGCGCGGCCCGGCTCCAGGCGTGGCCCCCAGTAACCGGGCCCGGTCAGCATGCCGGTGCCGTACCCCAGACGCCGCACCCGCAGCTCGCCCGCGATCTCGAACTCCTGGTTGATCATCGCGCCATTGTCCCACTCGCATCGATGACACATCTTCTGGCCGCACGTCTGTGAAAGCGTCACAGGGAACCGGGGGTCGGGTTGAGGATCAGGCTGGTGCGGTGGTGGGCCACCAGTTCGGCCAGGCCGGGATCGAACTCGGCGACGATCTGCTTGACGCGGAACTCGGCCAGAGGGCCCAGGGTGTCGTAGATCTCGACGAACACGCTCCTGGCCGCGCTCCTGGGCCAGCCGGCGGGCAGCAGTTCGGCGGGCAGATCGGGATCGTGGCCGGGGAAGGTGCGCCAGGTGTCCATGATCCCCGTACGCGCCACCAGGGCCTCGGACGCGCTCACCGCCCCGCCGCGGACGCGCTCCAGCAGCGGCGAGTACCGCGCCGTGAACTCCTCATAAGTACGCCGGAGCCGGTCGAAGTCCCACGCCTCCCGCGGCGCCCGCATGCCGGCCAGATCCACCGCCCGCACCCGGAAGATCGTGGACGTGGGCACCTCCAGCTCGGTGAGCACCGCCGCCGCGTCGTCGGCGTTCGCCGTGGGAGAGACCCACAGCCCGTCGTAGAGCGGGGCGAAGCCGAGCCAGCGCAGCCGGGAACGCAGCGCGTGGCGCAGGCCGCGCCGCTCCTCGGAGACGGAGAACGCGGCCACCGTCCAGGAGCCGTCCCACGCTTCCTGCCGAAGCCCGAACGACATGATCCGCTGCCGCCCCTCCAGCAGCACGGCGGCGGCCCGGTCGGTCAGCCGGTAGTACGTGCGCCGCCCCACCTTGGCCGACTCCAGCAGATCCCGCCTGGCCAGCCGGGACAGCCCGGCACGGGCCGCCACCGGGGACACGCCGAACTCCCCGGCCAGGCGCACCAGCGCCGCGGACGGCAACTGCTCGGGCCTGCCGATCCAGTAGTCGCCCAGCAGCGTCGTGATCAGATGTTGCGGGGGCGCCCCCGCCTGGAAGCGCGGAAGATCGACCTCGCCCGCCCCGGCCCATGCGCCGTCGGTCACGCCAGGAGTATATGAACACCGCTTACGCCAGCACCCGCAAACGATTCGTCGTACGTCGGCTCCTCCCATGGGACGGAAACGAGAAGGAAACGATCGCGGGTCTAGACATGTCGGCAACCGGCCGGACCGGCGCGTGCGGCTGACGCGTGTCCGGCGTACCCGTGACAGGAGAGGACCTTCATCGTGAACCGTGTGGCAACAGCCGGGCTGGCCGGCCTGGCGTGCGTGATGCTGACCGTGAGCCTCTCACCCGCCGCCACCGCGGGCCGCGCCCGGTTCGGTGACGTGCAGAGCGCGCTCGGCGAACTGGCGAGGAGCCAGGAGGTGGTGGGCGCGATCGGCGCGCTCTACGTGGACGGCAGGAAGGTCGGCAAGGGCTCGGCCGGGACCCGGCTGCTGAACGGGGGCGGGCGGATCCCCGCCGGCGCCCGCTTCCGGATCGGCTCGCAGACCAAGTCCATGACCCAGGTCGCCATCATGAAGCTGGTCACCGAGAACCGGCTCGGCCTGGACGACAAGCTCGCCGACCTGCTGCCGGAGGTCGCGGAGAAGGATCTGGTGAAGCTGGCCGACCAGATCACCGTCGAGCAGCTGATCCACCACACCTCCGGCATCCCCAACTGGTACACCGCCGAACTGGTCGACTTCTTCGACTTCGACACCTACTACTCGCCGATGGAGCTCATCGCGAAGACCGCCGACGTGCCGCGCCCCTTCGCCCCCGGCCAGGGGTACGCCTACTCCAACACCAACTACTTCCTGCTCGGCCTGATCATCGAGCGGCTGACCGGCCACTCCGTGGCGGCCGAGTTCTCCGAGCGTTTCTTCAAGCCGCTCCGCATGCGGGACACCTACCTGCCGGTGAAGGCCCCAGGAGGCATCAAGGGGCCGCACGGCCACGGCTACCACCCCGACGAAAAGGGCAAGCTCCACGACTTCGACCGCCTCAACGTGAGCTTCGGCTACGCCGCGGGGGGCGTCATCTCGACCACGGACGACCTCAGCACCTTCCACCGGGCCCTGGCCGGGGATGACCTGCTGTCGAAGGCGGAGAAGGACGCGCTGAACGCCGGCCGCTGGCGCCCGGAGCCGTCCCCGTCGGCGCCTCCGGGCGCGGACCCCCGCGTCTGCGGCGAGTACACGTCGATCAAGGGCGGCTCGACCGGCTTCAACGCCATCACCTACAGCTCGCGGGATGCGAAGGTGCAGTTCGTCGTGTCCCTCACGCTGGGCACCTCGCACACCGATCCCGCCCTCGACCCGAAGGTCAGGAAGGCGGCCGAGGCGATCCTCTGCCCTGCCGGATAGACCACCGGAGTGGGGTGTACTCAGCTACACCCCACCCGGCACCCAGCCGGATGTTCCCGCTCGCGTACGCGCCGTAGCTTGACTGAGACGGCGTCCCGGCGGGCGAGGAGGAAGACCGATGAGCGGTCCCCGGCACGAATCGGCGTGGGAGCGGAGCGGCGGCCTGTCCGGGCTGATCGAGTCGTCGCTGCCACCGGCCGCGCTGGTGATCATCAACACGCTGGCCGGGCTGACGGCCGCCGTGATCGGCGCGGTGGGTCTCGCGGCGGCGCTCACCGTGCTGCGTGTCCTGCGCCGCCGGCCCTTGCGCCCCGCGCTCGGCGGCTTCATCGGGGTGGCGATCGCCGCTTTCATCGCCTACCGCTCCGGCTCGGTGAGCGGGTACTTCCTGGCGGGCATCTGGTGGAGCCTGGCGTGCGCCGGCGTACTGACGTTGACGATCCTGATCCGCCGGCCGCTGGTCGGCGTGGTCTGGAGCGTGATGAACCGCGCGCCCTTCCACTGGCTCGCGGACCGGCGCGCCGTGCTCCGCTTCGATCTGGCCACGGCGACGCTCGCCGTGGTGTTCGCCGCCAGGTACGTGGTGCAGCGCTGGTTGTACGACGAGGATCTCACCGGCTGGCTGGCGTTCGCGAAGATCGCCATGGGTTTCCCGCTGTGGCTGCTGGCCCTCACGGTCGTCGTCTGGGCCGTGCGCCGCTCCCCCGCCCCGGCTCCGCGGTGATCGAACCGGGTGTGCCGAACGCGGCGACCAGCGCGAACGCGCCGACCCCGATCAGGGCCACACCTGCCGCACCCAGGTCGAACAGGCGCCCGACCACCAGGTCGCCCGCGAAGGAGAACATCCCCGCGCAGAACGCCACCACACCGTAGTACGAACCGAAGCGCTCGGCCGGGGCGTGCCGGGCGATGCGCTGGAAGATCGACGGCTGGATCAGCCCGTTCGCCACCCCGTTGAGCACGGCCGCGAGCATCAGCGGGGCCGTCTGCGTGCCGTCCAGCGGGGCGAGCACGAAGAACGTCGCCGCCGCGCACAACAACCCCAGGCGCAACACCCACGGGCGCTCGCCACGGCCGCCGGTGGCCACGAACGGCTGTGCGATTGCCGCGATCACGGCGAGCAGGCTGAAGCAGAGGGTCGCCGCCGCGGGCGCGAAGCCGAGCAGCGGCACGGCGGTCATGATGTGGTTGGCCAGCAGCGTCGTGGGCGCGGTCATCAGCGCGAAGAGCACGAACCGGCGGTCGCCGAGCACCGTGCGCACGCCCGTGACGACGTGGTGAAAACGCGCGGGCGCCGGCTTGGCACCCCGGCGCCGGGGCAGGAGCAGGAACAGCGCGCCGGCCACCAGCCACAGGGCGGAGGCGACTCCGGCCAGGAGCGCGAACCCGTTCCCGACGGACAGCAGCGCCAGCCCCATGGGCGGGCCCACGATCGTCGCGATGTGCTGGGTGGCGACATAGGCGGCGAAACCACCGGGCCGGCGGGCGGGCCCGACCCCGGCCAGCAGGCTCTGAGCCGCCGGGTTGTAGAGCGCGCCGCCCACGGCGATGACGACGGAGGCGCACAGCAGCCCGGCCACGCCGTCGGCGGCGGCGAGCAGGGCGAAGCCCGCCATCCGCAGGACGCAGGCGATCGCGCCGGTGTTGCGGGCGCCCAGCAGGTCGGTGACCGTGCCGACCGGCAGCAGGAGCGCGAACTGCAGGCCCACCCGCAGCCCGAGAATGAGGCCGACCGTGCCGGCCAGCAGGCCCAGGTCGTGCCGCAGGTGCGCGACCAGGTGCGCCATCACCGAGAAGAAGCCGAGGCAGGAGGCGAACTGGATCGCGACCACGGTCATGATCACCCGGCGGGCGGACGGGTCGGCGGCGGGATCCGGTGTCTGGGGAGCGGCTACGAGCACGGGATAGAGCACACCACAGAGATATAAAGCGGTCGAATTCCGGGATACGTGCGCTACTTCTTCTCCGCCATGGTGACGGTGACGGTGTTCTCCTTGCCCTCCCGCACGTAGGTGAGCCGCACCTGCTGGCCGACCGTGAACCCGCGGACCTGACCGATGACCGTGTCGCTGCCCTGTACGGGCGTGTCACCGATCCTGGTGATCAGGTCGCCCTGCCTCAGGCCCGCCCTCTCCGCCGGGCTGCCCGCCACCACCTGGCTGACCAGCGCCCCGGACACCGATCCGGTGGCGTCGGTGACGCTCACCCCGAGGTAGGCGTGCCGTACCGTGCCCTTGCTGATGAGCTGTTCCGAGACCTGCCTGGCGGTGTTCACCGGGATCGCGAAGCCCAGGTTCACCCCGTCGGGGGCGACCGCGCTGTTGATGCCCACCACCTCACCGGCCGCGTTCACCAGGGCGCCGCCGGAGTTGCCCGGGTTGATCGCCGCGTCCGTCTGGATCATGCCGCCCAGCGTGGTCGTCTCGCTCTCCTGCTGCCGGCCGCCCCAGCCCGGCGGCAGTTGCCGCTCGTCGGGGGCGCTGCCGGCGGTCACGGTACGGTCCAGCGCGCTGACGATGCCGGCCGTCACTGTGCCGTCAAGCCCCAGCGGGCTGCCGACGGCCAGCACGTCGTCGCCCACCTTGAGCTGATCGCTGTCGCCCAGCGTGGCCTTGGCCAGCCCCGAGACGCCCTCGGCCCGGATGACGGCCAGGTCGGTGGCGGGGTCGGCGCCGACCACACTGGCCCTGGCGCTCCCGCCGTCGTTGAACCGCACCGTCAGCCCGCCGTTCTGCCCGGCCACGACGTGGTTGTTGGTCAGGATCAGCCCGTCCTGGGACAACACGACGCCGGAGCCGCCGGTGCTCTGTCCCTGGATCATCACGACCGACGGCTGCACGCTCTCGGCGATCTGCGCGACCGTGAACCGGTCGGAGGCCGTACGGAAGATCGGGTTGGGTCCTGCCGGGCCGGCGGACGGCTGCGGACGGGCGTTCACCGTGACGTACGCTCCCAGGGCGCCGCCGCTGATCGCCGCCGCCGCGAGCGTGGTGACGGCGGCCAGCGCGAGCCCGGCGATGGCCGTGCGGGAGAGCACGAACCCGCCCTTCGGCGGCACCTGCGCGGCGGGGGGCGGCACCGGCTCCGGCTGGGGGTTCGTGTCCATGTCGCCTCCTGGGGTCGGTGGTCGAGCCGGGGATCGCCTCCCACTTTTACGGCCCGCGCCGTTTCCCCGGCGTTTCCGTGCCGCCGGGGCAACGGGTCAGCCGCTCACGGTGGTGACGCTCAGATGCGGGTCGGCCTTGATCTCCGCGTCGGTGAACCGCCCGGTGACCCACTCCCCGCGCGAGAACAGAGCCGTCTGGTCGGCGTGGTGGGGCGAGGACGGGTTGGCGGACAGGGAGTAGGTGAGGATCGTCCGCGTCCGGGGCCCGCCGGGGGTGAGCTCGACCGCCATCATGAAGCTGGAGCCGGTGTCCACGTCCGGATAGCGCCCGTTCGCATCGAGCGGCCCGCGCATGCGCACCCGGTCGAAGCAGCCCTCGAACTCGGTGCAGCCGGGAATCGGAAGCGAGGAGTAGCGCTGGGCCCGGCCGGGGGTGAGGGTCAGCGGGAGGTCGCGGGTCCGGAAATCCCGCACGGTGTCGGCCAGGGCCCGCAGCACCATCGGGTCGTCCCGCTTGAGCCCGCGGGGTGTGGTGAGCGGGTGATCGGGATCGAACGGCACGCGCCACCAGTACTGGGCGGGCTCGCCCGGCTTCACCGGGCGCGGCAGCCGGCTGTAGAACTCGCGCCACAGGATCGCCCCCCGGGCGTCCAGGGTGGCGCGCCCGTCCCAGGCCGCCAGGGTCCGGCAGGCCGCGCGGACATCGACGCGCTCGCCGCCGGTCGCGGCCGGCTTGGGGTGGGCGCGGCACAACGCCGCCACGTCCGGGCGCAGCAGTTCGAAGGTGAGGTTGCGTTTGCCCCGGGCGGTGGCCGACAGGGTGTCCAGCGTGAAACCGGGCGCGCCGAGCTTGTCGGCGCCGGAGATCCGCTGGGCGATCATGTCGAGGCTGACGCGGGGACGGGCCTCGACGTCGGTACGGCTCCGGCCCCACACCTGGTCGTAGCCCGTCATCGGCGCGGACGGGTTCGTCATCCAGGGAGTGTTGTTGGCGTTGGAGACATAGTCGGCCCTGGTCAGCCTCGGCTGGTTGCCGGGGCCGAAGATGCCGGGCACGACGGCGTCGCGGTCCTTGCCCCACAGGCACTTCGAGGTCGAGCCGTCCAGGACGTATGCCTCAAGGGACGGGTCGGGCGACGGCACGGTGCAGCGGCTCGCCCGGGCGTCGGTGACGTGGGGGACGACCGAGGCGTCGGCGAAGGAGGCGGTCCCGCCGGTGTCGGTGGCCAGCGTGTAGACGAACGGCATGCCCTGGTGGGCGTCCTGGGCCGCGCGCAACTCCTTGAGGTCGCCGGCCTTGCCCATCGCCAGCCATTCGTCGGCCGCGCGCAGGTTGGCGGCGTTGACGTCGGCGAGCGCGTAGGCGTACTTCTCGCTCCTCCCGGCGGCCAGCACGGGGCCGTAGCGGGAGGTGTGGAGGGTGCGGGCGACGAGGGTGCCGTCCTTGAGCGTCACGGTGACCTCCTGGCGGCCCATCGGCTCCACCTGGCCGTCCACCTCGTAGCCGCTCTCCCCCGCGAGCTTGAGCCGGTAGAGGCTGAAGCGGTGGGCGTGGGAGACGGTGTGCGTCCAGGCGACGTGCGCGTTGTGGCCGATCTGGACGACCGGGGTGCCGTACAGGCTGGCGCCCGCCACGTCCAGCACGCCAGGGATGGTGAGCTGCACCTGGTAGAAGCGGCGGATGCCGTTCCAGGGGAAGTGCGGGTCGGCCAGGAGCATGCCGTGGTCCGCGCGGGTGGCCCGGCGGCCCAGCGCCCAGCCGTTGCTGCCGGGCGCCGGGCCCGGCCGGTCCGTCTCCGGCTCGCCGCCGCCGGCGATGGCCTCCTTGAGCTGGGAGCCGCCCGCCATCTTGTTGAGGTCGAGGAGGTTGCTCCAGACGTCGGTGGCGGTGATGGGGCCGACCCAGGACTTGCCCCGGCAGGTGGGGTCGGGCAGGTTCGCCACTCCCGTACGGGCCAGGTAGCGGTTGTAGCCGGCCACGTAGCCGTCCACCAGTTCGCGGAGTTCGGCGCCGGGGCCCAGCGGCGGCGGCTGGGACAGGACCCGGCGGATGACGCCCGAGCCGGCGACGCTCTTGTAGTAGAGGTCGCTGGTGAGGTTGTCGACCGGGCGGATCGGGTCGTCCGACTCCGCCTCGGGGCCGAAGACGCGGGATCGTTCGCCCCGCAGCGTCACCGCCCATGAGGCCATGACGCACAGGTTGTCCTGGGCGAAGGCGTAGCCGTAGCCGAATCCGAGCCCGCCGTGGTCCTTGGCGGTGACGTGCGGGATGCCGTACTCGGTGCGCCGGATCTCGGCCGTGTAGCGCCCGCCGGCGACCGACGCCCGCGCGGGCGAGGCCACCGTGAGGGCGGCCACCAGGGTCAGCGCCGTCATCGCGGACAGCCGCTGTCTGAGCTTCATGGATCTCCTATTCGAAGCGCGCGTTGTCCGGCGCGGTCATGTGCCGCAGCAGCGGCAGGGCGGTGAGGACCACGAGCAGCGAGGCGGCCAGGCCGCCGCCGACGGTGGCGAAGTAGACGGGGCCGGGCATCGCGAGGGAGGCGCCCTTCATCGCGAGTTGGTCGATCAACGGCCCCGCCACGCCGAACCCGGCCCCCGCGGCGACGACGGCGGCCAGCACGAGCGGCAGCACCGACTCCAGCAGCACCACCGCGGACAGGGTGCGGGCGGGCGTGCCCGCCAGCCGCAGCAGGGTGAACGGCTGCCTGCGTTCCATCAGGCCGCCGCCGACCGCCACCACGAGGCTGCATCCGCCGGCGAGCAGGGTCAGCGCGACCATGGCCAGCGCGATGTTCTCGACCTGGGTGAACACCGTGGCCCTGATCTGGGCCACCTCGGTGAAGGTCATCGGCGGGCCGGCGCTGTGCCGGGCCAGAAGGGTGCGGACCTCTTCGAGCCCGGCTCTGTCATCCACGGTGTCGTCCATGCTCACCAGCACGGCGGCGAGGCTGAGGCCGGTCACGGAGACGGCCTCGCCGGCGGGACCGGCGAGCGGGAGCAGCCTGTCGACGGTCAGCGGGTTGTCCGTACCGACGAGGCGTTCAAAGTAGCCCGCCACGGCCTGCGCGCCCGCCGGGCAGTGCCCGAGTGCGGGGAAGCGGGCCAGGGCCGCGCACTCGACGGCGCTCGCGGGAGGTGGCCCGGCCTCGCTGATCACCCGGTTCTCCGTCTCTCGCGGCAGGGCGTAGATCGGCAACACGCCGACGCCCGGCCGGGCGCGCAGCTTGGCGAGCAGTTCGGCTCCTTCCCCCGGTGACAGCCCGCCCGCTTCCGGATGCTCGCTGAGCGGGGCGCGCAGCACGCCGGCCAGCGAGCCGCCGGCCACGGCCTGCTGGCCGGTGAGCACGGCCGGGACGATGCCCGCGATCGCCGTGCCGATGAACACCGCCAGGACCAGGCCGCTCACCGAGCGGAAGGCGGTCTTCGGGTCGGCCGCCAGCCGCTGGGCGGCCAGCAGCGTCGCCGCGCCGCGGGTCAGGCGGGCGGTCGCGCGGGCGGCCAGCATCGTCAGCCAGGGCCCCGCCAGGATCAGGCCCACCATGATCAGTACGAGTGCCGCACCGGCCGTCGCGGGATCCGGCTTGTTACCCGCGCCCCAGAACACCGGCCCCGCGAACAGACCGAGCCCGGCCGCCAGCGGAATGACCCGCCAGGCCCCCGGCGGGCGCGGGACGGCCTTCCTGGCGGTGCCGAGCGGCGAGATCCGTACGCGGCGCAACGACCACAACGCGGTGCAGCCGGCCAGGATCGGGACGCAGGCGAGCACGGCCGCGTACTGCCAGGGCGCGGGGGTGACGAGTTCGGGGAAGAAGCGCGAGCCGGTGACGCGTACCGTGGCCGCGGCCGGGCGCAGGAGCTGGAACAGCGCGACGCCGAGCAGCGCGCCCAGCAGCGCGCCGAGCCCCGCCTCCACCGCGGCGAACACGTTGACCTGGCGGGAGGTGGCGCCGGCCAGCCGCATCGCGGCGAAGCGCGCCTCGCGGCGGGCGGCGGCCAGCCGGGTGGCGGTGTTCACCAGCACGAGCAGCGGGACGAGCAGGCCGACGGCCGCGACGCCGAAACCGAACCGGTACAGGTCGGTGTCGTCGTCGCGCAGGGACGCCGCGGACGCGGTCTCCACCGTGTCCACCTGGCGCGTCCCGGCCAGGGCGGCGACCTCCTGCGGCGTGCGCCCGACCACGATGGCCAGCTCGTCGGGCCCGGTCAGCGCGGCCTGGCCGATGATCCCGGCGCGGGTGCCGGGGAAACGGTCGGCCAGCCGCTCGCGCGGCACCGAATCCAGCAGTTCGGCCAGCGCGGGCGAGACGGCATAGCGGCCGGGCGCGGGCATGTCCGCCAGACCGGGGATGACCGGCGCCCGCGCGCCGAGTCCGTTGCCGGGAACGCCCGACGCCTGGGGGGCGAGCGCGGCGGCGTCCAGGCGTTTGATCGGCCGGCCCGCGTAGTAGTCCTCGTGGTAGTTCCACAGCGCGCCACCGGCGGTGGCGTCGAGGGCCCAGCCGCTGGGCGCGGCGCCGGTGGTGCACTCCCAGCAGGGGCGGCCGGCGGTGGCCTCGAAGGCGTTGAAGAGCGACAACGTGATCAGCAGCACGGTGACGCCTGCGGCCACCCCGGCCACGATCAGTGCGAGCCTGGCCACCGCCTCCCTGCCACCGCGCAACGACAACCGCAGAGCCAGGGCGATCATCGTACAGCCCCGGCGGCGAACGGATCGGTGAGACGGCCGTCGCGCACGATGACCTCGCGATCGGCGAAGGCGGCCACGCGGGCGTCGTGGGTCACCACGATCACCGTCGTGCCCTCCTCGCGCGCCAGGCCGACCAGCAACTCCATGACGTGTTCGCCGGTGAGCGAGTCGAGCGCGCCGGTCGGCTCGTCGGCGAACAACACCCGCGGCCCGGTCACCAGCGCCCTGGCGATCGCCACCCGCTGCGCCTGCCCGCCGGACAACTCGCCGGTACGCCGGCCGCCCAGCTCGCCCAGCCCCAGCCGCTCCAGCCAGCGCCCCGCCCGCCGCCGGGCGTCCTTGCGACCGGCCCGGCCTAGCAGCAGCGGCAGGGCGACGTTGTCGGTCGCGGTCAGCTCCGGCACGAGCTGCCCGAACTGGAAGACGAAGCCGAAGGCGGTGCGCCGCAGCTTCGTGCGCCGGGCGTCGTTCATGGTGTCCAGCCGCCGCCCGTCGAACCACACCTCGCCGCTGTCGGGGGTGAAGATCCCGGCCAGGCAGTGCAGGAGCGTTGATTTCCCCGAGCCGCTCGGGCCCATGACCGCCAGGATCTCGCCCGCGTTCACCGTGAGGTCGGCTTCGGACAGTGCGGGCGTGCGCCCGTAGGAGCGGCTGAGCCCGCGTGCCTGGAGGATCATGACTCGCGCACCAGGTCCGCCAGCGCGCCCAGCCGCGCCGCGGTGACGTCGATCCAGCGCAGATCGGCTTCGAGGTGGAACATGCCGTGGTCGGCCAGCAGCGCGTCGGTCAGCGAGCCGGTCCGCTTGATCTGGGTGAACTCCCGCATGCGCCGCAGGTGCGTGGCCCGCTGCAGGTCCAGGTAGCCGGCCGCGTCCCGCCCCAGCATCAGCGCCAGCACGACCTTGGTGAACAACACCGTCTGCAGGTACGGCTCGGCCGCCACCGGCTCCGCCAGCCACGCCTCCACCTCGCGCGTGCCGACGGGGGTGATGGAATAGCGCTTGCGGTCGGGGCCGACGCCCGGCTCGCTCTGCCCGGCCGTGACCTTGCCGTCCCTGGCCAGCCGGCCGAGCGTCGAGTACACCTGGCCGAACGGCAGCGCCTTGCCGCGTCCGAAGAAGGTGTCGTAGTCACGCTTCAGGTCGTAGCCGTGGCTGGGCTCGCGCTCCAGCAGCCCGAGCAACGCTAGAGGAACACTCATGCCGCGGAAATATACACCAAGAGTATATACCCGGTGCATAAAAGGGGTTTGACGAGCGATTATGCTCGTTCGGGATGGACATCCGCGTGCTCGGCCCCGTCGAGGTGAACGAAGGCGGCGCTCAGGTTCCGGTCGAGGGGGCGCAGCTCCAGTGCGTGCTGGGCCTGCTGGCCGCCCATCACGGGGCGTACGTGCCGGTGGACCGGCTGATCGACGCGCTCTGGGCGGACGAGCCGCCCAAGACCGCCAGGACCATCGTGCAGCTCAAGGTCTCGCAGTTGCGCAAGACGCTGGGCGGGCGCATCGCCAGCACGACGGCGGGTTACTCGCTGGCGGTGCCGGAGCAGGAGCTGGACCTGGCCCGTTTCCGCAGGCTGGCCGCCGACGGGCGGGCGGCGGACGAGCCCGGTCAGGCGGTGCGGGACTGGGCGCGGGCGCTGGAGTTGTGGCGGGGCCGGCCGTTGCAGGGCATCGGCAGCGACTGGGTCGAGCAGCGCGTGCGTACCCCGCTGCTGCGGGAGCGGTGGGACCTGCTGGAAGAGCACGCCGCCGCGCTGATCGAGCTGGGCCGCCACCGCGAGGTGCCCGCCCTACTGGAGGACCTGCGCGGCGAGGAGCCGCTGCGCGAGACGCCGCACGCGCTGGCGATGACCGCGTTGTGGCACGACGGGCGCACGGCGGAGGCGCTGGAGCTCTACCACGGCGTGCAACGGCTGCTGGCCGAGGAGCTGGGCGTCGATCCCGGGCCGCGCCTGCGGGACCTGCACCAGCGCATCGTGCAGGGGCACCGGCCGGTGGTGCCGCGCCAGCTCCCCAGGGACGCGGCCGGCTTCGTGGGCCGGCGGCCCGAGGCGGAGCGGCTGCGGCGGTTGTTGCGCGACGGCCGGATCGCCGTGGTCACCGGCGCGGCCGGGATCGGCAAGTCCGCGCTGGCGGTGCACGTCGGCCATGAGCTGGCCGCCGGCTACCCCGACGGGCAGCTCCACGTCGATTTGGGCGGCCATGGCCGGGGCGAACCGTTGCCGCCTGAGCGGGTGCTGCCAAGGCTGCTCGGCGCGCTGGGTGTGCCCACGCCCGGCGGCGCGGCCGAGCAGCTCGATCTGTACCGTTCGACGCTGGCCACCCGGCGGGTGCTCCTCGTGCTGGACAACGCCGTCTCCGCCGAGCAGGTACGCCCGCTGCTGCCGGGCGGCCCGGCCTGCGCGGTGATCGTCACCAGCAGGGACGCGCTGCGCGGCCTGGCCCTGCAGGGGGCGCAGAGCGTACGGCTGGACCCGCTGAGCCGGGGCGAGTCCCGTGACCTGCTGGCCGACCTGGTGGGCAGGGAGCCCGTCGAAGCCGATCCCGAGGCCGCCGCCGAGCTGGCCGAGTTGTGCGGCCACCTGCCGCTGGCCCTGGCCATCGCCGGGGCCAACCTCATCGGCCGGGCCGGGCTGCGCGAGTACATCAAGGAACTGCGCGAAGACCGCTGGAACACCCTGGCCGTCGAGGGCGACGCGCGGGCGACGGTCGCCACGGCGTTCGCAGGCTCCTACGCGGCGCTGCCCCAGGACGCCCAGGTGTTGTTCCGGCGTTTCGGGCTGGTGCCCGGCTGCGACTTCACCGCCGACTCGGCCGCCCGCCTGGCCGGGACCGATCCGGGCACCGCCAGGCGGCTGCTGGCCCGGCTCGCCACGGCCCACCTCGTCGAGGAGCACGCCCCCGGCCGCTACCGGCTGCACGACCTGGTCGCCCTGTACGCCCGCGAGCGGTGCACGGAGCGGGACGACGATCCCGCGCGGCTGCACGCGTACTACCTGCACACCGCCCGCGCCGCCGCCCGGCTGGTCGCCGCCCCCATCGAACTGCTCCCGCTGACCCCGGACGACCCGCCGCACGACGCGGCGGAGTTCGCCGACGCCGACGCCGCCGACGCCTGGTGGCAGGCCGAGCAGCACAACCTGCTCGCCGTGATCGACCACGCCCGCGGGCGGGTGTTGTGGCGGCTGGCCGAGACGCTGCGGGCCTTCATGTACGTCGGGTTCAGCCCCGGCGTGGTCTTCGCACCCGTCGCCCGGGCCCTGGCGGAGGCCGAAAGGGCCGGCGACCACGCGGGCGTGGCCGGCATGCACCACACGCTGGCCAACGCCCACTTCGTGCTGAACGAGCCGGGCCCCGCCGTCGGCCACTACGAGATCGCCTCCCGCCTGTACGACGAGATCGGCTGGAAGACCGGCGCGCTGCTGGCGCTGACCAACCTCGTCGTGGTCACCGCCAGCCTCGGCGACCTGCAGAAGAGCATCGCCGGGGACGAGCGGGTCATCCGGTTGTGGGAGTCGTTCGAGCCCTCGGCCAAGCTGGCCGCCACGCTGGAGAACCACTCCATCAAGCTGCTGTGGGCGGGACGCCCGCGCGAGGCGCTGGAGCGGCAGCTGCGGTCGGTACGCCTGCGCCGCTCGCTCGGCGAGCCACCCGGCTGGGAGGCGCGGGCGTACTCCATCCTGGGCGACGTCCATCTGGCGCTGGGCGATCTGGCGGCCTCGATGGAGGCGTTCGAGCGGAGCATGGAAGCGGCGCGCGGCGCCCAGCTCGCGGACACGCTGTCCAGCACGGCCATGGCCCGGCTGCACCAGGGCGACCGCGCGCGTGCCGCCGAGCTGGCGCGCCGGGCCGTGCGGGTGGCGCGCGAGAGCGGGCCCGGCAACCACTACGAGGAGGCGCGCATCACGCTGTCCAGGGTGGACGGCTCGGTCGGCCTCGAAGAGCGTGTCGAGCTGCTCGAAGGTGTGCTGGCCGGCTACCGGGACGGGACCTTCCCCTACCTCGTCACCCGTACCCGGCTGTGGCTGGCCGAGGTGCTCCTGGAGGGCGGGCGGCTTGAGGAGGCCGCCGGTCACGCGCGGCAGGCCCGCGACTCCGCCGTCCGCCATGGGCTGCGGCGGCTGGAGGGGCAGGCGCTCACCGTGCTGGCGCGGGCCTGCCCGGACCGGCGGGAGGACGCGCGCAGGGCCGCCGAACTGCACCGCGAGTGCGGGCACCGGCTCGACGAGGCCGCGGCGCGGGCCGTACTGGACGATCTGACCTGAAAAAGTTTTTTCCGCGAGGTGTCCAGGGACGGGTGTGGCCGTTCGTCCTTCTAGTGAGCCCAACCCTATGAGGAGGAACAACCATGAACGAGCAGACTCAGCCCCGCGTCACCGGAATCCGCACGATCGGCGTGCCGGTCGCGGACCAGGAGCGCGCGCTCGGCTTCTACGTGGGCACGCTCGGCTTCGACAAGCGGCTGGACGTGCCGGTGGAGCAGTTCGGCGGGCGGTGGATCGAGGTGGCCGCGCCGGGGTCGCCGGTGTCGATCGCGCTCGTGCCCGCCCGCGAGGGTGTGCCGAGCGGGGTCGAGACGGGCATCCGGCTGACCACCGCCGACGCCGTGGCGCTGCACGCCGCGCTGCGCGAGGACGGCGTGGACGTCGGCGACCTGCTGCGCTGGGAGGGCGCGCCCGCCATGTTCGCCCTGCGCGACCCGGACGGCAACGGCCTTGAGGTGGTGGCGGAGGAGCCGCTGGCCACCTTCACCGCCGACCTGCTCAAGAGCCCCGCCAAGGGCGGCCACACGTACGTCGTGTGGCCGCGGTCCGTCGAGTTCTTCGGCACCGGGGGGCTGGTGAAGGTCCGGGGTACGATTGACGGCCATCCCTTCCAGAGTTCGTTCATGGCGCTGGGCGACGGCACCCACAAGCTTCCGGTCAAGGCCGACGTCCGCAGGGCGATCGGCAAGGAGGCCGGGCAGAGCGTGACCGTCGTGCTGCGTGAACGCGTCTGAGCCCGGCAGGAAAGGCACCCCGATGGCCCTGTACATCGCACTCACCTACAACAACGAGGTCGACTGGTCGCAGCCCGGGTTCGAGGAGGGCCTGCGCGAGTACACCGCGTTCGAGGAGGCGCACGCGACCGTGCTGAAGGGCGGCCACGCGCTCTACCCGACCTCGACCGCGACCACCGTGCGGGTGCCCGGCGGCAAGGGCGCCGAGCCGGTCGTCAGCGACGGCCCGTACGCCGAGACGAAAGAGGTGCTGACCGGCTACCTCCTGCTGGAGTGCGCCGACCTCGACGAGGCCATCGCGATCGCCGCGAAGATCCCGGCGGCCTGGTACGGCACGGTCGAGGTACGCCCGGTGCACCCCTCGCTCGGCGTCTGAGACGTGGGTGCCGGGGGTGCCGCGGAGCAGCTCGTACGTCAGGAGGGCGCCCGCGTCCTGGCCACGCTGATCCGCGTGACGGGCGATTTCGACCTGGCCCAGGACGCCGTGCAGGACGCCGTGGTCCGGGCGCTGGAGACGTGGCCGCGTGACGGCGTGCCGGACAACCCGCGCGCGTGGCTCACGGTCACCGCGAAACGGCGCGCCATCGATCTCCTGCGCAGGGAGAGCGGGCGCGCCGCGAAGGAGGCGGAGGCGATGTCGTTGCTGGACCCGGCGCCCGAGCCCGCCCAGGTCGTACGGGACGACCTGCTGCGGCTGATGTTCACCTGCTGCCATCCGGCGCTGGCGGCGGAGGCGCGGGTGGCGCTGGCGCTGCGGACGCTCGGCGGGCTGTCCACCGCCGAGATCGGCCGTGCCCTGCTGGTCCCGGAGGCCACCATGGCCAAGCGGCTCACCCGCGCCAAACAGAAGATCACGCATGCCCGGATCCCGTACCGCGTGCCGGCCGGTGAGGAGTTGCCCGGACGGCTCTCGGGCGTGGCCGCGACGATCTATCTGATCTTCAACGAGGGGTACACGGCCGGGTCGGGCGCCGAACTGGTGCGGGTCGCGCTGGCGGAGGAGGCGGTGCGGCTGGGCAGGGAGCTCGCCGCGCTGATGCCCGGCGAGCCGACCGCGCTCGGCCTGCTCTCGCTCATGCTGCTGCAGGCCGCCCGCCTTCCGGCCCGCCTGGACGGGCAGGGCCGTCCTGTGCTGCTCCCTGACCAGGACCGGACGCGCTGGGACGCCGCGCGGATCAAGGAGGGCGTCGAGCTGGTCGGCGCGGCGCTGCGGCACAGCCCCGACCGGCCGGACGCCTACGCCGTGCAGGCCGCGATCGCCGCCTGCCACGCCCTGGCCCCCGCCTACGCCGACACCGAGTGGGACGCCGTCATCTCCTGGTACGACGTGCTGCTCACCGTGCACGACACCCCCGTCGCGCGCCTCAACCGGGCCGCCGCGGTGGCCGAACGGGACGGGCCCGCGGCCGGGCTCGCCCTCGTCGATGAGCTCACCGGCCTTGAGGACTATCCGTGGTGGCACGCCGGCCGGGCCGAGCTGCTGCACCGGCTTGGCCGTGCGGAACCGGCGCGTTCCGCCTGGCGGCGGGCCGTGGAGCTGGGCCTGAACGAAGTCCTCGCCGAAGACCTGCGACGCCGCCTCGCCGCGACGTCATGAACCCGCGTCCTCGGTCTACCGTGACGGCCGTTGTGCCGTTGTGTGATGAACGTGTGACAACGCCACCGGCGGGCGATTCCCGCTGGTGTGGTGGGTGTCATGCAGATCGAAACCGGCCTTCGTGGCCGTTACTCCCGTGTCCGTGACCGCCGTTCCCCCTATGTCCGTAACGGCCGTCCCGCCGCTCTGGCGGCCGTGGTCCTGGCCGTGGCGGGCGTGCTCGCCGGTTGCGGCAGCGCCGACGGCTCCAGCGTGGGAACGTCCTCGTCGAACTCCGCGTCGCAGCAGGCGACGGGCAAGAAGGTGTTGTGGCTCGGGGACTCCATCGCGGGCGTCCAGGCTCCGGCCCTGGGCGCGGCGCTCGAGGCCAGCGGGGTGGAGTTCAGGAACAGCGCGTCCGACGGCGGGGGCACCGTCGTCGAGGGTGACAAGATGACCGCGCCGCTCGCGAAGTCGGCGTGGAAGGACCTGCGCGAGAACATCGCCTCCTTCCGGCCGGACGTGATCGCCTACCAGATCACCACCTACGACTGGGGCACGGTCCGGCAGCAGCGCGACTCCTACGACAAGCTCGCCAAGACCGCGCGGAAGGCCGATGCGGAGCTGGTGATCGTGTCGGCGCCGCCGTACAGGCTGGATGAGTTCTACAAGAAGCACGAGGGTGCGATCAGGAGCGCGCCGAAGGCGGCCGGGCAGGTCGCCGACGGCAGCGGCGGCGCGGTGCACTTCCTGGACTCGGCGGCGCTGTGGGGCGCCGACAGTGCCGCCGCCGAGGCCCAGCGGTCCTCGGACGGCATCCACTCGTGCCAGCAGGGCTCGGCGGCGTTCGCCAAGTGGTTCACCGAGCAACTCGGCAAGCGGTACGACTTCACGCCCGCCGCGCCGGAACAGTGGGCCCGGGGCTCATGGGTGTCGGACCCGCGCTTCGCCAAGCTGGGCTGCGGCTGACCGGCACGGCCTTCGAGGATCCCCATGAATCCGCATCACCTTTCCACCGCCCGCCCCGACGCCGGGCGGCCCGGTGGCCGTGTGCACATCGCCCCGCTCGACGGTCTGCGCGGGCTGGCCGTGGTGGCCGTGCTGCTCTTCCACGCCGGGCACCTCGGCGGTGGTTTTCTCGGCGTCGACCTGTTCTTCGTGTTGTCGGGCTTCCTGATCACCGGGCTGCTGCTGGGCGAGATCGGGAAGCGGGGCCGGCTCAGGCTGGGCGCCTTCTGGGGACGCAGGGCGCGGCGGCTGTTGCCGGCGCAGATCGTGATGGTGGTCGCCACCCTGCTGCTGGCCTGGGCGTTCGGTTCGCCCGCGATGCTGAGTTTCGCCCTCGACGACGCGCCCTGGGCGGCGGCGCAGGTGCTGAACTGGCACTTCATCGCCGAACAGGTCGGCTACTGGGACGCCTCCGGCACGCGCCTGTTCTCGCACCTGTGGAGCATCGCCGTGGAGTGGCAGTTCTACCTGGTCTGGCCGCCGCTGGTCGCGGTGCTCGCCCGGGGCCGTGGCGGCGAGCGGCGGGTGGCCGTCCTGGCCGTGGCGGGCGCGCTCGGCTCCCTCGCGCTGATGGTCGTGCTGGTGAGCGCGCCGGACACCACGCGGGTCTACGAGGGGACCGACACCCGGGCGTTCGCGGTGCTGCTGGGGGCCGCGGCCGCCACCCGGCCGGTGCGTACGCTGATCGCCCGCCTCCCCCGGACGGCGGCGGACGCCCTGTGCGCGCTGCTGACCTGCGGGCTGGTCGCCTCATGGGTGCTGACCGGCGGGCAGGACGCGCCCGGCCTGTTCCAGGGCGGGATGTTCGCCCACTCGCTGGCCGCCGCCCTGCTGATCGCGTTGCTGGCCCGGGTGCCGGACGGCCACACCGGGCGGGTGGTGGGCGGCGTGGTCCCGCGCCGGCTCGGAGAGGTGTCCTACAGCCTGTACCTGTGGCACTGGCCGGTGTACCTGCTGCTGCCGCCGGAGGTGCTCGGCTTCGGCGGGTGGCCCCGTACCGTGGTGCTGGTCGGGTTGTCGCTGGTGGCGGCCGTGTTGTCGAAGGTCCTCGTGGAGGATCCGGTGCGCTGGGCGGGGTGGGCCACCGGACGCCGCGGGCTGGCCGCGCTCGCCGCCACGGCCGTCGTGGCGGCCGGGGTGTGGGCGGCCGTGCCGCGCCCGCAACTGGGGACCGGGACGGTGGACCTCGACCTGCTGACGCAACCACGGCTCGGCGGGACGAGCGGCCTGAGCAGGGGCTGAGCAATGAGGGGCATGAGGGAGACTGGACGAATGCGGACCAAGCACACCCTGGCGCTCCTGCTGACGGCGGTCGTCGCGCTCGCCGGGTGCGGCGTCACGGACACCGGTCCGGTGCGGGCCGGTGCGCCGGCCCGGGGGCAGGTGACCGTTCCGGCGGCGGAGCTGCTGCGGGTGTACTTCCTCGCCCCGCACGGTACGTGGCCCGTCGCCCGCCCGGCGTCACCCGGCGCCGGGCCGCAGGCCGCGCTCAACGCGCTGCTGGCCGGTCCCACCCGTCCGGAACGGGCCCGCGGGCTGGTCACGGCGCTGCCGGGTGGTTCGCGGCGGGTGCAGGCGCGGCCGTCGGCGGGGGCCGTCGATCTCTACCTGCCGTGGGTGGTGTCGGAGCTGCGCAGGCTGGCGGTCAACCAGCTCGTGTGCACAGCGGCCGCCGCGCCCGGCATCCCGGGTGGCCGGCGGCCGGTGGACGTGGTCGTACGGGTGCACGAGTCGGGGCTGGCGGCGGGTCCCTGGCTGGTCGCGTGCGACGAGAGCGGCACCGCCGTACCCATCGATGTCCCAGCGCAACGGAAGGAAGGCGCCGCCTCATGACACGCGTCCTGCTGATCGAGGACGACCCCGCCGTGCGCCGCGGCGTCACGCTGGGCCTGCGCCGGCGCGGCCATGAGACCGAGGCGGTCGGCACGGGCGAGGACGGCCTGATGTCGCTGGCCGCCTGCCCGCCGGACGTCGTGCTGCTCGACCTGATGTTGCCCGGGATGAGCGGCCTGGAGGTGTGCCGGCGCATCCGGGAGATCAGCCAGGTGCCCATCGTGATCCTCTCGGCCCGGGGCGATGACGTGGACGTGGTCGTGGGGCTGGAGTTCGGGGCCGACGACTACATCGTCAAACCGGCCAGCGACGGCGTGATCGAGGCCCGGTTGCGCGCGGTGATGCGCCGCCTGGCCCCCTCCCAGCCCGTCGCCGGCACCGGCGACGAGCGCACCACCCACGGGGACCTGGAGATCGACCGCGTCGCCCTGCGGGTGCGCAAACGTGGCGCGGAGCTGGCGCTGGCGCCGTCGGAGCTCAAGCTCCTGCTGTTCCTGTCGGCCTGGCCGGACCAGACCTTCAGCCGTCAGCAACTGCTGGAACAGGTGTGGGAGCACAGCTACTACGGCGACTCCCGGCTGGTGGACGCGTGCGTGACGCGCCTGCGCGCCAAGACCGAGGACGATCCCCGCAACCCCCGCTACATCCAGACGGTGCGGGGCTTCGGCTACCGCTTCGGCCCATTGTGAACGACCGCGCCTTCGCACCCGGCCCACCCCGCCCGCGCCGCCGCGGTGTCACGCTGGGCCTGCGCCGTTTCTTCACGCCCGGCCTGCGTACCGGGCTGATTCTCGGTTTCGTGCTGGTGTCCGCGCTCAGCGCACTCACCACCGCCGCACTCACCTTCCACCAGGCGCGCACCGCGATCCTGCAGCGCGCACAGGACAACGCCGTGCACGACCTGCGCACCCAGGTCGGCTCCCTCGCCCCGGATCTTCCCGCCAAGCCGGACGAGACGGATCTGCGTACCCTCACCAGGCATCTCGACCGGGCGGGCGGCTCGCGTGACTGGCGCACCGCCGCCGCCCACGGCGACGGCCCGCTGGTGGCCGCGCACGGCGCCCCGCCCGAACTGCCCGCCGGGCTGCGGACGTCGGCGTCCGCGGCCACCACCGCGCTGGTCCAGCGTTTCCACCAGGGCGGGCAGCCCCGGCTCGCGGTCGCCCTGCCCGTCGCGTACGCCGACCACCCCGGCAGGCCGTCCGGCCTGGTCGTCTACGCCGTCTTCTCCCTGCGCTCCCAGCAGCAGGACGTGGACGCCCTGGTCGCCGCCGCCCGCGCCGGCGCGCTGCCCGTGGTGCTGGCCTCGGTCGTGCCCGCGCTCCTGCTGGCCCGCCGGGTCCTGCGCCCGGTACGGCGGCTGCGTTCGGCGGCCGAGCGCATGGCTCAGGGCCGGCTGGACGCCCGGATCGAGGTGAGCGGCCATGACGAGCTGGCCGACCTCGGCCGGGCCTTCAACACCATGGCGGCGACCCTGCAGGCCGACGCCGTCACCTTGCGTTCCATGGAGGGCAAGGCCCGCAGGTTCGCCGCCGACGTCTCCCACGAGTTGCGCACGCCCCTGGCCGCGATGACCGCCGTGACCGGCATCCTGGACGGCGAGGCCGCCTCCGGCCGGCTCGGCGCGGAGACCTCGGAGGTACTCGCCCTGGTCGCCGACGAGACGCGCAAGCTCGCCCACATGGTCGAGGACCTCATGGAGATCTCCAGGTTCGACGCCGGCGCCGCCCGCCTGAACCTCGACGACATCGACGTCGGCGCGCTCGTCCGCAAGAGCCTCGCCCTGCGTCACTGGCAGGACCGGGTGGACGTGGCCACGCCCGCGGAGCTGCGTGCCCGGCTGGACCCGCGCCGGATCGACGTCGTCCTGGCCAACCTCGTCGGCAACGCCCTGCGCCATGGCGGGGCACCGGTCCGCGTCCTGGCCGTGGCCGCCGGGCAGGACCTCGTCATCACCGTCAGCGACGACGGGCCGGGGCTTCCGCCCGACCTGCTGGCGCACGTCTTCGACCGCTTCACCAAGGGCGACACCTCCCGTACGCGCAGCGAGGGCAGCGGTCTGGGATTGGCGATCGCCGCGGAGAACGCCCGCCTGCACGGGGGCACCCTCACCGCCGCCAACGCACCGGAAGGAGGAGCGGTCTTCACCCTCACCCTGCCGCGTGACCCGGCATGACCCGACGGCACCCGCGCCTGGCGGGTCTCGGACTGCTCCTCCTGCCGCTGACCGCGTGCTCGATCACCGCCACCGGCCCGCAGGCGGCCGGGCCGCCCGCCGCCGGGCTGCGCGGCCCCGCCTCCAGCCTCTCCTCGGCGGTGCACGTGTACTTCTACTCCGAGCAGGGACTCGAACGCGTCTCACGCCTCTACCGGGGCGCCGACGCGCCCGGGGCCGCCCTGCGGCACCTCGCCTCCGGGCCCGACGCCGCCGAACGTGCCCGCGGCCTGGTCAGCTACGCCGACCGCGGCGCCGCCGCCCCGACCGTCACCGCTCGCACCGCCGGCACCCTGGAGGTGTACGCGCCCAGGGGGTGGGAGTCCCGCAGCGCGCAGCGCCAGCTCGTGTGCACGGCGGCCGCCGCGGCAGCCGGAACCGGTCTCCATGACGTGCGGGTGAAGGTGCACCGGGCGGCGGACGGGGACACCGTCACGCAGGTGTGCACGGGGGCCGTGCTCGCCCACCACGGGTGAACCCGGTCTTCGCGGACCGTTGACCCGATCCATCACGAATCGAGAAGCGCGGGCCGGTACGCCGCAAGTAGCGTGACCACCATGGACATCACCATTCAGGCGAGCTTCCTGCCGCACGACGACCCTGACCTGTCCCTGGCCTTCTACCGCGACGTCCTCGGGTTCGAGGTCAGGACCGACGTCGGGTACGAGGGGATGCGCTGGATCACGGTCGGCCCCGCGAACCAGCCGGGCACGTCGATCGTCCTGCAGCCGCCGGCCCCCGATCCCGGCATCACCGACGACGAGCGCCGTACCATCGCCGAGATGATGGCCAAGGGCACCTACGCCGGCATCCTGCTGTCCACCACCGACCTCGACGGCCTCTTCGAGCGGGTACGGGCCGGCGGCGCGGAGGTCGTCCAGGAGCCGACCGACCAGGACTACGGCGTGCGCGACTGCGCCATCCGCGACCCGGCGGGCAACATGATCCGCATCAGCGAGACCCGCTGAACCCTTTCACGCCCCGGCCAGCACGGGGAAGTTGGCGCGCAGCACGCCGTGCGGGTCGCGGTCCCGCTTGATGTCGCGCAGCCTGGCGAGATCCCCCTCGGCGAAGGCCGCGGCGGCGCGCTCCCCGCCGGCCAGCATCGTGTACGGCTTGCGCCCGCTGACCAGCCCGCCGAACTCTTCGACGAACCGCTCCTGCCGGGCGCCCACGGCCGCGGACAACTCCGGGTTGAACGCGAGGCCGAACAGGTAGAGCAGGTACGGCTCGGCCACGGGACCGCTCGGCCCCGCATCGGGCCGCGCCGCGGCCAGCGCCCCGCCCAGGTGCCTGACCTGCACGCCGACCAGCGGCTCCATCGGCGTTTCGAGCAGTGTCTCCACCGCCGCGTCGTCCAGGCCGGTGAGCAGTTCGGCCCGGGAGCGGCCGGGCGACGGGTCGGTGGGCTCGGCGGCGATGTTGCCCAGGTCGGCCACGGCCACCGGTCCCCGCTTGTCGGCGATCACGTCGCCGATCTTGTCCAGCCGGGCGAGCAGCGCGCGCCCCTCGCCCTCCTCGCCGAGGTAGGCGACATCCAGGGCGACCATGGGCGGCGCCTGGGGGAACTGCGCGCGGCCGAACCAGACCGACAACTCCTCCGGCGCCTCGGCGGTGATCTCGCGGAATACCTCGAACACCTCGCGGGCGCGGTGGGCGGGCCACATCATCCGGCCACCGTACAGGGCGGGCGCCGGGTGCAGGTCGAACTCGATGGCCGTGACCAGCGCGAAGTCGCCGCCGCCACCGCGCAGCGCCCAGAACAGGTCGGGGTCGGAGCCGGCGGTCACCGTGTCGGTCTCGCCGTCGGCGCGTACCACGTCGAAGGAGCGCACGCTGTCGGCGGCGAAGCCGTACTTGCGGCCGAACCAGCTCAGGCCGCCGCCGAGGGTGTAGCCGGTCACGCTCACGACGGGGCTGCTGCCCGCCAGCCCCGTCAGGCCGAGCGGCCCGGCCTCGGCGAGCACCTCGCCCCACCTGACCCCGGCCCCCACCCTGGCCGTACGCTCCTCGCGGCGCACCTTCATGCCGCCCAGCCGCCGGGTACGCAGCAGGATGACGCCTTCGGTGTCGCTCACGGCCCCGTGGCCGCTGGGCTGGGCGGTCACGGTGAGGCCGGTCTTGGCCGCGTACCGGACGACGGCCGCCACGTCGGCGGCGTCCCCCGCGTCCACGACGGCGGCCACGGGCTGGCGCACCGCCAGGTTCCACGGCTTGGCCGCCTGCTCGAACCCGTCGTCGCCGGGCAGCAGCACCCGGCCCTCGACCGTGCCGCGCAGGTCCGTGTTCGTCATATTTCCTCTGCTCTCCGTCATCGTCTCCGGCCCCGTCGTCGGGGCCCATCGGTATGACGGATGTGGCGGAGGAGATGTGACAGGCCAAAGGATGAAATTTCCGGCTTAGGGGTACTTGTCGCGGGGCGGCTTCCAGGCGGGTCAAAACGCTTTGCCATGGCGGCGGGCGCCCCGGCATAGTCCTCCGGATGGAACGTGAACTGATCAGCCACCTCGCCCACGGCGACCACCCCATCGCCGCGCCCATGAGCGAGGCCAACCTGGACCGCCTGCTCACCCGGGCGAAACTGCCGCCCGGGGCCCGCATCCTGGACCTCGGTTGCGGCGAGGCCGCCTGGCTGACCAGAGCGCTGACCCTCCACCCCGACGCGACGGCCGACGGAGTGGACCTCTCCGCGTCCGCCCTGGCCGGGGCGGCGCAGGCGGCGGAGGGGCTCGGAGTGTCCGATCGGCTCCGGCTGCACCTCATGCCCGCCGCGGACTTCGTCCCGGACTCCGCCGATGGCGGGGCCTACGATCTGGTCCTGTCCATCGGTGCCACGCACGCCTACGGCGGTCTCGCGCCGACTCTGCGGGCCGTACGCGATCATCTGCGTCCCGGTGCGCTGGCGCTGGTCGGAGAGGGGTTCTGGGAGCAGGCACCCACGCCGGACCTGCTCGCCGCGCTCGGCGAGGAGCCGGACTCCTACGCCGATCTGGCCGGTACGGTGACGCGCATGGAGAGCGCCGGGTTCGCCACCGTCTACGGTCATCGCAGCACGCTGGAGGAGTGGGACGAGTACGAGTGGTCCTGGACCGGCACGCTGGCCCGCTGGGCGCTGGAGCACCCCGGCCCCGACGGGGAGGCCGCCCTGGCCGCCGCCCGCGAGCACCGCGACCTGTGGCTCACCGGCTATCGGGGTGTCCTGGGTTTCGTCACCCTCCTGCTGCGCCGCACCTGAAAGCCGAAGCGCCTCCCCCCGCCGACCGCACAGAGCCGGAGCCGAGCGACCCACGGCCGGGCAGCCCGCAGCCGGGCAGCCCACCGTTGGGCTGCTCACGGTTGGGCTGCTCACGGTTGGGTGGGCCGGGTCACCAGGTGACGTGGAGGGCCGATGGTCCGATGTCGACCCCGTCGCGGTCCCATTCGACGTCGTCGGCCGTCCCCACCAGCCGCAGCCCTGGCAGCCGCCGGGCCAGCGCGGCCAGTGCGGCGCCCACCTCCAGGCGGGCCAGCGGCGCGCCAAGGCAGTAGTGCACTCCATGCCCGAACACCAGTGACGGGCTGGAGCGCCGCTCCGCCACGAACGCGTCGGGGTCGGCGAAGTGGGCGGGGTCCCGGTGCGCGGCTTCGAGCCGGACCAGCACCAGGTCCCCGGCGGCGATCTCGGCCCCGGCCAGGTTCAGGCCGGTCTGGGCGAAGCGCGGGAAGGGCTCGCCGGTCGCCCCGGCCTGCAGGCGCAGGACCTCTTCGACGACGGCGGCGAGCTGTTCGCGGGTGGCTCCGGCCAGGGCGGCCAGCCGGTTCTCCGACAGCAGGCGGAGCACGGCGGTGGAGATCGCGTTGCGGGCCGACAGGTGACCGGCCGAGACGATGGTCGCGGCCATGGCGACGAGTTCGCCGTCGCCCAGCCGCCCGTCGCCGGCGTCCCGTACCGAGATCAGCGAGCTGAGCAGGTCGTCGCCCGGCGCCGCCCGCCTGGCCTCGACCAGCGTGGCGGCGAACGCGACGAGGTCCTCCCACGCCTTGGCGGCCACGGCCAGCTCCTCCTCTCCCCCGAACACGAAGTCGGCTCCGCCCGCGCCCGCCACGTCACGGAAACGTTCGCGGTCGCCGGGGTCCACGCCGAGCAGGTCGCTGATCACGGTGATCGCCAGCGGCGCGGCCAGTCCGGCGACGACGTCGGCGGGCGGCCCTGAGCGGGCGAGTGCGGCGACGTTCTCCTCCGCGACCTGCTCGACGCGGACGCGCAGCCGGTCGATCGCGCGCGGCCCGAACGCCTTGGACACCAGGCGCCGCAGCCGCGCGTGCGCCTCGCCGTCCTGGAACAGGGTCTCGTTGCCCGGATGGGCGGTACCGGGCGGCGTCAGCCCGAACCGGCGGTCGGACAGGACGGTCGCGACGGCGTCGTAGGAGGTCACGAGCCAGGCCGTGCGGCCGTCCCCGATCTGGGTCCTGGCGACGGGCTCGCTCTCGCGCAGCCGCGCGTACTCGGAAGGGGGCGTGAGGGGATCGGGCCGGTCGAACGGCGCTGTCATGGCTTTGCGCACCTCTCGGAGTCGGTGGCGGTGGTCCGCCTGCCTTCAGTCAAGAGGTTGACGTCGCGACAAGGTCAAGCCGGAGCCGGGCGATCCGCCGCACCCGGAAGCGCGGCGGATCAGGCAGGCCCGCCATCAGCGCACCCGGAAGTACGGCGGATCAGGTGGCCGCACCCCAGCGCACCCCGAAGTACGGCGGATCGAGTGGCCGCAGCCAAGCGCACCCCCAAGTGCGGCGGGTCGGGTGGGCTCATTCCCAGTCGGCGCCGAATCCCGCGAAGAAGAACGACGCTTCAAAGGTCGAGGAGTCGATGAACATCGAGATGCCCAGCCCCAGGAAGATCGGGTGGTTCAGCTCGATCGTGTTGTCGGGCTTGATCTGGAGTTTGTCGCCGCAGATCAGTACCCCGCGGTCCTCCACCCGGTTGTTGTTGTCGAAGATGTGCACCCTGGTGATGCAGCTGCTGACGTCCGACCGCCCCAGGATGAAGACCCGCTTGAGCCGGGGCCGCACGCCCTGGAGGATCACCGGGGTGGGCATCGCGACGTGGAACCACTGCTTGGTGCCGCGGTGGAGCTTGGTCTGCGTACCGAACCCGAAGCGGGTGCATTCGTGGAGTAGGTGGGGAGTCTCGGGGATGACCGCGTTTCCGTGAGTCCACATCGCTGTGAGGGCCACGTCTCCTCCTTGTCGTTGGTCGTTGGAGGAAAGCGCTGCCGCGCGGCTCAGCTCAGACGTATGTCACCATGTCCCCCGGTACATGGGCGGCACCCGGCACGCCCGGCCTCGGCTTTCCCCTCATTGCCGAAGAGATCGACACCGGTCCGGCACCCCGCCAGCTCCCGTCCGGGTTAATCGACCCCACCGTAAAGGAGTTGTGCGACCTACCGGCAATCTCCGAACATGCACACTTGCCTATCGTGTAAGCCACATGTACAGGGAGTACCCATGATTCCCGAGACTCCGACCGGTCCCGTGCCCGTACCGGTGGTCGTCGCCGCGCTCGCGCGGGGCGCGGACATCACCCCCGTGTGGCGCAACGAACTGGGCGGGCTGACGTTCCGGCTCGGCCGGGCCCGCTACGCCAAGTGGGTCGCCGCGGGCACCCCCGAGATCGACCTGGCCGCCGAAGCGGAGCGGCTGGCCTGGGCCGCGCGGTGGGTGGCCGTGCCGCCCGTGCTCGAACACGGCAAGGACGCCGACGGACAGTGGCTGGTGACGGCGGCCGTGCCGGGCACCTCCGCGGTGCTGCCGCGCTGGGCCGCCGAGCCGGCCGTCGCGTGCGCCTCCATCGGCCGGGGGCTGCGCCTGCTGCACGACGCGCTGCCGGTCGCGGAGTGCCCGTTCGACTGGGGTGTGGCGCGGCGGCTGCCGCGCGCCGACGAGCGCATCGCCGGCGGCGAGGGTCCGGCCGGCTGGTCGCCCGAGCACCGGCGGCTCGGTCTCGCCGGGGCCAGGGCGCGCATCGGCGCGCCCCCGCCGATCGACCGGCTCGTCGTCTGCCACGGCGACGCGTGCGTGCCGAACACGCTGCTGCACGAGGACGGCACGTTCGCCGCGCACGTGGATCTCGGCTCGCTGGGCGTCGCCGACCGGTGGGCGGACCTCGCCGTCGCGGCGTGGAGCACGGTGCACAACTTCGGGCCCGGGTACGAGGGCCACGTGTACGAGGGGTACGGCATCGAGCCGGACGAGGAGCGCATAGCCTACTACCGGCTGCTCTGGGACCTGGCGTGACCCCTACCCGGACGGGGCGATGTTGAAGTTGTCGCGGAAGACGTTGTCCGGGTCGTAGCGGCGCTTGAGTTCCCGCAGGCGCGTCAGCGTCGTGCCGGGGTAGGCCTCGTGGAGGCGTTCGGGGCGCAGGTCGGTCTCGAAGTTGAGGTACGTGCCGTTGAAGTGGGGCAGCAGGCCGTCCCACGCCGCGTCCAGCGCGCGCCGCCCGGGGCCGAACGCCACGAGGCTGAAGTTGGCCGACCGGTTCGCGTACGCGGTCGCGTCGGGAGCGACGTCGGACACGGCGCCACCCACCGCCCTGACCTGGAAGAAGTACGTCAGCCCCGACGCGATCAGCTCTCCGGCCGCCGCGCTCAGCGCGGGCGTGAGGTGGTCGGCCAGCGCGGACCTGGTCACCGGGTCGCCCTGGGCCTGGTGCGTGGCGGGCGGGACGTGCATGATCGACTCGTAGGGGCGTACCTGGATGGAGTAGTCCAGCAGCGGGGCCGTCTCGGAGATCGGCCGCAGCCGGCTGACGATCGTGTCGGCGTCGTCGGAGTCCACCACCGCCAGGATCTGGGCGATGAGCGGCTGTCCCGGGCGGGGCCCGCCGATGATGACGGAGGCGGTCACGTCGCGCGGCGCGCTCTCCATGGCGGCGCCCCAGCGTTCGAGGAAGCCGGCCGTGTCCGAGGCGTCCATCACGAACTGGGCGAACCCCACGTCGCCCACCTCGTCCACCTCGAACTCGAAGGAGGTGACGATGCCGAAGTTGGCGCCCGCGCCGCGTACGCCCCAGAACAGCTCGGCGTTCTCCCGCTCGTCGGCGTGCACCTGGCTGCCGTCGGCCGTCACCAGGTCCACGGCGCGCAGGTGGTCGATGGTCAGGCCGTGCTCGCGGGCGAACCAGCCGATGCCCCCCGAGGTGGCCAGCCCGCCGACGCCCACGCCGCCATAGTCGCCGGAGCTCAGCGCCCAGCCGTGCGGGGCGAGCGCCGCGGCGACGTCGCTCCAGCGCGCCCCCGGCCCGACGCGGACGCGGCGGGTCTCCTTGTCCAGGATCTCGATGGCGTTCAGGCGCGACACGTCGATGACGATGCCGCCGTTGTTGGTCGATCGGCCGCTGATGCCGTGCCCGCCGCTGCGGATGCCCAGCTTCACCGGCTGCGTACGGGCGTAGCGCACGGCCTGGCCCACCTCGGCGGGCGTGCCGGGTCGCAGGATCAGGCCGGGGGATCCGCCGCGCAGGTACGTGGAGCGCACCCGCGCGAACTCGGCGTCCCCCGGTTCGACCGCCGAAGCGGCGAGGGCGGCGGGGATGGCGTCGTAGTCGATGCCCTCACGACGGCCGTGCCGGCTGCTCATCGCCCGGCCCGTTCCCCTGCCACGAGCTCCCGCACCTTGGGCGCCACCTGCTCGCCGAACGTCCGGATGGTGGCGGCGTCGTCGGTCGCGAGGATGTAGCCGGAGAAGCCGTACCGGAGGGTCAGGGCGGCGAGCTGCTCGGCCCACTGCTCCGGCGGCCCGTTCAGGAAGCCGTCCGGGTTCGCGGCGAAGCGGCCGGAGATGTTGAGCAGGCGGCGGATCGCGGCGGGGTCGCGCCCGGCCTCGGCGGCGGCCGCGTCGATGATCGTGTTGGCGTCGGCGAGCTGGTCGAGGCTCTGGACGTAGGACAGCGAGGGCAGCCAGCCGTCCGCCTTGGCGCCGATCAGGCGCAACATCCTCGGCTTGTAGGCGCCGAGCCAGATCCCGATGTCGTGTGCGGGCGCGGGCCCGCGCTTGGCCCCGTCAACCTGGTAGTACGTCCCATCCACCCGGAACAGCGACCGGTCGTCCGCGCGCCAGATGCCGCGGATGATGTCGATCGCCTCGCCGAGCGCGTCCACGGCCTGGCCCGGGGTCAGCCGCCGGCCGCCCATGGCCCCGACCGCGTCCCAGAAGGCGCCCGCGCCCAGGCCCAGCTCGAACCGGCCGCCGCTGAGCAGGTCGAGGCTGGCCGCGGCCCTGGCGAGCACGGCCGGCGGGCGGAGCGGGAGGTTGATGACGTTGCCCGACAGGTGGATGCGCTCGGTCCGCGCGGCGGCGTACGACAGCAGCGTCCAGGTGTCGAGGAAGGCCGACTGGTAGGGGTGGTCCTGGAAGGTCGCCAGGTCCAGCCCGGCGGCCTCGGACTCCTGCGCCAGCGAGACGACCTCTTTCGGGGAGGCGTTCGCGGGGGTGATGA
This sequence comes from Nonomuraea sp. NPDC050404, assembly GCF_040655495.1. Lineage (NCBI taxonomy): Bacteria > Bacillati > Actinomycetota > Actinomycetes > Streptosporangiales > Streptosporangiaceae > Nonomuraea > Nonomuraea sp. NPDC050404. Next base: position 490,152 of record NZ_JBFAKB010000001.1, read on the forward strand.
AGGACCCGAACGTCAGGTCGTGCCCGTAGTCAGGCATGGTGTGCTCCTCCTCCGCCCGGGACGGGGCAGATATGTTGTCCCGCAGACTATCTTTGGGCCAGACGAGTTGCACAACAGCGCTTCGCGCGGGGGCATTCCCCGCACGTGGGAGGGGGTCAGGCGCCGTCCGAGAGCATCTCCTCGGCCACCTCGCACGGGTCCCTGACCGGGTCGATGTCGCGCACGTCGCAGGCCACCCGCCGCAGCAGGCTCCTGAACGTCTCGCGCTCGCCCGCGTCGAGCGCGCCGAGCAGGCCGTCCTCCGCGTCGCGGACCCGCCGTTCCAGATCGCCGAACGTGCGCAGGCCCGCGTCGGTGGCCACGATCCTGCGCTGGCGGCGGTCGGCGGGGTTGAGGCGGCGCTCCACCAGGCCGGCCTTGACCAGGTCATCGACGAGGTAGGTCATGACGGTCCTGTCGATGCCCAGGTGTGCGGCCAGGGCGAGCTGGGTGGGATGGGCGCCGCCGGCCACGGCCGCGAGGGTCTGGTAGCCGCGCGGGCCGTGCGGCAGATCGCCGATCACCGTGACGACGGAGCTCTGGTAGGCGCGCAGCAGCACCCCGAGCGTCCATCCGAGGTTGTCCTCACCGGAACCGCCGGACGCGCCGGACGCGCCCGACCCGCCGGACCCGTCGGATCTGTCGCCGGGCCGTCCAGTGGTGCTCATGCGCGCAGCATATCGCCGCACGCGACCGGCCCGGCCTACCCAGGCCCCTCACCTGCGGTAGGTGAAGCCGAACAGGCCCGCGGCGCCGGCCGCGCACACCCCGGAGCCGTCCGGGAACCAGGCGCAACCGCGCAGTTCGCCGTCCACGACGATCGCCGCCTCGGTGGTGCGGGTGGCGATGTCCCAGACCCGCAGGCAGCCGTTCATGGCGGTGGTGGCCAGGCGGTCGCCGTCCGGGGAGAAGGCGACGCCGGTCAGCCGGTCGTCCTGGCCGAACATCGCGACCCGCTCGCCACGCTCGTCGAACAACTCGACGACGCCCTCGGCGCCGCCCACCGCGAGGTGGCGGCCGTCCGGGGAGACGGCGAGCGCGTGAATGGTGCTCCGTGCGCGTGCCCAGCGGCCCAGCGGGCGCCCCTTGGCATTCCGAAGCCGCACGTCGAGGCCCGAGGCGACGACCAGCGAGGCCGAGTCGGGGGCGATGGCCACCGCGCTCACGTCCGCGCCGAAGGGGCCCACGGCCGTGGTGCCCTCCCCGTGCGTGTTCAGGATCCGCACGCCGTCGTTCATGGCCACGGCCATCCAGGTGCCGTCGGGCGCGATCGCCGCCGACGGGGCGGCCGCCATGATCCGGGTCGAGTGCACCTGTTCGGTCCTGCGTACGGACCCGTCGGGCTCGTGCAGGCGGATGCGGCCCTCGCAGTCGGCGGTCAGCACGAACGCGCCGTCGGGGGCGATCGCCACGCTGCCCATGTAGTCCCCCGGCCCGGAACCGCGCAGATCGCCGTCGGCCTCCCACAGGGTCAGCCCGTCGCGGCCGACGGTGGCCAGGCAGGAGCCGTCGCCCGCCACCGCGAGCCCATCGGAGTTCTGCCGGGCGGGCGGCGTGGATGGACCCTGCGACAGGGCCACGTCCACGTCCCAGACGCGGACCGTGCCGTCACCGCCCGCCGAGGCCAGCCGGCGGCCGTCGGAGGTGACGGCCAGGCCGGCGACCCACTCGGTGTGGCCCCTCAGCCGGGCCCGCACGGACCCGTCGAGGTCCATGATGACCACGTCGCCGTCCCAGTCGGAGGTGGCCAGCCAGCTTCCGTCCGGCGCGATCGCCAGGCCCCTGCCCGCGCAGCGGACGCCGTCGAGCAGGGCGCGCGGGCTGCCATCGGAGTTCACCAGGCGGATGTCGCCGTGCGGGTCGAGCACGGCCAGCCACTCTCCTGAGGGCGCGATGGCCACCGCGTCCGCGCCCACGCCCTCGTCGTCCTCGTCGTCGGCCGCGCGGACGGTCGCCCTGAGCGTCCCGTCGGCGTTGCGCAACTCGGTGACGTCCTCGCTCGCGGTGACCAGCCAGGCGCCGTCGGGCGCGATGGCGATGGCCTCGTAGTTCTCCCAGGTCTCCGCCACGTCCGCACGTGCCGTGCCGTCGGCGTTCCAGAACCGCAGGAACCCGTCCCCGCCCGCGACCAGCCAGGTCCCGTCCGGCGCGATCGCGACGGTCTCGGGCAGGTCCGGCAGGTCGTCGAGCACGGCGAGCGGCCTGCCGTCCTGCTCCCACAGCCGGACGGTGCCGTCCCAGCTCGCGGTGGCCAGCCACGAGGCGTCCGGGGCGACGGCCACCGACCTGACGGACGCCTCGTGGCCGAGCAGCGCGTCGATGCGGGCGCCGTCCGCACGCCGGCGCACCACCCGGCTCTGGTCCCCCGCGGCGGCCAGCCAGGCGCCGTCGGGGGTCATGGCCAGGCCGTTCATCTCGCCGCACCGGCCGTGGTGGGTGCGTACCAGCGCCGGATGCGCCAGGTCCGGCGGCGTCCAGCGGGGCTCCAGCCGGCTCTCGCCCCGGTCCGCGAGCTGCTCGCGCGCCCTCTCCTCCTCGCCGGGCAGCACCCGCAGGCGGGCGGCGAGCGTGGGCATGACGTGGAGGCCCAGCTCGCTCGCCGTTTCAAACAGATGGTACGAACCGCCCAGCACCCGCCAGAACGACTCGGCGGATCCACCGCCCGCCTTGGCCAGGTCGTCCAGCGCCGCGTGCACGCCGCTCTGCTGGATCCTGGCCGACAACCAGGTCACGTCGCAGACCAGGTCCGCCAGCCGCTCGCCCTCCCCCAGGTCGGCGTGGAGTTCCGCGAGGTTGCGCAACATCCACTTCCCGGTGCCGGGCAGCTGGGCCCAGCCTTCGGGGGTCTCCTCCGGGTCGGCCTCGACCAGCGCCCTGCGCGCCCGTTCGAGGCCGACCGTGCCGAGGAGTTCGCGCACCCGCTCGCCGACCGCGACGGGCAGGAGCAGCACCGGGTAGTCGGTGCGCCGGCTGACCAGCGACAATCCTTCCAGCCTGGCGATCAGCGCGCCGATCTGCCCGCCCGTGACGTCGCCGCCGGAGCTCCACAGCAGGGCGGCCACGCCGATCGGGATGGCCTCGTTCGCGCCGAACAGACCGAGTTGCAGGAAGCGTTCGGCGGCGATGGGATCGACCGTGCGCAGCCAGTCGAGCGAGTGGTCCACGACCGCCCCGATCAGCGCGGCCCTGGAGGCGGGGCTCGCGAGGTCCACGGGGCCGGGCAGGCGCGCGGCCAGGCCGGCCGCGGCCTCGGTGGCCGGTGCTCCCGTGACGACCTGGCTGATGATGACCCCGTGCGCCATGGTGAGGGCGAGCGGCCAGCCTCCGGTGAGCTCCGCCAGCAGCGCGGCCGTGCCCTCCGCCAGGCCGGGCAGGTCACGGCGGAGCAGCGCCGCCCCGTCCTGTCCCGTCATCGGGCCGACGGGCACGGTGGCCGCGAACCTCAGCCGCTCGTCGGCCACGCCCGCGGTGACCAGCCAGGTGCAGTCCGGCACGGTGAACGCCAGCGGCAGCACCATCCCGGCGTGGCGCAGGCCGTCGATCACGACCAGCCGGGGGGCCGGCTTGAAGATCTCCTCCTCCAGGAACCCGCCGACGGCCTCCTCGTCGTGCATGAAGTCCGCGAAGTCGAACGTCGAGAGCCAGGTGTAGGGCTCCACCTTCTCCCCGTGCAGGCGCTGCAGAACCTGGGTCAGCTCGTCGGCCCACGTCTCCGGATGGCCGCCGGCGCTCACCCAGCCGACGCCGTCGGGAAAGCGCCGGGCCACCTCGGGGCGGCGCAGGGCCGCCGCCACGACGGCGGTGACGCCCAGCCCCTCGACCCCCTCCACCTCGGGCACGACCATGATCAGGCCGCTGACGCCCGAGGTCAGCGCGGACACCACCCGGTCCACGTCCGCCGGCCGCTCGACCCAGCCGTCCGTGCTTGGAACCGTCCCCGCCTGCGCCACCTGCGCTCCCCTCCCGGCCCGCTGCTACCGGATCAACGACGAGCAGGGGTGCCGAAGTTCGCGCAAGCCGATTCGCTTCGGAAAAACCTGAAGCGTGACAGTACGGCTGCCGTCCGCGACTAACCTGACGGTCTATGACGTACGGGCCCCAGCAACCCTCCCATAACGCCCCATATCCCCCGCAGCAGCCCCCGGCGTTCGTACCGCCTCCCGTGCTGATCGACGTGGCCGGCGACGCCAAGGTCAAGGCCGTGGCGGGCGGCGCCGTCGCGGGCGCGATCGGCCTGCTCGCGATCGTCTCGGCGCTGACCGGGCAGACCACGGGCGGGGCGGGCACCGCGGTCGCCGTCGGGGTGCTCGGGCTGATCTTCCTGGCCATCGGCCTGCTGCCGCTCGTCACCTGGAAGAAGATCGCCCGCCCGCGCCGGCTCGTCTTCGACGGGTTCGGCGTGCGCTGGGACGATCCGCAGGGCCGGCCGTGGGCGGTGGCGTGGGCGGAGCTGTCCGGGGTCGGCATCTCGCGTACGCGGCAGCGCCGGGTCAAGCCCGCCGACTACCTGATGCGTAAGACGATGGTCCGGCTCGACCTGTTCCCCGCCGACCAGGGGTTCCGCTCGCGGCATCCGGAGATGGCGCACCTGTGGGAGTTCCACACGGTCAAGAACGGCTACCGGCTGCCGCTGGGGTCGAACCCCAAGTACATCCCGGTGATCGAGAACGCGATGCGGCAACACCGGCCCCAGGCGTTTCTGGGCGTCAAGGACGAAGGTTTCATGGTCGGCCTGGTCTGAGCCACGCGCCGCCGGTTTCATGGTCGGCCTGGCCCGAGTCACGCACGGCCGGTTTCATGGTCGGCCTGGTCCGAGTCACGCGCCGCCGGTTTCATGGTCGGCCTGGTCTGGGTCAGGTGCCGCCGGGTGAGACCAGACCGGTCTCGTAGGCGAGGACGACCGCCTGGGCGCGGTCGCGCAGCGCCAGCTTGGCGAAGATGCGGGCGACGTGCGTCTTGACCGTCGCCTCGCTGAGGGTCAGCGCGTAGGCCAGTTCCGCGTTGGACAGGCCCTTGCCCATCAGCGTCAGGACCTCCAGCTCACGTGGCGTCAGCGCGGCGAGGTCGCTGTGCGGCGGGACCGCCGGTGGCCCGTGGCCCCGGTCGGCGGCGGCGAAGCGTTCGACGAGACGGCGGGTGATGGAGGGCGCCAGGAGAGCGTCGCCGGTGTCGACCAGGCGCACGGCGGCGGCCAGGTGCGCCGGGGTGACGTCCTTGAGCAGGAAGCCGCTCGCGCCGAGTGCCAGGGCGGCGTAGACATAGCGGTCGAGGTCGAACGTGGTGAGCATGATCACCCGGCACCGCGAGTCGTGGGCGAGCACGCGGCGGGCCGCTTCCAGGCCGTCCATGCCGGGCATGCGGATGTCCATCAGCACCACGTCGGGCGCGAGCCGGCGGGTCTCGGCCACCGCCTGGGCCCCGTCGGCGGCCTCGCCCACCACGTCGATGCCGCGTGCCGTCAGTATGAGCCGGAAACCGGCCCTGACCAGCTCCTGATCATCGGCGATCAGCACCCGGGGCCCGCTCACCATCTCCCCGCTCGCCGCCGTTCCCGCCTCGCTCACGGTGGCCACCCCCTCCTCGCCGTGATCATGACCGTTCCAGGGGGATTCTGGCGCGTACGCGGTAGCCGCCGCCGAGCCGGCGCCGTGCGTCGAGGTCGCCACCGTACACCGCGACCCGTTCCCGCAGCCCCAGCAGGCCACGCCCGGCCCCGCCCGGCGGCCGCGCGCCCCCCGCGGGACGCCGGGCGGCGCCCGTGAGCACGCTCGGCCCGCTGTTCAGCACCTCCACCCGCAGGTACTGGTCGGTGTAGCGGATGCTCACCTCGGCTTTGGCGCCCTCCCCGTGCCTGAGCGCGTTCGTCAGTGCCTCCTGGACGATCCGGTACGCGGTCACGTCGATCCCCGCAGGGAGCGGCCGGGGCTCGCCGGAGACCCGCACCTCCACCGGCAGCCCGGCGAACGCGATCCGATCCGCCAGCCCGCCGAGCTGTCCCAGCCCCGGTTGCGGCGCGAGATCCGCCCCGGGTAAGTCGTCATCGGACCCGTCGGGAGCGGGCGCGAGCAGACCCAGCAGGTGGCGCAGCTCGGTCATCGCGTCCCGGCCCGCCGCCTCGACGGCCTTGAGCGCGTTCCCGGCCTCGCCCGGCATCGTGGGCAGCACCTCCCTGGCGGCGCTGGCCTGCACCACCATGAGGCTCACGTTGTGGCTGACGATGTCGTGCAGCTCGGCCGCGATCCTGGCCCGCTCGGCGTCCACGGCCGTCGCCGCCGCCCGCTCGCGCTCCCGTTCCAGCAGGCGGCCCTGCTCGCCGAGCACCGCCCGGTAGCGCCGCCGCGTACGCGCCAGCTCCACCGCCAGCCATCCCGCCACACCGCACGCCGTCACCAGGGCGGCGATCAGCCATTCCCGCACAGCGTTATCTTCGCGCCCCGCGCCGCACTCCACATCCTCCCCCGGCCCTACATCCACGGGATGACGGGCACCGCGATTACATCCCCCGCGGGATGCCGAGGCCGCCGTAACCGATCTAGGTTCGTGGCCATGAACTCTCCCCGCCCCGTCGTGCGGCTCGGCGACGTGCACAAGGAGTACGGCGCGGCCGGCGCCCTGGACGGTGTGTCGCTGCTGATCGGCGCCGGGGAGGCGGTCGCCGTGATGGGCCCGTCGGGCTGCGGCAAGTCCACCCTGCTCAACCTGATCGCCGGGCTGGACCGTCCCACGCGCGGCACCGTCGAGGTCGGCGGCCAGGACCTGGGCGCGATGAACGAGACCGGGCTCGCGCTGTTCCGCCGCCGGCACATCGGCATGATCTTCCAGTTCTTCAACCTCATCGAGGATCTGCCGGCGCTGGACAACGCCGCCCTGGCCGCCCAGCTCACCGGCACGCCCGCGCGGCAGGCCCGCGACCGGGCGATGGAGCTGTTCGAGGAGCTGGGCATCGCCGGTCGCGCGGACGTCTATCCGGCGGCGCTGAGCGGCGGGGAACGCCAGCGCGTCGCCGTGGCCAGGGCGCTGATGAACCGGCCCGCGCTGCTGCTGGCCGACGAGCCGACCGGGGCGCTGGACAGCCGCTCCGGCGAGCAGGTGATGGACCTGCTGATCGACCTCAACCAGATCGGCCAGACGCTGCTGATCGTCACGCACGACCCGGAGCTGGCCGGTCGCTGCGCCGGCCGGCTGGTCGAGATGCGCGACGGGCGGGTGCTCTCCGCTCAGAGCCTGGAGAGCACGCCATGACCGCTCCCGCGCAACGCCCGCTGACCGGGGCGGGGGCCGTGTGGCGGGCCGCGCGGGCGGCGGTGCGGCGGCGCAGGGTGCAGACCGTCGTGCTCGGCGTCGTGGTGTTCTGCTCGACGGTGGCGGTCGTGGTCGCGCTGGGCCTGCTGGAAGGCGTGTCCGCGCCGTTCGACCGGGCCTTCGAGGCTCAGCGGGGCGCGCATGTCGTGGCCTCCTACGACGCGGAGAAGGTCACGGCGGCACGCCTCGCGGCCCGCGTACCGGGGGTGGAGGCGGCGGCGGGGCCGTTCGCCCAGGCCACCGTCACGATTCCGGACACGTTCGAGCACCTGCCGCCCGGCCCGCTCACGCTCGTCGGCCGCGACGGCCCCGGCGGGCCGGTGGACCGGGTGGAGTTGTGGAGCGGCCGGTGGGCCGCCCGACCCGGGGAGATCGTGCTGGACCGGCCGCCAGGCTCCCACTTCGCCGGGCTCCTGGGGCTGCGGTTCGCCGTTCGCGAAGGACCGGCGTTCACGGTGGTCGGGCTGGCCTCCAGTGTGAGCGGGAGCGCCGCGTCCTGGGTCACGCCCGGTCAGGCCGCCGCGCTGAAACCGTCCGCGTACCAGATGCTCTACCGTCTCAGCGAAGTCAGGCGGGGGACGGCGGGGCTGCCGGGCGACGGGCTGCTGGCCGCGCGGTCGTATCTGGACGTCAAGCGGGAGGCGGGCCGCTCGGTCTCGCTCTACCTGCCCTTCCTGGCCTGCTTCGGCGTGCTCGGGCTGATCGTGGCGGTGCTGATCGTGGTGAACGTGGTCAGCGGCGCGGTCGTGGCCGGGCTCCGGCACATCGGGATGCTCAAGGCCCTGGGGTTCACGCCCAACCAGGTCGTCGCCGTCTACCTGACGATGGTCCTCATCCCGGCCCTCGCGGGCGGCGCGGCCGGCACCCTGGCGGGCGGCCTGGCCCTGCGGCCGCTGCTGGACGGCGTCGGCGGCGGGGCGTTCTCGGCCGGTGCGGGCCCCTGGGTGTACGCGGCCACGCTCGCCGGCATGCCGGCCGTGGTCGTGCTGGCCGCCCTGCCGCCCGCGTTGCGCGCGCACCGGCTGAACGCAGTCCTGGCGATCGGCGCGGGCGGCGCGTCCCGGCGGGGGCGGGGCCTGCGGGTGCAGCGGCTGCTGTCGGGGGCTCGGCTGCCCCGCTCGGTCAGCATGGGGCTGGGCCTGCCGTTCGCGCGGCCTGGCCGCTCCGCGCTCACCATGGCGGCCGTGGTGCTGGGATCGGCGACCGTGACGCTGGCGGCTGGCCTGACCGGCACGATGACCGCGTACGGGCAGGCCGCCCAGCGGGTCGGCCACATCCACACCGTCGTGCACGCCGGGCAGGCCCGCCAGGGAGAGACCCCGCCCCGGCACGGCGACGCCGAGATCGAGGCGCTGCTGCGCGCCCTGCCCGGCACGCTGTACGTGACCGCGGACGCCTGGATCGACCTGAACCTGACGGGCCAGCCGCAGCCCATCATGGGCAGGTTCCTGCGCGGGGACTCCGCTACGCTCGGCGAGACCCTCGTCGCGGGCCGCTGGCTGAACGGGCCTGGCGAGGCCGTGGCGACCTCGGCGTTCCTGGACAAGCGCGGCCTGGCGCTCGGCGACCGCATCTCGCTCTCCCTCGGCTCGGGCCGGGCAGGGGCGACGATCGTCGGCGTCACGATGGACGGCTCCGCCGACCTCATCCACGCCGGCTGGCAGACGCTGACCACGCTCGCACCCGCCCAGCGGGCCACCCAGTACGAGGTCCGCCTGGCCCCCGGCACCGACGTGGAGTCCTACAACGCCGCTGTGAGCAAGGCCGACCCCGGCCTGCGCCCCAGGACCAAGAGCCGGACGGACGAGACCGCCGTGGCCGTCATCAGCTTCGCCTCCCTGCTCACCCTGTTGCTGGGCACGGTCGCCGCGCTGGGCGTGCTCAACACCGTCGTGCTCGACACCCGCGAGCGGCGCCGCGACCTCGGCATGCTGAAGTCCATCGGGATGACGCCGCGCCAGGTCACGGTGATGATGGTGACGTCCATGGCGGCGCTCGGCGCGGCCGGCGGGCTGCTCGGCCTGCCGATCGGGATCGCGGCGCACCGCGTCGTCGTCCCGATGATGGCCGGGGCCGCCGGCGTGCTGCTGCCGGAGTCCATGCTGGCGGTCTGGCGGGTTCCCATGCTGGCGGTGCTCGCGCCGGCCGGCGTGGTGATCGCGGTGCTGGGGGCGTATGTGCCGGCCCGTTCCGCCTCGCGGCTCACCATCGCGGCCGTGCTGCACAACGAATGAGGCTGGACGGGGCTCGCGGGGCGGTGGACGCTGACCGTACGGGTCTGATCGTACGGGAGGCGCGGAGGCCCCTCCTTCTTCTTCGCGCCCCGACACCGAGGAGGAACCATGCCCGCGACCTACCACGCCGAACACGTAGGCAGCCTGCTGCGCCCGCCGGAGCTGCTGCGGGCCCGGCAGGCGCGTAAGCGCGGCGAAATGGGTGCGGAGGAGCTGGCGAAGGTGACGGACGACGCCGCGCTGGCCGCGATCGAGCTGCAGCGCGAGGCCGGGATCGAGGTCTTCACCGACGGCGAGGTACGGCGGGAGACCTGGCTGGCCGCGCTGCTGGAGGCGCTCGGCGGGGTCGAGCCCACCCCGGTGGACGGCGGCGGCTGGTTCCGCGGCGACGCCGAGGAGGTGCCGTCCGAGGAGACCGCCTGGGAGTCGGTGGTCGCGACCGGCAAGCTCACCCAGAAGGCCGGGCTCACCGCCGTCGAGGCCCGGTTCCTGGCCGAGCACGCCCCCGGGCCGTACAAGATCACCATGGTCAGCTCCTCCATGGGCAACATCATGTGGCAGCCCGCCCTCAGCGCGGCCACCTACCCGACGCCCGCCGACATGATGCGCGACCTGGTCGCGCTGCGGATCGAGGAGATCAGGGGCCTGATCGGGCTCGGCGTGCGGTGGATCCAGCTCGACTCGCTGGCCTACAACTCCGTGATCGATCCGCAGTTCCGCACCCGCGTGTTCGGCCCGGACGCGCCCGTTGCCGACGCGCTTCTCGACGCGACGATCGCCGTGGACGCCCAGCTCGTCCGCGCGACGAAGGAGATCGATCCCGGGGTCACGGTGGCCATGCACATCTGCCGGGGCAACAACCGCAGCGCGTGGGCGGCCAAGGGCGGTTACGAGCCGATCGCCGAGCGGCTGTTCGGCGAGGTGCCGGTGGACCGGTTCCTGCTGGAGTACGACACCGGCCGGGCGGGCGGGTTCGAGCCGCTGCGCTTCGTGCAACGGGGGACGACCGTGGTGCTCGGGCTGGTCACCTCCAAGGTGGCGCGCCTGGAGGAGCCCGACGAGCTGCGCCGCCGGATCGACGAGGCCGCCAAGTACGTGCCGCTGGAGCATCTCGCGCTCAGCCCGCAGTGCGGCTTCGCCTCCACCGCCAAGGGGAACCTGCTCACCGTGGACGAGCAGCGGCGCAAGCTGGAGCTGGTGGTACGGACCGCGGCCATGGTCTGGGGCTGACCGGTCCCGTCATGGGTGGCATACGTCCCTGAACGGAAGGTCGGGGACGTGCGCCGCCCACTCCTCGCGGGTGAGCGAGCGTGCCGCCTGGCCGCAGGCCGTGGCCGCCGGGTCGGTGGCGAGCGCGGCGGTGTCCCACTTCCAGACGGCGTAGGAGTCGCCGGTGACCTGGATGAGGTCGGCCGCGGCGGCCACCAGGGTCTTGCCGCCGTCGGCGAAGGCCAGCGCGCGCACCTCGCCCCCGTGCCCGGCCAGCGGCGGTCCGATCGCCTGCCCCGTGGCGGTGTCCCACAACCTGATGGTGCGGTCCTGGCCGCCGGTGGCCAGGTAGGTGCCGTCGGGGCTGATGGCGACGGCGCGGACCTGGCCGGTGTGGCCGGTGAGCGGGGGGCCGTGCGGGCGGGCGGCGGGCACGTCCCAAAACCTGGCCGTCCGGTCCTCACCGCCCGTCAGGAGCAGGGCGCCGCCGGGGGCGAAGGCGAGCGAGGTGACCGGCAGGGTGTGGCCGCGCAGTGTCGCGCGGCGTTTGCCCGTGGCCACCTCCCACAGCAGCACCTCGCCTTCGGAGGTGCCCACCGCGAGCAGCGCGCCGCCGTCGTCGAAGGCCGCCGCCGTCACCCTGCCGGAGTGCCCGGTCAGCGGCTTGCCCTTCGCCGTGCCGCCGGGGAGCGTCCAGAGCTGGATGGCGGCGTCCTGACCTCCAGCCGTCTCCTGACCTCCAGCCGTTTCCTGGCCTGTGGCAGGGTCCTGGCCGGTGGCAGGGTCCTGGCCTGTGGCAGGGGCCAGGCCGGTGGCCAGGAGGCGGCCGTCCGGGCTGTAGGTGAGGGGGCGGCCGCGGACCGAGTCAGGGCCGTCGAGGACGGTGGTGTGCAGGCCGCGGCCCGCGTCGCCGGAGCCGGAGGCGGCCAGCGAGCGGCCGTCGCGGTTGAGCGCCACCCCGTCCACCAGGTCGTCCGGCCGGATGCGCAACCGCTCGCCGCGTCGCCCGCGCGATCGCAGGTCCCATGACCACACGGTGCCGGCGCCCGCCCGGTTCGCCTCGTACGGCTGGACCACCAGGCGGCCGGCGTCGGCGCTCAGCACGGTCTGGGTGGTGTCGGGGCGGTCGTACCAGCGTGAGGGGATCGGCCGGTCGGCCGGGACCTCGCCGATGCCGTCCTTGCCCGGCAGGGTGAGCGGGCGGCGCACCCCGGCGGGGACGCGCCACAGGCGTACGGTCGCGTCGGCGCTCGCGCTGGCCAGCACGCCGCCGTCCGGGCCGAAGGCGACCGCGTTGACCGCGTTCGTGTGGCCGGTCAGCGGCTCACCGAGCGGCCGGTGGGTGCGCACGTCCCACAGCCGGATCGTGCGGTCCTGGCTGCCGGTGGCCAGGATGCCGCCGTCGGGGCTGAATGCGGCCGAGGTGACCAGGCCGGTGTGGCCGGTGAGCGGGCGGCCGGAGGCCCGCCTGGTGATCACGTCCCAGAGCTGGACGTGCTCGCTGCCCGTGGTGCCGGCCAGCAGCCGCCCGCCGGGGCTGAACGCGAGCGCGGCGACCTCCTCGCGCGGCTCCGGCCTGACGCTGCCCGCGGCCGGTTCCAGTGGGTCGCCCGTCAGCCTGCCCGTTCCCGCCTCGAACGTCCTGATCGGGCCGCGCGGGTAGGCGGCCGCGATGAGCGTGCCGTCCGGGCTGAACGCGACGGGGCCCGGGTCTCCTTCGAGTGAGCGCAGGGCGGCCACCTGCCTGCCCGAGGCGGCGTCCCACAACCGGGACGCGCCGCCGGTGCCGCCGGACGTGGCCAGCAGGTCGCCGTCGGGGCTGAAGGAGGCCCACTGCCTGGCCCAGGGCGCCTGCTCGCCGCCGGTCCAGGCGCGGCGGGTGCCGGTGTCCCAGACGCGTACCCGGCCGGTCGCCTCCGCCACGGCCAGGTGGCCGCCGTCGGGGCTGTAGGCCACGGACATGCCGTCGCCGCGCGACTCCCCCACCGGCCAGGGCGCGGGCGTCAGCCTGGCCACGTCCCACAGGCGCAGTGGGGCGTCGTGGCCGGCCGTGGCGAGGGTGGCGCCGGTGGGGTCGAAGGCTACGGAGTACACCTCGCCGGGGAAGCCGCGCAGTACGGCTAGCTGCGGCCGGGCCGTGGCCGCCCTGATCGCGGCCCTCGTCTCGGCCCTCGTCCCGGTGGATGCCGGTACGATCCGGGCGGCGGCGACGGCGAGCAGCCTGGCCGTCTGGGGTGAGGTGACGGCCAGGGCGTGGCTCTGGGCGATGAGCTGGCGGCTGAGTGCGAGGTCGCGCTGGGCCGCCACCCGGTCCCTTTCCGCACCCGCCCCCGCGTACAGGAAGGCCAGGGCGGTGGTCGCGGCCAGGAGCACGGCCACCGCGGCGGCCAGCACGACGATCATGGTCCGTCGCCGGTCCCGAGGGGATCCGGCGCGAACTGACGGGCGGTCCTGCGCGCCGGGCGGGAGGCGGGCCATCGCGGACCTCCACGGTCGTCAGGGGCCACCCGTCACGCTAGCCCACGCGGGCCCGCCCGCCCCTGACCGCCGACGTCTCGCTTCCGTTCTCCCATTCGCCAGGGCCTAGCCAGTAAAGGCCGGAGCCGAGGCGGGGCCGGGGCGGGGCGGGGCGGGGCCGGGGCGGGGCCGGGGCGGGAGCTCAGTCCTCCTGTCTGGCGGCGCGGCGGGCCGCGTCGATGGCCTCGGCGGGGGTCGAGCGGGCGGGCCTGGTGAGGATGCGGCGCACGGTCTCGACCGGCAGCTTGGGCTCGCGCCCCGCCGTCAGCAGCCCGTTGGTCTCCTGCTCGGTGTCGGTGAGCTGGGTCCAGCAGAAGCCGGCCAGCTCCACGCTGTCCAGCACGGCCTCCACCATCTGCCGGAACTCCTCGGCCAGTTCGCCGGCGGTGCCGAAGGCGGCGTACCCGTGCCAGGACTCGTCAGAGGCGGGCTTCAGGCTGAGGCCGCCGATCTCCGACAGCACCACCGGCCGTCCCGGCGAGGCGGGCTCGCCGAGCAGGGCGACGCGGCGCGCGGGCGGCCGGTCGGACAGGACGCGGGCGACGGCGTCCCGGTCGGCGTAGCGCTCGCGGATCGACGCGCCGGTCGGCGCGTAGTCGTGCAGGCCCCAGATGTCGCTCTCGGTGTGCTCCCAGCCGTCGTTGGAGATCACCGGCCGGGTGCCGTCGATCGCCTTGGTGAGGTGGTAGAGCGCGGTCATGGCGTGCCGCTGCTCCGGCACGTACAGCGCGTGCCAGACACCCCAGCTCTCGTTGAACGGCACCCACGTCACCACGCTGGGATGGCTGCGGTCGCGGGCCACGACCTCCAGCCATTCGCGGGTCAGCCGTTCGACGGTCCTGGGGGCGTACTCGTAGGCGCTGGGCATCTCGCTCCACACCAGCATGCCGAGCCGGTCGCACCAGGCCAGGAAGCGCGGGTCCTCGACCTTCTGGTGGATCCGCACGCCGTTGAAGCCCAGCTCCTTGGCCAGCTCCACCTCGCGGCGCAGCGCGTCGGCCGGGGCGGCCAGGTGGGAGTCGGGCCAGTAGTTCTGGGCCAGGACCAGGCGCAGGAAGCGGGGCTGGCCGTTGAGCAGCACGCGGCCGTCCTTGACGCCGACGCTGCGCAGGCCCACGTACGAGGTGACGGCGTCGATCTCCCGGCCGTCCTGGCGCAGCTCGACGCGGGCGTCCAGCAAGGTCGGCCGTTCGGGCGACCACAGCAGCCTGGCCAGCTCCATCTGGTGCCGGGCGGCCGGCAGCGCGATCACCCACCGGCCGTCCCTGCGCTCGGTGCGGCAGGTCTGGTCGGCCAGGATCTCATCGCCCAGGGACAGCACGACGTGCACGTCCACCGGCGTGGCCGGCCTGCGGGACAGCTCGACCTCCAGGGTCACCGCGGCGCCGGGCACGTCGGGCGTCCAGTGCAGGCCCTTGACGTGCAGCGCGGGCACGACCTCGGTCCAGACGGGCTGCCAGATGCCGGTGGTGCGGTGGTACCAGATGTCGTGCGGCTCGGCCCGCCAGTCCTGCTTGCCGCGCGGCTGGGTGGCGTCGTCGCAGTCGTCCTCGGCGCGTACCACGATGACCTGCTCCTCGCCCGGCACCAGGGACTCGGTGACGTCGAAGGAGAAGGGGGTGTGGCCGCCCTCGTGCCCGCCGACGTACACGCCGTTGACCCAGACGCGCGCCCGGTAGTCCACGGCGCCGAAGTGCAGCAGCAGCCGCTCCCCCGGGCCGGGCAGCCGGTCGGGGCTCAGCGCGCGGCGATACCACACCACGGGGTGCGGGGCGGTGTCGCGCAGGCCGGACAGCTCGCTCTCCGGCGGGTACGGGACGGTGATCGTGCGGGTGTACGGGCCCGGGTCGCCGTGCCAGCCGCCGGCCAGGCCGCGGTCCTCGTCGTCGGCGGCGAAGCCCCACGGGCCGCACAGATCCTGCCAGTGCGGGCGGACGAGCAGGGGGCGGGGGTAGTCGTTGCTCACAGTGCTCCGGAGGTGCTCGAAATCGTCATGCCGGGCGGTCACAGGCTCAGCACGGTGACCGAGTGCGGCGCGATGGTCCAGGTCCCGTCGCTGGACTTGACGTCTCCCAGGTCCCGTACGCCGATCGTGTCCGGCGCGGCGAGGGTGTTGACCGCGTCGAGCGCCGGCGCGTCGCCGCCCAGGCTGCGCACCCGGGCGGTCGCCGGCGTGTTCGCGCCGGAGCCGTCGAGCACGATCCGCAGCCGCGCGGCCTCCTCGCGGTGCCGGTTGACGACGGCGACGCGCACCGAGCCGTCCTCGGCGCGGGTGGCCGAGACGTCCAGGAAGGGGACGGTCATGGGCGCGGTGAGCAGGTCGCCGTCGGGGCCGCGGTTGTCGCCGAGCCTGACGGAGGTGGTCCGGGCCGGCCCCGTGACCTCGCACGGCAGCACGGTGCGGCCGGTGTGGTGCCGGTAGAGGTGCCAGATGTGGTAGATGGCGGAGCGCAGCGCGCCGCCGGGGCGGGCCACGATCACGCCGTTGGCGTTGACCAGGTTCACCGGGTTGGCCATCGAGACGGGGGCGGGCAGGCCGGCGGTGCGGAAGATGGCGTGGAAGACGCCGGCGTAGAACAGGGTGTCGGCGACCGACCTGGGGCTCCACCGGTTGACCCGCGTCTTGCCCGGCTCGTTCACGGGGCCGGTCTCGCGCGGGGCGATGCCGCCGTCGTCGCCGGGCAGCGGGGCGGCCCACTCCCGGGGTTCGAGGTGGCGGATGTTCCACTCGTCCAGGGCGAGCGCGGGCGGGCGGTCCAGCCCCGCCTCGGCGGACAGCGCGGTGACGATGCGGGAGTAGGTGTTCATCTCCTGCTCGAAGAAGAGCGACTGGGCGACGATGGCGTCGTAGTCGTCGCCGGTCCACAGGTGGGTGGCGGCGCCGTACAGGTGCAGGGACAGGTAGTCCAGCAGCTTGCCGGCCCGCTGGAGCACCGGGCGGGTCCACTCCTCCTGGTTCCACGGGATGCCGACGCCGATCGTCTTGATGTCGGGGTCGACGTGGCGCATGAACAGGGCGTGCTCGCGGGCCGCGGCGGCGTACTCGTCGGCGGTGCGGTGCCCCATCTGCCAGGGGCCGTAGACCTCGTTGCCGATCCCCCAGTAGCGCACCTTCCACGGCTCGGCCCGGCCGTTGGCGGCGCGGCGGGCGGTGAGCGCGGTGTTCCTCGCGGAGTTGGTGTACTCGACCCAGCGCACCGCGTCGTCCACGTTGCGCGCCGAGTGCGCCAGGTACGCCTCCGCCCCCACGGCCTCGCACCAGGCCAGGAACTCGTCGGTGCCGAACCGGTTGGTCTCCAGCTCGCCCCAGGCCAGCTCCAGCCGGGTGGGCCGCTCGTCCCGGGGGCCGATGCCGTCCTGCCAGTGGTAGGGCGAGGTGAAGTTGCCGCCCGGCCAGCGGATCGGGCCGGGGGCCAGCTCGCGGACGAGCTCCAGCACGTCGGCACGCACGCCGCGCAGCAGGCCGGGCTCGTCGATGGACAAGGGCGAGCCCTCGTCGAACACCCCGCCCTCGATGTTGCCGAAGAACGCCGACTCCAGGAAGTGCCCGTAGACGTCGTCGTTGATCCGGCCTACCGGACGGCGGGTGTCGATGGCGGCTATCGCCTCAGACATGAAGATGGACTCCGTTCCATTCATTGCTTGACAGCACCGGCGATGCTGTCGACGAACTTGCGCTGCAGGGCGACGAACACGGCGATCACCGGGAGCAGCGAGATCACGGCGGCCGCCGCCATGCCCGACCAGTCCGTGCTGCGTTCGCCCACGAAGACGGTCATGCCCACGGCGAGCGTGCGCAGATCGGGCTCGCTGAGTGTGAACACCAGCGGCAGCAGGTAGACGTTCCAGGCGTAGAGGTAGGTGAGGATCACCACGGTGGCGGTGATCGGCCAGGCGAGCGGCAGCATCACCCGGAAGAAGACGGTGAAGTGTCCCGCGCCGTCCAGGCGGGCGGTCTCCTCCAGTTCCTTCGGCAGGCGGCGGAAGTAGCCCGCGTACAGCAGGGTCGAGGCGATCTGGCCGCCCGCGCCCAGGCCGAGTATCACGCCGGCGTGCGTGTTGAGCAGCCTGAGCTGGTCGGTGAGCTGGGTGATCGAGATGATCGTGTAGCCCTCGGGGAGGAAGAAGGTGACCAGGAACAGGCCGATCAGGAACTTCTTGCCGATGAAGTCGTAGCGGCCGAGCACGTACCCGGCCAGGGCGCTGCGCACGACCACGAGCAGCACCGTGCCGGCGGTGATGATCAGGGTGTTGATGAAGTACGAGCTGAAGCCGACCTCGGTCCAGGCGCGGACGTAGTTCTCCCAGACCGGCGTCTCTGGCAGCAGGTTGAGTCCGCGGCCGAAGATCTCCGGCGAGGTCTTCAGCGACGCCGACACCAGCCACACGAACGGGTAGACCCACATCCCGCCCAGCACGGCCAGCACCACGACCGTCACGACCTGCCGCGTGCTCGGGCGGCGGGTCAGCAGCCGGGCCGTCATGAGGTGCCCATCCGGCTGCGCGCCCACCGCATGCCCAGCCCCTGGGCCAGCGCGAAGACCGTGGTGATCAGCCCGAACAGCACGGCGGCGGCCGAGGCGTAGCCGAGCTGCGGGACGGTGGCCTGGAAGGCCGTGCGGAAGATGAAGATCTCGATCACCTCGGATGAGAAGGACGGGCCCCCGCCGGTGAGGGTCTGCAGCAGGTCGAAGACGTTGAACGCGGCCACGGTGTCGATCAGCGTGATGATCACCAGGAACGGGACCAGCAGCGGCATCGTCACGTGCCGGAACTCCGCCCAGGCGCCCGCGCCGTCGATCATCGCGGCCTCGTGCACGCTCTGCGGGACCGTCTGCAGCGCGGCCAGCCAGTAGATCAGGGTGATGCCCAGCCACTTCCACACCCACACGGCGATGCCGGCGAACAGGGAGGTGCCGGCCTCGGCGGCGAAGTTCGCGGGCGAGTCGATCAGCCCGGACCACACCAGCGACAGGCTGATCGGTCCGCCGGCGTCGAGCAGCAGCGTGAACACCACGCCCACGATGGCGCCCGTGGTGACGACGGGCAGGAAGAACAGGGTGCGGAAGAAGCCCTTGAACGGGGTCTTCTTCGCGTTCAGCACCAGCGCCAGGAGGAGCGCCAGGCCGACCCGCGCCGGGACGGCGATCACGAGGAAGACCAGCGAGTTCCAGAACGCGTTCCAGAACAGCTCGTCACCGATCAGCCGCTCGAAGTTCTCCAGGCCGACGAAGGTGCCCGCGGTGGCGAACCCCGGCCAGTCGAGGAGGGCGAACCACCACGAGGCCAGCAGCGGGTAGATGGTGTAGGCGCCGTACCCGAGGATGGTGGGAAGCAGGAAAAGGTAGATCCACCAGTCCTTGCGCAGGCGGCGTGCCCACGACAGGCCCCGCCGGGGCGGCGGCGGGGCCTGCGTGGTGGAGCGGTGGTCGCGCTCCGGAGTTGTCGTTGTCATCGCATGTCCTCATCCGACGGGACGCGAGCGCCCGCCCGGGGTCCGTTCGGGGGTCCTTCGCGGGATCCGGTCGGAGGCCGTCGCGGCGTCCGTCCGGGTCCGTCCGGGGGTCCTTCGTGGGGTGCGTTCGGAGGCCGTCGCGGCGTCCGTCCGGGTCCGTCCGGGGGCCGGGCAGGGCTCGCGCCCGCTCAGCGCTCGGCGTAAGCCTGCTGGTCGTAGTCCTTGGTGGGGTCCCAGTTGGCGAACACCCATGCCTTCTGGTCGACCTCGACACCCTTCTCCTCGCGCACGACCTTGATGGCGCGCTCACGTTCGGCGCTGATCTGGTCGTTGTAGCGGCGCAACTGACCGCCGATGTCGGTGGAGGAGCCGGTCAGCACCGACTGGGCGATGTCACCGAAATCGGGGTGGATGTCGCGCATCTCGGCCAGCACCTGCCAGACGCCGGGGGTGCCGACCTCGGGCACCGGGTGCAGCCGGACGTCGGTCTGGAAGTTCTCCACGACCTTCTTGTACGTGGGGTGGACCTCCGCCTGGTCGATGACCTCGGCCGCCAGCGCGGGCGGCTGGTCCATGGCGGAGGCCAGCTTGGTCTGGAACTCCTTGGAGGTCATCTGCAACATGAGCTCGGCGGCGGTCTTGGCCTGCTTGGACAGCTTCGACACCCAGAACGAGCCGGGCTGCGGCGGGTTGTAGACGAAGTTCCTGGTGGTCTCCGGGCACGGGATGCGCCAGGTGCCGACGCCGCGCTCGACCGCCTCCGGCTCGTCCACCTTCAGGCCGCCGATGAACCAGGCGCCCCACAGGTAGATGGCCGCCTGCCCGGCCGCCCAGCGGGCGCGGGCGTCGCGCGGGCCCATCGAGGCGGAGGCCGGGTGCACGACCTTGTCCTTCTGCAGCGCGACCAGGAACTCGATGGCGTTGATGTACTCGTCGGAGTCGAAGTTGTACTCGCCGGTCTTCCAGTCGACGTCGCCCGGCGAGCCCGCGCTCATGGCGAGCCGGCGCACCAGCGGCTTCAGGTATTCCGTGTCCTTGAGCGGCACGACCATGCCGAAGACGTCGCCCTTGGTGGCGCGGCGGGCGAGCTCGCGGAGCTTGTCCCAGGTGGCCGGCTCCTCCTCCGGGTCGATGCCGGCCTCCTTGATCAACGCGGTGTTGAACCAGGGAACCGCGTCGTGCCAGCGGCCGGAGAACGTCGGGACGCAGTAGAGCTCGTCGTTGAAGCGGTGGATGCCGTCGTACAACATCTCGCCGACCGGGCTGCCGGCCAGGTCGGCGAGCTTGCCGATCGGCTGGAACCACTCCTCGCTCACCAGCGCGGCCGGGGAGATCCCGCCCAGTCCGGCCAGCGAGTGCACGTCGGGCATCTGGTTGCTGCGCCGCCCGACCTGTAGCGCCTGCCCGAGGTCGGGGCCCTCCATCTGGCGCCGTTCGATCTTGACGCCGGCGTGCGCCTGCATGAACGGGGCGAACAGGTCGTCCTGGAACAACTTCGTGAGCGGGCGGAACTGGTCCCACCACTGCAGGGCGCCGCTGCCGCCGCCCGCGCTCTGCTGGGCGGTCTGTCCGCCGCCCGTGCACGCGGACAGCGCGGCGGCCAGGACGGCCGCGCCCGCGCCACCGAACAGCGTGCGGCGGCTGATACTGCCGGTCATATGGTCAGGCCCGGCGCCGGTGGCGCTCGGGTGGGGTTGCTCACTGCGGTGATAACGCCGCCCCATGGCGGACTCCTCTGCGTTCTTCGACTCGGTAACCGAGAAGGTGCGCCCGGCCCCGGGACCCTCCGGAGCTTCCCCGTGGGCGGATCTATGTTTGCGCTAACTTAGGCCCGACGCCTATCAGCGTCAAGGACATGGCTGTGAGGTTTTCATCGGCGGATGGAAGTGAGGCCCGGAATAACCCTCTCTGCCTAGGGGAAATACATGTTAGCGGAAACACGAGGTAGGGCGTCGCGTGCCTGCCCGGCGCAGCGATTCCCCGACAGGATCACACGATGTAACCTGTCGGCGTTCCACCCCAGCGGCAGCGTAGGAAAGCGCTGCCCGAACGAAGGGAGACAGCCCGGCGTGGTACGACCACCGGGTACCAGGGCGTCGGGCGGGCCTTCCATGGCCGACGTCGCCAAGCTCGCCGGAGTCTCGGGCCAGACCGTGTCCCGGGTCGTGAACGGCAACGACCGGGTGACGGCCGCCACGCGGCTCAAGGTCGAGTCGGCCATGAGGCAGCTCGGCTACCGCGCCAACATCGCCGCCCGGGCGCTGGCCACCGGCCGGTTCGGCACGATCGGCGTGGTCATGTTCAACCTCAACGCGGTGCTCAACGTGCGCATCGTCGAGGCCGTCGTGTCGCAGGCGCAGGCGCACGGCTACTCGGTCAGCGTGGCCGTGGTGGACGCGCCCACCGAGAAGGACGTGCGCGCCGCCGTACGCGGGCTCACCGACCGGGCCGTGGACGGCGTGATCGTGATCGAGGCCCGCGTGCTCGACACCCCTCACCTGCGGCTTCCCGAAGAGGTGCCGCTCGTCATCGCCGACAGCAGGGCGGGCTACAAGCACCCCACGTTCGGCATGGACGAGGCCGTGGGCGCCCGCGCCGCCGTGGACCACCTGCTCGGGCTCGGGCACGCGACCGTGCACCACGTGGCGGGGCCGGCCGGCTCCAACCCGGCGCAACGGCGGCGGGCGGCCTGGCAGCGGCAGCTCAAACGCTCCGGGCGCGCGGTCCCGCCGCCTGTCGTCGGCGACTGGTCGCCGCGCTCGGGGTACGAGGCCGCCCACCGGCTGCTGACCTCCGACGACGTGAGCGCCGTCTTCGCGGCCAACGACCAGATGGCCGTGGGCGTGCTGCGGGCGGCGGAGGAACTGGGGCGGCGGGTGCCCCATGACCTGAGCGTCGTGGGCTTCGACGACCTGGACGTCGCGCCGTTCCTGTCGCCGCCGCTGACGACGGTCCGCCAGGATCTGGAGACGGTGGGACGGCGCTGCGTGAACCACCTGATCGCGCAGATCGAGGAGCCGTCGAAGGCCGCCACTTCGCAGGCCACCAGCCGGTTCGTCCGGCCCGAGCTGATCGTCCGGGCCTCCACCGCCCCGCCACGCCACGCCTGAACGCCGGCCGCCCCTTCCTCCGGAGGCCATTGACAGGCAGATCAAGTTAGCGCAAACATGAATCGCGATTCATGTCGATGGCACTCCCACCCACTGTGAGGAACGCACACATGCTTCGTCGACTGTCGATCATCGCGGCGACCACGGTGCTGGCCGTGGTCTCGCCCCTCACGCACGCAGCCACCGCAGACGGAGGCGAACCCCTGAACGACTCCCGATCACTTCCCGCCGCGTACGGCGCCCTGGGCGCGAACTTCAACCAGAACCTCGACGCCCTGGACTATCGGGAGCTGGCCGAGTCCGGCACCCGCTGGGTCCGCGGCTTCTTCCCGATGCCCGCCACCGACCAGGGCGACCCCGCCGCCCACTTCGCGATCAAGACCATCAACGAGGCCGGCGGCCGGGGCTACGACACCATCCTCAGCCTGAAGTGGCCCTACAACCAGAAGTCCTTCCCCGCGCCCGGCAGCGCCGCGATGACCGCCGAACTGGCCCGCCTGGACCGGGTGCTGCCCACAGTGCTGAACAAGGTGGACATCCTCACGATCGGCAACGAGCCGTTCATCGAGAGTCTGCCCGCCGAACGCGACGAGCGGCTCAACGTCTTCTACGAGACCGTCGCCAAGCACGTCATCGACTACCGCCGCGAGCACTGCGGCGCGGACTGCGGCACCACCCTGTACATGGGCGCGCTCAACCGGCTCGACCTGGCCGACCGCCGCACGCCCGCCGCCGCGCGCTGGATGCGCTTCGTCCGCCAGACGCCGGAGATCCAGGGCGTCGACATCCACCCGCACATCCCCTCGAAGGCCGCCGCGCAGGCGTTCCTGGACTACATCCTGCCGAAGATGCGGCCGGAGCAGACCTACCTCGTCACCGAGTTCTCCCTGGTCCACTACTGGAAGAAGCATCTGACGGACACGGTCTCGGCCGAGTTCGCGCAGCGCTACGGGTTCGCGCAGGACGCCAAGGTGTGGGAGGTGATCAAGGCCGCCATCGACAAGCCGTTCAGCGCCGAGCAGTGGGACGACTTCCTGACCGGCAGCACGTGGTTCATGGAGCAGGCGGACTTCCTGCGGCAGCAGATGGCGCTGTACCGGGGGACCGGGCGGCTGGGGGTGGCGACGTACGGCTTCAAGCAGGATGACCTGATGGTGCAGAACTTCGGGCCGGACAAGGATCCGTGGCTGCTCAACAGCGTCTACGTCCCGTACACCGTCGAGCGCCGCGACAACGGCCTGTCCGCGCCGAACTACTGGCTCAAGGACTTCAAGGCGCTCGCCGCGCAGTAGCGAGCCACGAGTCGGACGCCGAAGGTCACGGGCCTTAGCTGGAGGCCGCGGCCCGAAGGCTTCGTGGGCCGCGGGCCGCGGGCCGTGGGCTGCGGGCTGCGGGCTGCGGGCTGCGGCCCGGAATCCGGGGGCCGAAAGCGTTCATGACGTCAGGGCGGCCGCCTCGATGCTGTTCAGCCTCTTCTCGCCGTCCGTGATCACCAAGGTGGGGGCGTCGTCGTCGCCGGCCGCGAAGACCAGTTCGTCGTCGCCGTCGCCGTCGTAGTCCCCCGCCGCCAGCGGCCCGGCCTCGCCCACCCCCGGCACCTCCCGACCGGCGCCGAGGCCGCCGGAGCCGCCCCAGAAGACCTTCGGCGCGGTGTACGCGGTCAGGCCCAGCGCCCGTCCGGCCCCGCCGAAGGCGACGTCGTCGCGGCCGTCACCGTTGAAGTCACCGGAGACGGCCGGACCCGCGACGCCTTTGAAGGCCGCCTGCCGGCCGTCGCCGTAGTAGACGGTGAGGGTCTTGTCGACCGAGGGCGGCTCGGTCTCGTAGCCGGGTTCGTTGTTGCGGCTGCCGTCGTCGCCGACGGCGACGTCTCTGGTGCCGTCGCCGTCGAAATCGCCGAAGGCGGCCGACATGCCCGCGTTGAGCTCCCTGCCCGTCTTCGACAGGCCACCGGGACCGGCCGTGAGCAGCCGGCCCGACGTCTGCTCGCCGTCGTCGGCCTCGTAGACGATCAGACCCGTCGCGCGCCGCCCGCCGACCTTGTCGGAGGCCAGCCGCCAGAACTCCCCGCCGGTCGGCGACGGCTGGACGGCGCTGCGGGCGGGGACGCCCTTGCGGGTGAACGGGCCGTACAACACCATCAGGGACGCGACGTTGCCGTCCGTCGCCGCGCTCGCCATCACCGCGTCGGCGTTGCCGTCCCCGTCGAAATCGCCCGCGACCGCCCTGGACCCCGCCCTCGCGCCTCCCCCCGGCAGCAGAACGGGCGTGGGCCTCGCCACCAGGCCCTTCCGGCCGCCCCACAGAAGGTGAGGACCCTGCGCCTGCTGATCCTGACCGCCGGGGGCCCCGTAGCCGAGGATGTCGCCGAACCCGTCGCCGTCGAAGTCGCCTCTGATGCCGCCGCCGAGCAGCCACGTGGAGAACGTCTCTGGCGGTACGACGGTCCGCGTGCCGGGCTCGGGCCCCCGCGGCGAACCGTAGACGACCGCGATCCTCCTGCGATCGGAGTCACCGATCTCGGCGACCAGGTCCGCGTAGCCGTCGCCGTTGACGTCGTCGGCCCGCCCGCCGTCCCCGTCCTCAGGAGACGCGGAACCTTCCGACGGCGAGGTAGAGGCGGTGGCGGCCGGCGCGGGAGAAGGGGGCTCCGTCTGGCCCTGCGGGCGCGGCTCACCGCAGCCAGCGAGCGTCGCGACCGCCAGCAACCAGATCATCGCCTTACGTGGCACGGGCCAACAGCCTAGACCGGCCGCTGCCTTACGTGGCACGGGCCAACGACCCTCGACCGGCCGCCACCTCAGGCGGCACGGATCCGCAGCCTGGACCGGCCGTCGCCTCAGGCGGCACGGGCCGACAGGCTGGACAGGCCGCCGGTGGTCTCCGGCACTCTCACCTTCACCGGGGTCCGATCCTCATGTGACGTTAAGAATGGCCGCTTAGCGTGCGGCTGTGCTGGTGCGAGAGGATGTGAAGACGGCGGCGCCGCGGGTACGGCCGCGCCGCGTGTGGCGATCGCGGATCGCCATCGGGGTGGCGGTGCTGTTCGCGGCGGGGACGGCCGTGCGGCTCGGCGGCCTGGAGGCGGGCGTCTTCCTGGTCCCGCTGGTCTCCTTCACCCCGCACTTCGCCGTCGCGGCGCTGGTCGCGCTGGGGATCGCGGTCCTCGTACGCAGTCGCGCCGCGATCGCGATCATGCTGGCCGTGTGTGCCTGCCTGGCCTGGTGCGTGCTGCCGCGCGCGCTCGGCGGCGGCACCGGCCAAGGAGCCGCCGCCACCGGCCGGCCGCTGCGGGTCCTGACCGCCAACCTCAACGGCGGGCGCGGGGACGCGGCGGTGGTAGTCGATCTGGTACGCAGACTGAACGTGGACGTCCTCAGCATCCAGGAGCTGACCTACTCGGCAAGGGACCGGCTGGCCGCGGCGGGGCTCACGGGCCTGCTGCCGCACCACGTAGGCCGGGCCGACTTCCGGGGACCCGAGGGCAGTGGCGTGTACGCCCGGTATCCACTGCGCGAGCGGACCGGGCTGTTCCAGCCGGTCGGGCACCACATGCCGGTCGCCGAGGTGTCGCTGCCCGGCGGCCGGCCCGTCGAGGTGGTGGTCGTGCATCCGGTCGCGCCCGTACCCTCGACCGTGCCGGAGTGGGAGGCCGGGGTCGCCGCGCTGCCACCCGCACCCGACTCCGGACCGGCCCGGATCCTGGCGGGCGACTTCAACGCGACCCTCGACCACGCGGTCTTCCGCCGGCTGCTGGGCACCGGCTACACCGACGCGGCGGCCTCCACCGGGCAGGGCCTGAACCCCACATGGCCGCAGGGACGCTCGCTGCCGCCGCTGGTGACCATCGACCACGTGCTGACGGACGCGCGGGGGGCCGCGGTGCGCACGCAGGTGTACGACGTGCCGGGATCCGACCATCGGGCACTCTTCGCGGACCTGCGGGTGAATGTCTGAGATTCCGCCGATCGGGTGCGGCGAACAAAAAGGTGTTAATTGTTCTGCCATGACGCGAATATAAGACACCTGCAGAAATTTGTTTAAGCAGATCCGGGAAATTAGAGTTCACGTGCTGGCCGACACTTTCTCCTGAGGCCAGGGGGTGGGCGGGAATTGTCGGGTTTGTTTCGTATGGTTTTTTCGCGTTTGTTTCGTATGGGGGTTGCGCGGAAGATCGCGGCCGGTGTGGTGCTCGGGTGGGTGGCCCTGACCGTGGCGGCCGTGCTCGCCAGCGGCCCACTCGACGACGTCCGCATCACCAGCGGCACCTCCATGCTGGCCAGGGGCGCCGAATCCGCCCGCGTGCTCGACCTGCTGGCCAAGCAGGAGGGCAGGGTGGTGCCCACGCTGGTGGTCTACGAAAGGCCGGGGCTGCTCCAGGCGGGAGATCTCGCGGCGGCGCGGCAGGACCTGCGCGAGTTCCCGCAGGTGCCCGACGTCATAGGCACCGCCTCCGATCCGGTGCCCAGCGCCGACGGGCAGGCCCTGCAGACGACCGTGCTGATGTCCGGCAAACCGGGCGTGCTCGTCAGCCCGCTGGTCGAGCGGCTGCGCCAGATCGCGGCGGAGGGCAGCCCGCCCGGCCTGGTCACCCACGTGAGCGGCGCGGGCGGGGCGGCGGCCGACTACGTCGACTCCTTCCGCCGGGTGGACGGCACGCTGCTGGCGCTGAGCGTGGGCGTGGTGCTGCTGGTGCTGCTGGCCGTCTACCGCAGCCCCGTCCTGTGGGTGATCCCCATGCTCGCCGTGATCGTGGCCTACCTGTGCTCCGCGGCGGCGGTCTACGCGCTCGCGCGGACCGGCGTGATGACGCTGCGGGCCGCCACGCCGGAGATCTTCACCGTGCTGGTGTTCGGCGTGGCCACCGACTACGCGCTGCTGCTCGTCGCCCGCTACCGGGAGCGGCTGCGCGTGACGGCGAGCGAGACCGCGGCGCTGAAGGCGGCGCTGTCGGGCGGGATCCGCACGGTCGTCGCCTCCTCGCTCACGGTGGCGGGCGGCGTCGGCTGCCTCGTCGTCGCCGACACCCACGCGCTGCGCTCGATCGGCGCGGCGGCGGCCATCGGCATCCTGATCACGATGGGCGTGATGGTGACGCTGCTGCCCGCGCTGATGCTCCTGGGCGGACGGCGGGCGTTCTGGCCGAGCACGCCGCGCCCCGGCCACGTCACGCGCGACGGGTTGTGGCAGGGCGTGGCGGGCTTCGTCGGCCAGTGGCCCCGCCTGTCCTGGGCGGCCTCGGCCCTGCTCCTGACCGTCCTGTGCATGGGGCTGACCACGCTCGACGCCTCGGGCATCCCGCCGTCGTCGTTGTTCACCATGCGTACCGACTCCGTGGACGGCTACGACGCCCTGCGGCGGCACTACCCCGCCAGCGCCCCCGTCGTGGTCCTGGCCAGGCAGGACAAGAGCGCCGCCGTCGGCGAGGCGGTGCGCGGCGCGGAAGGCGTGGTGTCCGTACGCCCCGGGCCGCCCGCCCCCTGGCGCACCTTCGACGTGGTGCTGGCCGCCGAGCCGAACACGCCGGACGCCCAGCGCCTGGTGGAGGACCTGCGGACGGCCGTACGCGGCGCCGCCGCGGGCGCGGCCCTGCTCGGCGGGTTCACCAGCGAACTCCTCGACGTCAGGAACGCCGCACTCGACGACGCCTTCCTCGTCGTGCCGCTGATCCTGGCGGTCGTGGCGCTGATCCTGGTCGTCCTGCTGCGCTCGCTGGTCGCGCCGCTGCTGCTGATGGGCACGGTCGTGTTGTCGTTCGCCGCCACGCTGGGGCTGTGCTCGGCGCTGTTCACCCAGTTGCTGGGCTATCCGGTGATGGACGTGTCGTTCGCCCTGTACGCGTTCGTCTTCCTCATCGCCTTCGGCATCGACTACAACATCTTCCTGATGGCCCGCGTACGCGAGGAGGCCCTGCGGCTCGACACCCGCGAGGCGACCCTGCACGCGCTGCGCGCCACCGGCGGCGTGATCACCGCGGCCGGGGTCGTGCTGGCGGCGGCGTTCTTCGTGCTGACCGTGCTGCCGCTGGTGCCGATCGTCCAGCTCGGGCTGCTGGTGGCGATCGGGGTCGTCATCGACACGGTGATCGTGCGCTCGTTCCTCGTACCGGCCCTCGCCCACCACATCGGGCCGCTCATCTGGTGGCCTGCGCGTGCAACTCCTTGAGCTCCTGCTCCAGGAGACCGAGCAGGTCCTCTGAACGCGCCACCCTTGGGTCGAACACACCCGAGAACGACACGGTCTCCTCGCCGGGCAGGATCACCACCATGCCGGCCAACCCTGGCACCAGCCCGGGGACCGCGAACACCTCGCCCGGGGCCGCGAACACCTTGGGCAGGGGAACGGCGGTCACGCTGAGCCTCCTCGGCGAACCCTTCCTGAACAGCGGTGACAACAACCGCAGCAGCGGCGCCGCCACTCCGGGGGCCAGGCTGTACAGCTCGCGGCCGGCCCGGCGGGCCTGCGCCAGCCGCTGGAGCGTGGTCTGCTCGGCGACCCGTCCGAGCCGGGCCAGGGTGGCGGGCTCGTCGCAGGGGAGGGTGATGGGCAGCAGCGCGGTGTGGTTGCCCATCCCCGTGTGCTGCCGCTGCCCGCGCAGCCCAACCGGCAACGCCACCACCAGCTCCCGGGAGCCGCCGGTCAGGGTGTCGCTGATCCGGGAGTCGCCGGTCCGGGAGTCGCCGGTCAGGGTGGGCCAGGCGGGTGGGTTCCAGGAGCGTAGGGCGCCGGTGACGACGGTGAGGCCGATCTGGGCGATGGTGGCGCCGCTCGCGCGGGCGATGTCGTCGAACGGCGCCCTGTCCAGGGCGATCACCTGCAGCCGCAGATCCGGTGAGCCGCCGTCGCGGACATCGAACCAGCGTGGTTGCGGGGTCGCCAGCCGCCGCAGGTCCGCCAGTGCCTGCCGCCTCCACCCCGGCGGCTTCCGGTACGCCCCCTCAGCTCCGGGAGCCGGCAGCGTGCCGGCTCCCAGCAGAACGTGGGCGGCCCCGATGGTCCCCATGCCGTCCTGGAACGCGTGGTGCGCCCGGTAGCAGAGCACGTGTTCCCCGCCATCCGCCCTCCGGAGCACCATCAGGCTCCACAGGGGCCGGTCCCGGGACAGCGGCCGGACCCGCATGGCGTCCATGACCGCCTGATGGACACAGACCCCCGCCGGCAGCGGGTGGAACTCGACGTGGTGAGCGGGATCGAACGCCGGATCGGGCTCCCATCGCCTGCGCAGCGGGCCCCCGGCCGGCCGGTAGGCCAGCGCGGGTGCCCGCACGCGCACCGCCTCGCCGACCAGCCGGCACAACGATGCGAGCTCGGGCGCGGGTCCCGGCCGGCGGACGGCGATGCCGTTGTGCATGCGGGAGTCGCAGACCGCGCCCGCGCCGAGCCGGATCACATATCGGTCGCCGAAGGTCAGCGGCACCGCGCCGGGCAGGAATTCATTATTCATGCTTGGCCACGTTATTCGCCACGGTCCGCCGTACGCAGGAATTTCCGCCGCACGTGCCACCGCTATATTGGGACCTCCCGCGCGTCACCTGGAATATCGGAGGGCCGAGTGGAAATTCGACCGGTTGAAGCGCTTCTCATGGGCTATTTCGGACTCATGGCGCTTATCGCGTCCTTTTCCCTCGACCGGCTCGCCGACGGCCCCGCCCTGATGGCGGGATACGCGCTCGGCACCCTGCTCCTGCTCGGCCTCGCGCACGCCCACCGGCGTTTCCCCGGCAGCAGGGCGGTGTCGCTCGTCCGGTTCGCCGGGCCGCTGCTCCTGCTCCCCTTCGCCTACAACGCCGCCGCCGGGACGGTCCTCGCCCTGCACGGGCGTTACGTGGACGACGGCGTGCGCGCCTTCGAGCAGGCGCTGTTCGGCTTCTCCCCCAACCTCGCCGTCGGGGCCATCGCGGTCCCGCCGCTGACCGAGCTGCTGACGTTCTGCTACTTCTGCTACTACGGCTGCTTCTTCCTCCCGATCATCCTGTACGTCCGCGGCCGCCGGCCCCTGGCGGAGCGTTACCTGTTCGCCGTGATGGCCGCGCTGCTCACCTGCTACGTCGGGTTCATCGCCGTGCCACTGGCGGGCCCGGCGGCCGGGGAGTTCGCCGGGGAGCGCCCGGCCGGATACGTGATCACGGCCCTGCAGAACCACATCATGACCACGTTCGACCCGCCCGGCGCGTGTTTCCCCTCGGCGCACGTGGCGGGCGCCTGGATCACCCTGCTGTGCCTGCGCCGGCACGTCTCCGAGATCGCCCGCCGCCTGCTGTGGGCGCTGACCGCAGGGCTGACGGTCGCCGTCGTCTACGACTGGTACCACTACCTGTCCGACGTGGTCGCGGGGCTGGCGGTGGCGCTGGCCGTGTACGCCGTCACGAAGCGGTTCGCGGCCCGGCCGGCGCCGCCAGCGCGGCCTCGAACCCTTGCCTGAGCGCGGTGGCGGGCACGAAGCCCAGCTCACGCACGGCATCATCCGGCACGCACGTCCAGTCGGCGCGGCGCATCTCGCGGGCCTTGTCCCTGTTGAGCACCGGAACCGCCCCCCGTGAGGCGAGCTCGGACAGGGCGGCCACGACGCGCACAGCCGTCACGGGCACCGGCACCACCAGCGGCTCACGACAGCCGGCCGCACCGGCCAGGGCCCGGCAGATGTCGGCCCAGTCGTAGGCGTTGCCGTCGCTGATCGGATAACAGCCGATGCGATCGCCGGCGGGGTCATCGGCAGCGTCATCTGCGCGGCTCCCGGCGCAGCTCCCGACCCGGCTTCCAGCGGGGCTCCCGACCGGGTTGAGTACGGGGCCGCGTTCGGCGGCGGCGAGCAGGACGGTGCACAGGTCGTCGACGTAGACCAGGCCGTAGCGGCGGGGGCCGTACCCGGGCTTGATGACCACGCCGAGCCGGATCATCGGCAGCAGGGCCGGCAGCAACGCGGACTCCCCCGGGCCGTAGACGATGCCGGGCCGCAGCACGACCGTGGGCACCCGGCGGGCATGCTCCCCGGCCACCTGCTCCCCGGCCCGTTTGCTGGCCCCGTACAGGGAGATCGCCGGCCCCGCCGCCAGGGAGGAGCACAACACGAAGCGCGGCGGGCGGCGCGCCACTGCCAGCGCGCGCACCAGCCGGGCGACGCCGTCGCGGTTGACGGCCAGGTACTCGGCGGCGGTCCGGGCCCTGAGCGTCGCGGCCAGGTGGATGACCCGGTCGGCGCCCCGCACCGCCTGGCTGATGCCGCGCCCGGTGGCCAGGTCACCGAGCACCACCTCGGCCCCCAGCTCGCGCAGCTCACGGGCGCGGGCCGACGGACGGGCCAGGGCGGTGACGGTGTCGCCGCGCGCGAGGATCATGCGGGTCAGCCGCCGCCCCACGAACCCGGTGGCACCGGTGACCAGGTAACGCGTCACCGCAACCGCCCCCGGGGACAACCGGGCCGGGAGGTCACAGTGCGCGGCCGTAGATGCGGTAGGTCTTGGCTCGGGTGCAGCCTGCCTGCTCCAGGTACCGGTTGATGTCCTGGTTGTCCTCCAGCGTCCAGCCGAGCTCGATGCCGCCGCGATACCCGCCGGCCGTGATCGCCTCGAAGGCGCGGGCGAAGAGCACGGCTTCGACGCCGTGCCCGCGCAGCTCGGGGACGACGCCGAACAGCACGCCCCGTACGCGGTCGATGCGGCGGGCGGCCAGGGACAGCCGGACCAGCCCGACCGGCACCCCGAAGCGGGCCAGGCGGCCCCGCGCGGCGGACAGGGCCTGGTTGAGGTCGGGCAGCACGAAGGCCACCGCGACCGGCTCGCCCGCCACCTCGGCGATCAGCACGAGCTTGGGATTCATGATCGTACGCAGCCGGCCGGCGGCGGCGGCGAACTCCGCCTCCGTCATCGGCGTGAACCCCCAGTTGCCGCGCCAGGCCCGGTCGAAGACGTGTTTGACGCCGGCGAGGTCGGCGTCGAAGCGGGCCGGGTCGAGGCAGCGCACGGTGAGCTGGCGGCGCCGCTCGGCCCACCGCGCGACGCGCAGCAGCCGCTCCCCCGCCTCCTCGCCGCCCACCTCCCAGGCCCACAGGTCCTTCGCCTTGCCCAGCCCGCTCGACTCCAGCAGCGCCGGATAATAGGCGGGGTTGTAGGGCATCATCACGCTCGGCGGCGTCCCGAACCCGTCCACCAGCACGCCGCACTCGTCGTTGGTGGTGAAGTTGACCGGCCCGAGCATGGTCCGCAGGCCGCGCCGGCGCAGCCACCCCGCCGCGGCGTCGAGCAGCTCACGCGCGGCCGAGGGGTCGTCGGCGCAGGCGAACTGGCCGAAGAACCCGTCGGACCTGCCGTGCGTCTCGTTGTGGCGCGGGTTGTGCACGGCGGCGACCCGGCCCGCGACGCGCCCGCCCCGCCGTACGGTGAACAGCTCGGCCGCGCCGTAGGCGAAGAACGGGTTGCGCCGCCGATCGAGCAGCCACCGGCACTCGCCGCGCAGCGGCGGCACGAAGCACGGGTCGCGCCCGTGCAGCCGGTACGGCAGCTCCACGAACTCCGTGAGCCGCCGGCGCCCCCTGACGGGCTCAGCCGTGAGCGGTGAAGACGAGGCTCGCATTGTGGCCCCCGAAGGCGAAGGAGTTGGACACGACGGCGCCGGGCAGGAGCGGGCGCGGGCCGCGTACCACGTCGATCTCGCACGCGGGGTCCTGGACGTCGAGGTTGATGGTGGGATGGATCAGGCGTTCGTGCAGGGTCAGCACGCCGGCCACGGCCTCGATCGCCCCGGCCGCGCCGATCGCGTGGCCCAGCACGCTCTTGGTCGAGGTGACCGGCACCCGGCCGGGCCCGAACAGGCGGGCGATCACCTGGGCCTCGGTGACGTCGTTGAGCGGGGTGCCGCTGCCGTGCGCGTTGACGTGCGCCACGTCTCCCGGGGACAGTCCCGCGTCGGCCAGCGCCTGCTGGATGCATCGTTCCGCGCCCTCGCCCTTGGGGTCGGGCGAGGTCAGGTGGTGGGCGTCGGAGGTGCGGCCGTAGCCGGCCAGCTCGGCGTAGACGCGGGCGCCGCGCCGTACGGCGTCATCGAGGCGTTCCAGCACGACGAAGGCGGCGCCCTCGGCCAGCACGAACCCGTCACGGGTGGCGTCGAAGGGACGCGAGGCGCGTTCGGGCTCGGCGGTGCGCTGCGACAGCGCGCCGCAGCGGTGGAAGGCGAGCAGGGTCGTGGGCGTGAGGCAGGCTTCGGTGCCGCCCGCCATCACCAGGTCGGCCGAGCCGTCACGGAGCAGGCGCAGCCCTTCGCCGATCGTGTGGCCGCCCGAGGCGCACGCCGTGGAGACGGTCAGGCTGGGCCCCAGGATGCGGTGGCGCATGCTGACGAACGCGGCGGCGGCGTTGGGCATCGTGCGCGGTATGTAGAGCGCGCTCGGCTGCCCGTCGCCGAGCAGGGTGGCCTCGCTGGTCGCCGAGCCGCCCAGCGCGGTGCCGGTGACGACCGCGCGGCGCTCGGGCGGGACGCTCGGCTCACCCCCACCCGCCGCATCGGCCATCGCGTCGTCGGCCGCGCACACGGCCAGCAACGTCGCACGGTCCATCCGCCGCGCCTGCTTGCCCGTCACGTACGGGACGGTGTCGAAGTCGGGGACCTGGCAGCCGAAGCCGACCGGCAGGCCGGCGGCGTCGAAGGAGGTGATCGTGCGCGCCGTGGAGCGCCCGGCGACCAGGGTGTCCCAGAACGTGGCCAGGTCGTTGCCCGCCGGGGTGCGCACGCCCAGGCCGGTGACGGCGACGCGGACCTGTCCGCGCATCAACGCGCCTGGGCCCCGGCCAGGACCAGGGTGGCGACGTCGGCCAGGGTGCGCGCCTGCTTGGCGGTGTCGAGATCGACGGCGAACCGGAAGCGGTCCTCGCTGGCCGCCGCCAGCTCGGCCATGTCGAGGCTGTCGGCCTCCAGCTCCTCGCGCAGGTCGGTGTCGGGCGTGATGAGCTCCGCGTCCACCGACAGGATCCTGGCGCAGATGGTGCGCAGCTCGTGGAAGATCTCGTCCTCTGTCATGCGTACGTCCTTGCCGGCTGCTGCCTAGTCGGGCTGTGGGGGCTGGGGGCACGGGCAAGCGTGATCCGGACCAGCGGCGATTACTCTACTATTACGGCCCAGTACTGTCAGCTACGATCGCCCGATGCGGAGTGAGTCGCCGGAATGCTTCGGACAGAGCCGGAAAGTGAGTGCCGCGCAGTGACGGACCCGTTCAGCAAGTGCCGGCTCCCCGAGGAGTTCGAGGCACTGGCCGCGGCCGGCGTCTACCCCTTCTACCTGCCGGTGGAGGAGCGTCCCGGCGGGGGCGAGGTGGTGGTGCGCGGGCGCCGGGTGCTGATGGCGGGCTCCAACGACTATCTGGCGCTGTCGGACGACCCCCGGCTGAAGGAGGCGGGTGAGCGGGCGCTGCGCCGGCTGGGCGCGGGCAACTCGGGCTCGCGGGCGCTCAACGGCACGCTGGCCCTGCACCAGGGGCTGGAGGAGGAGCTGGCGATCTTCCTCGATCATGAGGCGGCGATGGTGGTCTCCACCGGATACCAGGCCAACCTCGCGCTCAACGCGCTGTTCGGGCCGGGCGACGTGCTGCTCGCCGACCGGCACGCGCACGCCTCGCTGATCGACGCCGCCCGCCTCGGCCAGGCCCAGCTGCGGCGATACCGGCACAACGACATGGGCCAGCTCGCGGAGCTGCTGGAGGCCGTCGAGCCCGAGTCGGGGGCGATCGTGCTGACCGAGGGCATGTTCTCGGTCGGCGGCGACCTGTGCGACCTGCCGGGCGTGGCCAAGCTCGCGGCGCGGCACGGGGCGCGGGTGGTGATGGACAGCGCGCACGACGCGGGCCTGCTGGGCGCGGGGGGCCGGGGCGCGGCCGAGCATCATGGCCTGCAGTCCGCCGTGGACGTGCAGTCCGTGACGTTCTCCAAGTGTTTCGGCACGCTCGGCGGGGCCGTCGCCGGGCCGCGGCACGTCATCGACTACCTGCGGCACAGCTCGCGGGCCGCGTTGTTCTCGGCGTCCCTGCCGCCCGCCTGCACGGCGGCGGCGCTCACGGCCCTGGGCATCATCCGTGGCGAGCCCGAGCGCCGCCGGGCCGTGTTGTCCGCGGCGGAACGGCTGCGCTCGGGGCTGGTCGCGCTCGGGTTCGCCATCCCGGCGGGCGGCACGCCGACGGTCTCGCTGCGGATGGGGGACGCGCTGACGTGCTGCCGGTTCTGGGCCGGGCTCCTGGAGGAGGGGGTGCTGGCCAACGTGATGCTGCCGCCCGCCGTTCCGGGACGTGCGGCGCTGATCCGCCTGAGCGTCACCGCGGCGCACACCGGCGGTCAGGTGGACCGGATCCTCGCCGCGGTGGCCGCGGTGGCCGCCCGGGTGGCGCCGATCAAGGACTGAGGAACCGCCGGGAACAGGGCTTAGCGGCGGCCGTACTTCTTGTGCACCGCCTGCTTGCTCACGCCGATCGCGTCGGCGATCTGGGCCCAGGCCAGTCCCGCCACCCGGGCCCGCCGCACCTGGACCGCCTCCAGGCGCTCGATCTCACGGCGCAACGCGGTGGTGGCGTGCAGCGCCAGCAGCGGGTCGTCGTCGTCCTGCGCCTGCCTCATGAGGGTCGCCAGGTCATCCGTCATGCACTAAAGGTAATCCAGCAGCAGCGCATTGATCTCCTCGGGACGTTCGAGCGCCGGCAGATGCCCGGCCCACCCCAGTTCGAGCAGCCGCGCCGCGGGCAGCTCGCGGGCCAGGTGCCGGGCGCTGTCGCGGAAGTAGGGCAGGTCGTGCGCCCCGGAGACGACCAGCGCGGGCACCTCGACGCCGGCGGGCGAGACCTCCCGCTCGATCTGCTCGGGCTCGGGGTCGGCGGCGAGCTGCAGCTCGAACGCGTGCCGCTGCATCGCCACCAGGCGCCGCCAGGCCACGTCCGTCGCCTCGGGCCCGAGCAGCGTGCGCGCGTTCAGCTCGGCGGCCCCCTGCGTGTCGCCTTCCTCCAGCAGGTGCTCCTCCTCCTTCCAGTACGCCAGCAGGTCCGGCGTGGGCTCCAGCGTGGACAGGGGGTTGAGCAGCACCAGCCGCCCGGCCAGCCCGGCGGCGGCCAATTCCAGCGCCGCCGGTGCCGCGCCTGATGAGGCGACCAGCGCGGCCCGGCCGATGCCCAGGGCGGCCAGCAGCCCGGCCACGTCGCCGGCGTCGCTGTAGGGCCCATCGGCTTGGTACGGCGTGCGCCCGTACCCGCGGAAGTCCACCTTGACCACCCGGAAACGCCCGGCCAGCGCCTCCCACTGGGCGTCCCACATGCCGGAGTCGGCCGCCGTCGAGTGCAGCAGCACCACCGGCTCGCCCGTGCCCCGCTCCGCGTGCCAGATCGTCACCTCGACTCCACCACCATCCGCACGCCCAGCCCGATGAGCACCACGCCGGAGATCCGTTCCAGCCGCCGCCGTACCGCCGGTCTGCCGAGCCAGTCCCTGGCCCTGGCCACCGCCCAGACGAGCAGCCCGTACCAGATCAGGTCCACCGCCACCCAGACCACGGCCAGCGTCACGAGCGTCAGTGGCACGTCCTGCCCAGCGGGCACGAACTGCGGCAGGAACGACATCGCGAACACCGCCGCCTTCGGGTTGGCCAGGCAGGTGCCCAGGCCGGCCAGGTACGGCCCGCGCAGGCCGGGCACGACCTCCCCTTCGGGCGGCGGCGCGCTGCGGCGGGCCTGCCACAGCGCCTGGACGCCCATCGCGAGCAGCAGCACGGCGCCGGTCACGCGCATGACGTCATAGGCGACCTGCGAGGCCACCAGCAGGGCAGAGAGGCCGAACGCGGCGGCCAGGCCCCACAGCAGGATGCCGGTCTCGTTGCCCAGGGTGGCGGCCAGGCCCGAGCCCCGGCCGGCACGCAGTGTCTGGCGCAGGATGATGGCCGTGCTGACCCCGGGCACCATGGCCACCAGGACGCACGCGCCCGCGAATGCGAGAAGGTACATGCGGGGCATGTTGACAGACGCGGTATCGCGATATCTCCTGATTTTTCGGTCAGGGGCCGTACAACTTGGCCAGCTCCCCGACCGCCTCGGCCATCAGCTCCCGCAACTCGGCAGGTTCGAGCACCTCGACGTCGGCGCCCATGCGCAGCAGCAGCCAGCGCGCGTACGTGATCGACTCGACCGGCAGGGTGAGCGTGCGCCAGCCCTCGGCGTCGGGCTCACCGGCGGCGGCCAGCGCGGCGCCGACCACGTCGGAGCCCATCGTGTACGCCAGCAGGTCCTCCCGCCCAGGCGCGAGCTTGATGACGATCTCGGCGGTGTACATGCGCTCGCGGAACTCCTTGGCGTACTGGCGCCAGAACCCGCCCAGGTCGAACCCTTCCGGCGGGACGAAGCGCCCGGGCAGCGTCTCCAGCGTCAGGATGCGCGCCACCCGATAGGTGCGCGGCGAGCCGTCCGGCGGCGCGGCGACCAGGTACCAGGAGCCGCCCTTGAGCACCAGCCCGTACGGGTGCACCACCCGGTCCACCTCCTGCCTGCCCCAGCGCCGGTAGGTCATGTGCAGCGGCCGCTGGTCCCACACCGCCTCCGAAACCTCGGCCAGATGCGGCACGTCGTCGGCCGAGCGGTACCAGCCGGGCACGTCCAGCAGGAAGCGCTCGCGCATGCGGGAGGCGTGCGAGCGCGGCTCGGGCGGCAGCGCGGCCAGCAGTTTGAGCTCGGCGTTGGCCGCCACCTCGGCCAGCCCCAGGTCGGCGGCGGGTCCCGGTAGCCCGGCCAGGAACAGCGAGGATGCCTCCTCGGCCGTCAGCCCGTTGAGCCGGGTGCGGTAGCCGTCGAGGAGCTGGTAGCCGCCCGCCGGGCCGCGATCGGCGTAGACGGGCACGCCGGCCGCCGACAGGGCCTCGACGTCGCGGTAGACGGTGCGTACCGACACCTCCAGCTCGGCGGCCAGCTCGGGCGCGGTCATGCGCCCCCGCGTCTGCAGGAGCAGGAGGAGGGAGAGCAGACGGCTGGCTCGCATATTTCAGATTGTATTGCGCACATATGTCGTGTTTGTATGAACAGATGGAACGTGTGCGAGCCATTATGAGCACCTTGCGTACGCACGACAGCGTGTCCGTGGCCGAGCTGGCCGCCGAGCACGGCGTGTCGGAGATGACGATCAGGCGTGACCTGGACGAGCTGGCCCAGCAGGGGGTGGTGCGCCGGGTCAGGGGCGGCGCGCTGTCGCTGCTGCTGCGCGGCGAGGAGCCGCCGTTCGGGGTGCGCGAGCGGGAGGCGGTGGAGGCCAAACGGCGCATCGGCGAGGAGGCGGCGGGCCTGATCGCCGACGGCGAGGCGGTGATCCTGGACGGCGGCACGACCGCGCTGGAGGTGGCCCGCGCGCTGATCGACCGGCGCGTGACCGTGCTGCCGCTGGCGCTGCAGGCGGTCGCGCTGCTGGCGGGCGCGCCGCGCGTACGGCTGGTGCTGCCGGGCGGCGAGGTGCGCAAGGGCGAGCTGAACCTCACCGGCCCGCTCACCGAGACCTCGATCGGGGCGCTGCGCTTCGACACGGCGGTGATCGGCTGCTGCGGCCTGTCCGCCGGGCACGGCCTGACCGCGCACGACCTGCCCGAGGTGGCGGTCAAGCAGGCGGCCATCGCCTCCGCGCGGCGGGTGGTCGCGGTGTGCGACTCGGCCAAGTTCTCCCGTACGGCGTTCGGCGCGGTCTGCCCGATCGACCGGCTGGACGTGGTGGTGACCGACCCCGGCATCCCGCCCGAGGAGCGCGACGCGCTGACGGCGGCCGAGGTGATCGTCAGGGAGGCCGCGTGACGCGCGAGCGGGTGGCCGTCTGCCTGCTGTTCTTCCTGTCCGGTACGGCGATCGGCACGTGGACGGCGCGCATCCCCGCCATCAAGGAGCGCCTGGAACTCGGCGACGGCCAGCTCAGCCTCGCGCTGCTGGCCGTGGCGGCGGGCGCGGTCGTCGGCATGACGGTCGTGGGTCGTCTGGTCGATCGGTACGGCAGCAGCAGGGCCGTGATCCCGGCGGCCCTGGCCCAGGGGGCGGTGCTGGTGCCGCCCGCGTACGCGCCGGATCTCCTCACGCTGTCGGTGGCGCTGCTGGTGTTCGGGGCCGTGCACGGGCTCCTGGACGTGGCCATGAACGCCAACGCCGTGGAGGTGGAGCGGGCGCACGGGCGGCCGATCATGTCCTCCTTCCACGCCGTCTACAGCGTCGGCGGGTTCGCCGGGGCCACGGCGGGCGGGTTGTTCGCGCACTTCGAGCTGACGGCGGCGGTCACGTTCTGGGTGGTCGGGGCGGTGATCACGGTGCTCGCCGCGTGGGCGGCGCGCTGGGCCATGCGCTCGGGCCCCTCCGATGCCCCGGCCGGGGCGGACCGGTCCGGGCGGCCGCGCGGGATCGTGTTCCTGGGCGTGCTGGCGTTCTGCTGCCTGGTGGGCGAGGGGGCGGCGGCCGACTGGAGCTCGGTCTACCTGCGCGAGGACCTGGCGGCCTCGCCCGGCCTGGCCGCCGCCGGGTACGCCGCCTTCTCCATCATGATGACGGCGGGCCGGCTGGCGGGCGACCGCCTGGCGGCCAGGTTCGGGCCGGTGGCCCTGGTGCGCTGCTGCGGGCTGCTGGCGGCGGCCGGGCTCGGGCTGGCGCTGCTGGTCAGTCACCAGGTGGCGGGAGTAGTCGGGTTCGGGCTGTTCGGGGCCGGGCTGTCGTGCATCGTGCCGCAGGTCTTCTCGGCCGCCGGGCACCGCGACCCGGCCTTCGCCGGGCGGGCGCTGGCGCGGGTGGCCTCGATCGGCTATCTGGGGATGCTGACGGGGCCGGTGTTCATCGGGGCGGTCGCCGAGCTGACCGGCCTGCCCCGGGCGCTGGCCATCCCCGCGCTGCTGGCCGCCTTCGTCGCCCTGACGGCCACGGCGCTGCGGGTACGGGCCCGGGAACCGGCCACGCGCTGAGCCTGGGGCCCGCGAACCCGTACACGCCAAGCCTGGGGCCCGCGAACCCGTACCTCAGCCGAACTGCTGCCAGCCCAGCCTGATCACCATCGCCACCACCACGACCAGCAGCACGATCCGGACGAAACCCGTGCCGCGCCGGATCGCCGTACGCGCCCCGAACTGGGCGCCGGCCACGTTGCACACGGCCATGGCCAGGCCGAGCGCCCAGTTCACGTACCCCTGCGAGCCGAGCACCAGCAGCGCCCCGACGTTCGTCCCGACGTTGATGATCTTCGCGGAGGCGGAGGCGGAGACGAAGTCGAGCCCGAGGATGGTGGTGAAGGCGATGATGAGGAACGTGCCCGTCCCCGGCCCCATGATCCCGTCGTAGAAGGAGATCACCACGCCCGCCACCGCGACCGCCGTGAACACCCGGGGCCCGGTGCGCAGGTGCGGCGCGGGCACGGCGCCCATGTTCGGCCGCAGCGTCACGAACGCGGCCACGGCCAGCAGCACCACCATGACGGCGGGCCGCAGCACCTCGGCCGAGATCGACGCCGCCGCCCACGCGCCCAGCCCGGCGCTGAGCACGGCCAGCGCCGCGCCGGGGATCGCCACCTGCCGGTCCACCTTGGTGGAACGGGCGTAGGCCACGGCGGCCGAGGTGGTGCCGAACACCGACGACAACTTGTTGGTCGCCATCGCCTCGACCGTCGGGACGCCGCTCACGAGGAGGGCGGGAAGCTGCAGCAGCCCGCCGCCGCCCACGACGGCGTCGACCCAGCCCGCTGCCGCCGCCGCGACGAGCAGCAGCAGGACGTGTTCCAGCGCCACCGCGCCACTCCCCCGAATCCCCCGATAAACCGCCCTGAGTGTATAAGTCGGGATTCAGTGGCTTCGCCGTGCCCTGCCCCCACTGATCCCGACCGCCTGCCCCGACAGGTTGACCAGGTGGTTCTCGCTCATCGCGGCCCGCCCCGCCTCGACGTCGGCCAGGCGCGCGAGCATGGCGCTCAGCAGCGGCGTCGCCACCCCCGCCGCCTCCGCCCGGGCGAACACCTCCCGGTAGTGGTCGTGCACCTCGATCGGCCGGCGCCGGACCGCGATGTCGCGCCAGATGCCGCTGCGGTCCTTCGGCTGGGTACGCAGCCACGCAGTCAGCCGGTCCGTCGCCTCCTCCCGCCCCGCCGGGGGCGCGCCGGGCACGTACGCCTGCGCGTCGAAGGCGTCGAACGGCTCCAGCCGCAGCCCCAGCGACGCCGCGACGGTGAACACCTCGGCCACCAGCGCGTGCATCAGCTCCCTGTGCCGGTCGATGAGGTCGGCCATGGGCGCGTCGGCCAGCGCGGTCGCGCTCAGCATGGCGCCGAAGCCCAGCTTGGCCCACAGGTGGCCGGTGACGTTCCCGGTGGCTCTGGCCCCGATCCCTGCCAGGTCGGCGACCAGCGCGTGCACGCGCGGGCCCGGGTCGCCGTCCAGTTCGCCGATCACGAACGCGCCGGGGCCGCCGTCGCGGATGATCCCCGGTTCGACCACGTCGGCGAAGATGTTGACGAACGCGCCGATGACCCGCTCCTCGCCCACGTGCTCGGCGATGAGCTGCTCGTTCAGGCCGTTCTGCACCGACACCACGTACCCGCCGGGGTCGAGCCTGGGCGCGATCCAGGCGGCGGCGCCCGCGGTGGCCTGGGCCTTGACGCACAGGAGCACCCGGTGCAGCGGCCCGTCCCATTCACCGGGCAGGGCGGCGTGCACGGGCACGGCGCGGTCGCCGCCGGCGCCCCTCAGCACCAGGCCGTCGCGGCGGATCGCCGCCACGTGCGCCTGATCGGCGTCGATGAGCAGCACGTCGTGCCCGGTCTCGGCCAGGTGGAAGGCGATGGTGCCGCCGATGGCGCCGCCGCCGACGATCGTGTAGCCGGTCATGCCTGCTGTACCTCGCTCGTTCCGTTCCAGTGCAGGGGCAGGGCGGTGGTGCCCGCCGAGGCCCCGCCGTCCACCCGCAGCACGCTGCCGGTAACCCAGGCGGCCTCTTCTCCGGCGAGCCAGCGCACGGCGCCGGCCACGTCGGCGGGCAGGCCGCGCCGGCCGAGGGGGTTGGCCGAGACGGCGGCGGCGTACTGCTCGGTGACGGGGTTGGCGGCGCTGTCCACGGTGACGAAGCCGGGGCTGACCGCGTTGACGCGCACGCCGATCGGGCCCAGTTCGACGGCGGCGGCCTTGGTGAGCATCTCCAGCGCGGCCTTGGAGGTGCAGTAGTGCGCCGCGCCGGGGCGGGCGCGCAGCGCGGCGCCGGAGGCGATGTTCACCACCGCCCCGGTCCTGCCGTTCGCCGCGCAGGCCCGGCCGAAGGCGGCGGTGATCAGCATGGGGGCGCGGACGTTGACGTCCTGCACGCGGTCCCACCGCGCGGCGGTCATCTCCAGGAACGGCGTGGCCGGGTAGATGCCGGCCGCGTTCACCACGACGTCCACCGGGCCGTGCTCCCGCCAGACCCGGTCCACCAGCCCGGCGGCGGCCCCGGCGTCGGACAGGTCGGCGACGACGCCGCGCGCGCCCCACCGCTCCAGACCCTCGGGCCGCACGTCCACGGCCGTGACCTGGGCGTCCTCGGTGGCCGCGAACAACTCGCAGACGCCGGCGCCGATGCCGCCGGCCGCGCCGGTGACCAGTATGTGGCGGCTCATGTGAGCTCCTTCCCCTTGGTCTCGGGCATGGTCGCGTACACGATCACGCCGATCAGCGCGGCGGCGGCCACGTAGATCCACACCAGGTCGCGGTGGCCGCTGGAGCTGAGCCAGGTGGTGATGTACGGGGCGGTGCCGCCGAAGACCGCCACGGCCAGCGCGTACGGCAGCCCGATCCCCGTCGTGCGCACCTCGGCGGGGAACTGCTCGGCCATGACCACCGCGCAGTTCGCCGAGTAACCGACCAGGAACACCATGCCGATCAGCTCGATGACCAGCAGCGAGCCGAACCCGCCGTCGAGGAACTGGAAGGCCGGCCAGGCCAGCACCAGGAAGCCCAGCGCGAAGGCGAGCATCGTGGGCTTGCGCCCCACCAGGTCCGACAGCAACCCGCCGAACGGCAGCAGGATCAGGAACACCAGCACCGCGATCGTGTTGGCCAGCAGCGCCTGGTTCAGCGGGATGCCGGTGTCGAGGTGGGCGAAGGTCGGCATGTAGCTGACCCAGATGTAGTACAGCAGCGTCCCGGCGATCGTCACGCCCGCCACTCGCAGCGCGGCCCTCGGGTGGTCCCTGAACATGGTGACCAGCGGGTTGGTGCGGGTCCTGCCCGACGACTCGGCCTTGGCGAACGCCTCGGTC
This sequence comes from Nonomuraea sp. NPDC050404, assembly GCF_040655495.1. Taxonomy (NCBI): domain Bacteria; kingdom Bacillati; phylum Actinomycetota; class Actinomycetes; order Streptosporangiales; family Streptosporangiaceae; genus Nonomuraea; species Nonomuraea sp. NPDC050404. Next base: position 533,254 of record NZ_JBFAKB010000001.1, read on the forward strand.
TCCGGCACCGAGACCCGCAGCCACAGGCCGACCAGCCCGAGCAGGCCGCCGATGGCGAACGCGACGCGCCAGCCCCAGCTCTGCAGCGCCGCCTCGTCCAGGGTGGAGGTGAGCACGGTGCCCATCGCGGAGGCGATCAGCACGCCGCCGCCCACCGAGACCTGCTGCCAGGACCCGGCGAAGGCGCGCCGCCCGCGCGCCGCCGACTCCACCAGGAAGGCCGATGAGGTGCCGAACTCGCCGCCCGCCGAGAAGCCCTGCACCAGCCTGGCCAGGACCAGCACGACCGGGGCCAGGATGCCGATGCTCTCGTAGCCCGGGCAGATGGCGATCACGAACGAGGCCGCCGCCATCAGCGAGATGGTCAGCGTCAGCCCCTTCTTGCGGCCGTAACGGTCGCCGTACGCGCCCAGGATCGCGCCGCCGATGGGCCGCATGAGGAAGCCGATGGCGAAGACGGCCAGCGTGGACAGCACGCCGGCGGTCGGGTCGTCGGAGGGGAAGAACTGGCTGGAGAACACCGACGCGAACGTGGTGTAGATCGCCCAGTCCACCCATTCGACGGTGTTGCCGATGGCGCCGGCCACGATGGCCTTGCGCTGGGCCGGGTTCAGGCGCGTGCTCGCGGTGGTGGCGGTCATGAGGGCTCCACGGCTGAACGGTCCGGAACTGACTGGCCCTGGCCTGGATGCCCCGGGCCTGGATGCCCCGGGCCTGGATGCCCCGGGCCTGGATGCCCCGGGCCTGGATGCCCCGGGCCTGGATGTCCCGGGCCTGAATGCTGCTTCAGGACGTATTCGGCGATCTGGGCATGTGTGGCATACCAGACGCCCTCGTGCCCGTCGATGTGCTCGACCAGTTCGCGCAGCGCGATCATGCGGGAGCGGTGGCCGATGATGTGCGGGTGCAGGGTGAGCTGGAACAGCCCGCCCTCCTCCAGCGCGGCATCGAACTCGTCGCGCCAGATCGCCGCCGCCTGCCGCGGCGGCGTGTAGGGCCGCAACGCGCCGTAGCGCTCCATCATCAGGTACGGCGCGTCGTCCCTGATCCACTCGACCGGGATCTCCACGATGCCGGTCGGCTCGCCATCGGCCAGCAGTTCGTACGGCTCGTCGTCGGCCATCAGCGAGGAGTCGTAGCACAGGCCCAGCTCGCGCGTGATGGCGAGGGTGTGGTCGGAGAAGTCCCAGGAGGGGGTGCGGATGCCGACCGGGCGGGCGCCCGACAGCCGCTCCAGAACCTCGGCGGCGCGCAGGGCCAGGTCGCGTTCGTCGGCCGGGTCGAGCAGCATGTTGCGCTCGTGGATCCAGCCGTGCATGGCGACCTCGTGGCCGGCGGCGGCGTAGTCTCGCACCTCCTGCGGGTGCAGCAGCGCCGAGACGGCCGGCATGAAGAACGAGGCCGGGATGCCGAAGCGGTCGAGCAGGCGCAGGATGCGGGGCGCGCCGACGCGGGAGCCGTACTCGCCCTGGGCCAGCTTGCCCGGCCGGGTCTCGCCCTCGCGCAGCGGGATCGTCTCGTGGTCGGAGTCGAAGGACAGCGCGACGGCGACCCGGGCGCCGCCGGGCCAGGAGGCCGGGCGCAGGCTGCGGCCCGCGCGCACCCGGTCCACGTGGCCGCGCCAGGTCTGCTCCTCCCACTGCCAGGGCTGCTGTTCTGTCATGATCGGTTCTCCGTTCGTGCGGCGGGGGTGGGCACCCAGGCGCGTTTGAGCGTGGTGAGCTGCAGGGTGACGTCGGCGGCGCGCAGGCCGGGCAGCGAGCCGACGTCGCCGGTCAGGTAGCCGAACAGCTCCCCGTAGTGGCGCAGCGCGATCTGCCCGGCCAGGTTGAAGCGGCCGGTGGTGGCCGACAGGTAGCGGGTGGCGGGGTGCGCGGCCAGTTGCAGCCCGGCCCGTTCCAGCAGGCCGGGCTCGACCTCCAGCCACAACATGAACTCCACCGCGTACCCGAGCACCTCGGGCTCGGCCAGCGTGCGGAAACGCAGGCAGCCGCGCCGCACCAGCGACTCCACCCGCCTCTTGGCGGTCGACTCGCTGCTGCCCACCGTCTTGGCCAGGCTCTTGTACGGCATGCGCCCGTCCTCGCCGAGCGCCCGCACGATCGCCTGCTCCAGCTCGTCGAGCCGCTCGGGCGGGCCCTGCCTGAAGTGGTCCTCGAACGGCAACTCGGCCGCGTCACGCAGGTCGGCGGTGGCCTTCTCGTCCAGCACGCCGGGGTTCCAGTCGTGGTTGGAGACGAAGGTCCGCATGACCGCGTGCGTCTCACTCTCGGTGACCGACTCCCCGCCGGGCACGTCGGCCACCATCAAGCGGCCGATCTCGGCATGCGTGGGCACCACGAACTCAGCCACGCAGTCGGCACCGCCCGACACCACCGCGACAAACCTGGCCTGCGGCCGGTCGGCTATCTGGGCGGCCACCTCGTAGGTGGTGCCCGGCCGGCAACGGAACCGGCTGAGCACCGGCACCCCAAGCCCGCAACGCAGCACATCGACCACGCCGATCACGCGCAGCAGACCGTTCTCACCGAGCAGGGCGGCACGGCGGACCACGGTCGACTCACTCGCGCCGACCAGCCTGGCTATCAGGCTCCACGGGGCGCGCCCGTTGAGCTGCAGGGCCGCGACGATGGCGCGATCCAGCTCATCGATCTGGACGCCTTCTTGCATGCGTCCCATGTTTACTGACGAAATCCCCCAAAATCAAGACATGAATGACGCTCTCCCTCAAACCCCACCAAACTTTGCCGACGATCTCCCGTCTCGGCATTCCGTCTCGGACCCGCCAAGGGGGAGTGGCGTGCACCTGCCAGGACGCGCCGCTCCCCCTCTGCCCCCCTGCCCCTGCGTTTCCGTGTTCCCGTGTTCCCGTGTTCAGTGGGCTGCGGACGGGGTGCGCTTTCTCGACGCGTAGATGTCGTCGATCAGTGCATAGCTGCGCGCCTGCTCGGCCGTGAAGATGCGGTCCCGCTCGATGTCCTTCCTGATCTCCAGCAGGCCTCTGCCGGTGTACCGGGACAGGATCTCCTCCTGCTGGTCACGCATCCGCAGGATTTCCCTGGCGTGGATCTCCAGGTCGCTGCCCTGTCCGCGCCCGCCCTCCGCGTGCGGCTGGTGCAGCAGCACCCGGGCGTGCGGCAGGGCTGCTCGCTTGCCCGGCGTGCCGGCCGCCAGCAGTACGGCCGCCGCCGAGGCCGCCTCGCCGATGCAGACCGTGTGGATCTCCGGACGGACGTACTGCATCGTGTCGTAGATGGCCATCATCGCGGTGAACGACCCGCCCGGCGAGTTGATGTAGACGTTGATGTCCTGGTCGGGGTCGAGCGACTCCAGCGTCAGCAACTGCGCCATCACGTCGTTGGCGACCGCGTCGTCGATCGGCGCCGCCAGGAACACCACCCGGTCCTCGAACAGCTTGTTGTACGGGTTGGCTTCCTTCATCCCGTACGACGTGCGCTCGGTGAACGAGGGCAGCACATATCGGCCGCTCATATCAGTTCATCCCCTCTGCGATGTGGTCGACGATCCCGTAGTCCAGAGCCTCCTGGGCGGTGAACCACCGGTCGCGGTCGGAGTCGGCCTGGATGCGCTCCAGCGGCTGGCCCGTGTGCCGGGCGATGATCTCGGCCATCCGCCGCTTGGTGTAGAGCATGTTCTCGGCCTGGATCTGGATGTCGCTGGCCGAGCCGCCGATGCCGCCCAGCGGCTGGTGCATCACCACGCGGGCGTTGGGCAGGGCGTAGCGCTTGCCCTTCGCCCCGGCTGACAGCAGCACCTGCCCCATCGACGCGGCGAACCCCATCGCGACCGTCTGCACGTCGCACGGAATGAACTGCATCATGTCGTAGAGCGCCAGCCCGGCATGCACGGAGCCGCCGGGAGAATTGATGTAAAGAGTAATGTCGCGGTTGGGATCCTCGGCCGCCAGCAAAAGGAGCTCCCCGCAGAGCCGGTTGCAAATCTCGTCGTCGACCTCCTGGCCGAGGACGACGATGCGCTCCCTGAGCAGCCGCTGGCTGAGCTGATCCGGCCAGGTCGCACGCTGTGTCTCCGTCATGGCGGGTGCCTTTCTGACGCTGGTGTTTCCACGAAAAACGCTAGTGCCGGCCGACTCGAATAAAAGGCGATTTTCGCTGGCGGCACATTTCTCCTGAAGCGCATTACTCCGAGAGCGAATTTTTGTCGACATACAATCGCGGGTGTGAGAAGGAACCTCCCGCGCCGGTGGGCGTGCCTCGTCCTGGGCGGGGCGCTGCTGATGCCGTACATGATGGTCGGGGTGCTCATCTCGGGCCTGCTGCGCGGCGAGTCGGCCAACCTGCTGCTGCCCGTGCAGGTCGGCGTGTTCGGCGCGGTGCTGCCGGTGGTGGCCGTGACCGGGCTGTTCCTGCCCGTACGCGGGTTGTCGGTGAACGCGGCGCAGGGCCTGCTCGGGGCGCGCGTGGAGACCCCGCCGCGGCAGGCAGGACGGTCCTGGCAGGAGCGACGCCGCACCGCCGCCTGGTTCACGCTGCACCTGGGCGTCGGCGGCGTGGTCAGTGGCTGCACGCTGGCGATCGTGCCGTTCACGGTGTTCATGCTCGTGCTGCCGTTCACCGGGCGGGGCACGGACGTGCTCGGCTTCCTCGTCACCCCCGGGTGGAACGCCGCCGCATGGGCGGTGGGCGGCCTCGTGCTGCTGGCGGCCCTGGTCGCCACGGCCGCCGGGACCGGCGAACTGCTGGCCCGGCTGGCCCCCGTCCTGCTCGGCCCCACCCCCGCCGAACGGCTGGCCGCCGCCGAGGAGCACGCCCGTACGCTGGCCGAACGCAACCGGCTGGCCCGCGAACTGCACGACTCGGTCGGCCACGCGCTCAGCGTCGTCACCCTCCAGGCCGCCGCGGCCGGCCGGGTCCTCGACCGCGACCCGGCCACCGCCAGAACCGCGCTGACCGCCATCGAGAACTCCGCCCGCACCGCCCTGGCCGACCTCGACCACGTCCTGGGCGTCCTACGCGACGGCGAGCCCCGCCCAGACCCCTCCTCCGCCGGTATCCGGCCGGACGACCCGGACAGCGAGGCGCACCGCGACACGCACCGTGAGGCGCACCGCGACACGCACCGTGAGGCGCACCGGGGGCCGCAGGCGACGCTGGACGACCTTGGCGAACTCGTCGCCGCCTCCGGTGCTCAGGTGCGGCAGGAGGTGGGCGACCTGTCCGGTGTGCCGGCCGTGGTCTCCCGCGAGGCGTACCGCATCCTGCAAGAGGCCCTCACCAACGCCATCAAGCACGGCCACGGCCCCATCACCCTGACCGCCGCCATCCAGGACGACGCCCTGCGCCTGGAGGTCACCAACCGGCTCGGCGCCACTCCAGACGGCGCCGGGGACGACGATGCTGGGGGCGGCGGCGCTGGGAGTGGCGGCGCTGGGAGTGGCGGCGCTGGGAGTGGCGGCGCAGGAGTCGGCGGCGCTGCGGCCGGCGGCGCTGTGGGCGACGGCGCAGGAGCGCGCGCGGGCGAGCCCGGTGTCGGGAACGCACGCGTAGACCTCAGCGCCCGCGACGGGGGCGCGCCCGCAGGCAGTGGCCCTCGCAACGGAAGTGCACGCGCGGGAGGGAGGGGCATCGCCGGGATGCGGGAGCGCGTCGGGCTGCTGCGCGGCGACCTCGAAGCCGGTCCTGCCGAGATCGCCCCCGCCAACGCCGGCCCCGCCGGGACCGGGGGCGCTGAGGGTGGGTGGCGGGTTAGGGTGCGGTTGCCGCTACGGTCGAGGCCATGACACTGCGAGTCGTGATCGCCGATGACGAGGATCTCATCCGCGCCGGCCTGCGCATCATCCTCGACGCCGAACCCGATCTCAGCGTCGTCGGCGAGGCCGCCGATGGTGCCGCCGTGGTGCCCGTGGTGCGCAGGGAGCGGCCCGACGTCGTGCTCATGGACGTACGCATGCCCGCCCTCGACGGCATCCAGGCCACCGAACGCCTGCTCACCCTCGACGACCCGCCCAAGGTCCTGGTGGTGACCACGTTCGAGAACGACGACTACGTCTACGACGCGCTGCGGGCGGGCGCCAGTGGTTTCCTGCTCAAGCGCACCAGGCCGGACGACCTGATCCAGGCCGTCCGGCTGGTCGCGGCGGGCGAGTCGCTGCTGTTCCCCGCCGCGATCCGGACCCTGGCCGGCCGCCGCCCCCAGAGCCACTCCCCCGTGCACGTGCCGGGCATGGACCGGCTCACCGGGCGCGAGGGCGACGTGCTGCGGCTGATGACCAAGGGCCTGTCCAACCACGAGATCGCGGCCGAACTGGTCGTCAGCCAGGAGACGGTCAAGACGCACGTGGGCAACGTGCTGGCCAAGCTGGGCGCGCGCGACCGCACCCAGGCCGTGATCGCCGCGTACGAGTCGGGCTTCGTCTCCCCCCGCTGACCGGCGAACAGCCACCGCCCAGCCACCGCCCAGGCACCGGAAGGCCGCGAACGGCCGCAGACGGCTGCGAGACAAGCAGGCGCGGCAGCGGGGACGGCAGCGGAGGGCAAGCGGCGGAGTTTACGGGCGGATGCCTGCGCGCCGCAGGAGTTCGGCCGCGGGCAACACGGTCGCCTCAGCCGCGGACAGCCCCGCGGCGGTCAGGGCGCGGTCGACCAGGTTCAGCCCCACCGCATATCCCGCCATGTCCGGAATGCCGCGCGGTTCCTGCCCGAAGTTGCGCGTCGCGCTGTCCCCCAGCACGTACGCCGGCGTGTTCATCATCCCGGCCAGATCGAAGTTGGCCGTGATCAACTCGTAGGCCCGCTCATACTCCTCCCCCGTCACCATCGAGGACCACGGCCCCATAGCCTCCGGCCCCAGCAGCTCACGTACGAACGCCTCGGCCAGCCCTTCGGCGATCACATGCTCCCCTACGGTCACGGCGACCGGATCCCACACGACGTTGCTGAAACGCACAAGATGGTGGAACTCGTGCACCGCGAGCGCCCCGATCCGCCCGATCACCTCATCCGACGGCCACGCCAGCAGGTACAGCCACTCACTGCCGCCACCCATGCCGTAGTAACCACCGGAAATTCGCATCAGGTGCTCGTTGTCGGGATTGCCCAGCATGAGCATGACCTTCACCAGGTCGGGCTGCTTGGCCCCGCTCAGCCGTTCGGCCGAGAGGGTCAGCGCGTGCCGTACCTGACCGAGCACGTCCTGCTCGATCATGCGCCGCACGGCGGGCAGGTAGCGCGGGTCGTCGGCGTCGACCCGGAAGCCGCCGCCATTGTGGTGGATGTCGACGATGTCGCCCGGCATCGGGATCGACGAGCGCGTCGGCGCCATGATCTCCCGCACCGCGTCGGGGCGCCGTTCGAGCGGCTGCTCCAGCAGGTCGGCCATCGCCGTGAGCGTGTCCGTAACAATGATTTCCATGCCGGGGACGCTAAAGCCTCACGTTACGTGAGGGTCAAACCAATTGAGGAGCGTCACAACGGATCCCCCTCGCCCGGATCCTCCCCCGGCGAACGCCCCGGCGTGCTCTCCCCGCTCTCCGTCGGCGACGGCGACTGCGAAGGGGACGGCGAGGGCTGCGGCGTCTCGGGCGTCGGCGGCGGCGTCGGCACGAACACCGTCGGCGGCAACTGCCTGGGCTGCTGCTCGCTGTCCTGCCGCCCCAGCAACAACAGCAACAGGATCGTCGTCACCAGCAGGAGCAGCAGCACCAGCGCCAGCGCCGCCATCAGCACCCGCTTGCGCGTCTCGGTCGGCGGCCGGCGCGGCCGTCCCGTGCCAGGAAGCGCGGGCGCCCGGTCCGTCAGCCAGTACGGCACGAAGTCCGGCCCGTGCGCCTCGCCGATGAACGTCCCGCCCACCATGACGGGCTCCAGGAACCGCTCCGCCCCGGGCCGCCCCGGCGCGTACGGCACCGCCACCCACGGCGCCCGCCCGGCACCGAAGGCCAGCACCTCGGGCGTGCCCTCCAGCACCGCCCCCCGCGGCCGGCCGGGCAGTCCCAGCCAGCCACGCATCCCCGACCGCTCCCGGCCCCCTGACTCCTTGACCGCCGTGATGAACCGGTCGCGCGCCGCCGCGTCGTAGGCGGCCCCGCGCGTGAGCACCGCCAGCGACACCGCACGCCCGTCCGGCGCCTGGCCCAGGTACACGAAACCGGCGGGGGCCGTGTGCAGACGTGCCTGAACCATGTAGGGCCCCAGCCGGGGCGGGTCACCGTACTGCAGGGGACTTGCCACGTTTGCCATGAAAGCACAGACGTGGCGTCGTGCACGTTTGCGGCGCGTTTGGTGGAATGGCGTCATGAGCGTCGCCGAAGAGTTGCCGGACGGAAACGACGCGGCACTGCTGCGTCAGAGTCTCGACGAGGTCCGCCGCGTCATCGTCGGGCAGGACCACATGGTCGAAAGGCTCCTTGTGGCCCTGCTGGCGCGCGGGCACTGCCTGCTCGAAGGAGTGCCGGGCGTCGCCAAGACCCTTGCCGCGGCCACCCTGGCCACCGTCGTGGGCGGCACGTTCGCCCGGATCCAGTTCACCCCCGACCTCGTGCCGAGCGACATCGTCGGCACCCGCGTCTTCCACCCCTCCAACGAGAAGTTCGACGTCGAACTCGGCCCCGTCTTCGTCAACTTCCTGCTGGCCGACGAGATCAACCGGGCCCCCGCCAAGGTCCAGTCCGCGCTGCTGGAGGTGATGGCCGAGCGCCAGGTCACCCTCGCCGGCGTCACCCACCCGCTGCCCAGGCCGTTCATCGTGCTGGCCACCCAGAACCCCATCGAGTCCGAAGGCGTCTACCCGCTGCCCGAGGTGCAGCGCGACCGCTTCCTGTTCCGCGTCCGCGTCCCCCACCCCAGCGCCCACGAGGAGCTGGAGATCCTGCACCGCATGAGCGTCAAACCACCCGTCCCCGAACGGGTGCTCGACCCGGACAAACTGCTCGCCCTGCAGGAACAGGCCGAACAGGTCTCGGTCCACCAACTGGTCGCCGACTACGTCGTCCGCCTGGTCATGTCCACCCGCGCGCCCGCCGAATACGGCCTGGCCGACCTCGCCGAGACCATCGAGATCGGCGTCAGCCCCCGCGCCACCCTCGGTCTGGTCTCCGCCGGACGCGCCCTGGCCCTGCTGCGCGGCCGCGACTACCTGCTGCCCGACGACGTACGCGACGTCGCCGTGGACGTCATGGGCCACCGCCTCATGCTCACCTTCGACGCCCTGGCCGACGGCGTCGACCCCGAACAGGTCGTCAAGCAGATCCTGCACACCGTGCCCCCGCCCCTCGTCGTCTGGAACCAGAACCGTTGAGCCCCACCACAGCCGAACAGGCCCTGCGCCGCCTGGAGCTGACCGTCACCCGGCGGCTGGACGGCCTCCTGCACGGCGCCCACCGCGGCCTGCTGCCCGGCACCGGCAGCGAGGCCGGCGACAGCCGCGTCTACGTCCCCGGCGAGGACGACGTGCGCCGCATGGACTGGAACGTCACCGCCCGCACCACCATCCCCCACGTGCGCGACCTCATCGCCGACCGCGAACTGGAGACCTGGGCCCTGGCCGACCTGTCGGCCAGCATGGACTTCGGCACCGCCGACACCGACAAACGCGACCTCGTGGTCGCCGCCGTCGGCGCCATCGGATTCCTGTCCAGTCGCATGGGCGACCGGTTCGGCGCCCTGGTCATCCACGACGAGTTCGTGCACCGCATGCCCGCCCGCACCGGCCGCCCCGCCCTGTACGGCCTGCTGCACTCCCTCATGGACGCCCCGCGCGGCACCGTCGTCGACGACCCCCCCGACCTGGCCGAAGGCATCGAGATCCTGTCCGCCACCCGCAGGCGGCGCGGCATGCGGCTGATCGTCTCCGACTTCCTCGACGCCCACCCCGACCTCGACCCCGACGCCGAACGCCCCTGGGAGCGCCCCATCAGGCGCCTGTCCGCCCGCCACCAGGTCCTGGCCGTCGAGGTCATCGACCCCCGCGAACTCGAACTGCCCGACGTGGGCCGCGTCGCGTTCGCCGACCCCGAGACCGGGAACGTACGCGAAGTGCACCTAACGCCCAAGATTCGGCGCGCGTACGCGGAGGCCGCCGCCCTGCAGCGCGAGGGCACCCGCCTGGCCCTGCGCCGCGCCGGCATCGCCCACCTCGTCCTGCGCACCGACCGCGACTGGGTCTTCGACGTCGCACAGTTCGTGCTGCGCCAGCGCCGCATGAGCCACCTCGCCCACCGGAGGCCCACCTCATGACCTTTCTCGCGCCCGGGTGGTTGTGGCTGTTCGTCCTCATCCTGCTGCTCGTGGCCGGCTACATCCTGGCCATGTTCGCCCGCCGCCGCTACACCGTCCGCTTCACCAACCTCGCCCTGCTCAACCTCGTCGCCCCGGCGGGCCCCGGCTGGCGCCGTCACGTGGCCCCCGTCCTGTTCCTCGTCATGATGTCGCTCCTGGTCATCGGCGCCGCCAAACCCGCCGACGAGGTACGCGTCCCGCGCGACCGCGCCACCATCATGATCGCCCTGGACGTCTCCCTGTCCATGGACGCCGACGACGTCCAGCCCAACCGCATCAGCGCCGCCAAGGCCGCCGCCCAGGCCTTCGCCAACGAACTGCCCGACCGCTTCAACGTCGGCGTCGTCTCCTTCGCCCGCTCCGCCAACGTGGTCATCTCCCCCACCACCGACCACCAGGCCGTCGTCACCGCCATCGGCAACCTCACCACCCGCCCAGGCACAGCCATCGGCGAGGCCGTCTTCAACGCCCTGGAGTCGGTGCGCTCCTTCGACCAGCAGGCCGCCACCGACCCGCCGCCCGCCGCGATCGTCCTGCTCTCCGACGGCGACAACACCTCCGGCCGCTCGGTCAGCGAGGCCGTCAACGCCGCCCAGGAGGCCCGCGTACCGGTCTCCACCATCGCGTACGGCACCCAGGAGGGCACCGTCGACATCGACGGCCGGCCCGTGCAGGTCCCGGTCAACAAGCAGACCCTGCAGTCCCTGTCCGACGGCACCAGCGGCCGCGCCTACACCGCCGAGTCCGGCAGCGAGCTGCGCGAGGTCTACGAGCAGATCGGCACCTCACTCGGCTACAAGCTGGTCAACCAGGAGATCACCCAGTGGTTCATCGTGGCCGCCATCCTGGCCGGCCTGCTGGTGGCGGGCGCGGCGGTCCTGTTCGGTTCGCGGATCCCGTAACGTTTGGCGACGTGGCGCACTACTTCTCCGAGCAGCCGAAGGCCGCGAGCAAACCGGGGTCCGTCGATCTGGTCCTGCCCGATCTGCACCTGCGGCTGGAGACCGACAGCGGCGTGTTCTCCCCCGAACGGGTGGACCTCGGCACGCGGGTCCTGCTGGAGAGCGTGCCGCCGCCGCCCCGGGAGGGCGACCTGCTCGACCTGGGCTGCGGGTACGGTCCCATCGCGCTGACCATGGCCTCGCGGGCGCCGGAGGCGACGGTGTGGGCCGTCGATGTGAACCGGCGCAGCCTGGAGCTGACCGAGCGGAACGCCCAGGCCGCACGCCTTTACAAAGTAAGATCTGTACATGTTGATGAAGTGCCAGATGAAGTGAAATTTCGGGCCATCTGGTCGAATCCTGCGATCCGAATTGGAAAGCAGGCCCTGCACGAGATGCTCACCAGGTGGCTCACCCGGCTGACGCCCGACGGCGTGGCCTACCTGGTCGTCCAGAAACACCTCGGCTCGGACTCGCTGCAGCGCTGGCTCGGCGAGCAGGGCTGGCACGCCACCCGCGAGGCCAGCCGGGCCGCCTACCGCATACTGAAGGTGACCCGATGAGAAGGCAGCTGCGCCCCACCGACGTCAAGCGGCTCAACCGCACCTGGCGCAGGAACACCGGCAACCGGCTCGGCCTGATCATCGAGTCGGTGACCGGCCCGTTCAACGTCGGCTCGATCTTCCGCAGCGCCGCCGCGTTCGGGGTGGACGAGGTGTGGCTGGCCGGCAACGCCACCCCGCCCACCAATCCCAAGGCGGGCAAGACGGCGCTCGGCACCGAGCGGCTGGTGACCTGGCACGAGGCGGTGCCGGCGGTCGAGGCGGTCAAGGCCGCCAGGGAGGCCGGTTACGCGGTGCTGGCCATCGAGCTGACCGGCGAGGCGAAGCCGCTGCACCGGGCCACTCTGAACCGCGACGTGTGCCTGGTGGTCGGCAGCGAGGACCACGGCTGCTCCCCCGCCCTGCTCGACGCCGTGGACGGCGCCTGCTACATCCCGCAGGTCGGGCGGGTCGGCTCGTTCAACGTGGCGGTGGCCGCGGCCATCGCGCTGTCGGAGGTTCGCCGTCAGGAGTGGGAGAATCTCCCCGATTCGTAACCGCACCGTTCGCCTGGGCAGGGCATACTTCAGGACGTGCTGAGCCGTCGTTTCGCCTTCCTTGACCATCCGGGTCCGCTGGCCTTCGCACATCGCGGCGGGGCGGCGGAGGGCGCGGAGAACTCCGCCGCGGCCTTCGAGCGGGCGGTCGCGCTCGGCTACACCTACCTGGAGACGGACGCGCACTCCACGTCCGACGGCGTGCTCGTGGCCTTCCACGACCACACGCTCGACCGCGTGACCGACCGGCGGGGCCGCATCTCCGACCTGCCCTACCGCGCGGTCAAGCGGGCCCGCATCGGCGGCGTCCACGAGATCCCGCTGCTGGAGGAGCTGCTCGGGTCCTGGCCCGAGATCCGCTTCAACATCGACGTCAAGGAGGCGGCGGCGATCGCCCCGCTGGCCGAGGTGATCAGGCGCACCAACGCCTACGACCGCATCTGCCTGACCTCCTTCTCCGACGAGCGCCTGGTGCTGGCCAGGGCGGCCATGAGCAGGCAGGTGTGCTCGGCGCTCGGGCCGCGCGGCGTCGCGGCGCTGCGGGCCGCCGCCACCACCTCCGGCTACGGCCGGCTGCTGGCCCGCCTGTCGCGCGCCGGGGTGCCGTGCGCGCAGGTGCCGGTGGGCTTCCGCGGGCTGCGCGTCACCACCCGGCGGCTGGTCCGTACGGCGCACGCCATCGGCATGCAGGTGCACGTGTGGACGATCAACGAACCCGACCAGATGGAGCACCTGCTCGACCTGGGCGTGGACGGTCTCATGACCGACAACGTCACGGGCCTGCGCGGCGTGCTGAAGCGCCGTGGCCAGTGGCATCCCGGCCGGATGGCCGCCTGATCGCAGAGCTTCACCCCCAAACCCCTGCGTACTAGGAGCGACCCGAAACCATGCCCGTACCCGCGCCCCCCGCGGCCCTCGACGACTCGCCCGCAGCGCGCCGGCGCGAGCAGCGCGGCTGGTACTTCTACGACTGGGCCAACTCGGCCTTCTACACCACGATCATCTCGGTCTTCCTCGGCCCGTACCTCATCCCGGTCGCCAAGACCGCGGCCTGCGCCAAGGACTTCCCGACCGTGGCCGCCGCCACCTGTGTGGACACCTTCGACGAACTGGCCGCCGCCAACCCGGGGCTCGGGTACGTGGACGTGCTCGGCGCCGACATCCGGCCGGCCGCGTTCTTCGGGCTGATCACCACGGTCGCGGTGCTGCTGCAGATCCTGTTCCTGCCGATCGTGGGCGCGCTGGCCGACCACACCGGCCGCAAGCGCGAGATGCTCGGGATCTTCGCCTACGCGGGCGCGCTGGCCGCGATGGGCCTGTTCTTCGTCGAGGGCGACCGCTACCTGCTGGGCGGGGTGCTGTTCATCCTGGCCAACCTGGCCTACGGCGCCTCGGTCGTGGTCTACGACTCCTTCCTGCCGCAGATCTCCACCGCCGAGGAGCGCGACCGGGTCTCCTCGCGCGGCTGGGCGATCGGCTATCTGGGCGGCGGCCTGCTGCTGGCCCTCAACCTGGTGCTCTACCTGCAGCACGAGAGCCTGGGCCTGACCGAGGGCATGGCGGTGCGGCTGTGCATGGTGTCGGCGGGCCTGTGGTGGGCCACGTTCACGATCATTCCGCTGCTGCGGCTGCGCAACCGGCCCGTGCCCGCGCACGAGAGCACCGCGCTGCGCTCGGTCGGCGGCAGCTTCCGCCAGCTCGGCCGTACGCTGAGCGAGCTGCGGCGCTATCCGCTGACGCTGCTGTTCCTGGTGGCGTACCTGGTCTACAACGACGGCGTGCAGACGGTCATCGGCAACAGCGCGGCGTTCGCCTCCGAGGCGCTCAAGCTGGACCAGACCGTGCAGATCACGGCGATCCTGATGGTGCAGTTCGTGGCGTTCTTCGGGGCGCTGGCGCTGGCCTGGCTGGCGCGCTACTTCGGGACCAAGCGCACGGTGCTGGCGAGCCTGGTGGTGTGGACGGCGATCGTGGCCATGGCCATGTTCGTGGCCGAGGGGCAGGCGCTGCAGTTCTACCTGATGGCGTTCGCGATCGCGATCGTGCTGGGCGGCACTCAGGCGCTGTCGCGCTCGTTGTTCTCGCTGGTGATCCCGAAGGGGCGGGAGGCCGAGTACTTCAGCCTGCTGCAGATCAGCGACAAGGGCTCGGCGTTCATCGGCGCGCTGACGATCACGATCGCGCTGCAGCTCACCAACAGCTACCGGATCGCCATCCTGTCGCTGGTCATCTTCTTCGTGCTCGGCTTCGTGCTGCTGGCCCTGACGAACCTGCGCAAGGCCATCGCGGCCGCCGGGAACGAGGTGCCCGACGGGATCTAGGGAACGGGTGGCCCGGCGGCGACAAGTTCGCCGATCCAAATAGAGAGCACCGCTCTTGACAGCGACACCCTCTGGCGAGAGCATTGCTCACATAACGGAGCAACGCCCTCCCCAAGGAGCACCCATGGCCACCCGACTCACCTCCGCGGCCTTCGCCACCAGCGGAATCCTCTTCCTGCTCTATCCCGCGCTCCGCCCCTCCACCGACGACGCCGCGGCCATGGCCTCGACCGCGTGGGTGGCCGGGCACGCCGCCGCGATGATCGGGTTCATCCTGCTCGGCCTGGCCGTGCTCGGGCTGCACCAGGTGCTCGGCGACCGGCTCTCGCTGCGGGCCGCGGTGGTCACGTGGGCCGGCGCGGGCCTGACACTGCCGTACTACGGGGCCGAGGACTTCGGCCTCCACGTGATCGCCCAGCGCTCACTGCGCGACGGCATGCCGTCGCTGATGCAACTGGCCGAACAGTTCAGGTACGGCGCCGTCCCGGTCACCATGTTCGCCGCCGGGCTCCTGCTGCTGGCCGCCGGCACGGTCATGGCCGCGATCTCCGTCTGGCGCTCCGGCACGCTGCCGAAGTGGAGCGGAACGCCGCTGGCGCTGGGGTTCGTGCTGTTCATCCCGCAGTTCTTCGGCCCGTACCCGCTGCGTGTGGCGCACGGCGTCCTGATCATGATCGGCGGTCTCTGGGCGGCGCTCGCCCTGTGGCGGGCGGGGCGGCAGCAGCGGTGACCTCCCCGCCGCGACGGTCGCCGGCCCGCGCACCCGGAGTACGCTCATGAGGAGAACGGTCCGGAAGCGCGGCCGGCGACCAATCGCCTGTACGGGGTGAGGTGGGGCCATGCTGTGCACGTCGCATACGCAGACGCAGGGCCGCTGGACCGTCATCCGTGTCAGCGGCACCGCCGGCGACCGTCTCATGCCGGCCTTACGGGTGCAGCTCGCCCAGGCCGTGGCCGTCCATCCGCGCGTCGCCGTCGATCTGTCCGGCTGCCGGCTGACGGGCACCCGCTGGATGAGCATCCTGCTCGAAGCGGCGCATCTGGCCCCCGAGCACGGTCACCTGTTCGCGGTCGTCAGCCCCCGGCCGCACGCCGACCGCCTGTGCCTGCCGGTCCTGGCCAGGGGCGGTCGGCTGCTGTTGTGCGAGTCCACGGATCAGCTCGCGGGGCTGGAGCACGCCGGACGCCGCTGACCCGTCAGTGCGCGGGCAGGCGGTCCGCCGCCCTGGTCAGCACCCGGGTGGTCCTGCCGTAGCGGCGGCACCTGGCCACCGCCAGCAGCGCCACCGCCGCGGTGACGAGGGACAGCGGCGGGAACAGCGCCAGACCCGCCGCCGTCAGCGCCAGGGCGGCCCCCGCCGTCATCCGCCAGGTCGTCAGCCGCCTGCGATGCACCTCCAGAGTCCGCCGCACGGCCCCGGCCCGACTCGCTTCCGCTCGACCGGCTTCGGCCGGAGCCGCGCCGGAGCCGGCCGGCCGGTGGAGTGCCAGGAACGAGGCCGCCAGCGCGAACGCCGCGAACAGGCCCGCCGCCGGCCACGACGCGTCGGCGGCGCGCAGGGCCGCCAGCGCCGCGAACGACACCGCCGCCACGACCCAGTGCCAGCGCACCCGCCCGATCACGGCAGCACACCGGCGGTCTGCAGGATCGCGACGACGCCGAACACCATCAGCACCAGCCCGGCCACCACCATCAGCCACCAGCCGGCCCGGTTCATCCGGTACTCCGGCGGCAACACCTTGCGCTCGGTGTAGGCCATCGCGAGCGCCATCGAACCGACCCCGAGCACACCGCCCACGAGCGAGGTCGGCGTGACCAGCACGACGGGATCGATCCCGGTCCAGACGACCAGCAGCGAGGCGATCAGAATGTACGGATACACCCACCGCCGGGTGAACGCGGGACCCGCGCGCCGCGCCCGCGCGCTGACCGCGGACACCGACTCGTAGGCGGTGGCGGAGTACACCTCCCACAACGCGACGACCGTGCCGAAGAAGGCGCAGAAGATCGCCACGTAGTAGAGGTAGACCAGCCCCGGCCAGAGCACTTCGAGGAAGGCGGCCTGGTTGACCAGCAGTTCGTCGTCGGCGGGGACCAGGTGCTCCGGGTGCAGCAGATTCGCGCCGTTGATGACGAACGCGAGCGTGAACAGCACGACGGCGACGACGGACAGCAGCACGTCCGACAGCGGGGCCAGCGTCCATGCCCTGGCCTTGGCGACCTCGGCGGGTTCCCGCGACAGCGGCAGGTGCTGCCCCTTGGGCACCTCGTCGAGCCGTCGTTCGAGCTCGGCGATGTCGTCGCGGCCGAGCAGCCCCCACTTCTTCTCACGCAGCAGACCGGTGTAGCCGATGTAGTCGAACAACCCGCCGCCGATGCCGCCCATGTACATGACGACCTCGACCCAGACCGGCCGGGAGGCGATGGACTCGTACTGATCGAAGATCCACCCTTCGAACTCCGGCATCCGCGGCACGAAACCGGACAACACGCCGCCCCAGTCGGGCTTCGCCCAGAAGACGGCCACCAGGATCGCGACGAGCATCAGGCCGACGATGGCGGTCTGGGCCCGCTCCATCTTCCCGTAGCCGCCCGCCCAGGACAGCGCGCAGCAGGTGACGAGCATGATCGAGGCCCACAGCTCGCCGCTGCCGCCGAGCAGCCCTCCGGCGTAGTCGCCGATGATCAGCGAGACGGCCGCCGCGGCGGTCGGGAACGACAGGATCGCCAGCAGGCCGAGGAAGGCGGGATACCAGCCTTTCGGGCCGGGGATGACCCGGGCCCAGCGGGTCATCGGATGCTCGCCGGTCAGCACGGCGTACCGGTTCGACGAGTACATCACGACGCCCTTGAGCACGGCGCCGAGCACCAGGGCCCAGATGATCGCGTACCCGAAGACCGCTCCCCCGCGGGCGGCGAACACCGTCTCACCGCCGCCGATGGAGATCGAGGCGATCACCGCGCCAGGGCCGAAGACGCCCAGGGCGCCACGGATGCTGAACCGGCGGAAGGGCGGCTCGGGGTAGGTCAGCGCCCCCACGGGCGGAGGGAGCGGTGAGCGAGATTGATGGTCATCCACGACAGAACCCTTCACAGCGACAGGTTCGCAAACATAAGTCGTATGACGAATTATGTCCAGAGCCCAAATGAGCGATGGACGTAAACCGTTCAGGAGTCGCGGTCCAGGCGTTCGGTGCCGGCCTTGCTGGTACGGCGCCGCAACCACGCCTCGGTGATGTGGCGGTTCATCGCCTCCGCCGCGCCCCGGGCGTCGCCCGCCACCAGGCGCTCGTGGATCTCACGGTGGCCGGCGTTGGAGGCGACGACGTCGGCGACGCGCGGGTTGCCCACGTACCGGGCGGCCTGCGCGGCCTGCGACTCCAGCGACCTGACCACGCTTCGCGCGAGCCGGTTGCCGGACGCGAGCATGATCACGTCGTGGAACTCCCTGTCGCGCGGCATGTACGCCGGCCAGTCCCCGACGAGGCCGTCCATCTCCTCGACCAGCACGCGGGTCCGTTCGAGATCGTCCGCGGAGATGGTGGAGGCCGCCACGTAGACCATGTCGGCCTCCAGCAGCCTGCGGGTGACGACGAGGTCGTCGAGGAGGCCGGAGTCGTGTCCCGAGGTGATGCTCGCGGCCAGCACCTGCTCGTCGAGCAGGTCCCACGAGTCCGGGTCGGTGATCAGGGTGCCCGAGCCCTGCCGCACCCGTACCAGGCCCTTCTCCTGCAACATCTTGACCGACTCGCGGATCACCGTCCTGCTCACCGAGAAGGTCTCGCACAGGGCCGGCTCGGGAGGGAGCGCGGCGCCGGGGGCGTACCTGCCGGACACGATCCACTCGACCAGCTCGGCCGCCACGGCGCGCGACAACCCGGCGGGGCGCCGCGTCCACGCGGGCGCCTCCGCCCGCGGTCCATCCGGCTTTGCGATCACTGCGGGGCGCCTCTCGATCGGCAACGGGCTGCCCCAAACGATAACCGATATCCCCTTTGACATCAGTCCTCATACGTATTACGTTTCGCAACGAACATCGACCCGCGGAAAGGCTGCCGAGTGCGGATCACCGGATACCGGACGCTGACAACGGTCCATCAGTGGGGGCGCCCGGTGGGCGACGCCAACGGCGTGGTCGCCGACGGCGTCACCGAGGTGCCGATCGTGCTGGTGGAGACGGACGCCGGGGTCACCGGCACGGGCTTCGGACCCGGTTTCGAGCTCGACCAGGTCTTCTCCGCCATCGAGGGCGAGGATCCGCGGTCGGTCACCGCGCTCTACGACCGCATGCTCGACCGGGTGTTCAAGGCGGGTCACGCCGGCGCGGTGTTCGGCACGATCGGCGCCCTCGACACGGCGTTGTGGGACATCAAGGCCAAACTGGCCGGCGAACCGCTGTGGCGGCTGCTCGGCGCCCGCACCAGCGCCGTCCATGCCTACGCCTCCGGCCTGGACATCGGCCTGTCCGACGACGAGCTGGCCATGCTGTACGCCCGCTACGCCGAGCGCGGCCTGCGTGCCGCCAAGCTGAAGGGCGGCCTCGACGTCGAAAAGGACCTGCGCCGCCTGAAAGTCGTCCGCGACGTGCTCAGCGATGCCGGACGTCCCGCGCTGATGCTCGACGTCAACGAAAGCTGGTCCCGGGGGGAGGCGGTGCGTCACGTCGCCGAGATCGAGACCGCCGTGGACCTGACCTGGATCGAGGAGCCGGTACGCCGCTGGGACGCCGAAGGGCTCGCCGCCGTCGGCCGCGGCATCAGGGCCTCGGTGGCCAGCGGCGAGAACCTCACCGGGCTGGAGCAGTACCGCCCGCTCCTCGCCGCGGGCAGCGTCGGCGTCGTGCAGGCCGGCGCCGCCTGGGGCATCACGCACTTCCTGCGCGTCTCGGCCCTGGCCCACGGCCACGACCTGCCGGTCAGCCCCGTGGGTTCCGCGCCGAACTGGCTCGCCCACGCCGCCGCCGCGGTGCCCAACCACCTGGTCTGCGAGCTGCAGGACCTCGCCATGCCCGTCGGGATCGGCACCGACTGGGACGTCGCCGACGGGGCGATCGTGCTGGGAAGCCGGCCCGGCCACGGCATCGAGGTGGACGAGGCCGCGATCACCGCTTTCCGCGCGTCGGCCGGCTGGCGCGCACCCGCCGGGCCGCACGTCCGCCCGCGGGACGCCGGGCTGCGCCTGTTCGCCAGGTAGGCGCCCCGTCAGGAGCGCTCGGCGATCTGCTGGAACTTGCCGAGGACGGCGGCCGGATCGCCGGCGGGCGCGAGCACCGCGCCCAGTTCGGCGGCCACCGTGCCGCGCAGCTCGGCCCAGACCGGCTGCGAGGTCGGGTCGAAGCGCGCCTTGGCCACCATGTCCACGATGGGACTGACCTTCGGGTCCTCGCGCATGACGGCCGAGGCGGAGGCGGTCGTCGGCAGCAGGCCCTCGACCTTCAGGTACTTGGCGTAGTTGCCGGCCTGGTAGAAGTAGTCGAGGAACTCGCGGACCAGTTGTTGGTTGCCGTCCTTCTTGAAGGCCATCAGGTAGTCCTGGATGCCGTGCGTGGCCGGCGCCGCGCCGTGGTTGGTGGGGTGGGTGGTGGTGCCGTACTCGACTCCGCCCTTCTCCACCTGGTCGAGGAAGGCGCGGGTGCCGAAGGAGCCGTACACCATGGCGACCTTGCCCTGCGCGAACAGCGGCCAGGTGCCGTCGGGGCGGTTGGTCTGGCCGGGGTTCGGCTGGGTGTGGCCGTCCTGGGTCAGCGTCTTGAGGAAGCGCAGCGTCTCGACGGCGCGCTCGCTGTTGACGGTCCACTTGCCGCCGGTACGCCAGTCGCCGCCGTTGGCGCGCATCCAGGTGCCGAACTCGTAGTCGCCGGCCTCGGCCCCGAGCGCCAGCCCGTACGGCACGTAGCCGCCGGGCAGCGCCTTGATGGCCTTGACCGCCGCGCTGAACTCCTCCCACGTGGCCGGGGGCTTGTCGTAGCCGGCCTCCTTGAGGATCTTCTTGTTGTAGTACAGGCCGTTGACGGTGGCGACGAACGGCAGGGCGTACTGGGCGCCGTCGTAGGAGGCGTTCTCGGCGAAGGACGGCAGGAAGTCCGCCAGCACCTCCTTGGAGACCACCTCGTCGGCGCGGTACAGCAGCCCGGCCTCCGCGTAGTCGGCGAAGAGGTTGATGTTGAGCAGGTCGGGGAGCTGCTCGGTCTGGACCATGGTGTTCACCTGGCTCTGGATGTTCCCCCAGTCGATCACCTGCAGGTCCACGTTCTTGCCGGGGTGCCCGGCCTCGAAGGACCTGATGAGCTCGTCCCAGTAGGGCCGGGTGCCCTCGGTGTACTGGGCGACGACCAGCTTGATGGAGTTCCCGCCGCCGTCCGCAGCGCCGCCGGAGCCGCCGCACGCGCCGAGCGCGAGCGTGAGGGCGGTGATCGCGGCCAGGCCGCCGAACCGAGATCTTCTGCTGGGGGTCATCTCACACCGATCCTTCTTCATGGTCACTTGGTGCTGCCCGCGGTGAGGCCGCTCACCAGGTGCTTCTCGATGAGCGCGAAAAGGGTCACCGCCGGCACGATGGCCATCAGCGCCGCGGCGAAGAGGTACTGGTAGTTGGTCTCGTACAGGCCGATGAACTGCTGGACGCCGACCGTGAGGGGCACGCGGCCGTTCGCCGGGTCGTTGAAGAGCGTCAGCGCGATGACGAACTCGTTCCAGACCTGGATGAAGGTGAAGATCATCACGGTGACGAGGCCGGGCGCGGCCAGCGGCAGGATCATGCGCAGCATGATGCGGAACCTGCCGAGGCCGTCCATCATGGCGGCCTCGTCGATCTCCACGGGGATCGCGCCGAAGTGGGCGTGCAGGATCCACACGGCGAAGGCGAGGTTGAAGGCCGCGTTGATGGCGATGATGACGCCGTAGCTGTTGATCCCGTCCACGAACAGCGCCTGCCGGTACAGGCCGATGAGGAGCGCGACGGCGGGGAACATCTGCGTCACGAGGATCACGCCGAGGAACGCCGCCCGTCCCCTGAACCTGGAGCGGGCCAGCACGTACGCCGCCGGCGCGGCCACCACCAGCACGAGCGCCGTGGACACCAGCGCGACGGTCAGGCTGACCCGGAAGTAATCCGCCAGCGGGATGCGCGACCACACGTCGGCGTAGTTGGACCACGCCCAGCTCTCCGGCAGATAGCTCGCCGGGACCGCGAACAGTTCGGCGTCGGTCTTGAGCGAGCCGGACAACATCGCGGCGTAGGGCGCGAGGAAGAACAGCGCCACCGCCAGCCCGACGACCGGCAGCACGACGGGACGGATCCGCCGCCACCCACGCCCCGCCCGTATCATCACTGGCCTGCTGCGCATGACCGGCGCCGGACTCCCCGGAGAGACGTCCGAGGGTGGCGCGGGCGTGGCGTCACCGGTCGCCGGGTCCCGCTTCGGGCGCAGCACCGGCACGAAGCGCTTCGGGCGCAGCACCAGCACGAAGCGCTTCGGGCGCAGCACCAGCGCGAAGGCCAGGATGAGCAGCAGCAGGAAGGCCACGTTGAGCACGCCGAGCGCCGCCGCCTCACCCGCGTCGAGCTGCGCCGTGAACGCGATCTTGTACAGCCAGGTCACGGTCGTGTCGGCGTGGTTCCCCGCCGTCTTCCCCATGATCACCCAGATGACGGTGAACGCGTTGAAGACGTGCAACATGTTGAGCACCAGCGCGATCATGATCGACGGCCGCAGGATCGGCAGCGTCACCCGCCGCCAGGTCGCCCACGCGCCCGCGCCGTCCATCTTCGCGGCCTCCAGCACGTCGTGCGGCACCGTCTGCAACCCGGACAGCAGCACGTACGTGGTGAACGGCATCGAGGTGACGATCCCGACGGCCATGACGGCGTACAGCGCGGTGGCGGGATCCTTGTACCAGTCAACGGGCGCGGAGATGATCGACAGGTCCATCAGCAGCCGGTTGAGCAGGCCGTTGCCGCCCTCGTAGATGAAGCGCCACACGGTGGCGGTCATCACCAGCGAGGTCGCCCACGGCACCACCAGCGCGAGCCTGACCAGCTTGCGGCCGAAGAACTCCTTGGACAGGAACTGCGCCAGCGCGAGCGAGAGCAACATGGTCAGCCCGACGACGATCAGCAACCACAGCAGCGTGTTGCCGACGACGAGCCCGAGCGCGTCCTCCCGGAGCAGCCGGGCGTAGTTGTCCAGCCCGGCCATGCCCCTGACCAGGCCGATCCTGCTGATGTCGAGGAAGGACATCCACACCATGTACAGGGCGGGGAAGACGACGACGCCCGCGATGAGGACCGTGCTCGGCGTGAGCCAGCGCCACGGCACGGTGCGCTGCCACAACTCGGCGAACCTCGTGCTCATCGGAGATCTCTCAGGTTGGCGGTCCAGGAGTCGAGCGTGGCCTGCCACTCCAGCGGCTCCTCCGGCATCCCGGGCACCCCCGGCCGCCGCTGCCAGGGCAGCGGTCCCGACTCGCGCCGGTACTCCACGCCGATCGCCTCCAGCCGGGGCAGGTGATCGGCCAGGCGGCGGCGGAAGTCGGCCAGGTCTCGTTCCGGTCCCGCCCAGACGGTCTCGGCGAAGGCCGCCAGCCGGGGGAAGGCCATGTAGTCGACGTGGCGGGTGGAGTCGATCAGCTCGGTCCAGACCCCGCACTGGGCGCCCAGCACGCGCTCGGCGGCCGGGTCACCGCGCAGTTCGGCGGGGACGGGCTCGAAGGCGTAGACGTCCTCAAGGGTGAGCACCGTCCTGAACGGCAGCGGCTCGTCCTCACCGGGACTCTGCCGGTAGTCCAGGTAGACGGAGGTGTTGGAGCAGTTGATGACGTCGTGCCCGGCGCGGGCGGCGGCCACCGCGCCCACGTCGGCCCGCCAGGCGGCCACCACCGCGCCCGGCGCGAGCCCGCCCTCCAGGATCTCGTCCCAGCCGACCAGGCGCCGCCCGCGCCCGGCCAGGTGCTCGTCGAACTGGCGGATGAACCAGCTCTGCAGCTCGTCCTCGTCGCGCAGGCCCAGCTCCGCGATGCGGCGCTGGGCCGACGGGCTGGCGCGCCACTGGTCCTTGGGGCATTCGTCGCCGCCGACGCACACGTACGGGCTGGGGAACAGCTCCAGCACCTCGTCGAAGACGTTCTTGAAGAACTCGATCGTGGCGTCCTCGACGTTCAGCACGTTGACGCCGACCCCCCAGGTGGTGCCCACGCCGAGCGGGGTGTCGAGGTTGCCCAGCTCGGGGTGGGCGGCGATGGCCGACTGGGTGTGCCCGGGCAGGTCGATCTCCGGCACGACGGTGATGTGGCGGCGCGCGGCGTGGGCGACGATCTCCCGCAGGTCGTCCTGGGTGTAGAAGCCGCCGTGCGGCCGGCCGTCCATCTCGCCCATCCAGCCGACCTGGCTCTCCGTACGCCAGGAGCCGATCTCGGTCAGGCGCGGGTAGCGCTTGATCTCGATGCGCCAGCCCTGGTCGTCGGTAAGGTGCAGGTGCAGGACATTCAGCTTGTGCAGGGCCATCAGGTCGATGAAGCGCAGCACGTCCGCCTTGGTCATGAAGTGCCTGGCCACGTCGAGAATCGCGCCGCGCCAGCCGAAGCGCGGGCGGTCCTCGATGCGCGCCGCCGGCAGTTCCAGCGGCACGCCGACCGCCGCCCTGCGGTAGGCGATGGGGGGCATGAGCTGGCGCAGCGTCTGCGCCCCGTAGAAGGCCCCGGCGGCCGAGCCGGCTTCGAGCGTGACCTCGCCCGGCGCGACGGTCAGCCGGTAGCCCTCGGTCGGCAGGTCGCCCGCGTCCAGGAGCCTGATCGTTTCCGGGCCGGGGGCGGTGGGCAGAAGCTCGCCGCCGGTGATCGGGCCGAGCTCGCTCCGCAGCCAGGCCGCGACCTCGCCGAGGGCGGGATCGGCGGTGAGCGCGGTCCCCCGGCCGAGGACGAAGCGGCCTTGCCCGGCCTCGTACCGCACGGGCTTGGGAACGATCATCAACAGGCCCTCCCGGGGGACAGGTGACATTTACGAAGGAGTGCTTCATTAGTAGCACCGGTCCAGATGAGGGGTCAATGCTCATTTATGCTCACAAAGCGACAGAACGCGCAGCTGTGAGCTTGCCGTCGCTGGCATAATGGGTTCCGGCTTACAGAGGAAACCTGCGTTAGGACGACGATGGCCACACTTCGCGGCGGCGACCTGTCACGGCTCAGGCAGCTCAACTCCCTGACCGCGATCGGGACGTTGCGCGGGGCGGGGCCCCTGACGCTGTCGGCCCTGGCCGAACGCACCGGCCTGTCGCGCCCCTCCATGAAGGAGGTCGTGGAGGAGCTCATGCGGCTCGGCTGGGTGGAGGAGACCCCGCCCGCGCAGGGCGGCATGGGCCGGCCGGCCCGCCGCTACCGTTTCCGCGCCGGCAGCGGCCACCTGGTGGGGCTCGACATCGGCGGCCACAACATCCGGGCCGCCCTGGCCGACCTGGACGGCGTGATCCTCGCCGAGACCCGCCAGCCCGTGCAGCCGGACACGCCCCTGCCGGAGCGCCTGGCCGCGATCGGGCGGGCCGTCGCGAGCTGCCTGGCGCTGGGTGGCAAGACGATCGAGGACGTGTGGGTGGTCGCGGCCGGCACGATCGGCGTGATCACGCCGGAGGGCCGCATCTTCTACTGCGCCGCGATTCCCGCCTGGACCGGCTTCGACCTGGCCGGGCACCTGCGCGAGATGTTCCCCTGCGAGATCGTGGTCGAGAACGACAGCCGCCTGGCCGCCAGGGCCGAGGCGGTGCGCGGCGCCGCGCGCGGCGCGAGCGATGTGGTGTTCCTGCACGTCGGACGCCGGATGGGCGCGGCGATCATCATCGACGGCAAGGTGCACCGCGGCTTCGGCGCGGCGGCCGGCGAGATCGCCATGCTGCCGCAGGCCCAGTTGTTCGACGCCTCCGAGCACCTGCAGAACTGCTCGATCATCCCCGAGGGCACCTCACCCGCCGACGCCGCCGGCTACACCATCGCCGCGGCCCGCGCGGGCGACCCGGTGGCGCTGGCGGCGGTCGAGCGGTACGCCGATGACCTGGCGGTGGGCACCAGCGCGATGGTGCTGCTGCTCGACCCGCAGGTCGTGGTCCTGGGCGGCGGCTTCTCCCGCTCGGCCGACGTCCTGCTGCCGCCGCTGCGCGAGCGGCTGAAACGCCTGTGCATCCGGATGCCGGACGTGCGGGCCTCGACGCTGGGCGACGAGTGCGTGGTCACCGGCGCCATCGACTACGCCGTCGCCCACCTCGACCACCGCCTCTTCACCCCGGACGCTCCCCTGCCCACCTCACGATGACCGGGCGGCCGCCGCCCATCTCGCGGTGACCGGGTGGCCGCTGCTCACCGCGCGGTGACCGGGTGGTGGCTGCTGCCCCACCTCGCGGTGACCGGGTGGCCGTCATCAGCTCCTGGCCTCCGGTGGGCGGGCTCCGCGTGCCCAGCCCTTTTCGACCAGGTCCAGGATCGGCCCGAACTCGGTGACGGAGCGGCGCGTCCCGGCGATCAGCCACCCCGCCATGAGGATGCCGATCGCGACCAGGACGGCGCCCGCCTCGGCGGCGCCCGCCACGACGGCGATGAGCGTGAACACCGCCCAGGGGACGAACAGCACGCCCGTGGCGATCCGCCAGCCGCGCCTGGTCCTGCACCCGCGGCAGCGCGGGACGCTGATCGTGAGCGTGCGCCAGGTGATCCGGGTCTGGAAGTACTCGGTGAGCTCGCGGTTGACCTCACCGTGCATCGGCACCTTCTGCTCGCAGCCGTCTTCGGCGTCCTTGCCGCACAGGAAGCAGCAGGCGTAGGAGAGGTTGTCGCGGATGGTGTCGATGTTGCCCTGGATGCGGTCGCGTGCCGATTCCGTCGCCGCCAGGTCGAGGGCGGGTTCGAGCAGTTCAAGCGCCCGCCGGTACTCCTTGGTCTTGTTGACCTGGGCCACGACGCAGTAGAGCACCGTCAGGGCGATGTCCTCGCCGGCGTGGCGCACCGCCCAGTCGTCCTCGGGCAGCAGGCCGGTGATCACGTCGAGCAGGGGCCCGGCCTCGCCGAGGAACCGCTCGGCCGCCTCGTATCCCTGTCCCGGGTCCGCTTTGAGCCCCTGCTGCGCGTTCTCGCACAACGACTTGATCCTGGCCCTCTCGTGCTCCACCGCGTCGCGCAGCGCCAGGTCGATCAGCCCGGAGGCGAACCCGGAGGCCAGCATGCCGCCGATGTGGCCGCGCGCCTCCCCCGAGCGGGACTCCCGCGCGGCGGTGGCGGCGAGCTGGGCGCTGATCGACAGCAGGGCGCTGGGCAGCTCCTCGCGCAGGGCACGGACCGTGGCGGCGCTCAGCCGCGGGTCGTCGAGCTCCTTGGCCCTGGCCCGCATCAGGTCCCAGAAGGCGTCGTCGGCGATCACCTCGGCCCAGCTCGTGTACGCCCGCTTCCACAGCCGGGCCGTCTCCTCGTCGAGCCCGTCCGCGTCGAGCGCCCTGACGTGGGACAACACCGCGATGTTGTGCACCGCGACGGTCCTGGCGGCGGGCGCCGCCGTACGCTCCCACACGCGCAGCGCGTCGTGCGGACGGCCCTCCACCAGGGCGGCCATACCCTCGTCGGTGCCGTCATCGGTGCCGTCGTCGCTGATCGGCCACGGCCAGAACAGTTCGTCCACCAGCCGGGCCACGGGGTCCTTGAGCCGTTGCGCGGCCCGCTGCCCTGCCCCCTCGTCGAAGGGCCGGCCGGGCGGCAACATCCCGTCGTTCGTGCCGGCCTTGCCGAGGGTCTTCAGGAGGCGCTGCTTGTCGGCGTGCCGCCGGATGTCGCGGGCCGTCGCGCGTACCGGGAGCCCGGTGATCCGGAAGGCGTTCTCCCGGTACAGGTCCGGCCCCAGCTCCTTCAGCGTCATGCGCCTGCTCCAGAGATGCGCAGGGTGACCGTGCGGTTGCGCGCGTCGTCGCGGTGGGGCGGCAGGTGCCCGCCGAGGGACGACAACATGAACCTGGTCGTGGGGATGCGCGAGGTCTTGCGCAGGGTCTCGCGCACGTAAGTGGACCTGGCCAGGCCGAGGTCGGTGTTGCTGGCGTACTCGCCGCCCGGCAGGAGCGCGCCGCGGTCGGTGTGGCCGATGACGGCCACGTCGATCTCCCGGGCGTACGGGCGCAGGCTCCGGCCCAGGTCGTCCAGGACGGCCCGGCCGCGGCGGGTCAGTGTGACGCCCTCGCTGAAGAGTGCCTGGTCGAAGGCGATGGAGATCTCCCCCGGCGACCTGCTCACCTCGATCCCCCGGACGTCGAGATCCATCCGCGCGAGCACGTCCTGCCGTTCCGACGACGCACCCGTCCCCGGCCGCGACACTGCCCCCGGCTGCGGCACCGACTCGGACCGCGACACCGACCCTGGCTGCGGCACCGATTCCGGCTGCGACGCTGTCGCGGCGACGGTGGGTTCCCGTGCCGCGACGGGCTGCGTCGGCGGATCGGCCGGGCGGCCGGCTTCGCGCAGGGCTGCGGTCTCCAGGCGGAGATCCACGAGCAGCGCGAACATAGTGCCGGTCACCAGCACCGCGCTCCCGGCGAGCAGGACCCTGCCGAGCCTGCGCCGCCGGGCGGGCGGGCGCATGGCCGCGATCCGCCGACGCCCGGCGGCGATCTCCGCCGAGCCGGGGGCCAGCCGCTGCGCCTGCGCCCAGTACCGGTCGGCCCCGTCGAGGTCGCCCTGCTGGGCGTGGATGCGGGCCAGCAGATCCAGCACCGTAACGCTGGGCACCACCTGCGCACTCTGGGCGTCCAACGAACCCCGCACGTCCGGCAGGCCCCGCACGTCCGGCAGGCCCCGCATGTCCGGCGCGCCCCGCGTGCCCTGGGCGTCCAGTTCGTCCTGTAGCAGCTCGGCGGCCTCGGTCAGGCGGCCGGCGCGTGCGAGGGTCCTGGCCTGGGCCAGTGCCAGCTCGCGGGTGAGAGAAAGGGACATCGCGGCCTGCCTCATGACCCTCGTACGACGGTGCTGGACAGGTCGAGCGGCGGCGGCGTCGGCAACATGCCCTCCAGCTCCCGGTTCACCTGGCGTACCGTCCTGATGTCGCCCCGCTCCATCGCCCTGCTGGCGGTGTCGATGAGCTGCCTGGCCTCCTGCTTGTCCCGCATGTCCGGCAACATGGTGCGCAGGTGCCGGAACCGGATGCGGGGCAGTTCGTCGGTCCGTTCCAGCACGTCCGCCGCCAGGTCGTACAGGTCGGACACCCGTCTCTTGAGCAGTTCCGCGTCGTGATCGTTGATCGCCTCCCTGGCGGCGGACTCCAGCCTGGTCAGGGTCTGCTCGTCGTTGCGGTCTCCCCTGCTCAGCACGAGGTCGCGGACGCCGGCCAGCGTCTCCTTCGCCTCGGCGACCAGCTTGGGCCACTCCACCACCTCCTCGATCTCGTCGAGCGCGACCTGAAGGTCGCGCAGCCGCTTGGCGCACGCGGTGGCGGCGTTCGGGTCGGCGCGGGCGGCCTCGGACAGCCGGTCGAGGTCCCGGGCGGTGCCCTCCGCGTCGATCCTGGCCAGCAGCGCCCCCGCCCTGGCGTCGCCGAGGTCGCCGGCCTGCGTGCGCAGCTCGTTCAGCCGGTGCTGCTCCGCGCGTACCTTGCCCCGCAGTTCCTCGTACGTGGGGGTCGTCTCGGTACGCAGGTCCACCACGTGCTCGAACTCCTCGTCGAGCAGCGGGATGTAGGCGCGCGCGACCACCAGCCGCGACTCGTCCACCACGACGGAGAACTCCACCTCGTTGCCCGCCGGCACGTCGCGGGTGACCTGGCCGGGCTCGATCTGCAGCCGGCCGACGCGCCGGTTGCGGTCGGCCCGCGGGTGCTCTCCCTCGACGATGGGGATGCGGATGTAGCCCTCGGCGCGGCTCCTGCTGAGCGCGATCGTGGTGCGCAGCGTGTGCCTGCGCCGCGCCGGCAGCGGCGTCCCCCTCGGCAGCAGCCAGGCGACCTCGTTGCCCTCCAGCCAGACGCCGATCGCGTTGGTGAGCGTGGGCTGGGAGTCCACGGCCCCGACGGTGTAGGTCAGCCGGTCGGGGGTGATCTCGCGCCGGGTTCCCGAGCCGTCGGTGAGCTCGATGTGGAAGGTGTTCTCGCGCCCGCGCTCGGCCCACAACGAGGCGGTGAACGTCCCGTCGGCGTCCAGCGTGATCTTGCCGCTGCGCCACTCCGGCCGGGACTCGGCGTTGACGAACTGGATGGCGTACCCCGTCGTGTCCGTCCCCGACACTTTGCCGCCGACGAGCGGCTCGGTGTCGGCCCCCGTGGGCTGGTAGGCCAGTTCGACGACGCACTGGCCGGCGGCCGGGACGGGCAGCGGCTCCATCACGTCCAGGCGCTGGCTGCCGGCGAAGACCGCGGCGCCGGTGGCGACGGCGGTGATGGGGTCCCTGCTGTGGTCGAGCGGGATGCCGAGCCCCCTGCCCGCGTCGGCGAGCCGCTGCCGCAGGTACGGCGAGAGGGTGGGGCCGCCCACCAGCAGGACCTTCTCGATGTCGGCGGGGCCGAGCCCGCTCTCCCGCAGCGCCTTCATGCACAGGTTCACCGAGCGTACGGCGATGGGCTCGGTGAGCCGTTCCACGTCGGCGCGCCGCAGGTCGTAGAAGAAGTCGACCTCCTGGCCGCGGTCGTCCTTCAGCAGCAGGGAGATCGGCGCGGACTCGCCGCGCGAGAGCTGGATCTTGGCCTCTTCCGCGGCCTGCTTGAGCTGGCTGACGATCCCGAGCGAGGCGGGGTTGCCCCGGCTGAGGTCGCCGAAGCGGTGCTCCGCCGTCAGGGCCGGTATGAACAGTTCCTCGACGATGGCCCAGTCGATCAGCTTGCCGCCGAGGGTGTTGTCGCCGCGGTGGTTGACGACGGTGAACTCGCCGTCCCTGATGTTGACCACGGCCGCGTCGAACGTGCCGCCGCCCAGGTCGTACACCAGCCAGAAGGCGTTGTCGGCGGTGCTCTGGAAACCGTAGGCGAGCGCGGCCGCGGTGGGCTCCTGCAGCAGCGGCGCGTGTTCGAGGCCGGCGAGCCTGGCGGCCTGCTTGGTGGCCTCGCAGGCGCTCAGGTCGAACGCGGCGGGCACCGTGATGACCGCGGCCCGCAGGTCCTCGCCGGTGCGCTGCGCGACGTCGCCCTTCAGCGACTTCAGCACCTCGGCCGACATCTCCTCCGGCGTCATCGACCGGTCGCCGTTGGCGAAGACCTTGGGCTGGTCGGTCATGCCCATCCTGGCCTTGAACTCGATGCAGGTGTTCCAGGGGTCGAGCTCGTTGCGCTTCTTGGCGACGTCGCCGACGTGCAGGCGTTCCGCGCGGTCGATCCAGATCGCGGACGGGGTGATCTCCGACTGGCGGTTGTTCTTGACCACCTCGACGTCGACGCCGTTCAGCACGGCGATCGAGCTGTTGGTGGTGCCGAGGTCGATCCCGTAGCCGATCGTGGTCCTGGTCATCGGGGTCCTGGTCATCGGGGTCCTGGTCACGGCGTGGCTTCCTTCGCGACGGGGTCGGGGGTACCCACGATCACCTCTCCTCGTTGGATCACCTGGTCGTTCAGGTAGATGCTCGGCCGGATGGTCTCGACCACCCGGTCGCGGTCGAGCCCCGGCGCTGGCTGGTAGGACGTGACCTCCAGCGCGAGGCCGGCGTCGAAGGGGTCGTTCAGGTGTTCCTGGACCCTGACGCCCGCCTGGGTGAGGCTGTCCCACGCCATCTCCAGGTAGCGGGTCATGACCCGGTTGTCGCCCGGGAGCTTGCGCGCCCGGCGGTCGAGCCGCCAGATGCTGGTCACCACCTCGGCCACGGAAGGCCCGGGAAGAGCCTCGTCAGAGACCGGCCCCGGCGTCCCCGGCAGGTCCGTGACCAGGCGCTGCTTCCCCGGCAGGTCCGTGACCAGGCGCTCGAACGCCGCCAGGGTGTCCCCGGGCCAGGCTGCGGCGTGGATACGGAACTCCTTCGGCTGCCGCAGCTGCCGTACCTGCGCCCTCATGGAGCTCAGCAGTGCCACGTCGTACGTCCCTTCGCGCTCGCCGGCCACTGGTCACTGGTCGTTCCTCACTGGTCACGCAAGCTAGCGCGGACCGTCCGGGACCCCTCCCGGCCTGCCGGTCCGACAATGGGCATCCGCCCTCTCCCGGCAGGAAGGGGAACACCAGTGGAACCCGCACGCCGGTCCCATGACCCGCTGGCCGTCGCGCTGGCCAACGCGTCCCTGCTCAACGTCGGCTACCTGATGCTGGGGCGATGGCGGGCAGCCGTCCGCGCCGGTGGCGTCACGCTCGCGCTGATCCTGATCCTCGCCCTTTCCGTCCGGTCCGTCTGGCTGGAGATCGTCGTCCTGCTGTGGTGGCTGGCCCTGATCGCGCACGGCTGGTACCTGGCGGGCGGGCGCGAGGGACGTACGGACCGCGGGCAGCGGCTCGTCGCGCTCGGCATCACGATCCCCGTACTGGTGGCCGTCGGTTTCCTGCGTTTCGACGCCGCCCGCATCGAGGGGAGCGCCGCGCAGGCGCACCGCGAGGGGGACTGCTCGCGCGCGACCTCGATCATGAACGAGCTGCGGCCCCGTCACCTCCTGGCCGACGCGCCGCTGACCGTCCGGGTGGAGACCGCGGCCGAAGCGTGCGCGGTGCTGCTGCGGGCCGGGCGGCAGAGCGACCGGTTAGAGGCCGCCGAGACGCTGCGGGTGTACGCGGCCAGGCCCGGGGCGTTGTGGAAGGGCGCGACGGGCCGCCGGGCCGACCTGATCCTGGCGCAGGCCGCCGACGAGCTGGACACGGCGTTGACCGGCGACACCGAGGCCATGAAGACCGGCTTCGGGCACCTGTCGGCGGTGCTCAAGGGCTTCCCCGGCCAGGAGGGGAAGGTCACGCAGGTGCTGAACGGGTTCCTCGGCGGGCTGCCGCTGCAGAACCCCTGCGCCACCAGGGAGATCACCGACTGGCTCAGGCAGCGGCCGGCCGGCGGCGACGTACTGGACCGGGCCGGTGACGTCGTGCCGCGCCTGGCGCCCGCGGCCATCGTCGGGTGCGGCGGGCAGTTCATGGCGGCCAAGGAGTGGCGGCAGGCCCGCGAGCAGTACCGAGAGTTGCTCGCCCAGTATCCGCGGCATGAGCTCGCGGGCAAGGCCGAGCAGGGTGTCCGGCAGGCCGGCCAGGAGATCGAGCTGGCCAACGTGCGCGGCCTGCTCAAGACGCCGGCGGGTGGTGGGCAGCCGGCCTACTGCTCGAAGCCGGCGGTCTACAGCGGCGCCGACCCGTACAAGGGCCGCGGGCCGCACCGCGCCATGTTGTTCGGCCAGAAGGACCACAAGAAGCAGTTGCCGGGCTCGTGGCTGGCCAAGGATCCCGCCGACGCGACGCTGGTGATCTGCGCCGGGGAGTCGAAGTTCGGCTCCAGGGTCGCGTCGTGCCCGTACCGGGCCGAGCGCGCGCCGCACCGCGTCTCGTCGGTGAGCTTCCGCAAGGAGAAGGTGCCCGTACGCGCCTACGAGTTGCGGACCGGCAAGCGGGTGGGCGCCACGAGCATCCAGATCAGCGGCAAGACCTGTCCCAGGCGGCTGCCCTACTTCATCTTCGGCGACGTGGACACCGGGCCGCCGTCGAAGGTGTACGTGGACTCCGCCAAGAAGGACGTGCGCGCCGCCTACTCGGGCCTGATCAAGCCGTGATGGTCCCGGGACCCCTCCCCGCGGGCGGCGGCCATCATGGGCGGGTGACGCGCAAAGTCGACCTGCTGCCCAGAGAGTTCGGGAGCCTCGCGCACGGGCTCCCGCCGGCGCCGATCGGCACCCTGTTCCTGATGGGCCCGAACGGGGGCATGCGGGTGGCGCCGGACGCCGGGTTCGAGCTGCTGTTCGGACGCGGTGAGCCGGACGTGCACGTCTGCGTCGGCGAGGACGACCCGCACGTGAGCCGCCGGCACGGGCGCATCGCCCGCGAGGGGTCCGGGTGGATGCTGCACAACACCGGCAGGCTCGCGATCCGCTTCCCCGAGTCGCGGCTGGTGCTCGGCGGGCAGAGCACGGAGCTTCCCCTGGCGTACACGCCGCTGTTCATCGTCGGCCCACGCCGGCAACACCTGCTGGAGGTAGGCATCGCCACCGGAGCAACGCGGGGCGGATCCGCCCGCCCCGAGGACGAGACGACCGAGCCGACCTGGGACCTGAACCCGGTCGAGCGCCTGGTGCTGGTCTGCCTGAGCCAGCGCTACCTGCGGGACGAGCCCCGCCCGCAACCGCTGACCTGGGCGCAGGTGGCGCAGGAGATGCAGCGGCTGCGGCCCTCGGAGAGGTGGACGCAGAAGCGGGTCGCGCACATCGTGGCCAAGGTGCGCAACGAGCTCAGCGCCAAGGTGCCCGGGCTGCGCGAGGAGGAGATCCCGCCGCCGCTCGGGAACACGCTCAACCACAACCTCATCACCGAACTGCTGGTCACCACCACCCTCCAGGCGGGCGACCTGGGGCTGCTCGGCGACGGGTCCGAGCCGCGTTCCCGGGGGAGGCTTCCCCGCATCCGGCCGTGACGGACGTTTCCGCCGGCCGCCACGGGCCGTACACATGACGGACGTGGCTCGGGCTTTTCCGCCCGCGGCCAGAGGGCTGCCACAGGCCGTACACATGATGGTCATCTGGCCGGTCCACGCTGCACGGTGTCATCGAGGAGGCACGTGGATGCGTTGGTGGAAATCGCTCGTGACAGCGATGCTCGTCCTGGTCAGTGGCGTCATTCCGGCGTCGGCTTCGCCTTCGCCTTCGCCTTCCGCGGATGGCACGCTGACGGTCGCCTCGCCCGAGGTGCGGGTGGGCGAGGAGATCAAGCTGTCGTACGCCACCGCGCGCCCCGACCCCAAGAACTGGCTCGGCCTCTACACCGACCCGGGCAACGGGCCCGTGGAGGAGAAGTACGTCGGCCCTTCCCTGCGCTGGGTCTACATCACCGGCGAGAGCGGTGAGGCCACGCTGCCGACCGACGGGCTGGAGGCCGGCGAATACATCGTCTTCGCCCTGGCCCAGGACGGCTACCAGTGGCTCGCCACGCCAGTGAAGGTGCGCATAGTGAGCGATCAGCCCCTGCACTTCATCTCCGAGTCCTTCGACCTGCGCAACGCCCGCGCGCTCGCGCCGTACCGGGCGACGGTGGGCGGGCTGGTACGCGGGGACACCGGCGGGCTCACCTTCGGCAAGACCGGCGGCCCGGGGTGGATCAGCGTGGCGGAGGACGGGGCCGTCACCGGGACGCCGCGCCTGCGCGACTCCCTGCGCCCGGCGTCCCTGCGCGTCGAGGCCCGCAACGCCCGCGGCGAGAGCACCACGGCGACGATCGGCATCGACGTGCGCCGGCCGGGCCAGGACCTGGTGCCCGACCTCAAGGTGATGAGCTTCAACCTGTGGCACAGCGGCGGCCAGGTCGATGGCGGCCGGGAGAAGGAGCTGCGGTTCCTGCTCAAGTCCGACGTTGACGTCGTGGGCCTGCAGGAGACCTCGGCCGGCTCCACCCGCGAGCTGGCCGAGGCCCTGGGCTGGGACCACCACCAGGCGGGCACCGACCTGGGCGTGATCAGCCGGTACCCGATCACCGAACGCAGGCCGCACGTGGAGAGCGGCCCCCTGTCGGTGGCCACCAAGGTGCGGGTGCGGATCGGCGAGCGCCAGGACGTCGTGGTGTGGAACGTGCACCTCGGCTACACCCCCTACGGCCCGTACGACGCCTGCTTCGGCAAGCTGAGCCAGGAGCAGTTGCTGGCCTACGAGGTGCGCTCGGGCCGCACGCCCCAGATCGAGGCCATCCTGCGGGAGATGCGGCCCGACCTGGCGGCGGCGCGGCGGACGCCGGTGCTGCTGACCGGCGACTTCAACGCCCCGTCCCATCTCGACTGGACCAGGAAGACCGACCGGTGCGGCTACACCGGCGTGCCGTGGCCGGCCTCCGTGCTGCCCGCGCGGGCGGGGCTGCGCGACTCCTTCCGCGTGGCCAACCCGGACCCGGTGACGGAGCCGGGCATCACCTGGTCGCCGATCTATCCGGTGTTCACTGGCGGGTACGGTTACGACTCGCACAAGGGGCAGCCCGAGCCGCAGGACCGGATCGACTTCGTCTACTACTCGGGCCGGCTGCGGGTGAGCGACTCCAAGGCCCTGGTCGAGGGCACGCCGGCGGCCGTGCCCAACCATCGGGGCAACGAATGGTCCTCCGACCACGCCGCCGTCCTGACCACGTTCCGCACCTCCTGACTCCGGCCACTCCCCCGGGGCCGACCCTCGGCTCCGGCCCCGACGCGGCAGATTCTCCGGGCCCTGGCAGCACCCAGGGTCCGTTCGGTTTCACTGAGTGACCGATCTTGGGGAGAATGGTGCGTATGCCGCTGTATGTTGCACTCCAGCCTGGAGATCCCACCGTGATCGCGGGATATGAGATCAAAGGCAGGGTGGGCGCGGGCGGACAGGGTGTCGTGTACCTGGCGGCCTCCCGGGCGGGCGAGCAGGTGGCGATCAAGCTGCTGCACCCGGGGCTGTCGGGCGATCCGCCGCCGTACATGTCTCCCGAGCAGTTTCTCGGCGAGCGGGTGGGGCCCGCGTCCGACCTTTTCTCCTGGGCCTCGACCATGGTGTACGCCGCGACCGGCACGCCGCCGTTCGGCGATGACGCCGGCGCCGGCCGTGCTGACCCGCGTGCTGCACAACCCGCCGGACGTGCCGCCCTTCGAGGATCCGCTGCGCGAGGTGGTGATCGCGTGACTGGCCAAGGATCCGGCCGCCAGGCCGTCCCTCGACGAGGTGCGGCGGCGTCTGCTCCAGCGCCGGGGCACCGGCCCCACCGGCCCCGCCGGCTTCACTGCTCCGCCGGGAGCGGGCCCGGCTCCCTACCTGAACCTGGTCTACACCCGTAGGACGTGAGTGTTCCCTGCGACATTCGTCCGGCCCCGGAGAATTCACCGGCGGGTCACTCGCAGCCGCGTTTGGCCGGCTTGGCCGCCTTCCCGGCCGCGACCGGACCCTGCGCCGCGGTGTAGCCGCCCACGGCCAGGCGGTCCAGATAGACCTGCTCGGTGGTGGACAACTTGGCGATCAGCCGGGACGCGCCGGTGGAGACGTTCATGGCGTAGACGGACGAGCCGACGGGCTCCTCCGGCTCCTTGCCGGGACGCTCCCGGGCCGCCGCCGCGACGATCTCGTCGGGGCCGAGCCAGTCGATCACGTCGGCCCTGTACACGTCCGCGGGCAGCCGCGGTTTGACCGTGCGCATCTTGCCCGTCTCGGTGGTGAAGACGGCCAGCCACACCGGGGTCATGTCCGGGCCGCAGGCGGGCGGGTCCTTGGGCACCAGGTTGGCGGCCCGTCCGTCGTGCGCGGCGACCGCGCCCCAGATGAGGTGCTTGCCGGCGTTGACCGGGATCTTGGCGGTGGTGCCGCGCCGTCCCTCGACGGTGCGGAACACGCCGCGCTTCGCCATCCCCGCCGGCTGGTACAGGGTCTGACGCCCGGTCTCCGGGTCGATGTCCAGCAGCGTCCACCCCTTCGCCACGCGCCGGGCCGTACCGTCCTGCACCTGAGCGATCACGTCGGCCGCCGGCTCCAGGTCGGCGGAGCTGATCACCAGGGTGTTTCCGTCGCGGACGAACCTCAGCGTGAACGGCGAGCCCACGGAGCCGCGCGGCACCCGGTAGGAGATCGTCCGGGTCTCCCCCGAGGCCAGGTCACGTACCACGACCCGGTCGTCGCGGGCCCGGTGGTAGGCCACCCGCTGACCGTCCGGGCTGATCGCGAAGGTGCCCGGCTCGCCCAGTTCGTCGGGGTTCTTGCTCTTCTCCCAGGCCAGCGCGTCGGGCAGGGAGTAGATACGGCCGTCGGCGGTCACCACCCGCCAGGTGTCGCACGGCCCCGACGGGAGGAGGTCGCGGTCCTTGGGGTTGACGCACAGATAGGCGAAGGTGGCCGGGCCGGCCCCGGCATCCGGCAGTGCGGGCGGTCGCCGGATCTCGGCCGCTCCGGCGGTCGATGCGGGTACGGCGCAGCCGAGCGCCGCCAGGCTGATCACCGCCGCGCCGCGAAGGTAGGTTGCCGGCTTCATCTCACTCCCCGTTCAACAGGTGGTCGCACTCTGTACGAGCCTGCCACGGACCGAAAAGTTCGGGAAAACCGGAGATCGTTCCCTTCAAATTGAACGGTCAGCGCCGTCCGAGACCGAGCAGGGCGGGGATGGCGGCCACGCCGGGCAGCAGGTGGGTGTGCCGGACGGCGCCGAGCGCGGCGGCGTCCTGGCCGCCGGTGAGCACGCCGGCCACGATGGCCGCGCCCGCGTTGGTGCCGGCCCGCAGGTCGCGTACGGTGTCGCCGGCGACGAGGACCCGGCCGACGTCGTGCACGCCGGTCTCCTCCATCGCCCGGAAGATCATGTAGGGGGCGGGCCGGCCGGCCCGTACGTCGTCGATGCAGACCACGGCGTCGAGGAAACCGTCGTCCCAGCCGATCGCGCCCAGCAGCGCCCCGGTCACCTCGCGGTCGAACCCGGTGGTGAGCGCCACCTTGACGCCGGCGGCGCGCAGCGCGGTGATCGCCTCCGGCACGCCGGGCAGCGGCGCGGGCGGCGTGTCGGCGTAGGCGGCGTGCAGGCGCTTGCGGAAGTCGGCGAAGGCGCCGTCCACGGTCTCGGGGGCGGGCGTCGGGTTGCCGGACTCACCGGACTCACCGAACTCACCGGGCTCGCCGGTGAGCAGCGCGGTGATCGCCTCACGCTTGCCGGCGCCCATCCAGGCGTGGATGGCGGCGGCGTCCGGGGCGCCGCCGGCCGCGCGCACGGCCTGTTCGAGCGCGACGTAGACGGCGCCGTGCTCCTCGACGGTGGTGCCGGCGATGTCCAGAACGGCCAGTTCGATCATGACTTAGCTCCTCGCGGAAGGTTGGTACGGGCTTTCTCGCGCCAGGTCACGGCCCGGCGGCCCGGGCGGGGTCGCCGGGGTTGCCGCGGGCCAGGGCGGGGTGGGCGTGCTGGGCGTTGTCGATCGTGAAGGAGACGAGGTCGGGGCGGTAACGGTCGTCGGAGTACTCGACGGGCACGCCGTCTGCGGAGAAGGTGCTGCGGCGTTCGCGCAGCAGCGCCGAACCGGCGGCGACGGTCAGCAGCGCGGCGTCGCCCTCGTCGGCGACGATCGCGTCGATCACGTGCCGGGCCCTGCTCAGATCCACCCCTCGACCGCTCAGGTAGGCGAAGACCGAGCCGCGGTCACAGTCGAAGTCGAACAGCAACCGCCCCGCGGCCCACGTGAACGTGGTGCGTTCGATCATCGCGGGCACCCCGTCCAGCAGCCGCAGGCGCAGCAACTGCACGACCGGCTCGCCTTCCTCCACCCGCAGCGCGTCGGCGGCCTCCGCCGGGGCGGGCCGCCGCGCGATCTCCAGCGTGCGCTGCCCTGGCGTGCGCCCCATCTGCGCGGCCCACCGCGAGAACGACAGGAACGTCTCGAACGGCTGCGGCATGGTACGGCTGCGCACGACCGGCGGCCTGCCCCGCCCGCCGCCGATCAGCCCTTCGGCGCGCAGCGTCGCCAGCGCCTGCCGGATCGGCCCGCGCGAGGCGCCCCACTGCTCGCACAACCGCGACTCCGAGGGCACGGCGGCGCCCACCGGCAGCTCGCCCGAGCTGATCCGGCGGCGCAGATCCGCTGCGACCCGTTCGTGAAGTGGCCCGTCCATGCGACTTGACCATACAGGAGCTCTATCGCTCCGAAAAACCGTCTACCAGGAAATATGGCGGACAGGGAAACAGTAAATGACACATTTCCGGCACTGTTGACACCATGACGGGCAACCGGCGACCGTACTTGTCATGACAAGTTCGATCGACTCGGCCGATCTCGTCGTCGTGGGCGCGGGCATCGTGGGACTCGCCCACGCGGTGGACGCGGTGCGCCGCGGCCTGTCCGTCGCCGTCGTCGAACGGGACGAGCGGGCCGTGGGCGCCTCGGTCCGCAACTTCGGCCACGGCTGTTTCACCGCCCAGTCCGGCGACGCCCTGCGTTACGCGACGGCCGCCAGGGCCGCCTGGCTCGACCTGGCCAAGGAGGCCGGCATCTGGCTCGGCGACGGCGGCACCGTCGTGGTGGCCAGAGCCGACGACGAGTACGCGGTCCTTGAGGAGTTCAGCGCGGCCCGCGACGGCCAGGCCGTGCTGCTCGACGGCCGCGAGGTGGCCGACCGTGTGCCCGTGGGGCCGGGCGTGGTCGGCGGCGCGTGGTTGCCCATGGACCTGCGCGTCGACCCGCGCCAGGCCGTGCACGCCATCGCCGCCTGGCTGGCCCGCCGGGGGGTGCGCTTCCACTGGGCCGCCTCCGCGCGGCTCGTCGAGCCTGGCGCGGTGATCACCGGTCGCGGCCGGATCGACGCCGGCCGGGTGGTCGTGGCCATCGGCCATCACGTGGACCGGCTCTTCCCCGACCTGGCCGAACGGGCGGGGCTGCGCCGCTGCGCGCTGCACATGTTGCGGGTGGCCGACCCGCACGGCCGCCGCGTCGATCCCGCCGTGCTGACCGGCTTCTCGTTGCTGCGTTACGACGGCTTCACCGCCTGCCCCACCGGGCCCGCGCTGCGCGCCCGCCTGACCGCCGAACATCCGGAGCTGGTCGGCATCGGCCTGAACCTGATGTTCACCCAGCGCCCTGACGGCGACCTCACCATCGGCGACACCCACGCCTACGGCGGCACGTTCGACCCGTTCCGGGACGACACGCTCGACCGGCACGTCCTGGCGGAGACGGCGCGCCTGCTGGGCGCCGACCGGCTGGTGGTGCGCGAGCGCTGGCGCGGCGTGTACGCCTCGGCGCCCGAGCCGTTCCTGATCGCCGCCCCCATGGCGGGCGTGCGGGTGGTGTCGGTCACCTCCGGCATCGGCATGACCACCGCCCTGGGGCTGGCCCCCGAGGTCCTCGACGACCTGGCAGAGATGTGAGAAACGCACATACGCGGATGACGTACGGCATCTGGGCCGTCCCCGCGCGGCTCCCTACGGTGGTGGCATGTTACTCAGACGCCTTCTTCCCATCGCCCTCGGCGCCGTGCTGCTGACGACGCTCGCGCCGGCCGCTGCCGCCGGCGCGGTCGCCGACCACGAATGCTTCTCCGGCCAGCTCACCCCGACGGGAGACACGTACAAGATGACCGCGTGGGGCTGCGGCGGCGGCGGGTACGTGGACGTGACGGTCCGGCTCATGGTGGGAGCCGAGGCCGGCACCTACCTGTGCGGGCACGTCTTCTCCTGGAACGGCACCCTGGTGGGCGAGCGGTGCGTCAAGGAGTGACCCTCACCAGTCGTGGATCGTGCCGTCCTGGAGCCGGTTGATCGGCAGGTACGCCGGATCGTAGGGATGCGCCGCCGCCAGCTCCTCATCGAGGCCGATGCCGAGCCCGGGAGCCTCCCCCGGGTGCAGGTACCCGTCGGTGAAGGTGTAGGCGTGCGGGAACACCTCATGGGTCAGCGGGGTGTGCCCGGCGTACTCCTGGATGCCGAAGTTGTGGATCGCGAGGTCCAGGTGGATCGCGGCGGCCATGCCGACCGGTGAGATGTCCTCGGGCCCGTGGATGGCGCTCTTGATCTGGTGCTGGGCGGCGAAGTCGAACAGCTTGCGCAGCGGCGACACGCCGCCGAAGTGCGTGACGGCGGAGCGCACGTAGTCGATGAGCTGGTGCGTCACCAGCGTCTGGTAGTCGTAGACGGTGTTGAAGACCTCGCCGATCGCC
This sequence comes from Nonomuraea sp. NPDC050404, assembly GCF_040655495.1. NCBI lineage: Bacteria > Bacillati > Actinomycetota > Actinomycetes > Streptosporangiales > Streptosporangiaceae > Nonomuraea > Nonomuraea sp. NPDC050404. Next base: position 574,590 of record NZ_JBFAKB010000001.1, read on the forward strand.
AGCGGCGTGGTGGTGTGCTGCCGGACGAGCCGCAGCCCCTCCTGGTTCTCGGCGGGCGTGCAGTCCTCCAGCCAGAACAGGTCGTACGGCTCCAGGTTCTTGCCCAGCCGGCCCGCCTGGATCGGGGTGAGGCGGTGGTGGGCGTCGTGCAGCAGGGTCAGGTCGGGGCCGAACTCCTGGCGTACGGCGTCGAACACGCCGGGCAGGGTGCGCAGGTAGGCGTCGGTGTCCCAGTCCTCCACGACGGGGCGGTCGCCGGTGCCGGAGTCGACGCCGTACACGCGCTTGAGACCCGGCACGCCCGTCTGCACGCGGATGGCCGGATACCCCTCGGCCTGCCGGGCGCGGATGGAGTCGAACAACTCGGGCAGGTCGCGCCCGCTGGCGTGCCCGTAGGTACGTACGCGCTCGCGGCTCGCGCCGCCGAGGAGCTGGTACAGCGGCAGCCCGGCGACCTTGGCCTTGATGTCCCAGAGCGCGACGTCCACGGCGGCGATGGCGGCCATGGTCACCGGCCCGCGACGCCAGTACGCGCCCCGGTACAGGGACTGCCAGGTGTCCTCGATGCGGTGCGGGTCGGTGCCAAGCAGCAGCGGGACGACGTGGTCGCGCAGGTAGCTGGCCACCGCGAGCTCGCGCCCGTTGAGCGTGGCGTCGCCGAGCCCGGTGACGCCCTCGTCGGTCTCGATCTTCAGGGTGACGAAGTTGCGGCCAGGGCTGGTCAGGACCACCTTGGCATCGACGATCTTCATGAGCGGCCTTTCTGGTAGGTGGTCAGCCCTTGGTGGCGCCGGCGGTCAGCCCGGCCACGAGGTACTTCTGTCCGAGCACCGCGACGATGACGACGGGCACGGTCATGAGCGTGGCGGCGGCCATCAGGCCGCCCCAGTCGGTGCTGGCGTAGGAGATGAAGTTGAACAGCGTCACGGGCGCGGTCTGCGTGGTCTCGTCGGAGAAGATCAGCGCGAACATGAAGTTGTTCCAGCTGAAGATGAACGCCAGCACGGACGCGGTCGTGGTGCCCGGCGCGGCGAGCGGCAGCGCGATGCGCCAGAAGGCGCCGAAGACGGTCAGCCCGTCGGTACGCGCGGCCTCCTCCAGCTCGATCGGCAGCCCCTCGAAGAACCCGATCATGATCCACAGGATCAGCGGCACGGACACGAACATGTGGCTGAGCACCAGGACGGTGTAGCTGCCGACCAGCCCGGCCTGGGCGAACAGGTAGTACCAGGGGACGAGCAGCGAGATCGCCGGGATGATGCGCGCCACGAGCACGAGGGAGCCTGTGCGGTGCATCCTGAAACGTCCCACGGCCCAGGCCGCGGGCACGGCGATGATCGCGGACAGCACGGTGGACACGACCCCGACGATCAGGGAGTTGCGCAGCGAGGCGAGCACCTCGCCGTCGGCCAGCACGCCGCGGAAGTTGTCCAGCGTCGGGGAGAAGAACAGGCCCACGCTCGGGTCGGTGACCTGGACGTTCGTCTTGAACGCGGCGGCGAACATCCAGATGATCGGCAGGACGAAGATCAGGCACACGATCACGATGGCGATGCCGCGGGCCCAGAGCAGAGCCCGCCGCCGGGAGGACGCGGAGGCGCTCATGCGGACTTCCTTCCCGTACGGCGCCGCAACACGGCCACGACACCGACGATGGCGAGGGTGAACAGGACCAGGACGGCGGAGGCCAGGCCGTACTCCTGGTAGTCGAAGGTGAGGCCGTAGGCGTAGACGTTGAGGGTCTCGACCTCGAAGGAGGATCCGCCGCCCGGGCCCTTGGTGGCGTACAGGATGTCGAAGGTCTTCAGCGCGTCGATGGCGCGCAGCACGAGGGCGGTGAGCAGGGTCGGCAGGAGCATCGGCAGGATGACGTACCGGAAGCGCTGCCACACGCCGGCGCCGTCCACGTGGGCGGCCTCCTCCGGCTCCTCCGGCAGCGTGGACAGCCCGGCGAGCAGGAGCAGCGTCATCATGGGCGTCCACTGCCACACGTCGATGAGCATGAGCAGCGGCAGCGACTGCGACACCGAGCCGAGGAACTCCTGCGGCGGGATGCCGACGGAGGTGAGCAGGTGGTTGGCGATGCCGTTGGTGGGGTCGAGGATGAGCAGCCAGAGGATCCCGACGGCCACGGGTGTGGTCAGCAGGGGGATGATGAGCACGGTACGGACCCAGCGGATGCCGCGGAACGGCCTGCGCATGAGCATGGCCAGGGCCAGCCCCAGGACCGTCTCGATGGCGACTGCGCCGATCGTGAACAGGACGGTGCGCTGGACGGCGGGCCAGAAGCGGCGGCCGTCGGTGAGCGCGTCGCCGAAGTTCCGCAGCCCGACGTAGTCCTTGCCGGCGTTGACCGCGCCGAAGGCGTCGGTGAAGGCGAGGTTGAGGGTGAAGACCAGCGGAAAGATGATCATCAACCCGACGAAGGCGAGGGCGGGCGTGAGCATCATCCAGCGCAGCCGCCGGTTGGCCTGCTCGAACGAGCGCGCCCGCCCGCGCCCTGCGGTGCGGCCGATCGCCGGCGCGGTCCTGGTGGCAGCCATCAGCCCTCCCTGTGGCGGGTAGCCGGTGCGGCCCGGTGGCCGATGGCCGGCGTGATGCGGGTGGCGGACATCAGCCCTCCCTGTGGCGGTTGTCGCGGACGAGGAAGTCGGCGAACTCGGCGTCGGCCTCGGCCGCCACCGGCCGTACCGGCTGGCCGAGGATCCCGGCCACGAGCGGGCGGCCGATGATGTCGCGGGCCCGGCCGACCTGGAGCACGTCGGGCCGGTCGAGGCCGAGCCCGGTCCGCGCCTGGGTCTGCATCGCCTTGGCCAGCTCGGCCGGGAACGAGGCCAGCGTGCTCGCGTCCGACCAGGCCGACTGCCTGGCCCCCGGGATCCCCTCCGCCTGCAGCCGCTTGACCATCTCCGGGCCGGAGGCCCAGCGGATGAACTCCCACGACTCCTCGCGCAGCCGCGAGAAGGCGCTGATGCCCAGGCTCCAGGACGGGATGTTGAACGGCCGCGCGCCCGCGGGCCCGGCCGGGAACGGCGCGAAGCCGACGGTCTCCCGGACGGTCGAGATCTTCGGGTCGAGGAAGTTGCTGTAGATGGCGTCGGCGTCGATGTAGAAGGCCGCCTTGCCCTGGGCGAAGATCGGCATGGCCTGTTCCAGGCTCATGTTGGTGGCTCCCGGCGGCCCGGCCTGTTTCAGCAGCCTGCCGTAGTACTCGTAGGCCGCGATCGCCTCCGGCCGGCCGATGCCGGAGCGGCCTTCGAGGGTGAACGCGCCGCCGAAGGAGTACAGGAAGCTCGACCAGATGCTCACCGCGCCCGCGCGCTGCCCGCGCCCGACGAAGCCGAAGAAGCCGCGGTTCCTGTCGGTGTGCCGCAGCGCCGTCTCCAGCAGGTCGTCGAGCGTCCGTGGCGCGGCGCCCAGGTCCTTGCGGTAGTACAGGGCCGGCCGCTCGGTCACCACCGGCACGCTCAGCACCTTGCGGGCGGTGATCGAGCGTTCGCGCGGCGCCTGGAGGAAGTCGGCCCAGTTGTAGGCGGCGTCGCCCTCCACCAGGCCGGTCAGGTCGGCCAGCCAGTCGTTGTGCGCGAAGAGCAGTTGCTCCTGCAGCGCCCGCACCATCATCACGTCGATGTCGGTGGCCGAGGCGTTGAGCTTGACGTTGTAGCTGTTGGCGAGCTGGTCCGCGGTGAGCAGCGACATCGACACGCGACGGCCGATCCGCTCCTCGAACTCGGGCAGGTGCTTGTCGATGGCCTGGGACCAGACGTGGTTGAGCGCCATGATCCGCAGCGGGGTGTTCCGAGCGGGCCTGCCGCCGCCGGTGGAGCAGCCGGCGAGCGCCGCCCCGCCGAGCGTGGCGGCCGCGAGCCTGGCGAAGGCGCGGCGCGAGAGGTTGTGGCTGGTGATGGGCATGCTCATTGCTGGCTTTCTGTGCGTGCGTCCCCCGCAGCTGTGGTCCAACTGGTAGGACCAGTTGGACCATAGCAGCCCCCGCTTCACCCTGACCACTCCGGGCTGTGAGGGGTCAGGCGCGCGACGAGGCGGGTTAGGCGCGGAGGTTGCGGTGGGTTAGGCGCGGAGGTTGCGGTGGGTTAGGCGCGGAGGTTGCGGTGGGTCAGGCGCGGGTCGTGGTCTGGCTCAGCAGCGTCTCTATGTGCTGCCTGGCCATGACGTCCACGCTCACGTCGAGGTCCTTGCCGTACGTGCGCAGGCCCAGCGTGAGGTGCTCGCGCATGTACTCCCTGGCCCGCCCGGCGTCACGCGCCGCGATCGCCTCGAAGATCTCGGCGTGGTGCGGTACGCCCGGTTCGCCGATGCTCGGGTCGGAGTGCGAGCGCAGCATCATCTCGAACATCATGCCGCTGATCGACGACAACATGATCCGCAACACCGGGTTGCCGCTCGCCTGCGCGATCGCGTCGTGGAAGTCGAGGTCGGCGTGCGCCTTGTCGACCACGTCCGTCGCCTTGAGCAACGCCACGTTGGCCTGCTCGATCACCGCCAGCTCCGCCTCACTGGCACGCTCGGTCGCCAGGCCCACGATCTCGACCTCAAGGGGTATGCGGGCCTCGATGAGCTGGCGGACCGTGGGCCTGCCCGCCCGGTAGAGCGCGTCGTAGTGGCGGGCGTGACGGGAGGACTGCTCCCTGACGAACGACCCCCTGCCGGGAGCGACCTCGATGAGGTGCTGGGCCTCCAGCCGGCGCAGGACCTCGCGCACCACGTTGCGGCTGGCCCCGAACTGAACCGCCAGCTCACGCTCCGAGGGCAGCTTGACGCCCGGCTTGACGTCGCCGGAACGGATGTCGTGCTCAAGCTGGCGGGCGATGCGCTCGGTCAGCAGGCCCCGATAGGACTGCGACAGATCTTGGCCCATCGTTGCTGGCGGGTCGGTGGGCATGCACCGAGGATACAGGAGCGCCCCGGCCGAACGTGGCCCCCGGCGGCCCACCCCCTCTTCGTCCCCGTGTCACAAACGGGCGGGCGGCTCCCATCTCGTGGTTGTCACACAGCCGTACACCGGGAGAGGCGGAAACGATGAACGCACGGCACGAGACGACGGCCACACACCACGTTGTCGTCCTGGGGGCGGGGTATGCGGGCATGGCGGCGGCGATCCAGCTCGCGGCCCGTTTCATGGAGAACGGGCAGGTCCAGGTGACGCTGGTCAACCGGGCGGAGCGCTTCGTCGAGCGGCCGCGGCTGCACATGACCGCCACCGGCCAGCGGACCGCCGACGTGAGCGCCGCACTCATCGAGATCAACGGCGGTCCCGGCATCATGTTCACCGGAGCCGGGCCGGGTGGTCTCCACCCTCACCTTCGACTTCGACGCCGGGGGCCGCATCATCGCCATCCACAGCGTCGCCAACCCCGACAAACTCCGCGCCGTCGCCACGGGCGACCTCCGCGACGTCGCCACGCGGTGATCCATCGGCACCACGACAGAACAGGCCCCAATAATCCGGAGCGATGCACCTGAGACACCCGCTACAGTGGATGCGTGCATTTGTACTTCCTCTGAGGACGACGCCGGCTCGCCCGCCCGTTGATGGGCGCGGCTGAGCGACTTCGCCGTCGTCTCTCACTTTCCAGGTTCCACGCCCGCGCCGTCGCCGTGCCGAGGCGCGCCGGAGCCTGCCTTCCGGAGGAAGCATGTCCACCGACATCACCCTGCCCGCGCGTGCGCGGGCTCATCTCAATGCCAGCGATCTGCACCTCTCGCGCGGCGGCCGGCCCGTACTGACCGGCGTCGACGTGACCGTCTCGGCCGGCGTCCGGCTGGGCGTGGTCGGCGAGAACGGCCGCGGCAAGACCACGCTGCTGCAGGTGCTCGCCGGCACCCTGGCTCCCGACTCGGGCACGGTGCACCGTGCGGGCACGATGGGCATCGCCCACCAGGAGATGCCCGCCGGCGACGACCGCACCGTGGGTGACCTCATCGACGACGAGCTGGCCCAGGTACGCGCCGCGCTGCGCGCGTTCGACGCGGCCACCCTCGCGCTGACCGAGGAACGTCCGGGGGCCGACCAGACCTACGCCGACGCGCTGGAGGCCGCGGAGTCCCTCGGCGCGTGGGACGCCGACCGCCGGGTCGACATCTCGCTGGCGGCGCTCGGCGCGGTGAGCGACCGCGACCGGCCGCTGGCCGAGCTGTCCGTCGGCCAGCGCTACCGGATCAGGCTGGCCTGCCTGCTCGGCGCCGGGCACGACCTGCTGCTGCTGGACGAGCCCACCAACCATCTCGACGCAGACGGCCTCGACCACCTCACCGCCAGGCTGCGCGCGCATCCGGGCGGGGTGGTGCTGGTCAGCCACGACCGGGCGCTGCTGTCGGACGTGGTCACCACCGTGCTCGACCTCGACCCGACCAGCGACGGCCGCCCCCGCTCCTACGGCGGCGGGTACGCGGGCTACCGCGAGGGCCGCGACGCCGAACGGGAACGCTGGGAGACCGCCTTCCGCGACCAGCAGCTCGAACGCCAGCGCCTGGCCCAGGACCTGTCCGAGGCGCAGAACCGGCTGTCCACCGGATGGCGTCCCGACAAGGGCACCGGCAAGCACACCCGCGCCACCCGCGCCCCGGCCCTGGTGCGCGCCGTGCATCGGCGGCAGGAGGCGCTGGAGTCGCACGTGCTCGACGTGCCCAGGCCGCCGCTGCGCTTCCAGCTGCCGCGCCTGGACGCGCCGCCGGGCGTCACGCTGCTGCGGGCCGACGACGTACGGGTGAGCGGCCGTTTCGACAACCCGTGCTCGGTGCTCCTGCGCTCGGGCGACCGCCTGGTGATCACCGGGCCGAACGGCGCGGGCAAGTCGAGCCTGCTGCGCGTGCTCGCCGGCCGGCTCGCCCCGGACTCGGGGGCCGTACAGGCCAAGCGGGGGGCACGGATCGGGCTGCTCTCCCAGGAGTCGCCCGAGCCGTCGCGGCGCAGGGCCTTCGAGGTGTACGAGGCCGCGGTGGGCCGGCTGGTCAGCTCGGGCGAACTGGCGGAGTCCGAGGCCATCGGTCTCGGTCAGCTCGGCCTGCTGCCGTCCGAGGCGGCGCACAAGCCGGTCGCCGACCTGTCGATCGGGCAGCAGCGGCGGCTGGACCTGGCTGTTCTGCTGGCCGCCCGTCCTCAGGTCGTCCTGCTCGACGAACCCACCAACCACCTGTCCATGACCCTGGTGGAGGAGCTGACCCGGGCGCTGGACGCCACGGGCGCCGCGGTGGTGCTGGCCACGCACGACCGGCAGCTCCTGCGGGACACGGCCTCCTGGCCGCGCCTCCACCTCGACGGCCGGAAGTCCGGATGAGAGTGCCGCACGAATAACGGACGCGCCCGATCCGCCGTCCTGCGGATCGGGCGCGCCTGTAGTGAGCGCGTGTGTAGTCGGGCGCGCGTGTAGTCGGGCGAGCGACCCGGGCGGGCCGGGCGCGCACAGCGACCGTCCGGGCGCGCACCGCCACCGGAAGGGCAAGCGTGAGCACGGTTTGTCACCGGATTTTTGTTCCGCCGCATTCGCATCCACAACCAGTGAGGTGCGTTACCGCAGGACCAGCCCCTAATCGACGATCGCGCGAAGAACCGAAGCCTCAAGCGCGATTGGATCACCCTGCGATTGGGAATCCCATCACGGTACCAAGCGTTAGACACCGTGGGAGACAGACCCCCCACGCAAGGGGGCCCTGTAGGAGGCATTTAAACATGGGCGAGCGCGCGCTTCGTGGCACCCGGCTCGGGGCAACCAGCTACGAGAACGACCGTAACACGGATCTGGCCCCACGCCAGGAGGTGTCCTACACCTGTACCAAGGGCCATCGCTTCGAGGTTCCGCTTGCCGCCGAGGCTGAGATCCCCGCGACCTGGGAGTGCCGCATGTGCGGCGCGACCGCGGTGCGCGTGGACGGCGAGCAGCCGGAATCCAAGAAGACGAAGCCCCCGCGGACACACTGGGACATGCTTCTGGAGCGGCGGTCCATCGAAGATCTTGAAGAGGTGCTCAACGAACGGCTCGCGGTACTGCGGGCTCAGCGTCGTAAGAGCGCCTGACGTCCTCTCACGGTGAAACCCCCGGGCTCACGCCCGGGGGTTTTCTTCCGTTCCCGCCTCAAGGAGCACGCCGAACACCGTGTTGAACGCCGTGCCGAACGCCGTGCCGAACGGGGTGCCGAACGCCGAACGCGGTCAGGCGTCCCCGCGCGGAGCGGGTGAGGTCTCCGTGCCGCGCGGGGCGGATGACGCGTCCTGCTCTTCCCTGATGACCTCGCCGTGCACCACGCGACCACCGCGCGGGGCGCCGGAGCCGGAGCCGGCGGGCGCCCCGTCCGCACCGGGAAAGCCGCCCGCGCCGGGGAAACCACCGGACGGGGGAAAGAGGTCCGCGTACGGGGACGCGGCGGCCATCTTCTTGATCCGGCGCTCGAAGAACCACGACCCCAGGCGGCGCATCACCGGCCGGGTGAACGGCACCAGGCACAGAAGTCCGACCACGTCGGAGAGGAACCCCGGCACCATCAGCAGCGTGCCGCCCGCCAGGATGATGCCGCTGTCGGCCAGCTCGCGCTCGGGCATGCGGCCCGACTGCAGCGAGTCCTGCAACGCCCGCCAGGCCCGGCGCCCTTCACGGCGTACCAGCCAGGCGCCCAGCAGGCTGCCCGCGATGAGCAGCGCGATGGTGGGGAACCCGCCGATCGCCGCCCCGACCTGGAAGATCAGCCAGATCTCCAGAACGGGAACGGCAAGGACGGCCAGCAAGATCAGGAGCCGCATCGTTTCCTCGATTCGCACGTGCGCGTTACACCAGAAACAACGCCCGGAGCCCGCCGTACGTTCCGCCCCCGGTCAAACGCCCGCAACCTGCGACGCGCCCCATTTCCCCGTCAAACGCCCCGAACCCGCGAGGCGCCCCGCTTCCCGGGTCAATCGCGGTTTGTGCCCCTCAGCCGCTTGGGCAGGCCGGTGACGCCCCACATCCCGATCCGCCACAGCGCCTCGGACATCACCTTGCCGTTCATCTTGCTCTTGCCCACCGTACGCTCCACGAACGTGATCGGCACCTCCACCACCCGCAGCCCGTGCCTGGCCGTACGCAGCGTCAGATCGACCTGGAAGCAGTAACCCTGCGACTCCACCCCGGACAGCCCCACCTTCTCCAGCGTGGCGGCGCGGTAGGCGCGGAAGCCGGCGGTCGCGTCGCGCACGGGCAGGCCCAGCATCACCCGGGTGTAGACGTTGGCGCCCTTGGACAGCAGCTCGCGCCGCTGCGGCCAGTTGACGACCTTGCCGCCGGGCACGTAGCGCGAGCCGATCGCCAGGTCGGCGCCGTCGGCCAGCGCCTCCAGCAGTTTCGGCAGTTCCTCAGGCTGGTGTGAGCCGTCGGCGTCCATCTCGACCAGGACGTCATAGCCCTCGTCGAGCCCCCAGCGGAACCCGGCGATATAGGCGGCGCCGAGGCCCTGCTTGCCCGGCCGGTGCAGGACGTGCACGTGGTCGTCGTCGGCGGCGAGAGCGTCGGCGACCTGCCCGGTCCCGTCGGGGCTGTTGTCGTCGGCCACGAGCACGTGGGCGTCGGGGACGGCCGCGCGCACCCGTTCGACGATCGCGGGCAGGTTGTCGTGCTCGTTGTAGGTCGGTACGACGACGAGCACCCGGCCGAGAGTCTCCATCATCCGTCGTTCCTCATCCGATCGGCCATCCGAGCGCCACGCCGCCTGCCTGCCCATGCGGCGGCTCCCGCGGCCACCGCTCCCATCATCATCAGTGCCCATTCGGGAAGGGCGCCCACCCTGGTGGCGATCGTTTCCTTCGTGCGTACGGGCACCTTGACCACGTTGCTGTCCGCGACCAGTTCGCTGGTCTGCCAGGAGACCTTACCGTCCGGCGTGACATATGCCGAGATGCCGGTCGTGGCGGCGGTGACGACGGCCCTGTTGTGCTCGACGGCGCGCAGCTTGGACATGGCCAGTTGTTGCGACGGGAGGTTCGACAGGGCGTAGGAGGCGTTGTTGGTCTGCACGACGATCGGGGTGCCCCCGGCCCGTACGGTGCCGCGCACGGTGTCGTCGTAGGCGACCTCGTAACAGTTGACCGCGCCGATCGTGACCGGGCCCAGCTTGAGGTCGCCCGGCTTGTCGCCCGCCACCGACTGCCTGCCGACGAGGCCGGCCCGCTCCCACAGCGCCAGCACGATCTCCTTGAACGGCGTGTACTCCCCGAAGGGCACCAGCCGCTGCTTGTCGTAGTAGTCGCCAGCGCCGGTCACCGGGTCCCACACGAGGCTGCGGGTGGCGCGCTCGTCGGTGCCGATCGAGACCACGGCCCCGACGAGCGTGGGCACGCCGATGTCCTGGACGGAGTCCTGGATGGTCAGCCGCGCGTACTCGTCCCGGTAGGGGTCGATGTCGGTGGAGTTCTCCGGCAGGACGACCAGGTCGGGCTTGGGCACCTTGCCCTCGCGCACGGCCTTGGCCAGCCGCTTGGTCTCCTCGGCGTGGTTGCGCAGGACGACGGCCGGCTCGTCGCCGAGCGCGTACATGCCCCGGCCGGGGACGTTGCCCTGCACGATGCCGATGTTGACCGTGCGGCCCTCGTCGCCGTGCCTGGGCACGGCGAACCCCAGCGCCGGGATCGCCAGGGCCAGCGCCAGCGGCACGGCCCTGCGCGCGAGGCTCACCCGCCGGGTCAGCACGGCCTGGGCCACCAGCGCGCCGCACAGCGCCACGGCGAAGGACACCAGTGGCACGCCGCCGAGCGCGGCGTACGGCGTGAACAGCGACTCCCCCTGGCTGAACGCGGCCCGCGCCCACGGGAAGCCGCCGATGGGCACCAGCCCGCGCGCCCACTCCATCAGCACCCACAGGCCGCCGAACCACAGCGGCCAGGCCGGCAGCCGGGACACGAGCGCGACCAGGGCGGCCATGGCGGCGTAGAAGAGGCTTTCCGTGACGACGAGCATGAGCCAGACGTCGTCGCCGATGGTGCGCACCCAGGCGACGGTGGGCAGCAGGAACACCATCCCGGCCAGGAATCCGAGCCAGGCTGCCCGCCTGGGGCGGACCCGGTAGAGGGAGCCGGCGATCAGGCCGATGCCCAGCGGGGCGCACAACCACCAGTCCAGCGGCGGGAACGCGGTGTACAGCGCCAGCCCGCCGACCATGGCGGCCACGACCCTGGCGGCCAGCACCCAGCGCGTCTCGCGCCCGGCCACGCCTTCGGCCACCACCGGCTCCTCGCCCGCGCCCCCTTGACCGCCTCCGGCCCGGGCTCGCGGCGAGGCCCCCTCCGCCTCGGCCCCCGGCTCGGGCCCTGACTCCGGCGCCGTTGCGGACGCGGGCGCGGCGGCATCGGGCGCGGGCACCGCGCCGGCGGGCACGGCGGAGCCGCCTGTGCCCGTTCTATCCTGAACCACTCCGGTTCTCCTCGCCACGTCGCAACGCATCGCTAGCGAAAACGCTACCGCCCCCGGGGCCGCACTCAGGTCGGCACACCACCAGAAGATCGTATGAGAAGGGGCGGCAGGGTGATCCCGTGACGGAAACGGGACCACCCGGCGCAATGGCGGCCCTTGACGCACGAGAGCGGGAAGAGGGCCCGGAAACCCTTCGGACCGGACCCGTCTCGTCGGCGGCGAGCTCGGAATTCCGTTGTCTACTGGGCTCCCGGACCCGTCCCGGGTCCAACCCCCCGCCCGGTTGGGGTGCCCCGACTCGACGGACCGACGGCCCTGCACCTGGCTGTGTGGACGAAGTCACGCTCCGTCACGGACGCAGGATCCGGCGATGTCAGAGACGGCCAACCGGCCAAGTCCCGTGCTGGACTGCGCAGCAAACTACCGACTCCACCTCAGATGTCAACCGTGTCCCGATCAGCGGGAACATCGAGTTTCCGCAGGCAGTCCAGGTCGGGCCGGTCGCCGCGACGCAGCTCAGAGCCCGTTGGCGGCCGCCGGAGAGCGGCCACGCAAGCCCTGCAGCGCCTGCGAAAGAGGCCGCTCGTGGACGACCCCGAGCCGCTGCGTCGCACGCGTGAGAGCAACATACAGGTCGCTGGGTCCCCGTGGCGACTGGGCGGCGATCAGGTCGGGCTCGGCGACGATGACCGAGTCGAACTCCAGCCCCTTGGCGTCGGTCACGCCCATCACCGCCACGGGCGCGTCGAGCGCCTGCGCTCCCCCGTTGCGTCCGGTCCCCGGCGTGACGACCACGGTGCCCGGCACGGCGGCGGCGACCCGCGTACCGAGGTCGGACAGCAGTTCGTCGGGCACCACCACGGCGACCTTGCCGCCCTCGCCGGCCTCCTCCTTGGCCAGCCCCGGCAGCGCGGGCAGCGGCGCCGCCCACGGCTCGACGCCCAGCTCGCGGACGGAGTCGGGGGCCCGCAGCGCGGGGTCGATGGTGGCCAGCACGCGGGCGGCCACCGCCATCAGCTCCACGGGCGTGCGGTAATTGACGGTCAGCCGCTCCTGCCGCCAGCGCCCGGCCACATACGGGTCCAGCACCGACTCCCACGAGCGGGCCCCGGCCGCCGAGCCGGTCTGCGCGATGTCGCCGACGATCGTCATCGAACGCGTCGGGCAGCGCCGCATGACCACCCGCCAGGCCATCGGCGACAGCTCCTGCGCCTCGTCCACGATCACGTGCCCGTAGGCCCAGGTGCGGTCGGCGGCGGCGCGCTCGGCGGTGGTCAGGTACGGGCCCTCGCCGCGCTGGCGCTCGGCCAGCCGCTCGGCCTCCATGACGTCCGACAGGCCCGTCAGCTCCAGCACCTCGCGGGCGTAGGCCAGTTCGGCCTCGCGCTGGCTCTCCTCGGCCTGCCTGGCGGCGGCCAGCTCCTCCTCCGCCTGCAGCGCGCTGGCGCGCAGCACCTGCTCGTCGATGTCGCCGAGCAGTTCCGCGGCCTCGTCGAGCAGCGGCACGTCGGACTCGGTCCACTCGCCGCCGTCGCGCCGCAGCAACGCCCGCTCCTGCGGGGTCAGGGCGGAGGCGGCGTAGCCGAGGCGTTCGGCGGAGCCGTACAGGCCGAGCAGCAGCCGCTGCGGCGTCAGGTACGGCCACAGCCGGTTGAGCGCGGACTTGACCACCTGCTCGGTGCGCAGGTCCTCGCGCAGGTCGGCGAGGTCCTCCTCGTCCATGAGCCCCTTGCCGATCTTGCGGGCCTGCTGCCTGGCCAGCGCGTTCAGCAGCGACCTGACGAACACGGCGCGGGCCTGGTTGTGGGGGCGGCGCGAGCGGGTGGCCTTGTTCTTGGCGGCCTCCAGCATGGAGCGGTCGATGGTGAGCGTCAGGCGGCCGATGGTCAGCTCGATCGGCTGGCGCGGCACGCGCTGCCGGTCGCGTACGGCCTTGGCGAGCACCTCGGCCATGCGCGCGTCGCCCTTGAGCGCGGCGACCTCGGGCCGGTCCCTGGCGGTGGCCGTCAGCCCGGGGTAGAGCTCGCCGACCGTGGACAGCAGCACGTCGGTCTCGCCGAGCGAGGGCAGGACCTGCTCGATGTAGCGCAGGAAGGTGAGGTTGGGCCCGAGGATGAGCACGCCGCGCCGTTCGAGCCGCTCGCGGTGGGTGTAGAGCAGGTACGCGGCCCGGTGCAGCGCCACGACCGTCTTGCCGGTGCCGGGGCCGCCCTGCACGACCAGCACGCCGTTCAGGTCGCTGCGGATGACGCGGTCCTGCTCGGACTGGATGGTGGCGACGATGTCGCGCATGCGGCCCGTGCGCTTCTCGTCGAGCGCGGCCAGCAGCGCGGCCTCGCCGTTGAGCGTGGCGCGGTCGTCGTCGGTGAGCGAGTCGAGGTCGAGCAGGTCGTCGTCGACGCCCACCACGGCGCGGCCCTTGGTCTGCAGGTGACGGCGCCTGGTGACGCCCATCGGGGCGTTGGGGGTGGCGCGGTAGAACGGCTGCGCCACCGGCGCCCGCCAGTCGATGAGCAGGCGCAGCTGCTCGTCGTCGGTCAGGCCGAGCTTGCCGATGTACAGCCGCCCCTCCTCCTGGTGATCCAGCCGTCCGAAAACCAGGCCGCGCTCGACCGCCCAGAGCCGCGCGAGGCGGGTGGCGTACATCTCGGCGAACGTGTCGCGCTCCGACCTGTTCTGCATCGTGCCGACCGCGCCCGACGCCAGCACCTCCTTGAGCTGTCGTTGGGTACGCTCACGCAGCGTGTCGAGGCGCTCGTACAGGCGGGTGACGTACGCCTGCTCCTTGGCGAGCTCGGTTTGACGAGTTGCCGCCTGACCGTTAATGTGGTTAATGGGACACTCCGGGCCATTCTGCTTGTTGTTACGACAAACGACGACATTAGCACGCCTGTAGAGGCACTCCCATCACTTTCCCTCCCCGCGCCGGGTTACGTCTTGGTCGCGTCCCTTGACCGCCGCCGCGGGCGTTTTTAATCTTTAGTTAGGAAAGTTTCCTAACGGGGAGGCAGGGGAGGCGCCGTGGGCGGCTTGGTACCGGGGACACCCAGTCTGCTACGCGCCATCAATGATCGCGCCGCCCTGCGGGCCCTCATCGAGCGGGGTCCCCTGACCCGCCCCCAGATCGGCGCGCTCACCGGGCTGTCCAAGCCTACGGCCTCACAACTCCTGCTCCGTTTGCAGCAGGCGGGGCTGGTCGTGCTGGACGGCGTCAGGGAAGGCATGCCGGGCCGTACGGCCGAGGTGTACCGGATCAACCCGGCCGTGGCGTACGTGGCCGCGATCGACGTCACCCCCGCCAGGATCGAGGTCGAGGTGGCCGACATCACCGGCACGATCGTGGGCGGGCACACGCTGCCGACCCCGCGCCGGCCGCGCGGCACGCTGGTGGACCGGCTGACCGCCGCACTGCGCGGCGCGAACCCGCCGGACGGGCTGCGCAGGGTCGTGATCGGCGTGCAGGCCGCGATCGATCCGTCCACCGGCAGGCTCGGGTACGCCGCCGACGAGGACGTGCCCGGCTGGCAGATCCCCGACCTCGTGCCCGCGCTCAGCGCCGGCCTCGGCGTGCCCGTGGACGTGGAGAACAACGTCAACCTGGTCGCGGTGGCCGAGCGGGCACACGGGGCGGCGCGCGGCTGCGAGGACTTCGTGCTGCTCTGGGCCGACCAGGGCATCGGCTCGGCCATCGTGCTGGGCGGCCGCATGCACCGGGGCGCCACGGGCGGGGCCGGCGAGGTGGGCTACATGCCCACCCCCGGCGCACCCACCGCCCGCGAGGTGAGGGACGCTCCCCCACCCGCCGCGCGCGAAGCGAGGGACGCTCCCGCACCCACCGCCCGCGAAGCGAGGGACGCTCCCGCGCCCGGCGCCCGCGAGGTGAGGGACGCGTCCGCCCCTGGCGTGCCCCTTGAGCGTGGTCGTTACGCCGGCGGGCACGGCTATCAGGCGCTGACCGGCGGGGAGGCCGTGCTGGCGGTGCTGCGCTCTTATGGGGTGCGCGGCGCCGACTTCCGGCGGGGTGTCGCGAGTGCCGTACGCGCGGCTTCGGGCGGCGGGCGGAAGGCGGAGGACGCCAGGGCGGGGCTGCGCGAGGTCGCCGCCCGGCTGGCGGTGGGCCTGGCCGCCATCACCTCCGTCGTCGATCCCGCGCTGATCGTGCTGACCGGCGGCGTCGCGCTGTCGGGCGGCGAGACGCTGCGTGAGCTGGTCGAGGAGGAACTGCACGGGCTCACCATCCCCCGGCCGCCGGTCAGGCTGTCGAGCGTCGAGGGCAACCCGGTCCTGGCCGGCGGCCTCGACCTGGCCCTCACGGCCGTGCGGGAAGAGGTGTTCGGCTCAACCGTGCCATCGTGAACCGCTCGCCCGCCACGTGAGCCGCTCGCCCGCCGCGCGGCGTTGCCCCGCGCGGCGCGTTGCCCATCACATGCGCCGCTCGCCCGCCGCGCGGCCCGTTGCCCCGCGCGGCGCGTTGCCCGTCACGTGAGCCGCTGACACGCCGCGCGGCCCGTTGCCCGTCGCGCGCTCAGGAGGAGCCGTCGGAGGCGGTGGCGGGTTCGGCGGTCAGGTCGGGGGCCACGCTGGGGGCGCGGTGCTCGTAAGGGGTGCTCAGCACGACTGTGGTGCGGGTGGAGACGTTGGCCGAGGCCCTGATCTGCTGCAGCAGGTCCTCCAGCGCCACCGGCGAGGCCACCCGTACCTTAAGGATGTAGCTCTCGTCGCCGGCCACGCTGTGACACGCCTCGATGGCGCTCAGATGGGCCAGCCGCTCGGGCGCGTCGTCGGGCGCGGCCGGGTCGATCGGCTTGATCGACACGAACGCGGTCAGCGGCAGCCCCACCGCGTCATGGTCGATGATCGCGGCGTATCCACGGACGACCCCCCGCTTCTCCAGCCGGCGTACGCGCTGGTGGACCGCCGAGACGGACAATCCCGTCTCCCTGGCCAGGTCGGTGAAACTCATGCGTCCGTCGCGGGCCAGCAGCGTGACGATCCGGCGGTCGATCTCCTCCATCGGTCAAAGGTAGCCGGTCATGGTCACCTTGACCCACCCGGAATGCTTCACCGTTGACGACAAAAGAGGAACGACCAGCTTGCGCCGCTCCGATCGGCCAAGGTCAGCGTGTCGTCGATAACCAAGACGGCGTGCTGGACGGCCCCAGGGCATGGGGTCGCAGCGCGGGGAGCCCTCCAGGCAGTGGCCGGGGCCGTGAACCGCGAACCACCTGGGGCGACCCAGGAATCTCAGTCCCTCGGGGCTGAGGGGATGTCAAGACATGGTTCCGACTGGGCTGGCTCCCCTGCGCATGGCGTGCTCGACGAGCGTGATGAGAACCTCCCTGCCGGAGTCGCGGCGGCGGGCGTCGCAGCGCACGATCGGGATGTCCGCCTCCAGGCCGAGGGCGGAGCGGACCTCGCCGACGGTGAAGGGCGAGATGCCGTCGAAGCAGTTCAGGGCCACGACGAACGGCTGCTCGCGCTTCTCGAAGTAGTCGACGGAAGGGAAGCAGTCGTCCAGGCGGCGGGTGTCGGCCAGCACCACCGCGCCGAGCGCGCCCATGGCCAGTTCGTCCCAGACGAACCAGAACCGGTCCTGGCCCGGGGTGCCGAAGAGGTAGAGCATGTAGTCGTTGCGGATCGTGATGCGGCCGAAATCCATGGCCACGGTGGTGGTGAGCTTGCGCTCGACGCCTGACAGGTCGTCGATGTCGGTGCCCGCCTGGGTGAGCGCCTCTTCCGTACGGAGAGGCCGGGTTTCCGAAACGGCGCCGACCATGGTGGTCTTGCCCGCGCCGAATCCCCCAGCGATCAAGATCTTGATCGCTGTCGGCAGCCGCCAACGGTCTATGCGACCGAATTCCATCCAGCACCGCCCGTACTTATCCCGCGCATGCGCGACCCCGCCCCTGAGGTGCCGTGGTCAGTGGTACCTGTCAAGGCGCGCTCGAGTTGGCGGGTCCACATGCCTGGCAACGAGACACCCTAGCAACGCCACATTTTCCACTCAAGCCGCAATCTTTTACAAGAAACAAAATGTCACGGTTTGTCGTCTCAAGCCACGTTTTTCGCTCATCTAACAAGGCAAGAGTCAAGTTTGTCTGTCATGGATTCAGACGAGCCCATTAGGTGACGGGCTGGTAGTCCGAAATTCCGGCGAAACCGGCGTTGAAACCGAGCTGTCTGTGCAGGTAGGTGGCGGTGCGGGGGCTGTGCTCGCGTACCGGGTCGATGAGGAGGCGGGCCTCACGCGCCAGCTCCGCCATCACCGCCGTCACCTCGGCGGGATCGACGCCCAGCGCCAGCGCGTTGAGGTCGCCCCAGCTCAGGTCCCGGCGGTAGGAGGCCAGATCGCCGAGCACGTGCAGGTAGCGCTGCACCTGCCGGCTGACGCCGCGCAGCTCCTCCAGATGGGCCTTGGCCCAGTCGTCGGCGGTGTAGATCCAGTGCGACAGGTCCACGAAGCAGGAGCCGCGGCTGTCGGCGTTCTCGACGTAGCGGGCCAGCGTGGGCACGGTGTGCGTGTCCCGCCACACCCAGGCCCTGGCCATGCCCGCCAGCGTCACCACGAGCTGGTCGAGCCAGATCTCCCGCAGTTCCCCGAACCCCTTGACCGTGGCCAGCTCATCGCGCAGGTCGGCCAGGAAGCGGGTCACCGCCGAACGGGGCACCGACCCCTCCGCGACGGAGACGCACTCCGCGGCCAGGCGGTTGACCTGCTCGCGGGTGGTCGCGGCGCGATCGACGAGCCGGTCCACGGCCATGACCCACAGGGCGGCGCGGTTGGTCACCTTCAGCCGGTCCGCGCGAGCCCAGGGGGCGCTGAAGGCGGTGGCCAGGGTCAGGGAGCCGAACAGGTCGGCGGTGAAGGCCGGCGCGGGGAACAGGCCGGTGTACATCTGCGCGCACAACCGCAGGTCCCTGCCGCACTCCGCGGCCAGCGCGCACGTCCTGCCGAGCTCGAACGCCTGGTTCAGCTCGTCGTCCGGCATCCTAGGGCCACTCGATCGGCTCGCGGATCATCGGCGAGGACCCCCACTTTCCGGATACACACCTGAGGGAAATTGTTTCATGATCGCCTGCTGCCGATCAAGGCATCACCCTCGTGTCCGATCGGCCCGCTCCCATGCCCGCGACGACACCTCCCCGCGTCCCCGACCTCCCGTCGTCGCGGGCACCCCGCGTCCCGGACCACCCAGCCTCCCCGACGCCCCGTGTCCGGGACCTCCCCGCCGTTCCTGTCTCATGCGGCGAGCTTGGCGGCCAGTGCCACCCGGGAGCTGATGCCGAGCTTGGTGTAGATCTTGCCGATGTGGTACTCGACGGTCTTGACGCTGATCAGCAGTTCGCGGGCGATCTGGCGGTTGGTCAGGCCGCCGGCCACCAGCGTGGCCGTGCTCAGCTCCTGCGGGGTGAGGCCGAGCCGTACGGTGGCGGGCGGCTCCAGCCCGCACGCCTCCAGCTCGTGGGCGCACCGCTCCACCAGCGGGCGCGCCCCCAGCCGCGCGAAGATCGCGCGCGCCGCCCCGAGCCGCTCCGCCGCGGCCTTACGCCGTCCGGTACGCCGCAGCAACCGGCCCAGGTCCAGCAGCACCCGCGCCTCCTCCAGCGGGCACACCCCCGCCTCGACCAGCGAGAGCGCCCGCCCGAACCCTTCCTCGGCCCGCCCTGGAACGTTCCTGGCCGCCAGCAGCAGCGCGCCCAGCCTGATCCGCTCGGCCCGCCGCCCCGGCCCGCCCCACGCCACGTCCGCGCCGAACACGCCATCCCTGTCACAAGCAGGCCCCACAGCCCCGTCACAAGTCGCAGGCCCATCACATGTCGCAGGCTCGGCGGACGTCGTGGAGTTGTCCCGGTCGTAGGCGGTCAGGGCTCGCTCGGCCTCCTCCAGCCGCCCGTCGGCGACCAGCGCCTCGATGTGCGCGGGACGTGGATCGGGTACGAACCCGCCCCACCGCCCGGCACGGGCGTCCGGAAGGTCGCCCGTGCCGAGCAGGGCCATGGCGAGGTCCGCCTGCCGCTCCCCCATCGCGTGCCGCATGCGGCGGGCCGCCGCTCCCGCGGCCATCGCGTGGGCGAGGGCACGTTCGTGATCGCCCCTGGCGGCCAGCGGCGCCACGCAGGCCGCCTCCAGGCACGGCAGCAGCCACCGCTGCCCGAGCGCCACCGCCTCGGCGAGGGCGCCCTCCGCGGAGGCCACGGCCTCGTCCCAGCGCGCCAGGCCGTGTTCCGCGACGGCCAGCAGCGCGGTGGCCAGCAGCCGGTGATGCGGCAACCGGTGGTGCGGCAGCCCCGCCGCGCCTGCGGCGCTCGCGGCCCGCTTGAGCAGGGCGCATGCCTGACCCGCCTCATCGCGCGCCAGATACGCCACGGCCTCGGCGAGGCTGCCGGGCGGCGCGCCGGCGCCGGGTGCCCCGCCCAGCGCCAGCACGTCATAGGGCCTGGCGACCGGGCCCTGGATGGGCTGTTCGATCGCCAGGCGGGCCCAGTTCGCCGCCTCCGCGTGGTCCCCCGTGACCAGATGCAGCCATGCGAGCTGCTCCGCCACGTCCGCGGCGAATCCGGGCTCCGTGTGCCGCCACGCCTCGGCCAGCAGCTCGGACGCCTCGTCGAAGCGTCCGTCCGCCAGCGCGAGGCGTCCCAGCACGTACCGGCGTACCGGGCGCGGGTCGGCGTTGCGCGCGGCGGCGAGCTCGGCGGCGCGCAGCACGTCGCCCCCGATGAGGACGTGCTCCAGCACGGCCGTGCGCAGCTCGTCGCGGCGCGCCGCAGACTCGGTGAGCCCGGCGGCCAGCTCCAGGTGAGCGGCGGCCTCCTGCCACAGCCCGTGTTGCGCGGCCTTGGCCGCGAAGCCCGCCAGCTCCTCGGCCAGCGGCTCGTCGGGCCCGCCGGCCGCGGCGGCCCGATGCCGCAGCGCCGCGCCGTCGTCGGCGGTGGCGGCGCCGTCGTCGGCCAGCCGCGCGGCGGCCAGGTGCAGCCGTGCCCGCGCGCCCGCGCCGATCCCCCCGTAGGCGGCGGCCCTGGCCAGCGGATCGGGGAAGTCGATCAGGCGGCCGGGCAGCTCGCGCAGCAGCCCGGCCGTGACGGCCTCCTCCAGGGTGTCCAACGGCTCGCCGATCCCCGTGGCCACAGTCGCCGCCGCGTGCAGCGGGCAGCGACCGCCCAGGACGGCACAGGCCTCGACGAGCCGCCGGGTCGTGGGGGCGCAGGCGTACATGCGGCGGTTGAAGGAACGCAGGTACGTTCCCGGCGCCGGCAGACGCGCGCCCGGGTCGTCCAGGAGCGCCGGGGTGAGAGTGGTCAGGAGGGCGCGAGCGTGCAGCGGGTTGCCGAGGGTGTGCTCGCGCAACCGCGCGGCACTCGCCCCGCCGAGCCTGCACTCCCGCGCCCTGCCCCCGTGACCTGCGGACAGCTCGGCCAGGTCGGCCGCGCTGAGACCGTCGAGCGCGAGCACGAGCGTGCCCTCGCCGGTGAGCAGCCGCCGCAGCCCCTCGGGCAGCGCCGGGTCGCCGAGGTCGCGGCAGGCGACCAGGACGAGCACGCGCCCCGCCCGCAGGTGCCGCAGCACGTAGCTCAGCGCGCACAACGACGGCCGGTCCACCCACTGCGCGTCATCGACGACCACGGCGAGGGTCTGCCGCGCCGACAGGCGGGCGACGAGCTCGCACACCGCCTGCCCCGCCGCGCAAGGATCGGCCGCCCCCGTCGGCCAGACTCTCCCGGGCCGGGCAGCCGCCCCCGACAGCACGCCCACCGCGGGCCGGGCGGCCGCCACCCCTGTCGGCCGCCCGCCCGCGTCCCCCGCCAGCCCGTCCCCCGCTATCCCCTCATCCGCCGCGAGCGCCGGCGCCTCCCCCACGTCCACCGGTGTCTCCCCCAGGTCCAGCAGGGCGAGCGCTTCCAGGAGCTGCCGTACGACGCCGAGCCGGAGCTCCCGCTCGCTCTCCTCCCCACTGACGACCAGCACCCGCACGCCGGCCTCCCCGCCCGGCGTGTGGTCGATGAGCGCGTGATGGACGAACGCGGTCTTGCCGATGCCTTCAGGGCCTTCGACGACGGCCCTCCTGACGGATCCGCAACCCGCCGCGCGCAGCTCCGCGCGGAGCAAGGCGACCTCCGCCGTCCTGCCGACGAACATGCGCACTCCCTCCGCCGCCCTCGCAAAGACCAGAGCCACGGAGCCGGTGCTTGATACACCTCAAACCCGGTGGACCCGGACTCAGGACGGCAGGCGCCCCCAGACGGCGGTGGCGTCGTCGTGCCGCTTGCCCCACACGGGCCCGCGTGCCGCCTCCAGCTCCCGTACGGCCCCGATCACCGCCCCGGGCCCGCTGTCCGCCAGCACGGCGAGCACGGACTCCCAGCTCCACCCGTACCAGTCGGCCAGCCGCGCCACCCCGTCGGTGAACACCCCGACGCCGCGCGCCGCGCCGCCGTCCAGCTCACCGGTCACGCTCTCCCGCGCGGCCTCGGGCCGCGCCCCCGCCACCCAGAACCCGCCGGGCGCGTTGCGCATCCGCCGCACCAGCTCCAGGCTGTACGGCCGCCCGCCGGGCAGCCGCTCCAGCCGCTCGTCGCTCACCACCCGCGCCTGCCCGCCGGCCAGCGAGAACACCACCGGCGAGTCCCCCAGCACGAGGTACTCCAGCCGCCCGCGGAAGCGCACCATGGCCACCGTCGCCGACGGCGAGTCGGGGTTGCGCAGGTCGCAGGCGCCCGCGTGCGCCGCCCCGGTCTCCTCGATGGCCGACTCCAGGACCCGCGCCAGCGGGACCCCGCCGTCGGCGGCCAGCCGGGCGGCCAGCGCGCCGCCGAGCCGCCCCACCAGCCAGGCCACGTCGTGCACGCACCCGCTGTCCACCCCGGCCGCCGCCGTGGCCCCGTCCAGCACGACGATCCACGACGGCCCGGCGATCACCAGGTCCTCGTTGGGGCGTTCGGAACCGGGCCTGGTGGCGTGGGTGATCTCAGCGAACATGTCAGCGACTGTGCCACAGAGGCGCGTGCCACTCGCGCCCGGCCTTTCGCGACGCCTTTCCGGTCAGACGGCCACCAGTTCGCGCGGCGTGTCGTTGAGCCGTTCGCCGCCGTTCTCGGCGCACACCACGATGTCCTCGATCCTGGCCCCGTGCCGGCCGGGCAGGTAGATGCCCGGCTCCACGGAGAAGGCGAACCCGGGCTCCATCGGCTCGCCGTTGCCGGCCACGATGTAGGGCTCCTCGTGCGTCTCGATCCCGATCCCGTGCCCGGTCCTGTGGATGAAGTGCTCGCCGTACCCGGCCTCGGCGATCAGGTCGCGCGCGGCGGCGTCGATCGACTCGCACGAGACCCCGGGCCGTACGGCCTCGCAGGCCGCCTCCTGGGCGCGGCGCAGCACCTCGTAGTAGGCCGCGAACTCGGCCGGCGGCTCGCCCACGCTGTAGGTGCGCGTGGAGTCGGAGCAGTAGCCGTTGTGCAGTTGCCCGCCGATATCGACCACGACCGGCTCCCCCGCCCGGATGACCCGGTCGGACACGTCGTGGTGCGGGCTGGCGCCGTTGGGCCCGGAGGCGACGATCACGAAGTCGACGGTCTCGTGCCCGGAGGCCAGGATCGCCTCGGTGATGTCCCTGGCCACCTCGCGCTCGGTGCGCCCGGCCCGCAGGAACCCGGGCACCTGCCGGTGCACGGAGTCGATGGCCTGCCCCGCCTCACGCAGCGCCGCGACCTCGGCGGGCGACTTGCGCATCCGCAACTCCCGCAGCACGCTGCCGGCCAGCACCTCCTCGGCCCCGGGCAGCACCTCGCGGAAACGCAGCGAGTACATGGCCCACATCCGGTCGGCCAATCCCACCCTGGCCACCTTGCCGAGCCGCCGCGCGGCGATCGCGTACGGATCGTCGGTCTCGTCCCAGGCCACGAACTCCAGCCCCAGCCGGGAGGCGGGCGAGGCCTGCGCGGCGGGCAGCTCCAGGCGGGGCACCATCATGTACGCCTCGCCCGAGGCCGGCACCACGAGGCACGTCAGCCGCTCCATGGCCTTGGCGTCGTAGCCGCTGACGTAACGCAGATCGGGGCCGGGCGTGAGCAACAGGGCGTCGAGGCCGGCCTTGCCGGTGGCCTCCTGGACGGCGGCGAGACGGGACACGGGATACAGGTCTGAGGACGTCACAGGCACAATCTACTCCGGCGGCCGGTTGTAAAAATCCGCGAAAAGGTCTCACCACGCACCAAGCCCCCACTACACACCGTTCACGATCGATCACGTAGTGTGGGGCCAATTGTCGGATTCCATTGCGGCCGAGAGTGAGAAATGGTCGACCTCATAGGCGCTGCCGAGCTGCTCGGGCACGAGAGCGACACCGAGATGTTCGCCGTGCGGCTGGCGCACGCCCAGCGTCTCGGCAACATGGGCTGGGCGGAGTGGCACCTGCACACCGGCGAGACGATCTGGTCGGACCAGGTGTACACCATCTTCGGCCGCGACCCGGGCGAGGGCCCGATCGCCCTGCCCGACCTGGCCGAGCACGTCGAGCAGTGCGACACGGCCGCGCTCGACCGCCTGCTCTGGTCGGTGATGCAGGGCGTCGAGCCGGTGCAGGCCGAGTTCCGCATCCGCCGCGGCCCCTGCTCGGGCGACCTGCGCGACCTGCGGGTCGTGCTCGAACCCCTGGCGGGACCCGGCGGGATCATCGGCATGCACGGCGTCATCCAGGACATCACCGGCCGCCGCCGCGCCGAGCGCATGGTGTCGGAGTCGCGCCGCCAGCTCCTGGAGGCCCGCGAGCGGGCCGCCGAGGACCGCCACGTGATGCTCGCCCTGCGCGAGGCGATCCTGCCCGAGCCGGTCGGCTGCCTCGACCTGCCACAGGCCAGGATCGCGGTGCGGTACGTGCCCGCCGAGAAGACCGCCAACCTGGGCGGCGACTGGTTCGAGGCCGCCGCGACGCCGGACGGCCGCCTGCTGCTGGCCATCGGCGACGTCTCCGGCCACGGGCTGCCCGCGATCTCCCGCATGGCCCAGCTCCGCCACGCCCTGGTCGGCCTGACCATGACGGGGCAGGCCGCGGGCCGCCTGCTGGACTGGCTGAACGAGCTCGTCCTGCACCAGCTCAAGGACACCACCGCGACCGCGATCATCGGCCACCTGGACCCGGGGACCCGGGTGTTCGCCTGGAGCCAGGCGGGCAACCTGTCGCCCATCCTGGTGCGCGACGGCGTGGCCAGCCAGCTCGCCCAGCCCAGGGGGGTGCTGCTGGGGGCCGCGTCCGGCAGCCCGTACGAGCTGGCCACCACCCGGCTGCAACCGGGCGACCTGCTGCTGATGTTCACCGACGGGCTGGTGGAGCGGCGCACCCGCGACATCGACGTGGGCCTCGACCTGGCCCTGGCCGCCGCCCGCCGGATTCCCTGCCACGACCTGGACGCCGGGCTGGACGGCCTGCTCGCCGACATCGGCGGCCCCAACCCGGAGGACGACGCCTGCCTGCTGGCGGTGGGCATTCCGGAGCAGTAAGGGGAGGCCGGGCCGGGTGAGGAGTGCGACCATAGACGCGTGCTGATGCTTCTGGACACTCCGTCCCTCTATTTCCGTGCCTTCTACGGCATCCCGGAGTCGATCAAGGCGCCGGACGGCTCGCCCGTCAACGCGGTGCGCGGCCTGATCGACATGATCGCGACCCTCGTGCGCAAGCACTCCCCCACGGCGCTCGCGGCCACCATGGACGCCGACTGGCGGCCCGCCTTCCGGGTGGCGGCGATCCCCACGTACAAGGCGCATCGGGTCGCCCACGGCGACACCGAGGAGGTGCCGGACGCGCTCGTGCCGCAGATCGCCGTCATCCAGGACGTTCTGGACGCGCTCGGCATCGCCCGCCTGGAGTCGCCCGGCTACGAGGCCGACGACGTGATCGGCACCTTGACCCATCAGGCCACGGGCGCCGTGGACATCGTGACCGGCGACCGCGACCTGTTCCAGCTCGTCGACGACGCCCGCCCGGTGCGCGTCCTGTACACCGTGCGCGGCATCCGCAACCTGCAGATCGTGGACGAGGCGTGGGTCACGGCCAAGTACGGCGTGCCGGGGCGCGGCTACGCCGACTTCGCGACCCTGCGCGGCGACCCCAGCGACGGCCTGCCCGGCGTGCCCGGCGTCGGCGAGAAGACCGCCGCCGCCCTGATCACCCGGTTCGGCTCGCTCCCCGCCCTGCTCGAAGCGCTCGACGCGGGCGTCACCGAGGGTTTCCCCGCGGGCAGCCGCACCAAGCTGACGGCGGCCCGCGACTACCTGAACGCGGCCCCCGCCGTGGTCAAGGTGGCCCCCGACGCCCCGCTGCCCGACGCCGACCTGGCGCTGCCCGCCAAGCCGCGCGACCCCGAGGCGCTCGTCCGCCTGGCCGACCGCTACGGCCTCGACAGCCCGCTCAACCGCCTCCTGGACGTGCTGAAGGGCTGAAAGGGGTCGCTAGCCCGCGAGGCAGGCGCGCACGGCCTCCTCGGCCGCGTCGCGCAGGCGGGCGTGCACCAGCACGTTCTCCTCGCGCTCCGTACGCACCTCCACCACCCGCGGCCCCTCCCCCCGCAGCGCCTTGGGCAGGTCGGAGACGTCGCCGAGCAGCGTGTACGGCGTCCCCGTCGCCGCCGCCACATAGCCCAGGTCCACCCCGTGCGGCGTGCCGAAGACCCGCTCGAACGGATCACGCACCGCCGCCTGGGGCAGCAGCGAGAAGATGCCGCCCCCGTCGTTGTTGACCACCACGACACACAGGTCGGGCCGGGGCTCGCGGGGCCCGAGGATGAGCCCGTTCTGGTCGTGCAGGAACGACAGGTCGCCGAGCAGCGCGAAGGAGGGCCCGTTGTGCGCCAGCGCCGCCCCCATGGCCGAGGACACCAGCCCGTCGATCCCGGAGGCGCCCCGGTTGGCCATCAGCCGGATGCCGCGCCGGGGGCGCATCGCCTGGTCCAGGTCGCGGATGGGCATGGAGGACCCGCAGAACAGCAGCGCCCCGTTGGGCAGGGCGTCCACCAGGTCCCTGGCCAGGCGCGGCTCGCTGGTGCCCGAGAGGTCCAGCACCTCGTCCGTCGCCGCCCTGACCGCCCGGTCGGCCTGCCGCCAGGCGTGCAGCCAGGAGTCGTCGCCGGAGGCGACCGGGATCTCCACGGCCTGGGCCACCTGCGTGGCCGAGCGGGTCGGGTCGGGCCAGCGGTCGAGGTCGGGCGCCACCACGATGTGCTCGCCCGCCCGGCGCAACCACGACAGCAGCGGCCGTGACAGCCCCGGACGGCCCAGCGTGACCACCACGTCGGGCTGGTGGGCGTCGGCGAACTCCGGGACGCTCAGCAGGTGGTGGTAGGTGGAGATGGCGTGGTCGCCGTAGCGTCCGCCGCCGTTCGGCTCCGACAACACCGGCCAGCCGGCCATGCCCGCCGCCGCCACGTAGCGGCGCACGTTGGCGGCGCCGTCGCCGACCACCAGGACGCCGCGCCGGGTGGGCGGCAGGTGCAGGGCGACCGGCGGCGGCGCGACCCTGGTGCGCACCCACGGCGCGCCGGTGCCGAGGCCGAGCGGCTCGCACCAGCCGGTGTCGCCGTCGGGGATCAGCGGCTCCCTGAAGGCCAGGTTGAGGTGCACCGGGCCCGGGTTGCCCGCGCCGGCGGCGCGCTGGTAGGCGCGGCAGGCCAGCGAGCGCCAGTACGCGACCTGCCCGGGACGCTCCTCGGGCACGCCGACCTCGGCGAACCAGCGGGTCGCGGCGCCGTACAGCTTGACCTGGTCGATCGTCTGGTTGGCGCCGGTGCCGCGCAGCTCGGGCGGGCGGTCGGCGGTGAGCACCAGCAGCGGGACGCCGGACTCGGCGGCCTCGATCACGGCGGGGTGGAAGTTGGCGGTGGCGGTGCCGGAGGAGCAGATCAGCGCGACCGGCCGCTCGGAGCGTTTGGCCAGGCCGAGGGCCAGGAACGAGGCCGAGCGCTCGTCGATGCGCACGTGCAGGCGCACCCGGGACTCGGCGTGCAGGGCCAGCGCCAGCGGGGCCGAGCGGGAGCCGGGGGCCATCACCACGTCGGTCAGGCCGCAGCGCACCAGCTCATCGACGAGCACTGTGGCCAGCGCGGTAGCGGGGTTCAACGTGACGCCTCCTGCATCCGGCGAAGCCACTGGGGAGATTCAATCTCAAATGCCGACAAATGCTGAAAATTCACCGGAGGGCGCCGGACCTTCAGCCGGCCGTCCACCGGCACCAGCGAGTCGTCCACGACGTCTCCCGACAGCAACGACATCGTGCCGAGCCCGCACGCGTACGGCAACGCCGGCAACGCCGCGGCCAGCGCCAGCCCGGCGGCCAGCCCCACGGACGTCTCCACCGCGCTGGAGACCACGGCGGGCAGCCCGCACGCCTCCACCACGCGCAGCGCCTCGCGCACCCCGCCCAGCGGCTGCACCTTGACCACCGCGATGTCGGCGGCCTCTGCCGCCCGCACCCGCAGCGGGTCCTCGGCCCTGCGGATCGACTCGTCGGCCGCGATCGGGACGTCGCAGGCCCGCCGCACCGCCGCCAGCTCCTCCAGCGTGGCGCACGGCTGCTCGGCGTACTCCAGATCGAAACGGTCCAACCGCTTGAGCCGCCGTACGGCCTCGCCGACCTCCCAGGCCCCGTTGGCGTCGACGCGCAGCCGGCCCGACGGCCCGAGCGCGTCGCGCACGGCCTCCACCCTGGCCACGTCGTCGTCGAAGCTCTGCCCCCGCTCGGCCACCTTCACCTTCGCCGTGCCGCAGCCCGAGCGCCGCACGATGTCATGGGCCTGCGCGGGATCCACGGCCGGCACCGTCGCGTTGACCGGCACGCTGTCGCGCAGCGGCGCGGGCCAGCCCTCGAAGGCGGCCTCACGGGCGCACGCCAGCCAGCGGGCGCACTCGCGCGGGCCGTACTCGGGGAACGGCGAGAACTCGCCCCACCCGGCGGGGCCGTGCAGCAGCACCCCTTCCCTGACGGTCTGCCCGCGAAAACGCGTGCGCATCGGGATCCGGAAGACCACGGGAGAACGCGTCACGACCCTCCCTGCACCCCTGTCCGACCTGTCGCCATTAACCTTACGAGCATGTGGAGGAACCCGTCGCATCCGGACCGTCCGCTGCATGCCATTGTGCAGCCTCCCGGACCTGCCCTGTTCACGGCCGTCCGTGACGCGCTCGCGGGCGACGGGCCCGCCGTCCTCCCCCTGTCCCCCGGCCACGCCGGGCCCGCCCTCGCCGCGCTGCGCCCCACCCACGTCGAGGGCGCGCCGCGCGACGACGGGGCGGGCGTCCCCGGCGACGTGGCGGTCGTGATCGCCACCAGCGGCAGCACCGGCGCGCCCAAGGGCGTGATGCTCTCGGCCGCCGCGCTGCGCGCCTCGGCGGCGGCCTCGCTGCGCCGGGTGGGGGCCGCCGAGGGCGATCGCTGGTTGTGCTGCCTGCCCGTCTCGCACGTCTCCGGCCTGCAGGTCCTGGTACGCGCCCTGCTCTCCGGCACCGAGCCGATCATCCATCCCGCCTTCGACCCGCACGCCGTCCTGACCTCGGGGGCCCGGCACGTCTCCATGGTGCCCACCCAGCTGCACCGGCTGGTGGAGCTGGGGGCGGACCTGTCGGTGTTCAGTACGATCGTGCTCGGCGGCGCGGCGCCCAGGCCCGGCCTGGTGGAGCAGGCCACGGGCCTCGGCGCGCGGGTCATGACCACGTACGGGATGAGCGAGACGAGCGGCGGCTGCGTGTACGACGGCCGGCCCCTCGACAACGTGGATCTCAAGATCGGCGCCGACGGCCTGATCAGGATCGCGGGCCCGGTGTTGTTCTCCGGCTACCGCTTCGGCGAGCCGCCGGCCCCGCTCGACGGCGAATGGTTCGTCACCTCCGACCTGGGCGAGCTGACCGGCGGCCGGCTGCGCGTGCTGGGCAGGGCCGACGACATGATCAACACCGGCGGCGAGAAGGTCGTGGCCGCCGCCGTGACCGCCGTGTTGTGCGCCCATCCGGAGATCGCCGACGCGGCCGTGATCGGCGTTCCCAATCCGGAATGGGGCGAACTGGTCACCGCCATCGTGGTCCCCGCCAAGCCCGACACGCCCATCACACTTGAGCATTTGCGGGCATATTGCCGCGATAGGCTTCCCCCTCATGCCGCCCCGCGCGACCTGCGGCTGGTCTCGCGCCTGCCACTCCTGCCGAACGGCAAGACCGATCTGGTACGGCTGAGGGCAGGAACCTGACAAGTTGCCGCTGCGTCATAGTGAGGTAGAGGGAGGGAGCCTTCATGAACCAGACCCGCAAGATGTGGGCATCCGCGGCCACCGTCGGCGTGATCGTCGTCGGTGGCGCCTCAGTCGCGGCGGCCGCCTCGGCGGGCAAGCTCGACCAGGTCGCCAGGGAGACCCGAGCCGTGGTGGAGAAGGCGCCACCGTCCGCACAGCCGACCCCCGAGGCCACCGAGGACGATTCCGTGGTCAGCACGGAGATCAACCCCGATCCGGAAAAGGTGCTCGAATACTGGTCGGAGCAGCGGATGGAGGACGCCCAGCCCATGCCGATGCCCGAGGCGAGCCTGGGCCAGTTCGAGGAGAGCGGGAAACTCCCGCCCGAGGGTGAGCCCGGGCAGATCGACGCGACGGAATAAGACGCGTCCGGGGGCGGTTCGCCACGTGGGCGATCCGCCCTTTTCATCCCGCTTGAGCGCATCGGGGAACAAATAACGGCGAATGGCGTTATTGATACTGGTGCGCTGTGCGGACGTGGAACCGCCCCACCACAACCTGCCTGATCGCTTGCACTCCGTACGGAGGAGGTGTTCCTCATGCCCAGAACCGCCGTGGCGACCCCGCCCGCATCTCTCGACCAATTGATTGAACGAGGGCGAGCCCAGGGTCACCTGTCTCTGTCCGAGCTGCGGGACGCGTTCGCGAAGGCCGGTATCAGCCCCTCTGAAGGCCGCACGATCCTGCGTGAGCTCACAGAGGCCGGCGTGAGCCTGGCCACCGAGAACGACGCGTCTCGCAACTCCCCCAAGAGCCCTGCCCAGAAGACGACCCCCGCCAAGAAGAGCACGCGGGCAAAGAGTACCGGCCGCAAGGCGGCCGAGGCAAAAACCTCCACCACGGCCAAGTCCGTCACGCCGGCCGAGGCCAAAACCTCCGAGCCGGATGAGGAGGACGTGCCCGACGACCTCGCCGCGGGCGAGGACGCCGAACTGGAGAACGAGCCGATCGACCTGGACGACACGCAGTCCGTCATGGGCGACTCGGTGCACACCTATCTCAAGTCCATCGGCCGCCGCACGCTGCTCACCGCCGCACAGGAGGTCGAGCTGGCCAGGCGGATCGAGGCCGGCCTGTACGCCGAGTACAAGCTGGAGACCCATCAGGACCTGTCGCCCGCCGCGCGGGAGGACCTGGACCTGGTGATCGAGGACGGCCGGCTGGCCAAGGACCACATGCTGGAGGCCAACCTGCGGCTGGTGGTCTCGGTGGCCAAGAAGTACACCGACCGCGGGATGTCGCTGCTGGACGTGGTCCAGGAGGGCAACCTGGGCCTCATCAGGGCCGTGGAGAAGTTCGACTACACCAAGGGCTTCAAGTTCTCCACCTACGCCATGTGGTGGATCAGGCAGGCCATCCAGCGCGGCTTCGCCGACTCCGCCCGTACGATCCGGCTGCCCGTGCACGTGCTGGAGATGCTCTCCAAGCTGTCGCGGGTCGAGCGGGACATGCACCAGCGGCTGGGACGCGAGCCCACGCCCGAGGAGCTGGCCGTCGAGCTGGACAAGACCCCCGACCAGATCGAGGAACTGCTGCGCACCAGCCGCCAGCCGATCTCGCTCAACGCGACGATCGGCGAGGACGGGGAGACCACGATCGGCGACCTGATCGAGGACGTCGACTCGCCCGAGGCATCGGAGATCGTCGACCGCCAGCTGCTGGGCGACCAGCTGCGCGGCGTGCTCGACAACCTCTCGCCGCGCGAGTCGAAGATCATGGCGCTGCGCTTCGGCCTGGTGGACGGCAAGCCGCACACCCTCGACGAGATCGGCAAGCACCTGGGGCTGACCCGGGAGCGGATCCGGCAGCTTGAGAAGGAGTCGCTGTCCAAGCTGCGCCACCCGAGCAACACCCGCCCGCTGCTCGACTGGGCAAGCTGAACGAAACCCCCGGCACACCGTGGTGCCGGGGGTTTTCTGTGTATCTGGGAGCGGCTCAGTGGCCGGCGGTGGCCACCGGGCGCGGGACCCGGGGGATCCCCCACATGCGGTTCTCCTCGCGCAGCGTGCGCAGCCGCTCGACCTCGGAGGTCCACATGGCCCCCGCGGGCGTCGCCTTGGCCTTGCGCCGGGCGATCCGGTCATCGTAGGACTTCACGCCGAACGTGGCCCGCTGGCCCGCCTCGGCGGCCCTCAGCGCCTCCGTGAGCGTCTGGTCGAACACCTGCCCGGCCGCGCGCAGCTCGATCTCGTCGGCCGCGCCGGCACGCAGGTCGCGCACCGTCAGCTCGGCCTGCCTGGCCTTCTCGAGCAAGTCGGGGAAGCTCTTGGAGATCTCCTGGTCCGCGTGGTAGCGAACCTCTGCCTCCCGGCTCACCCGCGGACGGAAAAACGCCATCGACCCGGCCCCTTAACGCTGTATCGGCAGTGAATTCAACGGCCAAGCGTACGCCGTCGCGCGACACGGGCGGAAATCGCCCCGGTGCGAGCGCCTTTACGAAGTAAGATGATCACCATGCCCGCCAAGCGACCGCCCGTTCCCCTCTCGCGCGAGCGCATCCTCGAGGCCGCGCTGCACATCGCCGACAGCCAGGGCCTGCGCCGGCTCACCATGCGCCGCCTGGGCGACGCCCTGCAGGTGGAGGCCATGGCCATTTATCACCATCTGCCCCGGGGCAAGGAGGCGCTGATGGACGCCCTGGCCGAGCACGTCACCTGCGTACAGGCCGAGCCGGGGCCCACCTGGCAGGAGACGGCCAAGGCGTGGTGCCGGGCGAGCAGGGAGGTGCTGCGCGACCATCCGGGCGTGCTGGCCCTGGCGCTGACCAAACCGCCCAAAGGGGCCACCGCCGTGGCCATCAGGGAGCAGACCGAGCAGCTCGCGGGCGCGGGCCTGGAGGACGCCGCGGAGGCCGTACGGGCGCTGCGGGCCTTCGTCTTCGGCAGTGTGGCCGTGGAGGTGCAGCAGTCGGGATGGGCCGACCCAGAAGTTGATGAATGGGTCAGGAGGGACGAAAGGGCTGATTTGGATTTCGAGCGGGGACTCGACGCTCTGCTCAAGGGATTGCAAACGTGATGCGCGTGTCACGCTTGGACCGTTATCCTGCATAAGGCACGCTGTGTCGAAGGTCACACGCTCCGGGGATCCTCCTGTAACAGTCCTAACGGGCTATGTCGGAACGTGTGACGAACGTCGCACACTTGCCAGCACAACTACCCGAGCCGGCTCCCGACCCTCCACAAAGCGGGAGCGTCCCACGAGATATCGGAGGCACGCCGATGTGCCCGCACGACCCGGCCTGTCCGGATGCCGAGGCGCCAGACCGCGAGGCGGCACGCACCCTCGCCTGCCACCCCGAACAGGGGTGGAGCCTGCTGTGCAATGGAGTAGTCCTGTTCGAGGACACCGGTGAGCTCCTGCCCAGCGGCACCGTCATCGCGCCGCACCGGCCCGTGGTCGGCGCAGCCTGACCACACGCGGCGGACGACCACCCACACCAGCGCGTGCGAAAGAGCACGCCTACGCGTAGTGGGTGATCCACTCCGCGACGACCTCGCCCACCCGGGCGGGGTCGCGCTTGAGGTCGTGCCCCTCCCCCGGCAGCACCACCAGCCGGGCCGCGTCAGCCGCCTCGGGCACGCCGAACGGGTCCCGGTCCCCGTTCACCACCAGCACGTCCACCCCGGCACCGCGCAACTCATCCGCCCGTGACCGCTCCGGGCGTCCCGGCGGGTGCAGGGGGAAGGCCAGCGCCACCACCGCCGCCGCCCCGACCGCCCCGGCCGTCCGGCAGGCCACCCGCGCCCCGTTGCTCCGCCCGCCCTGCACCACGGGCAGCCCGGGCAGGCGCCTCCGGAGCTCGTTCAGTACGATCTCCCACGCCTCGTCCTGCTTGACCGCCGAACCCGGCGCCCGCGCCCCCGCCACCCTGAACGCCTGCGTCACCCTGGCCACACTGGCACCCGCCTTCAGGGCGGCCTCGCGCACGGCCAGCAGGTCCGGGGCGTCCACCGTCCCGGCCGAGCCGTGGGTCAGCACCAGGAGCAGCCGCGGGTCCGTGACCTCGTCGATCTCCACCAGCGCCGGCCCTCTCGGGGTCATCACCTGCATGGCAGCACCGTACCTGGGGAGGACATGACCTTTAGCCCTCAGGTCGGATGACGGCGCGCCGTCTGCGGGGGATCATTTCCCCTATGCACGAAAATCGCTCTCTCCGGGACGAGCTGCAGGCCACTCTGGACGCCCGGCGCGATCTCGGCCCCGACTACGAGGCCGCGCTCGTCGACTCCTTCGTCGAGCGACTCGACGCCACCATCGCGGCCCGTGTGCAGGCCGAGCTCCACCATCACGGGGCGATGCCGCGCAAGAGGCCCAATCCGACCGCTCCGATGGTCCCGATCGTGCTCGGCTCGCTGGGCATCGGCATACCCCTGACGGCCGTCTCGGCCAGCGCGGGGCCCTTCGGGCTGGTGATCGCCTGGCTGTCCATCGTGCTCGTCAACGTGGCCGCCGCCGCGGTCATCATGAGACGCCCCTGAGAGCGATCAGACCATCCGGCCCGGGACCACTCCCGTCACGCGTTCCGGATCAGGTATCACGCTGGTAGCGGAGCAGCACCTCGGCGGCCAGCGTCTCGTCCCCGTGCCCCAGCCCGTACGTCCAGACCCGTTCGGCGTCCTCGGCGCGCCCGCGCAGCGGCAGGGTGCGCGCGAGCAGCTCGATGGCCAGCGCGTTGGTCTGCGGGTCCGCCCCGCCCTCCACGCAGCCGGCGAATTCCGCGCAGGCGAGCTCCAGATGCGCGATGCCGAGCTGAACCCGCAGCCCCGGCACTTCGTCCTCGGGAGCGAATTCCAGGGCGTCCAGGAGCACCTCAGCGGCCTCACCGGGCTCCCCGTGCTCCACCAGCAGTTCGGCGAGTTGCTGCGCGGCGTGCGCCGCGATCCGCTCGTCGCCCGCCTCCAGACCGGCCCGCACGGCGGCGCGCAGCTCCTTCTCCACCTCTTCGGGGTGTTCGGCGGCCACGGCCAGGCGGGCCAGCGCGAGATGGGCCAGCGGCACGTACTCCGCCGTGCCGACCCCCAGGACGGCCTGCCAGGCGGCCCTGGCCTGCTCCTCGCGGCCCTCCCGCTCGAACCCCTGGGCCAGGTGGCAGGCGGCCTGCGCGGCGTACTCGGGGTGTCCGGTGGCCAGCGCGGTCCTGGCGGCGGCCCTGGCGGCCTCCACGTCGCCGCGCTGTTCGAGCACCACGGCGAGCCCCACGGCCGCCTGCGCCCTGTCGGGGCCCTCCGGGTCCGCGGCCAGCTCGCCCAGTATCGCGGCGGCGGCCTCGAGGTCACCGCGTTCCGCCAGGAGGCGGGCGGTGTCGAGGGGCGGGGTCTCCAGCTCTGAGGACGTCAAGAGAGCTCCTTGGGGCGACGGTCGCACCGAAGCCTAACGACTTCTGGCGATCATGTCTGCTCAGTTGACGCCCTGGGCCTGGCCCCGATCCCGCCCGCCGGGAGGACCGGCGCGACCCTCACGCCACAACCAGCCGGAACGCCCCCGGGCGGGGCGCCGCACGACGGAGCGGGAGCGGCCGGTCGCCACCCCCGCGCCCGCGCGTGTCAGCCTCCGGAACGCCGTGCCGGCGGGCGATCCCAGTCCTCGTACACGAAGTGACGAGGCCCCCACGCCGCAGGCTCTCAGTCCTCGTACACGAAGTGACGAGGCCCCCACGCCGCAGGCTCTCAATCCTCGTACACGAAGTGACGAGGCCCCCACGCCGCAGGCTCTCAGTCCTCGTACGCCTCCAGCGGAGGGCAGGAGCAGACCAGGTTGCGGTCCCCGTAGGCCTGGTCGATGCGGCGCACCGGCACCCAGTACTTGCCGTCGCGCAGGGAGGGCAGCGGGTAGGCCGCCTCGCTGCGCGCGTACGGGTGCGGCCACTCGTCGGCGCTGACCGCCTCAGCCGTGTGCGGCGCGTTGCGCAGCGGGTTGTCGGTCCTGTCGTAGTCACCGGCGGCCACCTTGGCGATCTCGCCGCGGATGGCGACCATCGCGTCCACGAACCGGTCGAGCTCGCCGAGGTCCTCGCTCTCGGTCGGCTCGATCATCAGCGTCCCCGCCACGGGGAAGGACATGGTCGGCGCGTGGAAGCCGTAGTCGATGAGGCGCTTGGCCACGTCGTCCACGCTGACACCGGTCTCCTTGGTGATCTGCCGCAGGTCGATGATGCACTCGTGCGCGACCAGGCCGCCGCGGCCGGTGTACAGCACGGGGTAGTGCGGGGCCAGCCGCCTGGCCAGGTAGTTCGCCGACAGGATGGCCTGCTCGGTGGCGGCGGTGAGGCCCTCGGCGCCCATCATCCTGACGTAGGCCCACGAGATCGGCAGGATGCCCGCCGAGCCGTAGGGGGCCGCGGAGACGGGCCCGACCGGGGTGCCGTTGTGCAGCGGGTGGCCGGGCAGGTAGGCGGCCAGGTGGGCGCGGACCGCGACCGGGCCGACGCCGGGGCCGCCGCCGCCGTGCGGGATGCAGAAGGTCTTGTGCAGGTTGAGGTGGGACACGTCGGCCCCGAACTCGCCGGGCTTGGCCAGCCCGACCAGCGCGTTGAGGTTGGCGCCGTCCACGTACACCTGGCCGCCGGCGTCGTGCACCTTGGCGCAGACCTCGGTGATGCTCTCCTCGTACACGCCGTGCGTGGACGGGTACGTCACCATGATCGCCGACAGCGCGTCCCGGTGCTTGTCGATCTTGGCGTCGAGGTCGGCCAGGTCGACGTTGCCCTCGCCGTCGCAGGCCACGACCACGACGCGCATGCCGGCCATGACGGCGCTGGCGGCGTTCGTGCCGTGGGCGGAGGACGGGATGAGGCAGACGTCGCGCTCACCCTGGCCCTTGGCCCGGTGGTAGGCGCGGATGGCCAGCAGCCCGGCGAACTCGCCCTGCGAGCCGGCGTTCGGCTGGATGGAGACGGCGTCGTAGCCGGTCACCTCGGCCAGCCAGTCCTCCAGCGTGCCGATCAGCTCGCAGTAGCCCTCGGCCTGCTCATCGGGCGCGTAGGGGTGGATGGCGGCGAACTCGGGCCAGGTGATGGGCTCCATCTCGGTGGTCGCGTTCAGCTTCATCGTGCAGGAGCCGAGCGGGATCATCGAACGGTCGAGCGCGATGTCCTTGTCCTGCAGCCTGCGCAGGTAACGCAGCATCGCGGTCTCGGAGCGGTGGTTGTGGAAGACCGGGTGGGTCAGGTACTCGCCCTCGCGCGCCAGCGAGGCCGGCAGCGCGTCGGGGGCGCTCTCCGGGTCCACCGCGGTCCCGGCGGCGCCGAAGGCGGCCAGCACCCCGGCCACCTCGGCGGTCCCGGTCTTCTCGTCGCAGGCGATCAGGACGTGGTCCTCGTCCCGCCGCCAGAGGTTGACGCCCCGTTCGGCGGCGGCGGCCACGACGGCGGCGGCGCGGCCGGGCACGCGGGCCAGCACGGTGTCGAAGAACTCGCCGTGCACGACCTGCACGCCCGCCTCCCGCAGCCCGCCGGCCAGGGCGGTGGCGTGGCGGTGCACGCGGCGGGCGATGCCGGCCAGGCCCTCGGGGCCGTGGTAGACGGCGTACATGCCCGCGATGACGGCGAGCAGGACCTGGGCGGTGCAGATGTTGCTGGTGGCCTTCTCGCGGCGGATGTGCTGCTCGCGGGTCTGCAGGGCCAGGCGGTAGGCGGGGTCGCCGTCGGCGTCCACGGACACGCCGACCAGGCGGCCGGGGAGCTGGCGCTGCAGCCCCTCGCGTACGGACATGTACGCGGCGTGCGGCCCGCCGAACCCGAACGGCACCCCGAACCGCTGCGAGGACCCGACCGCGATGTCGGCGCCCAGCTCGCCGGGGGCGGTGACGAGCGTCAGGGCCAGCAGGTCGGCGGCGGCCACGACCAGCGCGCCGGCCTCGTGCGCCGCGGCGGCCACGGCGCGGAAGTCACGCAGCCGCCCGGACGCGCCCGGATACTGCACGAGCAGGCCGAAACACTCGGGCAGCTCGCCGTCCAGTGAGTGCTCGGCCAGCGTGATGCCCAGCGGCTCGGCCCTGGTGGCGAGTACGGCCTTGGTCTGCGGCAGCGCGTCGGCGTCCACCACGAAGACATCGCTCTTGGACTTGCCCGCCCGGCGGGCCAGCGTCATGGCCTCGGCCGCGGCGGTGGCCTCGTCCAGCAGGGACGCGCCGGAGACGGGCAGGCCGGTCAGGTCGGAGACGACGGTCTGGAAGTTCAGCAGCGCCTCCAGGCGGCCCTGCGAGATCTCCGGCTGGTACGGGGTGTAGGCGGTGTACCAGCCCGGGTTCTCCAGCAGGTTGCGCCGGATGACGGCGGGCGTGACCGTGTCGTAGTAGCCCAGGCCGATCATGGAGGTGAGCACCCGGTTGCGCCCGGCCAGGGCGCGCAGTTCGGCGATGGCCTCGGCCTCGCCGATCGCGGGCGGCAGCTTGAGCCGGTCCTTGGCCCTGATGGCCTCGGGCACGGCCACCGCCACCAGGTCCGCGACGGATTCGAAGCCCACGGCCTCGAGCATGCGCTGCTGCTCGGCCTCCGAGGGGCCGATGTGCCGGGACGAGAACGGCGGAGCTGACAGATCGGTCATGGGGTGTGCCTCCCGAGGCTTATGGAGACCGGCGCCAGGGCGCGGACGAGTGCCGGATCTCCCCCTCTGTCAGCGCGGCGCCGTGACGGCCGTCCGCGACCTGAGAGCTTCACCCCCGGTGGGGCTTGCACCGTCGGTGAGGCGCGCCTGGCGGGTGCGCCTGCTTTCCAGAGTTGCCTCGCCCGAGCGGTACAGGGTGCCTGAGAGATTCCGGGGAGGTTTGCTCCTTCGGCGCCCCGGGGGCTCGGTGGCCCTCGAGGACTCTCCCGCACGGGGTCGTCAGCCTTGCTGTCCTAGATTACTACCTTAAGCCGCGAATGCCGTTCTGGAGGGGCCCCACGCCCCACCTCCTGCCCCATCGTCCTCATGGCTGCGCCTGCCCGTACGCGTGGCGCCGGGCAGGATCACGGGATCGGGCGGAGGTCAGCCGGAACGGCGGGCCCGGCGCCTGCGGGCGAGTTCGTCAGCGGGGTGGTCGGCCGGGACGCTGTCCTCGACCGCCGCGCGTTCCCCCGGCAGCTCCGCGAGGGAGCCCTCGACCTCTCGCCAGACCCGGCCCAGCGCGATGCCGAACACGCCCTGGCCGCCCTGGAGCAGATCGATCACCTCGTCGGCCGAGGTGCACTCGTAGACGCTGACGCCGTCGCTCATGAGCGTGATCTGCGCGAGGTCGGCGACCCCGCGGTCACGCAGGTGCTGCACGGCCGTGCGGATCTGCTGCAGCGACACTCCGGTGTCGAGCAGCCGCTTAACGACCTTGAGCACCAGGATGTCGCGGAAGCTGTAGAGCCGCTGGGAGCCCGAGCCGTGCGCGGCCCTGATCGTCGGCTCCACCAGGCCCGTGCGCGCCCAGTAGTCGAGCTGCCTGTAGGTGATGCCGGCCGCGGCGCAGGCCGTCGGCCCGCGGTATCCGATGTCGTCCGGGACCGCCGCCGGCTGCTCGTCGAAGAGCAGACCCTGCTCTCCGGCACGCTGCCGCGCGCTCTCGCGCCGCACCGGATCTTCCTGGCCGGCCGTCTTTCCCTCGCCGCTGCTGACCGCCACGCGGACCTCCGGCTTTCTCTCATCCCGTGGCCTGATCTGGGGGTACGCAAAGGGCGACCACGGGTTTCACTTGCACCGTAGGACCGTGACCATGCTCAGTCAACGATCCGGCTCGGCGCGTCGTGAAGCGTAAATGCACTGAAATACCTACCCCGCCCTGCCGAAGTCTTCGGGAGTGATCGTGTCAAGGAACTCCCTGAACTTCTCCACCTCGTCTTCCTGGTCGTCCGGGATGATGACTCCGGCCTCCTGGACGACCTCCTCGCTGGCGAAGATGCGCGCCCCCGTGCGCAGGGCGAGCGCGATCGAGTCGGACGGCCGCGCGCTCACCTCCACGCCGTTGGAGAACACCAGATCGGCGAAGAAGATGCCGTCGCGCAGGGCGACGATGTTGACCGCGCGCAGGCCGACGCCCAGGGCGCTCAGCACGTCGCGGAAGAGGTCATGGGTGAGCGGCCGCGGCGGCGGCTCCTCCGCCTGGGCCAGGGCGATGGCCGTGGCTTCCGTCATGCCGATCCATATAGGAAGGAACCGCTCCCCGTGTGCCTCCTTGAGCAAGACGATCGGCTGATTTGTGGGCATTTCAACTCGAACGCCCACGACCTCCATCTGCAACACGGGCTGCTCCGTATTCCTGACCGGTCACCCGGCACAGCTCTCTTCGATCATCGCTTCTGCTGACTTGGCTTCGCAATTCAACGTAACACCCGGCGGGCCTGGAATGTGCCTCCGCCTCCCAGCTCGCCACGGTCTCAGCGCCCAAGGACCGATCGCACACCGATTCGCA
The DNA here is from genome assembly GCF_040655495.1 of Nonomuraea sp. NPDC050404. NCBI lineage: Bacteria > Bacillati > Actinomycetota > Actinomycetes > Streptosporangiales > Streptosporangiaceae > Nonomuraea > Nonomuraea sp. NPDC050404. The sequence continues at coordinate 614,618 of NZ_JBFAKB010000001.1, forward strand.
CGAGGGATGCGTGCAGGTCGAGCAGGAGCGTGGACAGCTCCCTGGCGACCTCGTCCGCCTCGCCGATGGCCCCGGGACGGCGCCGTTTCAGTATGGGGGCGACGGTCTGCTCGACCAGGCCCGCCTCGCGCTCGGCCGCCGCCTTGACCGCCCGCAGGTGGCGGGCGTGCAGGCCGAAGCGGGCCAGGGCGCCCACGGTGCGGGCCACCTTGAGCGCCTCCTCGTCGTAGCGCCTGGCCACGGGGGTCAGCAGGCCGTAGTCCTCCAGCTCGGCGAGCGTCTCCTCGTCGATGGCCGCCGCCTCCAGCAGCTCGGCCCTGCTGAGCCTGATCTCCTGCGCCTGCTGCACCGCGCGGGGACGGCCGAAGCTCTCGGCCATCCTGTCCTTGATCACCCGCAGCGGCAGATAGTGGTCGCGCTGCTCGGTGAGGATGAAGCGCAGCTGCTCCACGTGCAGATGGGTGAACTTACGGTAGCCGGAAGGGCTGCGCTCGGGCTCAATCAGGCCCTCGCCCTCCAGGAACCTGATCTTGGAGATCGTGACATCGGGGAACTCGCCCTGAAGCAGGGCGAGCACCTCCCCGATGCTCATGTGCGAGCGCGCCGCCTGAGAACTCATGCGGGCCCCCGCATGGATCTTCCCGCCTCCATCGATCGCCCGCCGCGCTCGCTCATACGCCGGAGTTGCCCCGCATCAGGAAAACAAGGCGGAACTTGCCGATCTGCACCTCGTCTCCGGAGTGCAGGGGAACCTCCTCGATGCGCTCCCGGTTGACGTAGGTGCCGTTGAGGCTGCCCACGTCGCGCACCGAGAACTGCCCGCCGCGATGGCGGTAGAACTCGACGTGCCGGCGGGAGACCGTGATGTCGTCGAGGAAGATGTCGCTCTCCGGATGGCGACCGGTGGTGGTCAGCTCCTTGTCGAGCCGGAAGCGGCTCCCCTGGTTGGGGCCCCTGGTGACCGTGAGCAATGCCGTGCCGGGCGGGAGTTGCTCGACGAGCGCCCGCTCGGCGAGGAGCATGTCGCCGGCCTCAGCCTCATACGCCTCGATTCCCGCGACGGAGATCGTCGATGTGGTATCCCCCGGGACCTCGGATCTGGTCAACGGTGACCCACAGCGGGAACAGAAACGGGCATCCTCGGGGTTGGCGTGCCCGCACTGCGTGCAGTAGACGCTCGGCATCGATCGGCTCGGCCTCCTACCGCGAAGACGCGGCGACGGTGCTCAGGGGCGCGCCTCGCTTCGCTTTATCAAGTTTGCGAATGCCGCAACTTACGCTGATCAGCGGCAAAGGTCAAGACGGGGCGCTGCACGTTGGTTTGGACGCAGACAAAGTTACCGCCGCCCCCGCCCCGTGGTCCATGCCGCCGCGCGTTTCTACATTACGATCTTTCCGCACTCCGTGGGCACGTCATTTCCGATCACGGTCTGTGACGTTATCAGCCGGCGGCCCGCCCGACGATCCGGGCCCAGTGTCCGGGCGATCAACCGGCCGCCTGCCCGACGATCCGGGTTCCGCGTCCGGGAGATCAGCCGGCGGCCCGCTCGACGATCCGGGCCCAGCGTTCCAGCAGGGTCTGGGCGGCGTCCACATCCGTGGCCTCGGCCCAGAGGTCGGTGACGGGCTCCGCGGCGGCGGGCAGGACCAGCACCCAGCTGCCGTCCTCGCGGGCCACCCGCACGCCGTCGGTGGTGTCGACGCGGTGGCCGTCCGGCTCGGACTCGGCGGCCTCGATGACCGAGCGCATGACGGCGCCCTTGGCCGCCCACGGTGTGGGCACGGTGCGCTTGAGCAGCTTGACCTCGGGGATCCTGGCGTCGATCTGGCTGAGCGACAGGCGGGTGCGGGCGACCAGGCCGAGCAGGCGCATGAACGCGGCCAGCCCGTCGATCGCGGGGCTGAACTCCGGCACCACGAAGCCGCCGCGCCCGTCGGCCGCGAAGATCATGTCGGGGCCCGCGGCGGCCGAGGTGAGGGCGTCCAGCGCGGTGGAGGTCCACTGCACCTGCACGCCGTGGAAGCGGCAGACCTGCTCGGCGACCCTGGTCGTGGTGACCGGCAGGGCGACCTGGCCGCCCCTGCGCTCGGCGGCGACCAGGTCGAGCACGACGAGCAGGGCGCGTTCCTCCTCGATGAGCTGGCCCATCTCATCCACCAGGGCGATGCGCTCGCCGACCGGGTCGAAACGCACGCCGAAGGCCGCCCGCGAGGAGCTGACCAGCTCCGACAGGCGCTGCAGGTCGCGGCGGCGCCCGGCGAGCGTCTCGGTGGGCGAGACGTCGTCGAGGCGGGCGTTGACCGTGAGCACCTCGACGCCGACCCGGCCGAGCAGGGTGGGCAGCACCAGCGAGGAGGTGCCGCCCGCGCAGTCCACGACGACCTTCATGTCCCTGACGCCGGCCACGCCGACGTGGCGCAGCAACTCGTGCGTGTAGTCCTCCACGGCCCTGGCGGGGTAGGTCAGCTCGGCGATCTCGCCGGGGAAGGCGCGGCGGAACTCCTGCCGGGAGAAGACCCGCTCCAGCTTGCGCTGGGCGGCCGGGGGCAGGTCGGCGCCGCGGGTGTCCATGATGACGATGTCCACGCTCTGCGGGTCGCCGGGGGTGGTGCGCAGCGCGATGCCGCCGGCGGCCGACTCGCGGCCGGTGTGGAAGCGGGTGACGGGCAGCGGGGCGGCCTCCAGGTCCAGCACGTTGATGGCGCCCGCGGTGAGCGCGCCGATGACGGCCCGCTTGAGCGCCCTGGCGGCCAGGGAGCAGTCGCGGGAGGTGACGACGTACTCGCCCTTCTTCAGCGTGGTGGCGTACGCGCTGGCCAGCCGGACGCACAGCTCGGCGGTGATCTCGACGTTGACCAGGCCGCTGACGCCTCTCGGGCCGAACAGGTTGCGCTGGCCGCGCGACTCCCAGATGACGCTGGTGTTGACGACCGCGCCGGCCTCGATGGTCTTGAACGGGTAGACCTTGACCCCGCTGGAGACGTACGCCTCGGCCTCGATGACGCATTCGTCGCCGACGACGGCGTTCTCCTCGATGCGGGCGCCCGCCATCACGTCGGTGCTCTTGCCGATGACGCAGCCGCGCAGGTGGGTGCCGGGGCCGAGGTAGACGTTGTCGTGGACGATCGCGCGGTGCAGGAACGCGCCCTCGCGGACGACGGCGTTGTTGCCCAGCACGGTGAACTCGCGCAGTTCGGCGCCCGCCTCGACCTTGGCGTACTCGCCGACGAGCAGCGGTCCCTTGAGTATGGCGTCGGGGTCCACCGAGGCCGAGTCGGCCACCCACACGCCCGGGGACAGCTCGAACCCGCCGATGTCCAGCTCGACCTTGCCCGACAGGGCGTCTGCCTGGGCCTTGAGATAGCTGTCGTGGGTGCCGACGTCCTCCCAGTAGCCGTCGGCGACGTAGCCGTAGATGGCGGCGCCCTGTTCGAGGAGGGCGGGGAAGACGTCGGAGGACCAGTCCACGGGCTCGCCACCGGCCACGGCGTCGAGGACCTCGGGCTCCATGACGTAGATGCCGGTGTTGACGGTGTCGGAGAAGACCTGGCCCCAGGTGGGCTTCTCCAGGAAGCGTTGTACGCGGCCCTCGTCGTCCAGAATGATGATCCCGAATTCGAGAGGATTGGGGACCCGCTTCAGCCCGATCGTCACCAGGGCCTCGTTCTCCCGATGAAAGCTGATCATTTCGGATAAGTCGATATCCGTGAGCGCGTCACCGGAGATCACCAGGAATCGGTCGTCGCGCAGGCGGTCGGCGGCGTTCTTGACGCTGCCCGCGGTGCCGAGCGGGATGTCCTCGGTGGCGTACTGCAGGCTCATGCCCAGTTCGTCGCCGTCGCCGAAGTAGTTGCGCACGAGGGCGGCCAGGAACTGCAGCGTCACCACCGTCTCGGTGACGCCGTGCCGCTTGAGCAGGCGCAGGACGTGCTCCATGATCGGGCGGTTGACCACGGGCAGCAGGGGTTTGGGCTGGTTGGCGGTCATCGGACGCAGCCGAGTGCCCTCCCCGCCCGCCATGACGACCGCCTTCACCCGATCACCCCTTCTTGGCCGCCGTTACGAGTTGGCGCACCTGTACCACATACAGCACCCCCGCCCACCAGTACAGGCCCGTTCCCCAGAGCGCGAAGGCCCACCCGGCAATTCGGGCTATTTCGGCATACCACCCCGAATGGGAGGCAAGGAAGAGGAGCGGGAACGCGTACATCAGGTTGAACATGGCAGCCTTGCCCAGGAAATGCACTTGAAGTGCCTTATAGCCATGTTTGCGAAGTACAGGAATGAAACTCGCGACGAAGAGTTCGCGGCCCAGGATGACCACGACCAGCCACCACGGGATCACGTCGCGCAGCAGGAGCGCGAGGATGGTGGCGAACACGTACAGCTTGTCCGCGGCCGGGTCGATCAGCCGCCCCAGCTTGCTCGTCTGGTTGAACGCCCGCGCGATCCAGCCGTCGAGCCAGTCCGTGAAACCGGCCACCGCGAGAACGGCGATGGCCCACCCGTCCGCCTTGGGCACGAGAACCAGCCAGAGGAACACGGGGACACCGAGAAGGCGCAGGAAGCTCAGCAGGTTGGGAACCGTCCAGATCCGGTCCTCGGCGGAAGTTTCACTCACGCAGGAGACCCTACTGCGTGGAACTGCGGCGCAGCGGTCCGCACGGGCCCGGCTTTTCCCGCCACGGCCCAGCTCTCAGGTGCTTCTCAGGTGCCTGCCGGGCGCTTGTCAGGTGCTTGTCAAGTGCGCAGGAAGGCGTGGGTGCGGCCCGCTTCCTCGAAGCCGAGGCGGGCGTAGAAGTGGCGGGGCCAGTCGTCGGCGTCGGCAACCAGGAAGATGAGCTCGGCCTCGGCCGCCCGGGCCAGCAGGGCGCGCATGAGGGCCCGCGCGTGGCCGTTGCCGCGGTGGTCCTCGCCGGTGAAGACGCTCTCGATCTGGGCGACGCCGCCGTGGGCGTACAGGTCGGCGCGGGCGGCGATCGAGCCGTCCGGGGCGCGCACCCCCCAGAAGCCCACCGCCGACGCGCCGTCCCGCCGGAACTCCACCCGGCGGACCAGCCCGTCGATGGCCTCGTCCGTGGCCTGGGGCAGCGTGCGGCGCCAGTCGCGCCGCAACACGGGCGCCAGTTCGTCCAGCCCGAGCCGCTCGGCCGGCGGCGGGTCGTGCGGGACCGGGCCGCGGAAGGCCATGACGAGGTTCGTCTCGTGCTCGTAGCCGGCGGCGGCGAACGCGGGCGCGCACGCCGTGCCGAGCCGGTCGTCGTCCACGCACACCAGCCGGTGCCCGCGCCCGGCCAGCACCTCGTCGGCCGCCGCGATCAGCACCTCACCGGTCACGGGCGCGGACTCGCCGGCCGCCGCCGACGCCGGGTGGATGATCAGCTTGTTGTCATCGTACGAGCCGGGGAACCGGTCGTCGAGCACCGCGAACCCGCCCGGCACCGGCACCTGCCGCGGCGACCTGCGGCGGGCGAAGCCGTGCAGGAAGTCCACGGCGCGCGCCAGGTCGGCGGCCCTGCCGCCACGGTTCAGGGCCGGGCCCCTGGCGAGCTCATCCACCGGCCGCCCGCACCTGTCCGAGGAACGCCTCGATCAGCCCCGAGTCCTTCACGCCCGGCGCGGTCTCCAGGCCGCTGGACACGTCCACCCCCCACGGGTCCGCGGCGGCGATCGCCTCGCGCACGTTGGCCGGGGACAGGCCGCCCGCCAGCATCCACTGGCCCGTGGGCCGGCCGCGCACGGCGGCCCAGTCCCACGGCTGGCCGGAGCCGGCGTGCGGGGCGTCCACGAGCAGCAGGTCCTCGTCGTAGGCGCCGCATCGCAGGTCGGCCTGGGCGTCCACGGCCCTGATCAGGCGGACGCCGAGGTCCTTCAGGGCGGTGAAGTCCGCGTGCGGGTGCTTGCCGTGGAGCTGGACGGCCCGCACCCCGGCCGCGCGCGCCGCCGCTCGTACCGTCTCCGGGTCCTCGCCGCGGAAGACGCCGACGGTGAGCACGTGCGCGGGCACCAGCGCGGCCAGTTCCGCCGCCCGCTCGGGGGTGATCCGGCGGGGGCTCCTGGTCAGGACGAACCCGATGGCGTCGGCCCCGGCCGCGACGGCGGTGGCCACGTGCTCAGGCCGGCTCAACCCGCAGATCTTCACATACACCCTGCCCTGGCCAAGATGCTCTGCCCTTGACGGCGGAGAGGGAATGGCCATCGTCTGTCGCTCCGATCGATTATGGTTGGCGTGTCGTCGATAACCAAGACGGCATGTTGGACGGCCCCAGGGCATGGGGTCGCAGCGCGGGGAGCCCTCCAGGCACTGGCCGGGGCTGTGAACCGCGAACCACCTGGCGCGACCCAGGAATCTTAGTCCTTCCAGGGCTGAGTGGATGTCAAATACACGTCTCCGACCTTAGCGGCGGCGGGCGGCTGCCGGGGACCACGCCCAGATCAGCACGGCGGTGATGAGGCCGAACAGCACCACCCCGGTCGGCACGTGCGCGCCCAGCCACTGCGAGAGCACGTGCTGGGCGAGACCGATGATCAGCAGGGCGAGGCTGGCCGGCGCGGGCCAGCCCGCTCCCCTGCCGGGACGCCACAGGAGGACGGCCAGGATGAGCTGGATGAGGGCCACGAGGTTGACGACCAGGCCGGCCATGGCGTGGGTCGCGGACATCGGCGCCGACTCGACCGCCTGGCCGGCGAAGGAGGCGGCCACGGCCAGCGCGGCGGCGTGGGCGATGACGACGACGCGCAGGCTGTAGAGGAGGCCGGCGGAGACCTGGCCCGTGCGGTCGGCGCTGGGCCTGGTGGAGGTGTCCGGCATGGTGGTCCTTTCGCCGTTGCGGGAGAAGGAACCACATGTTCGCGCCGCGGGCCCCCGCCGGTCGTCAGCCTCTGAGCTGAATCGCCGGTACGCCCGCTGGCGTATCCCGGCGGGGCCGCCCCTCCTCGCCCTGCGGTACGGGTCGCGCGGTGCGGCCCGCCGACCTCGACGTACGGGCGCGGCTTCAGGTCTCGGTGCCACCGGCCCCCCGTACGGGCGGGGCCTCAGGTCGCGGTGCCACCGGCCCCGCCGTACAGGCGCGGCTTCAGGTCGCGGTGCCACCGGCCCCCCGTACGGGCGGGGCCTCAGGTCGCGGTGCCGCCGCGGCGCTGGTGCACGGGGCGGAAGGAGGCGTCCACCAGGCCCGTGCGGTGGGCGACGACGGCGGCCTGGATGCGGTTGCGCAGGCCCAGCTTCTCCATCGCGGCGGCGATGTGGGTCTTGACCGTGGTGACGCCGACGTGCAGTTCCTCGGCGATCTCCGCGTTGGACAGGCCGGTGCCGACCAGGGCCAGCACTTCCACCTCGCGCTCGGTCAGCCCGGACGGCGCCGCCGGGACGGCCCGCTCCTCGGCGTCCAGGAAACGTGCCACGACCCGGCGCAGCACGGACGGCGCCAGCAACTGCTCACCGGCGGCCGCCCTGCGCACGGCGTCCACCATGCGCTCGGGCTCGTCGTCCTTGACCAGGAAGCCGACCGCGCCGGCGCGCAGGGCGGCGTAGACGTTGCCGTCCTCGGCGAACGTGGTCAGCACCACGATCCTGGCCCCCGGCCGGGCCGCGAGCACCCGCCTGATGGCCTCCAGGCCGTCCACCCTGGGCATCCGCAGGTCCATGAGGATCACGTCGGGCAGGTGGCGCTCGGCCAGGCGCACGGCCTCGGCGCCGTCCTCGGCCTCGCCCACGACCTCCATGTCGCCCGTGGCCTGCAGCAACATGCGTACGCCCGCGCGTACCAGCGCCTGGTCATCGGCCACCAGCACCCGGATCACGCTGCGCTCCCCTGGCTCCCGTGGCTCCCCTGGGACAGGCGGGTGGGCAGGTGGGCGGCCAGCAGCCAGCCGCCCTCGCCGTCGGGGCCCGCGCTGAGGGTGCCGCCGACGGCGCGCACGCGCTCGCGCATGCCTGCCAGGCCGCGCCCGGAGGAGGGCAGGCGTTCGATGGCGGTCGGCGGGCGGCCGTTGCGGATCTCCACGGCCAGCCCGTCGTCCGAGGAGGTCAGGGAAACGCGGACCCGGGTGCCGGGGCCTGCGTGTTTGAGCACGTTGGTGAGTCCTTCCTGGACGATGCGCGCCGCCGAGGTGCGGGCGATCAGCGGGGCCTGGTCGGTGGCCGGGTCGAGGTCGAGGCCGACGACGAGGCCGGCCGCGGACATGCGCTCGGCGGACTCGCGTACGACGTCGGCGGGGTTGGCCAGCAGGTCGGGCTGGCGGTCGGGGTCGCGCAGCAGGTCGAGCAGGTCGCGCAGGTCCTGCAGCACCTGGTGGCCGGTCTCGCGGATGTCGTTGAGCGCGTCGGCGACGGGCCCGTCGGGGGCGGTGTAGCGGGCGGCGCTGGCCCGCAGCACCATGGCGCCGACGTGGTGGGCGACGATGTCGTGCACGTCGCGGGCGATGCGTTCGCGCTCGGCGAGCTGGTCGGCGCGCACCTGCGCGACCGCGGCGCGGGCGGCCTCCTCGGCGACCCGCCGCTCGGTGACCGTGGCGGCCCTGCGCACGCCCAGGTAGCGGCCGATCGCGATGGGCGTGGCGACCAGCGTCATCAGCACGCCGACGCGGAAGGGGGTGATCTCGGTGTTGTCGCCGACGACGGCGATGGCGGTCAGGAGGGTGCCGGTCACGTACGCGGCCGCGGTCCACGCCCAGGACGCCACGCGCATGGAGAACACGCCGATGGCGATGAGGGTGAGGATGACGCAGGTGTTGACGGCTTCGTTCAGGTAGGTGTCGGCCGAGACGAGCAGCACGCCCTGCAGCAGGAAGACCAGGCCGGGCAGCCTCCTGGCGATGCCCAGCGACAGGCCGCCCACCACGGCCAGCAGGCCGACCACCCAGACGGGCTGGGTGCCGGAGTGCCAGGTGGTCCAGGTGCTGAGCACCGTGATGGCCACGCCGCCGGCCGCGAGCAGCGCGTCGGGGGTGACGTCGCGCTCGTCGAGGCGCTCGGCGGAGCTGCGCAGGTACGCGCCGAGCACGGCGGGGAAGACGGGCAGCAGCACGGCGTACGTCCACATGTTGCCGGTGATCAGCACGCCCGGGTCGGCGATGTTCATGGCCGTCGCGGCGATCGCGGCGACGACGGCGAGTGCGGCGGCGCGCGGCCTGGCGCCGTATCCGGCCACCCCCAGGGCCACGCAGAGCAGGATCTGCGCCGTGTTGGAGGTGAAGGAGCCCAGCTCGTCGGTGACGGCCAGGACGGCCGCCAGGTAGAGGGAGACGGCTACCGGGCGGCGGCGTACCAGGCCCATGGGCAGGCCGACCAGCAGCGCCATGGGGATGTTCATTTCGGCGGGCAGGAACCGGGTGTCGCCCGCGTTCGCCGTGGTCAGCAGGTCCAGGCCCACCCCGGAGGCCGCGAGCAGGACATCCAGCGGCACGCCACGCCAACGCATGGCACCACCGTATCCGCTGGTCGGACACACCTGCATCCGCCGCTGTGGCGGGCCTGCATCCACTGGTCCGAGGGCCCCGCGGCCGCCTGCGGGGCGGGCCTGCATCCGCTGGTCCGACGGCCCCGCATCCGCCTGCGGGGCGGGCCTGCACCCGCTGGCCAGACGGCCCCGCATCCGCCCGCGGGGCGGGGCCGCTCCTCCGTGGGGAGGAGTGCGTCTCCTCCAAGTGGCCGCAAGCTCCGCCCGGACGGGGGAGCGATCACAGTGCTTATGGACCTAAATTCGAGTCATGCCTAACGACACCGCGATGCTTCTCGGCCAGTTTCTGCGCAACCCCGCGGCGATCGGTGCGCTCGCGCCCAGTTCGCGGCACCTGGCCGCGGCCGTCTGCGCTCCCGTGCCGGAGCGCGGTGAGCCGGTCGTGGTGGAGCTCGGGCCCGGCACGGGGCCCTTCACCGCGGAGATCCAGCAGCGGCTGGGCGGGCGCGGCCACCACCTGGCCGTGGAGCTGAACGAGCCGATGGCGCGGCTGCTGGCCGAGCGTTTCCCGAAGGTGGACGTGGTGAACGACGACGCCACCCGGGTGGGCGAACTGCTGGCGGAGCGCGGGCTGGGGACGGCCGACGTGGTGGTGAGCGGGCTGCCGTGGGCGGCGTTCCCGCGCGCGTTGCAGCTCGACCTGCTGGGCGCGGTGACGGGGGCGATGAGCCCGGGGGCGGCGTTCACGACGTTCTCCTACATTCACGCCATCCCGCTGAGTTCGGCGCGGCGCTTCCGCGCGCTGCTGGCCGAGCGGTTCGAAGAGGTGGTGCTGGGGCGTACGGTGTGGCGCAACACTCCCCCGGCGTTCGTCTTCCACGCCCGCAGGCCCCGTTAGATCCCGTTAGATCCCAATTGCGAGGAAGCGGGGGTCCGGCCGCCCGATCGGCGCCGTTCTCGGGCGGACCGCGCCTGTGGGCGGGGAGCTGCTGCTCAACCCCTCGCGGCGCGGGCCCCGGACCTCCCCGCGGCTTCCCGCCTGCGTCTGGATGCTGGCTGATCCCTCCTCTCCTCCACGACAGCCCGCTACCCGAGGCCCCGGGAAGCACACCCCCGCTCAGCCGAACGAGGGCGGCCGCTTGTCCCGCAGCGCGCGTACGCCCTCGGCCACGTCGGGTCCGGTGAAGCCGAGGAATTCCATCGCGAGTGAGGCGTCGAAGGAGGGACCGGCCAGGCGCAGCCAGTTGTTGAGCGAGTATTTGGTGAGCCTGATCGCCTCCTGGGCGCCGGCCGCGAGCCTGACGGCGATCTCCATGGCCCGCTCGTGCACCTGGTCGTCCTCCACGCACAGGCTGACCAGCCCCATCCGCTCGGCCTGCTCGCCCGTGACGGGCTCGCACAGCAGCAGGTGGTACTTCGCCTTGGCCAGCCCGCACAGCAGCGGCCACACGATCGCCGCGTGGTCGCCGGCCGCGACGCCGAGCCTGGTGTGGCCGTCGATGATCCGCGCGGTACGGCCGGCGACGGAGATGTCGGCCAGCAGCGCGACCGCGAGCCCGGCGCCGACGGCCGGCCCCTGGATGGCGGAGACGATCGGCTTGGAGCAGTTGAGCACGTTGTAGACGATGTCGCGGGCCTCGGTGAACACGCGCAGCCTGGTGGCGTGGTCGGCCATCATCTCCTCGATCATGGACAGGTCGCCGCCCGCGGAGAACGCCCTGCCCTCTCCCCTGACCACGATGGCGCGCACGCCGTCGTCGCGGTCGGCGTCGCGCCAGACCTCGCCCAGCTCGCGATGGGCCGCGGCGTCCACGGCGTTGAGCCTGGCGGGCTCGCTGATCGTGATCCGCAGCACGCCCTCGGCCGGGGTGTCGAGCTTCAGCTTGGCGTAGGACTCCATCAAAGACGACTCCCTCAGAAGGATTCGCGCAGCCGCTCCGCGACGTACTCGCGCGCCTCGACCGCCTGGTCGAACAGGCCGGGCAGCACGGAGAAGCCGTGCAGGGCGCCCTCGAACCTGCGCAGCGCGGCCGGGACCCCCGCCTTGGTCAGGCGGGCGGCGTAGCGTTCGCCCTCGTCCCTGAGCACGTCGTACTCGGCGGTCACGATGGTGGCCGGGGGCAGGCCGGACAGGTCGGGCAGGCGGAGCGGGGACAGCAGCGGGTCGGCCGGGTCGGCGTCGCGCGCGTACTGGCGGACGAACCACGCCATCTCCGCGGCCTCCAGCCCGAAGCCCTTGGCGTAGTCGGTGTAGCTGGGCGTGTCCATGGCCACGTCGAGGACCGGGCAGACGAGCACCTGGTGCGCCAGCCTCAGGCCGGCGTCGCGGGCCTGCCAGGCGGCGACGGCGGCCACGTTGCCGCCCGCGCTCTCGCCGCTCACCGCCACGGCCCCGTTGCTCTGGTAGAAGGCGGGCCTGGCGAAGATGTCGCGCACGACGGTCCAGGCGTCGTCGGCGGCGGCCGGGAAAGGGTGCTCCGGCGCCAGCCGGTAGTCGACCGACACCACCACGGCGCCGGTGCGGATGGCCAGGTCGCGCGCCGCCGCGTCGTTGCGCTTGACGCTGCCCAGGACCCAGCCGCCGCCGTGGAAGTAGACGACCACGGGCAGCGGGCGGTCGCCGGGGTCGGCCCGGTAGACGCGGATGGGCACGCCCTCGGCCGACTCGTCGCGGACGAACGGCAGCTTGGTCAGCGGCCCCCGGTAGGCCGCCATGCCGTCCTGCGCGCGCATTTCCCTGATCGCGTCCGGATCGAGGGCGGCCAGGTCGGCGTTGGGATCCGACGGGTACCGGGCGAGGTACTCCCGCGCCTGGGGGTGCAGCGGCATGATCGCAGCCTAGCGGGCCGCCTCGATGAACGCATCGAAGAGCCGATCGTCCCCGCCGCGTTCCGGGTGCCACTGGACGCCGACGCCGAACCGGTGCCCCTGCAGCTCGATGCCCTCGACGATCTGGTCCTCCGCCCAGGCCACGGCCAGCAGCCCGGAGCCGAGGCGGCGTACGGACTGGTGGTGCGGCGCGTTCACCTCGACCCGGTCGCCGACGGCCTTGCCGAGCTTGCTGGTGACGCTGACCTGGATCAGGTGGCCGGCGCTGCCCGGCTCGGTGTGCCGGTCGCTGTCGAGCACGTCGGGCAGCCAGGGGATCAGCGAGCCGCCCTGGGCCACGTTGAGCACGTGCATGCCCCTGGCGATGGCCAGGATGGGCACGTCGGCGCGGACGGCGGCCCTGGCCAGGGCCAGCTCGAAGCGGTCGCGGTGCGCCTGCGCCTCGTGGACGCGCCCGTCCTGTTCGCCGTTGTAGGTGTCGGCCCCCACCTCGACGCCGCTCGCCAGGACCACGCCGCGCAGGCCGCTCACGTAGTCCTCGGCGGCGCTGGGGGCCAGCGGCGGCAGCGTCACGGGCGCGCCGCCCGCCCGGCCGACCGCCTTGGCGTAGGAGGGCGGGGACAGCACGGCCTCCCGTACCCAGTCACCCCAGCGGGCGGCTTCGTAGTAGGCCGTGATGCCGATCAGCGGTCGGGACATGCGATCTCCAGGGGGCATGGTGGAGTCCGGGCGGCCGCCGGCTCCGGTGTGTGACGGCCCCATCCCCCATCATGGCGCACACCCTTTCCGATATGTCACCCCTCCCATGGATCCCGGCCCACGGGGTTTCCGGACTTCGTCCCTTCTCCGCCCCGGCGGGCGGCTCACCGGAGGCGGGCGGCCGTCTCGGTGATGAGCTGGGTGAGGATGGAGGCGGTGCCGGGGTGGGTGTCGAGGAGGTCGTCGAGGCGGGCCCGCCAGGCGCCCGTCTCCTCGTACATCGCGTCCAGGTCCGTTTCTCCCCGCAGCCGCAGGCGCGTCTCCGCGAGCTGGAGCTGGTACATGAGGCCGAGGTAGTGCCCCATCGTCTCGCCGAGCCACCCGTAGACCTCCGTGGTCGCGGCCGAGACGAACGTGCGCGCGCCTTCCCAGGCGACTCGCCTGGGATGGAGGACTGCCATGGCCGGATCGTACGCCTCGGGGCCGCGTACGGAAACCGCTTTCAACATGCGCCTCCGACTTCGCACACGCCATCGCCCCGATCGGCGGGCCCCTTCGGCCAGGCCTCGTCGAGCACCTGGGCGAAGATCTCCGCCGGCTGGGCCCCGGAGACGGCGTAGCGGCCGCCGAAGACGAAGGTGGGCACTCCGGACACGCCGAGCTCCATCGCCCGCCGCTCGTCCGCCCTGACCTCCTCGGCGAAGTCGCCGCCCGCGAGCATCGCGCGGGTGGCGCCGGGATCCAGGCCGCACCCGGCCGCCAGCAGGACCAGGGTCTCGTGGTCGGAGAGCACGGCGCCCTCGGCGACGTAGGCGCCCATGAGGCGTTCGCGCACCGCCTCTCCCCTGCCCTCGCGCTCGGCGTACTGCATGAGGCGGTGGGCGTCGAAGCTGTTGACGGGCCTGGCCCGGTCGAGGCGGTAGACGAGGCCCTCCTTGGCGGCCAGGTCGGTGACCATGGCCATGCGCCGGTCGTTGTCACTCCCGGTGCCGCCGAGGTCGCGGTGGGCACGTTCCGGCAGGGTGAGGGTGGGCTCGCGGCTGCCGCCCGGGTCGAGTTCGAAGCTGCGCCAGCGCACCTGTACGCGTTCGCGCCCGGGGTGGGCGGCCAGCGCCTGGTCGAAGCGGCGCTTGCCGATGTAGCACCAGGGGCAGACGAGGTCGGACCAGATGTCGACGGTCAAGGTCGTGGTGGTGGTCATGCCGGCCACGCTACGGGAAGCGGCTAACTTTTCGTAAGTACGTACCGTGAGGTAAGCTCCTTCCCATGGACGTCGAGGAGCTGTTCAGCAGCGACTGCCCGGGACGGCAGGTCATGGAGCACCTCACCAGCAGGTGGGGGGTGCTCGTGCTGGTCGCGCTCAAGGACGGGCCGCTCCGCTTCCACCTGCTGCGCGACCGGATCGAGGGGATCAGCGAGAAGATGTTGTCGCAGAACCTGCGCACGCTCGGCAGGGACGGGCTGCTCGACCGGTTCGTGGAGCCGTCCACGCCGCCGAAGGTGACCTACTCCCTCACGCCGCTGGGCGAGCAGGCGGTCAAGCATCTGTGCGGGCTGCTGCGGTGGATGACGCGGGCCGCCCCGGAAATTCTGGCGGCCCAGGAACGGCACGATCGCGCTTTGAATTCCGAAAATTAGTTATTTTCGCATTTGACGGCCGAATTCGAGCACAGAGAATCACGGGGCAATTACTTATAGTTCCGCTTCGCACCGTATCGGGGGAAACGGTTGTGAGGCGTCATCGGTGGTGTAAGACTCGATTTCGAGCGCAGGGATGCGCCGGGGCGGGCCCCGCGCTCATGACCCGGAACCGTCAGGGAGGTGAACGGCTAGACCGGAATTTCTTTCCGGTCAAAAGGTGGGGTTTGTTGTATGTCGTTGAATCCGCGCCTGGTCAAAGAGAGTTTCTCCGTGGTCGAGCCGCTGGCCGACAAGGCCACGGCCTACTTCTACGGCCGGTTGTTCGTTGAGAATCCACATCTGCGCGGCATGTTCCCGCCCGCCATGAACGTGCAGCGGGACCGGCTGTTCGGCGCGCTGACCCGCATCGTCTGGAGCCTGGACAGCCCGGACAGCCTGGCGGCCTATCTCGGGCAGCTCGGCAGGGACCACCGCAAGTACGGCGTCATCGCCGAACACTACACGGCCGTGGGCAACGCCCTGCTGGCCACGATCCGCCGCTTCGCGGCCGACGTCTGGAACCACGAGATCGAGGCGGCCTGGGTGGCGGCGTACACGGCGGCGGCCAACCTCATGATCGAGTCGGCCGAGTCGGACGCGGGGGTCTCCCCCGCCTGGTGGCCGGCGGAGGTGATCGACCACGAGCGGCGCCACCAGGACATCGCGGTGCTCACGCTGCGGCCCGCGCAGCGGCTGCCGTACACGCCGGGCCAGTACGTCAACGTGCAGACCCCGCGCTGGCCGCGCGTGTGGCGCACCTTCTCCATCGCCAACGCGCCGCGCCAGGACAACACGATCAGCCTGCACGTGCGCGCGGTCCCCGGCGGCTGGGTCTCCACCACCCTGATCAGGAACACCCGCATCGGCGACACGCTCCTGCTGGGCCCGCCGATGGGCACGATGACGCCGCGCGAGCACAGCGTGCGCGACGTGCTGTGCGTCGCGGGGGGCACGGGCCTGGCGCCGCTGAAGGCGATCATGGAGTCCATCATCCTGTCCGGCCGCCGCCCCAACATCCACCTGCTGTACGGCGCCCGCACCGCCGGCGAGCTCTACGACCTGCCCGACCTCATCAGGATGGAGTCGTCCTTCCCCTGGCTGCGGGTGCTGCCGGTGGTGTCGGACCAGGCCTCCTACAGCGGCATGCGCGGCCATCTGCCCGAGGTCACGCAGCGCTTCCACTCCTGGGCCGAGCACGACGTGTACGTGTGCGGCCCGCCCTCCATGGTCAACGAGACCGTACGCCGCCTGCAGAGCGACGGCGTGCCCCTGTCCCGCATCCACCGGGACGCCATCCAGGGCGAACGCTGAAAGAACTCATTAGGAAGGCAGACTTCTAGATCAAAAGGTTGACAGCGCGGGTTCGGCGGTGCCTCCTGGTACTTGACACGCCAAGTGAGGTGAACCGTGCCAACCTCCCCCAGGCGCCGAGGAATCGGCGGGCTCTTATCCGTCATGACCGCGACCCTGCTCCTCACCACTCCCATCACTGCTCTCCTCACGACGGCACCGGCGTCGGCCGAAGAGGCCGCCGTGCCGCTGATCGAGATCGGCTCCGACGCCTACTCCAATGCCACCAGCCAGCACGGCACGCAGGCCGGGCCCGACACCTTCCAGTGGGACTCCACGATCGTGGCCGCGCAGCAGGCGGGCCGCTTCCACGACGGGGGCGCCTCGGGCATCGCGTTCGCGACGTCGGCCGACAACGGCGCCACGTGGGCCAAGGGCGTGCTGCCCGGGATCACCACGTTCGGCGGCGGGGCGTACGGGCGGGTCAGCGACCCGTCGGTGGCCTTCGACGCCGCGCACGGCGTGTGGCTGATCTCCTCGCTGGCCCTCACCGACGCCGGCGGGGTCTCCGGCGCGGCGGTGCTGGCCAGCCGCTCCACCGACACCGGCCGCACCTGGGGCGCGCCGGTCACCGTCGCCGCCGGCGGCGACCTGGACAAGAGCTGGATCGTCTGCGACAACGGCGCGGACAGCAAATTCCGCGGCCGCTGCTACGCGGTGTTCGACGACCACGCCGCGGGCAACGCGATCAAGGTGGCCCGCTCCTCCGACGGCGGCCTGACCTGGACCGTCACCGCCACCTCCGCCACCGGCCTGGGCGGGCAGCCGGTGGTGCGGCCCAACGGCGCCGTGGTCGTGCCCTACCTGAGCGGTGAGGGCGAGATCCGCTCCTTCCGTTCCCGCGACGGCGGCGCGAGCTGGGGCGAGAGCGTGCTGGTCTCGAAGGTGCAGCGGCACACGGTCGCCGGCGGGCTGCGCGCCGCTCCGCTGCCGTCGGCCGAGACGGACGGCGACGGCACCGTGTACGTGGCCTGGCACGACTGCCGCTTCCAGATCGACTGCGCCGCCAACGACATCGTGCTCAGCAGGTCCGCCACGGGGGCCGCGTGGGGCGACGTCCTGCGCGTCACCGGCGACGGCGGCGACCACTTCATCCCCGGCCTCGGCGTGGACCGCCAGAGCGCAAGCGTGGGAGCCCGGCTCGCCATCACCTACTACCGCTACCCGGAGGCCGCCTGCACGCCCGCCACCTGCCGCCTCACGGTCGCCTACACCTCCTCCGTCAACAGCGGGGCAAGCTGGTCGCCGCCGCTGGAGCTGTACGGGCCGATGGCGCTGGACTGGCTGGCGGGCAGCGCTCAGGGCCGCATGCTGGGCGACTACATCTCCACCTCGGTCGTCCCCGGCGGCAGCGCCTTCCCGGCGTTCGCGGTCGCGGGCGCGCCGGCGGGCGGGGCCCACAACGTGCGCACGCACACGGTCGCGGGCGGCTTACCCCTCATGGGCGGCGCCCCGCCCAACATCGCCATCGAGTCCGCCGTCTCGATCGGCGAGCCCTTATCCGGCTTACCCGCCACCGCCCGCTGATTCTCGATTTCCCATCACCCTGCGCACATGTCGTGCCACACTCAGCGACATGCCCTCCTCCCGACACGACGCCATCGTCAAGATGCTGGCCGAAGCCCCCGAGTTGGTGCTCGAGCTGACATCCGCCTCCTCCTGGAGAAGATCATGACATCATCCACTGACTGGCCGGTTTACAGCCCGTTCGCCCGCGAACACTTCGGCCGCGGCCGCGAAGAGGGGCTAGCCGAGGGGAAGGCCAAAGGGAAGGCTGAAGGCGAGGCCAAAGCGCTGCTGGTCGTGCTGACCGCCCGTGGCCTTGACATCTCCGACGAGAATCGCACCCGGATCCAGACCTGCACGGACCTCACCCAACTCGAAATCTGGCTCGCCCGCGCCCTGACCGCCCGAACCATCCAGGACCTCTTCGACGCGCCGGACATTCAGAACGGGCCTTGATCAAGCCGTCACGACGGGGCCGCGTCTGTGGAACGCGGCCGCCGTCTCCTCGTCGCCGGGCCAGAACGTCTCGATGGCCAGTTCCGAGACCGTGACGTCCACCGGCGTGCCGAACGTGGCGATCGTGGTGAACATCGACAACACCCGGTCGCCGTCCGCGATCCGCAGGGGTATCAGGATGTCGGCGGGGCTCGGCACGTGTGCCACGTTGAGGTCCACCCCCGGATACCGGTACGACACCAGTTCCTCGTACAGCTCGGCCAGCGGCCCGTTGCCCGACATCTCGACCTGCCTGCGCAGTTGGTGCAGCAGGTAGGCGCGGACCTCGGCCAGGTTCAGCAGGCGCCCGCCCATCGCCTGCGGGTGCAGCGACAGCCGCATCACGTTGATCGGCTCCCGCAGCAGTTCGGCCGGCACCCCTTCCATGAACATGGCCGCCGCCGAGTTGGCCGCCACCAGGTTCCACACCGCGTCCACCACGACCGCCGGGTACGGCTCGTGGCTGGTGAGGATCTTGTCCAGCGCCTGCCGTACGACCTCCATCTCGGGCGCGCGCACTTCCCGCTCGGGATAGACGGGGGCGAAGCCGGCCGCCATCAGCAGCCTGTTGCGCTGCCGCAGCGGCACCTCGAGCTCCTCCGCCAGCTTCATCACCATCTCGCGGCTCGGCCGGGCGCGGCCGGTCTCCAGGAAACTGATGTGGCGGGCCGAGACCTCGGCCTCGATGGCCAGGTCGAGCTGGCTCACCCGCCGCCGCTGCCGCCACGAACGCAACAGCTCACCAAAAGTGTCTTCTTGTACGGCAACAGCACCCATACCGGACACGTTATCGAGTGCGGGGAAGGCTCTCGATTACCTGCCAGGTAATGCCGCAGGCGGCGTTCCTTCCGCGGGGAACCTCCCAGTCTTCGGTAACTGTCGGTGGCGCGTGGCACGATGGCCGCAAGTCCAACATGGGAGCGATGCTATGAGTGAGGCAATCCTCGCGATCGGCACCCGCAAGGGGCTGTTCCTCGCCCGTTCGACCGGCGGCGGGCCCTTCAGGATCGAGCCGATCCAGTTCTCCACAGTCGCGGTTCACTCGGTCGCGATCGACACGCGCGGCACCACCCCCCGGCTGCTGGCCGGCATCGAGTACGGGCACTTCGGCCCGTCCGTCATGTACTCCGACGACCTCGGCAAGACCTGGCAGGAGGCGGAGCAGCCGCCCATCGCCTTCCCCGACAAGACCGGGGCGACGCTTGCCAGGGTGTGGCAGCTCGCGCCCTCGCCGTCGGAGCCGGGCGTGGTGTGGGCGGGCGCCGAGCCCGCCGCGCTGTTCCGCTCCGAGGACCGCGGCGTCACCTACCGGCTCGTCGAGGGCCTGTGGGAGCACCCGCACCGCGAGCACTGGCAGCCGGGCGGCGGCGGGCTGTGCCTGCACACGATCGTCAGCCACCCGTCCGACCCCGGCGTCATGGCGGTCGCGGTGTCGTCCGCCGGCTTCTACCGCACGGCCGACGGCGGCCTGACGTGGGAGGCGGCCAACAAGAACATCAGGGCCCCGTTCTTCCCCGAGGGCCAGCAGTATCCGGAATACGGGCACTGCGTGCACAAGGTGTCCATGCACCCGACCCGCCCCGAGCGGCTCTACCTGCAGCATCACTTCGGCGTCTACCGCAGCGACGACTTCGGCGGCAACTGGCGGGACATCGGCTCGGAGCTGCCGTCGGACTTCGGTTTCCCGATCGCGACCCATCCGTCGCGTCCCGACACGGTCTACGTGCTGCCGCTGACGGCCGACATGGACCGCACGCCGGTCGATCACCGCTACCGGGTCTACCGCAGCGACGACGCGGGCGAGAACTGGCAGCCGTTCTCGGCGGGCCTACCCGAGGAGCCCGTGTTCGCCAGCGTGCTGCGCGATGCGTTGACGGCGTCGGAGGCGGGCGTGTTCTTCGGCACGCGCGACGGCGAGGTCTACGGCTCGCGCGACGACGGCGAGACCTGGTCCCTGGTCGGCCGGCACCTGCCCGACGTGCTCACGGTCCGCGCGGCGGTGCTCTAGCCGATGTGCGCCCCGGTGACGATGGTCGTGTTCGTGCTGCCCAGTTCGCTGCGCAGGTGGGTGAGCGGGCGGACGGAGGTCAAGGTCTTCGCCGTCGGCGCCGACCGCGAATCCCCGCCCACCCTCGGCTCGGCCCTGGACATGCTGCGGCGCACGCATCCGATGCTGGAGGAGCGGCTGCGCGACGACTACGGGCGCATCCGCAGGCACATCAGCATGATCGTGTGCGGCGAGAACACGCGGGGGCTCGGCGGCCTGGACTGCGCCCTGCCACCGGGCGCCGAGGTGTACGTCCTGCCGGCCCTGGCCTGAGCCCTGCCCGGTTGTGGCTCTGGGGGGTCGCAACCGGTCGCCGCGGTGCCCGGCGGTTCAGGGGCAGACGCGGCCGTTGTTCTCGAATGCCGCGTGGGTGAGCGGCATGAGCCCCGCCCACAACGCCTCCATCCGCTCCGCGACCATCTCGATCTCGCGTTGCGGGAAGGAGGGGAACGTGGAGTCCTCCCGCTTGACGCGCAGGGACAGGAAGTTCATCAGCGCGCGAGCGTTGCAGGTGGCGTACATCGAGGAGTAGAGCCCGACGGGAAGCACCGTGCGGGCCACCTCCCGCGCCACTCCCGCCTCCAGCATCTCCAGGTACGCGCGGTAGGACCGCCGGTAGCTCTCCCGGGTCACCTCGGTCACCAGGCCGTGCTGCTCGGGGGTGCCGTCGGTGAACACGTACTTGCCGGGCCTGCCCTCCTGGACGAGCTTGCGATCGGGCCCGGGGACGTAGAAGACCGGTTCGAGCCGCCGGTATCGGCCGGACTCCTCGTTGTAGGAGAACGTCCGGTGCCGCATGAACTCGCGGAAGACGAAGATCGGCGCGCTGACGTAGAAGGTCATCGACGAGTGTTCGAAAGGCGTGCCGTGCCGGTCGCGCATCAGGTAGTTGATCAGGCCCCGGGAGCGCCGCGGGTCGGCCTCGATCTCGGCCAGCGAGCTCTCGCCCTTGGTGGAGACGCGGGCCGCCCAGAGCACGTCGGCGTCCGACGCGGCGGACTTGATCAGCTCCACGTCCATGTCGGCACGGAACTTGACCTCGGCCTCCGGTTCGACTGCGCCCACGCGGAACCCCCGAACTGCTCGACGACGTGACCGCCCAAGCAAACCAGGTCGTGGCCCCTACTCGCGAGTCGGCGCCCGCCGCCCCCTCACAGTGGCACGGCGGGCGCCGACCGGCGCGGTGACCTGGCCCGATCCGGTTGTGGACGGGGCCGGGACCGGATGATCAGCAGCGGACGGCGGGCCTGTCGCGGGTCACCAGGTCGGTGTTGCCGTCGGTGCCGTCGAGCCAGACGAGCCTGCTGCCCTCGCCCGGCGAGAAGTAGTGCTGCGAGCCCTGGTTGCAGGAGTAGCGCCGCAGCGGGCCGCCGGCGACCGGGAGCTGGAACACCTTGGGCAGCGTGGCGTTCTCCAGCACGTCGCCGTCGGGCCACACGCCGAGCGTGATCGTGGTGTCGTTGGCGTCGAACCAGTTCAGCGCGGGCGCGGCGGGACCGTCCGGCACGACGGCGGTGGAGCCGGTGCCGTCGGGGGCGGCGCGCATGATGGCGAAGCGCCCGTCCCTATTGGTGTCGGCGGCCCAGACGAGCTGCCCGCTCAGGATGATCGGGTTGACCGCGTACGACGGCACGCCGCCGCCGCCGGGCACCTCGGGCACGACGATCTCGGTGCCGGTGGCCAGGTCGTAGATCGCCGGCGTGCTGTGGGGCAGCCCGCCCTCGATCCACTCCCGCGTGTAGGCGAGCTTTCCGCCCTTGAGTGACGGCATGTAGCCGCTGACGCCCGCCGCGGCGGTGACCTTGACCGGCGCGGCGGCGCCGCGCTTGACCCAGATCTCGACCTCGCCGGCGGCCGGGTCGAGCGCCTCCCAGGCGATGGCGTCGCCGGAGACGGCCAAACCGGTCACCAGGTCCGTCGCCTCGGCGACGACGCGCGGCGGCTGAGCGGCGTCGATCGGGCGGGCGTGGATCTGGAAGCTGGTCTGCTCGGTGTTGTAGGACGCCCAGGCGGCCTGCCTGCCGTCGGTCTTCGGGTAGTAGTTCCACCGCCCGTCCTGCGACAGGGCCGTCGTCTTGCCCCCGCGCAGGCGTCCGGTGACGATCTGGCTGGGGGTGGCGCCGTCGGGCGTGGAGTTGGAGATCACGTAGCGGTCGCCGGCCACGTCCGGGATGGCGTTGAAGTCGGTGATGTTGTCGATCAGCACGCGGCTGTCGGTGCGCAGCAGCCGCTCCCAGCCCGGCTTGATGCCGTGCCGGTCGAAGGCCCGCGCGATGGTCAGCCGGTCGCGGGCGGACATGCCGAGGGCGCGCGCGGCGGACTCGACGGCGCGGCGGCCGTCCACGAAGTCGTCGAGCGGCGTCATGTACTCGCTCAGCGCCTTGTAGGTCACCTTGTCGGCCTTCTTTCCGCCGAGCTGCTCCCTGACGTCCCACAGGGCGCCGGAGAAGATCGTGGAGTTCAGGTGCACGCCGCCGTTGTCCTGGCCGATGCTCATGCCGAGGTAGTCCTCGGCGGCCACGCGCGCGTCGTCGAGGTCGCGGGCGGCGCACTCGGCGGGCGGGAGGGTCTTGCACAGGCTGTCGCCGAGCAGGCTCGCGTCGGGGTCGCTCATCGGGATGCCGAGGGTGTCCACCTGGATGGCGTTGCCGAAGTAGTCGGCCAGGCCCTCGTTGATGGCGCCCGACTGGCCCAGGTAGGCCAGGTTCGCGGTGTGGGTGATGACGCCGTGGGTCATCTCGTGGCCGACCACGTCGAGGCCAGCGGCGAAGGAGTGGTACGTGGGCCCGCCGCCGCCATAGACCATCTTGGTGCCGTCCCAGAAGGCGTTGGCGAACGGCTGGCCGCCCAGGGTGACGTTGACGACCGAGTACATGTTGCCGCCCTGCCCGTCGAGCCCTTCGCGGCCGAGGGCGCGGTAGAACTCGTACACGTGGCCGGAGCCCCAGTGCGCGTCCACGGCGCCGGATTCGGTGTGCTGGGGGCCGAAGGCGGGCGTCGGCGACTCGGCGAGCTTGGCGCCGGCCGGGACGCCGGGGCCGAGGTAGTCGAACAGGTCGCCGCCGGCGGCGTCGTAGGTGAGGATCTCGCCGGTGGTGCCGTTCCACATCGGGCGGGAGCGGTCGCGCAGCTCGTAGGCGCCGTCGGCGCGCTGGTAGGCGTTGAGCGTGACGTTCCGCCCGTGCGCGGTCTGGCCGCTGCCCTGCACCGGTCCCTCCATGCGCAGGCGGTCCATGGTGAACAGGGGGCGGCCGGTGTGGGCGTCCACGTACGCGTCGAGCAGCAGGGGCCGGGTCGCCGAGCGCGCGGTGAGCAGGACCTGCCAGGCCAGCACGCCGCCGCCGCGCGGCACCACGACGAGTTCGCCGGCCTTGGCGGTGGCGCGAGTCCGCGCGGCGCGGTCGCCGGCCATCAGGCCGCGGGCGATCTTCTCGGCGCTCTGCTTGCTGACGGCCGGGGTGGTGGAGACGTTCAGCTCGGTGAGGAACCGGCCGCCCGCGCCGGTCACCTCACGCCCGCCGCCGTCATTGCGGAAGTGCACGAGGTAGTGGGCGCCGAACACGGGCACGCCGCGGTGACTCTGGGCGAACCTGACAGTCTCGTCCCGGCCGTCGACGACGGTCCGCAGCGGCGTGAGGTCGGCGGGGTCGAGGTGGTAGCGGGGGTCGGCCAGGTGCGCCTTGGCCGCGGCGACGGGGTCGCCCGCCGCGGCGGGCTCGGAAAGGCCGTGCACCTCGGCGGGAGCCCGGGTGCCCGCGCGCGATTCCACTTCCGGCGGCGGATCTTCCGCCGCGGCGACTCCCGGTACGGACAACGCCAGGCATAAGGCGGCGGCAAGGGTGATGGGACGCCAGGCCACGGCACCTCCAGGTGTGTGCGAAAACGGACTCTGGCTTTCCGATCATCACCGCGTTGTTGACAGGGAGACAAATCACAATTCGATTAAACGAATGAGGAAATATGCATTTCCCCGTTATGGGGAGGTGGCGCTCGTGGAGAAACTTACTTGCTGCTTCAAGCTTTTGGGTCTACCGTCGGAGTTCAGCGAATTACTTGAAGGGTCAAGCTATGGACGTCATCCTCTGGATCGTGCAGATCCTGCTCGCCCTGGCCTTCGTCATCTCCGGCGCGGGAAAGTTCGCCGAACCCGGCGAGCGAATGCGCGCGCACCAGGGCTACCGCGACGACTTCAGCACCGCCCAGCTCAGGGCCATCGGCGCGGTGGAGGTGCTCGGCGGCATCGGCGTGGTGCTGCCCTGGGCCACCGGCATCGCGCCCATCCTCACCCCGCTCGCCGCGGCCGGGCTCGGCCTGATCATGATCGGCGCCGCGCTCGTGCACCGGAGGCGGAAGGAGGGCATCGCGGTTAACCTGGTCCTGCTGGCGATGGCGGTCATCGTCGTGGCAGGACGCATCTGAGGCGCGTCCGAGGCGGGAGGTTCCTTGGCCGAGGGGCTCGGTGAGGACGAGGAGCGCGCGTGGCAGGGCCTGCTCGCGGTCATGCTGGTGGGCATCCCCCAGGTGGAGCGCACGTTCCGGGCGCACGGCCTGGTGCACGTCGAGTACGGCCTGCTCCGCGCGCTGGCCTCACGACCGCTGCGGCTGAGCGACCTGGCGGCCGTGGGCAACGTCTCGATCAGCAGGCTCAGCCACCGGGTGAGCAAGCTCGTCGATCGCGGCTACGTACGGCTGCGGCCGGACGCCAGCGACGGCCGGGCCAGCGTGGCCGAGATCACCGACGAGGGGCGCGCGGTCATCGCCGCGATCGCCCCCCATCACACCCGGGCGCTGCGCGAGGTGCTGTTCGACCACCTCACGCCGGAGCAGACGGCCGCGCTCGCCGAGGCGATGCAGGCCGTCGGCACCAAGCTGGGCGCCTGCCTCGACGGCCGGCCGCGCTCCCGCGACGTCGCGGCACAGCGTGGTGACCGGGGCGACGGCTGAGCTGACAGTGCGCACCTGTTCAGCGCCGGGCAGCGCCGGGCAGCCGCCCGGGTGGCAGCGGCCCACGCGGGCGGCGGGCCGTGGTTCACAGGCGGTAGATCCGCCGGGCGTTGCCCGAGCCGATCATGTGGGCGATCCTGGCCGCGTCGGAGGCGCTCCACTCCCCCGCGCCGATCCTGGCGGCCAGCGCGCCGGCCAGGGCCCGCCGGTAGGACAGGGCGCCCAGGTAGCCGGTCTCGGCCAGGCCACGGCAGCCGGAGCTGAACACCTGCTTGTGGAAGGGCGCCAGTTCCAGCAGCTCGTCCATGACCCGGGCCGCCGCGCCGGCGCTGAAGGGCAGGGTGAGGCCGGCGTCCACGTACACGTGCGGGTAGATCCCGGCCAGGTAGGCGGCCTGGCGGTGGAACGGGTAGCTGTGCAGCAGGATCATCGGCACGCCGAGCGGCTGCAGCGCCCCGGCGAACGCGCTCATCCTGGCCGGGTCGGCGCGGTGCGGCTCGGCCGCGCGCAGGTCGGACCTGCCTGATCCGGTGCCGCCGAACCCGCTGTGGAACTGCACCGGCAGGCCCCGCTCCCTGGCCACGTCGATCGCGCTCCAGAGCAGGTAGTGCAGCAGGACCGGATCGGTCAGCGGCTCCTTGGGGTCGGCCAGCCGCCGGTTGGCGGCCGCGATCACCGATCCCCTGGAGGGCCTGGCCGGGTCGAGGTCGAGGCCGCACAACGAGCCGGCGACCGTCTTGAGGCCGACCGCCCTGGCGGCCCGCGCGCCCAGCTGTTCGCCCAGGGTGTCCAGGTAGTCCACGGCGAGCTCGGCGGTGGCGGCCACGTCGCGTTCGATCCGCTCGATCCGTACGAGCTCGTCGGCGGCGGCCCCGCCGTGCCGGCCCATCTCGGCGGCGGTCAGCACGTCGAGGTCCTCGTGGGCCGAGTCGACCAGGAACGCCACCACCCCCGCCCCGGCCAGCAGCCGCCGGTTGACCTCGGCCGCCCCGAGCTCGGCGCGGCGGGCCAGGTAGACGGCGGGCGGGGTGTGCGGCTCCAGGTCGAGCAGCGGCGCGCACCAGCGGCGCACGGCCGCGCCGAACGGCGTGTCGAAGTGGGTGGTGCCGGGTGGCGCGGGGCTGCCGCCCTCGCCGATGAGCAGCTCGAACTGGCCTCTGCTCAGGTCGTCCCTGCGTACCCCGTGGCAGTGGTGATCGACGAGCGGGGCGAGCAGCGCGTCACGCACTGTGCCGGGCAGGTCTACGGGGAGCATGCGGGAACTCTAAGGGAGCCCCGCATGCTCGCGCCCGGGTTTTACCTACCTGCGAGACAGACGCAGCGCGTCCGCGATGACCTTCGCACGCGGGTTACCTACCCGCGGGACAGGCGCAGCTCGTCCGCGATGACCTCGCGCCCGGGTTTGCCTACCTGCGGGACAGGCGCAGCACGTTGGCGATGACCTTCGCGCCCGCGCCGCCCTCCTGGGTCAGGATCGACTCGGGGTGGAACTGCACGGCGAAGCGCCGCCGCCCGGTGTCCTCGATGGCCATGACGTTGCCGTCGGGGGTCTGCGCGGTCGGGGTGAAGCCGACCACGCCGGGCCGCTTGGCGTGCAGCGAGTGGTAGCGGGCCGCGGTGAACTCCTCGGGCAGCCCTTCCAGCAGCGCGCTGTCGCCCAGCCTGGCGACCTGGCCGCGCTTGCCGTGCTCGGGGTAGTCGAGCAGTTCCAGCGTGCCGCCCGCCTGTTCGACCATGGCCTGCAGGCCGAGGCAGACGCCGAACACCGGCAGGTCGCGGGCGTAGATCTCATCCAGCAGGGCCGAGATGCCGAAGTCGGTCGGCCAGCCGGGGCCCGGCGAGAGCACGACCAGGTCGGGCGCGATCTCGTCGAGCATGGCGGTCGGGAAGCCGTGGCGCAGCGTCACCACGTCGGCCCCCTCCTGGCGGAAGTAGTCGGCCAGGGTGTTGACGAAGGAGTCCTCGTGATCGACGAGCAGCACCTTCATGCCGGCGCCCGGCTGCGGCCTGGGCTCGGCGACCGGCACGGCGGCGGGGTCGTTGACCGCGGCCAGGGCGCCGAGCAGGGCGCTGGCCTTGAGCTCGGTCTCGCGCTCCTCGGCCTCCGGGTCGGAGTCGAACAGCAGCGTGGCGCCGGCCCTGACGGTGGCCACGCCGTTCTTGATCTGGGCGGTGCGCAGGGTCAGGCCGGTGTTCATGGAGCCGTCGAAGCCGATGAAGCCGATCGCGCCGCCGTACCACCTGCGGGTGGTGGCCTCGTGGTCCTCGATGAACTGCATGGCCCACGTCTTGGGCGCGCCGGTGACGGTGACGGCCCACATGTGGGTCAGGAAGGCGTCGAGGGCGTCGAACTCGGGGCGCAGCCGGCCCTCGATGTGGTCGACCGTGTGGATCAGGCGGGAGTAGAGCTCGATCTGGCGGCGGCCGATGACCTTGACGGTGCCGGGGACGCAGATGCGCGACTTGTCGTTGCGGTCCACGTCGGTGCACATGGTCAGCTCCGACTCCTCCTTGACGCTGGACAGCAGCGTCCGGATGGCCTCGGCGTCCTCGACGGGGTTGCTGCCGCGGGCGATGGTGCCGGAGATGGGGCAGGTCTCGACGCGGTCGCCGCTGACCCGTACGTACATCTCGGGCGAGGCGCCGACCAGGTGCTCGCCCTCGCCGAGGCTGATGATGAACTCGTACGGGGCGGGGTTGCTGTGGCGCAGTCCGCGGTAGAAGGCGGACGGGTCGGTGCAGGTGGCGTGGAAGACCTGGCCTGGCACGACCTCGAACAGGTCGCCGCGCTTGAACTTCTCCTTGGCGGCGGCCACGACCTTGGCGTACTCGCCCCGCTCCGGGTTCTTCGGCAGTTCGCCGGGCGCGACGACCGGGAAGGTCTCGCCGGAGCGCGGCAGGCCGCGGGTGCTGGTGCCGTCTACGGTGAACTCCCAGCGGTGTTCGAGGCTGGTCTCGCGCTGCCGGTCGATCACCACGAGGCGGTCGGGCAGGTGCAGCACCAGGTCGCGCTGGTCGTCGGGGCGCAGGAGCTCCTGCCTGATCGGCTCGAACTGGAAGGCCAGGTCGTAGCCGAAGGAGCCGTAGAGCCCCAGGTGCGGGTCGTCGCTCTGGAAGGCGGCGATGACCTCGCGGACCGCGGTGAAGACGGTGGGCCTGCGGCTGCGCATCTCCTCCGGCAGCAGGTCCTCGGACTCGGCCACGTGCACCTCGACGCGGTCGGCCGTGGGCTCGGTGACCGGCTTGCCCGCGGCCAGCAGGCAGGAGGCCACGACCGGCAGCACGATCCTGCCGCGCTCGTTGAGCGCGACGGCCGCGATGTTGCGGCCCTTGGCGACCAGTTCCAGGCACGGGTCGATGTAGCCGAACGCCCAGCGGCTGTAGCGGCCCGGGTAGTCCATGCCCGAGGAGAAGGCGCCGCCACGGCGCTCCGCCAGGGCGGTCACGATCTCTTCGAGGGCGGCTTCGTCCACCTCGCGTATCTCACGTTCGACCGCGACGCCCCCGGCGGTGGTATATCCGCTCGTCTCCACTACCTGCCCCTTGTCCACGTAAATGATCGAGCCCCGGGGCGGACACGAGAAAGGCCGCCATCCCGGGGCGGCCGTCCGTTGAGTGCTGCGAAACCCGCGCCGCCTAGGAGCGGCGCCACCACTGGAGCTGGGAGTGATTTCGCATGCGTCAAGGTTAGACCGCCCGACCATGATCGCGCAACGCGACCCGCCCGGGGGCGGCCGCCGAGGTTCCAATACAGAGCTGTACTGTATTCCTTGTTGTCACCGGTCGAAAGGAGACCCGAGATGGCGAAGACCGAGGCGATCACCATGCCCGTCGAGCGGACCACGCCGTTCGACCCGCCCGCCGAGCTGGCCGGGCTGCGCGAGAAGCGGCCCATCGCCCCAATGGCCTATCCCGACGGGCACCAGGGGTGGCTGGTGACCAGCCATGCCCTCGTCCGCGAGGTGCTGGCCGACCGGCGCTTCAGCGCGCGGTCGGAGCTGCGGCACCTGCCCACCAACGACGGCGGGCGGTCGGGGCAGGCCGCGCCGCCGGGAATGTTCATCTCGATGGACCCGCCCGGGCACACCCGCTACCGCCACCTGCTCACCGGCGAGTTCACCGTGCGCAGGATGCGGCAGCTCACCGAGCGGATCGAGGACGTCACGCGCGCCTACCTGGACACGATGGAGCGGCAGGGCCCGCCCGCCGACCTGGTCGAGTCGTTCACGGCCCCGATCCCGGCCGTGGTGATCTGCGAGCTGCTGGGCGTGCCGGAGGAGGACCGCGAGCGGTTCATGGCCCAGGGCACCACGCTGATGCGCGCGGACGTGCCGTACGAGGAGAAGATCGCGGCCTACACGGCCATGCAGGGCCACATGAAGGAGCTGGTGCTGGCCAAGCGGGCCGGTCCGACCGACGACATGCTCAGCGGGCTGACCAGGAGCGACCTCGACGACGAGGAGCTGGCCAACATCGGCTTCATGCTGCTGGGCGCGGGGCTGGACACCACGGCCAACATGCTCGCGCTGGGCACCTTCGCGCTGCTGCGGTATCCGGACCAGCTCGCGCTGCTGCGCTCGGGGCCGCAGGAGGTGGACCGGGGGGTGGAGGAACTGCTGCGTTACCTCAGCGTCGTGCCCTTCCTGGTACGCACCGCGCTGGAGGACGTGGAGCTGGGCGGCGAGCTGGTCAGGACCGGCGAGACGGTCACCATCTCGATCGCGGCGGCCAACCGCGACCCCGGCCGCTTCCCCGACGCCGACCACCTGGACCTGCGCCGGCACAGCGGCGGGCACGTCGCCTTCGGGCACGGCGTGCACCAGTGCCTGGGCCAGCAGCTCGCCCGGGTGGAGATGGCGGCGGGCTATCCGGCGCTGTTCGACCGCTTCCCCTCGTTGCGGCTGGCGGTCGAGCCCGGCGAGGTGCCGCTGCGCACCGACATGCTCATCTACGGCGTGCACCGGCTGCCCGTCACCTGGGATCAGGGTCAATAGACTCCTCCGGAAACGGCCGAACGAGCAGGAAGCGGGGAACATGACCGGCGCCACCCGATCGGCGCGCCCGCCGGGGCGCCCGCGCAGCCAGGAGGCCGACCTGGCCATCCTGGCCGCCGCGCTGGACCTGCTGATCGAGCAGGGCGCGGCGCAGACCAGCATCGAGCAGGTGGCCAGGCGGGCGGGGGTGACGCGGGCGACGGTCTACCGCAGGTTCGCCGACAAGACCGCGCTGCTGGTGCGGGCGCTGGAGTGGGCCAACCACGACCACGACACGGAGCTGCCCGGCTGGCGCGACGTCGAGCACATGTTCGCCGACTGGGCGGCGCATCTGGCGGTGCCGCGCAACCGCCGCCTGCTGCGCCGCCTGTTCGGCAGCGTGGACGACTATCCCGAGCTGGTCCTCACCTACCGGATGGTCAACGGGGGCCGCAGGGCGGCGGCGGTGCGCGAGGTGCTGTGCCGCACGCGCGACCTCGGGCTGCTGCCGCCGGGCCTGGACGTGCCGGTGGTGCAGGAGATGCTGAGCGCGGCGGTGGTCAACCATGTCGCCCTGCATCCCGACGACGAGGATCCCGGGCGGATCGCGGCGTACTTCATGGCGATCATGAAACAGTTCGGCCACCGCGAAGTACCAGGTGAGAGCCGCGGCACCTAGCCACGACATTTCATCTGACCAGATTACATTTCCTGACACCTCTTGCTTTCCGAACATGCTCTCTTCACCCTTCTCGGCAGAAGCGTAAAGATCGTGAAGGAGAGCCAGTGCCCCACACCCCCCGCCGGCGCGCGATCCTGGCCATGATCGCGACCGCCGCCGCGCTGTTATCCCCGCAGAACGCGGCGCAGGCGGCGCCGGATCCCGGCAAGATCGACGCGACCGTGCAGACGCAGCTCGCGCAGGACGACAAGGCCACCTTCTGGGTACGCATGAAGGGGGCGGCCGACCTGGGCCGCGCCCGCCGGGCGGTGACCAAGCAGGCCAAGGCCGAACTGGTCTACCAGGCCAAGTCCCAGCGTGCCGAGTCCGCGCAGGAGGACCTGCGCAAACTGCTCGACTCACGCAAAGCCGACTACACCTCCTACTGGATCGTCAACGCGGTCCGGGTGACCGCCGACGAGAAGCTCGCCACCGAGATCGCCGCCCTGCCCGACGTCGATCGCATCGACCCGGTACGCACCCTCACCCTGCCCAAGCCCGTCACCGGGAAGGCGGAGGCGCGGGTCAACGCCGTGGAGTGGAACATCGACCGGGTGGGCGCCCCGCGCGTGTGGAGCGAGCTGGGCAACCGCGGCGAAGGCATCGTCGTGGCCAACATCGACTCCGGCGTCCAGTACGACCACCCCGAACTGGCCGCCAGCTACCGGGGCAGGAACCCCGACGGCTCCTACAACCACGACTACAACTGGTTCGACCCGACGGGCCTGTGCGCCGGCGGCGTGCCGTGCGACAACAACGACCACGGCACCCACGTCATGGGCACGATGGTCGGCGCGAACGGCATCGGCGTGGCGCCCGGCGCCAAGTGGATCGCCGCCAAGGGCTGCGAGGTCAACACCTGCACCGACGCCTCCCTGCTGGCGGCCGGCGAGTGGATCGTGCGGCCCACCGACCGCAACGGCCAGAACCCGCGCCCCGACCTGGCGCCGGACATCGTCAACAACTCCTGGGGCGGCGATGGGTTCGACCCCTTCTACAAGGAGGTCGTCGACTCGTGGCTGGCGGCGGGGATCTTCCCCGCCTTCTCCAACGGCAACGAGGGCCCGGCCTGCCGCAGCAGCGGCTCACCCGGCCAGTACGTGACGACGTACAGCTCGGGCGGCTTCGACATCAACAACGCCCTGTACTCCAGCTCCAGCAAGGGCGACGGCGAGAACGGCGAGATCAAGCCGAACATCGCCGCCCCCGCCGTCAACGTGCGCTCCTCGATCCCCGGCGGCTACGACAACTTCACCGGCACCTCGATGGCCTCGCCGCACGTGGCGGCCACGGTGGCGCTGATCTGGTCGGCGGCCCCGAGCCTGCAGGGCGACGTGACGGCCACCCGGTCGCTGCTGGACGGCACCGCCGTGGACGTGAGCGACACCAGTTGCGGCGGCACCGCGGCCGACAACAACGTCTGGGGCGAGGGCAGGCTGGACACCTACGCCGCCGTGATAGCCGCCCCCGACGAGGGCCTGGGCGACCTGTCCGGCTCGGTCACCGCGGGCGGCGGGCCCGTGGCCGGGGTGATGGTGTCGGTGAGCGGCCCGCTGAGCCGCAGCGTGACCACGGGCGCGGACGGCGGCTACGCCATCCCGCGCCTGCCGGCCGGCCAGTACGAGCTGACCGCGGCGAAGTTCGGCTACGGCACGGCCACCTCGACCGTCACGATCACCGCCGACCAGGCCACGACCGCGGACGTGCCGCTGACGGCGCTGCCGACGGCCGTGGTGTCCGGCACCGTGACCACGGCCGGCACGCCGGAGCCCGGCGCGACCGTGGCGGCCCAGGGCACCCCGGCCAGCGCGGTGACCGACGCGTCCGGCCGGTACTCGCTGACGCTGCCGCACGGCTCGTACGAGCTGCGCGTCACCCCCGCCTCCAACTGCTCCAGCGCCGCGACGTCGGCCATCACGGTGACCGGCGACCTGGTCAAGGACGTGGAGCTGCCGCTGCGCGGCGACAACTTCGGCTACACCTGCAAGAGCGCCGCGCAGGACTTCGCGGCCGGCACCACGAAGCTGGCGCTGACCGGCGACGACGAGGCTCAGCAGGTGACGCTGCCGTTCCCCGTCCCGTTCTACGGCACCGGCTACGACAAGGCGTGGATCGGCACGAACGGGGTCGTCTCGTTCGCCACCGAGCGCAACGTCTCGCGTGCCAACGGCCCGCTGCCGTCGGCGGGCACGCCGAACAACGCCGTCTACGCCTTCTGGGACGACCTCGTCGTGGACGGCCAGTCCGGCGTCCACACGGCGGTGACGGGCACCGCGCCGCACCGGTCGTACGTGATCGAGTGGCGCAACGTCACCTTCTACCAGGCCGCCGGCCAGCGGGTGTCGTTCGCGGCGCTGCTGGGCGAGGACGGCTCGATCGGCCTGCGTTACAAGGACGTCGGCGGCGACGCCGCCCGGGGCGCGAGCGCCACGGTCGGCATCGAGAACGCGGCGGGCACCGACGCGCTGCTCTACTCCAACGACGCGGCGGTCCTGTCCAGTGGGCAGGGCCTGACGTTCACGGCCAGCAGGCACGGCCTGGTCACCGGCAAGGTCATCGACGCCAACGACGGCGACCCCATCGCCGGGGCGACGGTGAAGATCGGCGACGCGGCCACGTTCACGACCGGCGCGGACGGCTCCTTCTGGGGGCAGGTGCTGGCCGGGGACTACGAGGTCGTGGTGTCCAAGGAGCACTACGGCACCTTCACCCGGCCGGTCACGGTGGCCGCGGCGTCGGTGACACGGATCGACACGGAGCTGGTCACGGGCCGGGTGAGCGCGTCGGTCGCGGAGCTGACCGTGGTGATGCCGGCCGAGTCGAGCCGCAACCGGACGCTGGAGCTGACGAACCTGGGCTCGGCGACGCCGTACACGGCGACCGGCGAGTCGTGGTTCACGGTGAGCCCCGCCTCCGGTGAGCTGGCCAATGGGCAGTCGGTGAGCCTGAAGCTGACGGTGTCCAGCGCCGGGGTGGCGCCGGGCACGTTCAAGGAGGGCAAGCTGCTGGTCAAGTCGGCCAGCGGGCGGCAGCCCACCATCGAGGTCAA
Organism: Nonomuraea sp. NPDC050404; assembly: GCF_040655495.1. Taxonomy (NCBI): domain Bacteria; kingdom Bacillati; phylum Actinomycetota; class Actinomycetes; order Streptosporangiales; family Streptosporangiaceae; genus Nonomuraea; species Nonomuraea sp. NPDC050404. The sequence goes on from NZ_JBFAKB010000001.1 coordinate 648,313, forward strand.
GGTGACGGTCGTGGTGCCCAAGCACCAGGTGGCCATCGACACGGGCGCGACCAGGAACTTCGTGGACGCCGCCGGTGACACCTGGACGCCGGACAAGCGGTACGCCCAGGGGAGCTACGGCTACCTGACCAACCAGAACCGCACGCAGAGCACGTCCAGGACCATCCGGGGCACCGCCGACCAGGCGCTGTTCAGGACGGCCAGGGAGTCCATGCTGGAGTACCGCTTCGACAACGTCCCGGCCGGGACGTACACCGTCGAGCTGGACTTCGCCGAGATCAGGAACATGCGGATGGGCCAGCGCGTGTTCGACGTGCTGGTCGAGGGGCAGCTGGCGATTCCGGCGCTGGACCTGGCGCTGGAGGCGGGCACGTACACGGCCGTGGCCAGGCAGTACACGGTCAGGGTGAGTGACGGGCAGCTCAACGTGCGCTTCGCGACCCGGCAGGGCGCGACGATCGTCAACGGGCTGCGCATCACCGAGCGTCCCGACCGGACGGCTCCCTGACGATCGGCGGCCCGCCCTTTCCCGGCGGGCCGCCGACATCCACGGGCGGCGGGCGAGCGAAGAGAGGAGGCAAGGCAACACCCTCTTCAAGGAGATCCGATGCGTAAGCAACTGGTACTCGCCCTCGCGGTGCTCGGGGCGGGCGCGGTCCTGGCCGCGCCCGCCCAGGCCAACCGTGGCGACGGACCGCGCGTCACCGGGCTGACCACCGCCGGTGAGCTCGTCGTCTTCGACGCCGCCACCCCGAAGAACGTCTCCAGGCTCGGCAGGATCAGCGGCCTGACGGGCGACATGAAGGTCGTCGGCATCGACTTCCGGGTGCAGAACGGCAAGCTGTACGCGGTCGGCGACAAGGGCGGCGTCTACACGGTGGACGGCAAGGCCAAGGCCACCAAGGTCTCGCAGCTCACGGTCGCGCTCAGTGGCCAGAGTTTCGGTGTGGACTTCAACCCGGCCGCCAACCGGCTGCGGGTGATCAGCGACACCGGCCAGAACCTGCGGCACAACCTCGACGACCCGAACGGCGCGCCCGCCGCGGGCACGACCGCCACCGACGGCACCCTCACCAACCCGCCCGTGCCGCCCGCGACCGCCGGGGCGACCGCGCTCGGCGTGACCGGCGCCGGCTACACCAACAACGACCTCTCCCCGGCCACCGCGACGACCCTGTTCGACGTGGACACCACGGCCGACCAGGTCTCGGTGCAGTCCCCCGCGAACGCGGGCAACCTGGCCCCCACCGGCAAGCTGGGGGTGGATCCGGTGCTCGACGCCGCGACGGATGCCGGGTTCGACGTCTACAGCAAGCTCCGCAAGGGCGTGACGGTGTCCAACGCCGCCTACGCGACGCTCAAGGTGGACGGCGCCTACCGCTTCTACACGGTGGACCTGCTGACCGGCGGCGCGACGGTCGTTGGAACGTTCCCGGGCAACCGTCAGGTCAGCGACATCGCCGTGCAGCTCGGCTGATTGCGCAACGGGTGCCCCCCGGCTACCGCACACCCGGTCCCGTATGTTACTGGTAAGTACATGAGACGCGTGCGGCTTCAGCGCGATCTACCCGTCCCGATGGCCGACGGCGTGCTGCTGCTGGCCGACCACTACGCACCGGCCGGGGGCGGCCCCGCCCCCGTCGTCCTGATGCGTTCCCCCTACGGCCGGCGCGGCCTTTTCTCCTGGTACTACGGCCGCGGCTTCGCCCGGCAGGGCTTCCACGTCGTCATCCAGAGCTGCCGGGGCGGTTTCGGCTCCGGCGGCCTGCACGATCCGCTCGGCGACGAGCGCGACGACGGCCTGGCGACCGTGGCCTGGCTGCGCGAGCAGCCCTGGTACGGTGGCTCATTCGCGATGTTCGGCCCGTCCTACCTGGGCTACACGCAGTGGGCCATCGCGCCGGAAGCCGGATCGGAGCTCAAGGCCATGGCCACCCAGATCACCGCCTCCCAGTTCAGGGACGCGGCGTACGTGGGCGGCGCGTTCGCGCTGGAGTCGGCGCTGAGCTGGACCACGCTCACCGACGGCCTGTCGCGCCCCTTCGGCGGCGCCGCGGTGGTCACCGCGCCCCGGCAGACCCGCAGGGCGGTCCTTTCCGGCCGTCCCGTGGCGGAGCTGGACCTGGCCTCCTCCGGCCGGCCCCAGCGGTTCTACCAGGACCTGCTCACCCACCACGCCGACCCGTCCGCCCCCTACTGGGACAAGCGCGACTTCTCCGCCCGGGTGGCCGAGGTGGAGGCCGAGGTGACCATGCTGGGCGGCTGGTACGACGTGTTCCTGCCGTGGCAGCTCAAGGACTACCGCACGCTGCGGGCGGCCGGGCGGCGGCCGTACCTGACGATCGGCCCCTGGTACCACATCGACTCCCGGCACAGCCGGCCCGCGATGGCCGAGGCGGCGGCCTGGTTCCGCGCCCACCTGCTCGGCGACCCCTCGGGGCTGCGTCAGGATCCGGTGCGCCTGTACGTGACCGGGGCCGGGGAGTGGCGCGACTACCCCGACTGGCCGGTGCCCGGGATGCGCGAGCAGCGCTGGCACCTGCGGGACGGCTTCGGGCTCGGCACCGAGGCGCCGCGGGAGTCCGGCCCCGACCGCTTCCGCTACCACCCCTCGCACCCGACGCCGGTCATCGGCGGCCCTGTGCTGCTGAGCGACTCCAGGCCGCGCGACCAGCGGCGGCTGGAGCGCCGCCGCGACGTGCTGGTCTACAGCTCCGACCCGCTGGAGTCCGGCACCGAGATGATCGGCCCGGTGCGCGCGGAGCTGTTCGTGCGCGCCAGCGCCCCGTCCGTGGACGTGGTGGTGCGGGTGTGCGACGTGCATCCCGGCGGGCGCTCCATGAACGTGTGCGAGGGCGTGCGCCGCCTGCGGGGCGCCGGGACCTCCGCCGACGGCGTGCACCGGGTGGAGGTGGACCTGTGGCCCATCGCCCACCGGTTCCGGCGCGGCCACCGGATCAGGGTGCACGTGGCGGCGGGCGCCTACCCGACGATCGCCCGCAACCACGGCACCGGCGACCCGCTCGGCTCGCACGGCGCGATGGTGCCCGCCGACGTCGAGGTGTTCCACTCCCCCGACCGGCCCTCCGCCGTGGTGTTGCCGCTGTGCGCGCGTCGAGACTGATGTCGCTGGTCCTGCTGCTGCAGGGCAGGGGCGGGATGACGGCGGCGGAGCTGGCCAGGGAGCTGGAGGTCTCCGAGCGCACGGTGCACCGCGACGTGCTGGCGCTGTCGGAGGCCGGTGTGCCGGTCTACGCCGATCGGGGGCGGGGTGGCGGGTACCGGCTGCTCGACGGGTACCGTACCCGGCTGACCGGGCTCGACCGGGCCGAGGCCGAGGCGCTGTTCCTGTCGGGGGTGCCCGGCGCGCTGCGCGAGATGGGGTTGCAGGAGGTGGCGGCCACGGCCCGGCTGAAGGCCGCCGCCGCGCTCTCCCCCGCGCTGCGGGACGCGCCGGCGACCGCGGCCCAGCGTTTCCACCTGGACGCGCCCGGGTGGTTCGCCGGTGACGATCCGCCGCCCGCCGCGCTGGCGCCGCTGGCCAGGGCCGTGTGGCGGGATCGGCGCATCTCGGCGGTGTACAAGGACAATCCACGCACGCTGGAGCCGTACGGGCTGGTGCTCAAGGCGGGCGTCTGGTACCTGGCGGCCCGGCACCGGCGGCGCTTCCTGATCTTCCGGCTGCACCGGTTCGGCGAGATCTCGCTGCTGGATGAGCAGTTCGACCGGGATCCGGGCTTCGACCTGGCGGCCTTCTGGGCGGAGCAGGCGGCGCAGTTCGCCCGGTCGTTGTTGCGGGAGGTGATCACGCTGCGGCTCAGCGAGCGGGGACGGTCGATGGTGCGGCACATCGCCGACCCGGCCGCGGTTGAGGACGCGCTGGCCTCGCTGCTGCCGGACGGCACCGTCCGGCTGGCGGTGGAGTCGCTGCCGGTGGCCTACTCGCAGGTGTTGCGGTTCGGGCCGGAGGCGGAGGTGCTCGATCCGCCGGAGCTGCGGGCGATGGTCGCCGGCGCCGCCGCCCGCATGTCCCGCCTGTACGACTAGCGGTAGGCCGCCCAGCTCGTCGTGTCGCCGTCCTTCTCGCGCACCTCGGTGATGTAGCTCCACACGCGCGGCCGGCTGCCGTCCACGTCCGTCAGCCCGTACGCCATCGCCAGCTCCTCGCTCGAGACCGACCTGCCCGACCAGCGCCGCCTGCCGGGGTCCCGGGCGAGGGCGGCCACGCCCCTGCCGACGTAGGCGGGGGTCTCGGAGACCATCCAGGCGGAGTCCGCCTTCGCCTCGCGCCAGTTGTCCTCGGTGACGCCGAAGTTGTCCAGCATGGCCTCCGAGCGCAGGAACCCCGGCGTCACGGCGACCGCGGTGCCGCCGTGCGGGCGCAGCTCGTGCGACCAGGCGAAGGCCAGCCGGTTCACCGACATCTTGGCCAGGTCGTAGTAGACGTTCTCGCGGTAGCGGGTCTCGTTGAACGACCAGGTGCCGTCGGTGACCTCCACGACCAGGCCGCCCTCGTTCTCGATCAGCAGCGGCAGCAGGTGGCGGCCGCTGATCAGGTGCGTGTCGATCGCCAGCCGCAGCAGCCGCAGCCCCTTGTCCTGGTCGTGCTCCCAGACGGGCGTGTTCCACTGCCAGAGGTGGTCACCGCCCCAGACGTCGTTGACCAGCACGTCGAGCCGCCCCTGCTCGCGCCGCACGCGTGCGGCCAGCTCCGCGACCTGTTCGGGGTCGAGGAAGTCGGCGCGCGCCGGGACGCCGGTCCCGCCGGCCGCGGTCACCAGGCCGGCCGTCTCCTCGATGGTCTCGGGGCGGTCCATCTCCGAGCGCCGCCCCCGTACGCTCCTGCCGGCGCAGTAGACGGTGGCGCCGGCCGCGCCCAGCGCCACCGCGATGCCCCGCCCGGTTCCGCGGGTCGCGCCCGCAACCAAAGCAATCATGTCCCGCACCCTGCCCGCCAAAGCCGACGTCTCCTGTCATGTTTTTTGGCGAACCCCTGTGGTAAGTAGGGAGTTACCATGAATGATGAATTCGAGCTCCGCGGCGTCAACCATGTCGCGCTGGTCTGCTCGGACATGAAGCAGACCGTCGACTTCTACTCCGGCGTGCTGGGCATGCCGCTGATCAAGACCATCGAGCTGCCGATGGGCTGGGGGCAGCACTTCTTCTTCGACTGCGGGGGCGGCAACGCGCTGGCCTTCTTCTGGTTCCCCGACGCGCCCGACGGCGTGCCCGGCGTGTCGGCGCCGAAGAACCTGCCCGACCGCGGCGAGTTGTTGTCGGCGGTCGGCTCGATGAACCACATCGCCTTCGACGTGCCGCCGGAGCGGATCGAGGAGTACCGCGAGCGGCTGATCGCCAAGGGCATCGACGTGGGCGTGCTGCTCAACCACGACGACAGTGAGTTCGGGGTGGCCTCCGAGTTGCACGAGGGCGTGTTCGTCCGGTCGATCTACTTCAAGGACCCCGACGGGATCCTGGTGGAGTTCGCCGCCTGGACCCGCCAGGTGGGACGGCCGGGTGACGTCAGGCACGAGCCGAGGACCGCGGCCGAGCGGACCGTGTGATGCCGCGGCTGCGCCGGGTGCCGCGCGAGGAGATGACCGACCCGGTCCTACGGTTCTTCCACGAGCGCCTGATCCTGCCGGGCGGCGGCACGGCCACCGGCTCGCCGGGCGACTGGTGGGAGGTGTTCGCCCTCGACGCGAAGATCTTCCGGCACTGCGTCAAGGGTTTCCAGGTCTACCGGGAGACCGCGCTGGATCCGGTGCTGCGCGAGCTGGGCCAGACCAGGGCGGGGTGGGCGCGGCAGAGCCAGTTCGTCTTCTCCCAGCACTGCAAGCAGTTGCGGGCGCTCGGCGTGCCGGAGGAGAAGGTGCGGGCGGTCGCGCACTGGGCGGTCAGCGACCTGTTCGGCGAGCTGGAGCGGGCCGTGCTGGCCTACGCCGACGCGCTGGTGCTGGACGGCGGGCGGGTGCCCGACGAGGTGTTCGCCGTGCTCAAGCGGCATCTGCCCGACGAGCAGATCCTGGAGCTGACGTATGTGACGTGCCTGTACGAGATGCACGCCACGATGGCGCGGGCGTTGCGGCTGGAGTTCGACGACCGGCCGGAGCCGATCGTGGAGGTGCCGGCGCCCGACGGGTACGGCGCCCGGGACATCGCCGACGACCTGACCGTTGGGCGCGAGTAATCGACCATTCGGCGATCGGTGATCCCGTTCGCCGCGTGCGCGCCGTTAAAGTCTCACCTTGTTCGCGGGCCGCGCTGTGCATCCCGACATTTAGGCCAAACCGTAACATAACGGGTATTAGGTTTAATACCGCCCCGAGGCTACCCTCCCTCCATTGACAACATGTCAGGGTCCCGGTCACCCACCGGCTCCTGATCCGTTCTTTCGGAGGGACGATGCCTACCGGCGAGCCCGGACAGCCACGTACCGACCGCAGCCCCTGGAACTGGCTGCTGGTCGTGCCGATCGCGCTGCCCCTGATGACGTTCCTGTTCAACGCCGACGAGCCGCGCCTGCTGGGCTTCCCGCTCTTCTACTGGCTGCAGATCGCCTTCATCGTGGTCGGCGTCACCTGCACGACCGTCGTTTACAGGATGACGAAGTGAGCGCGCACACGACCGAGCTGGTCGTCTTCGTCGTGCTGTTCCTGATCGTCAGCGGCATGGGCTTCGTGGCCGCCCGCTGGCGCCGCCCCACCGACCTGGCCAGCCTGAACGAGTGGGGCCTCGGCGGCCGCAGCTTCGGCACCTGGATCACCTGGTTCCTGGTCGGCGGCGACCTGTACACCGCCTACACCTTCGTCGCGGTGCCCGCGCTGGTGTTCAGCTCCGGCGCGCTCGGCTTCTACGCGCTGCCCTACACCGTGGTGGTCTACCCGCTGGTGTTCCTGGTGCTGGCCCGCATGTGGTCGGTCTCGCACGTGCACGGCTTCGTCACCCCGGCCGACTTCGTCCGGGCCAGGTTCGGCTCGCCGACGCTGGCGCTGGTCATCGCGATCACCGGCCTCATCGCCACGATGCCCTACATCGCGCTGCAACTCGTCGGCATCGAGGCCGTGCTCAAGGCGATGGGCATCACCGGGCACCTGCCGATCATCATCGCGTTCGCCATCCTGGCCGCCTACACCTACCAGTCCGGCCTGCGCGCCCCCGCGCTGATCGCGTTCGTCAAGGACTCGCTGATCTACATCGTGATCCTCGCCGCGGTCATCTACATCCCGGCCCAGCTCGGCGGCTGGGACTCGATCTTCGACGCCGCCAAGGCCAAGTTCGACGCCAGTCCGGCGCCCGGCGACGGGATCACGCTCAACGCCGCCAACCAGCTCCAGTACATCACCCTGGCCTTCGGCTCTGCGCTGGCGCTGTTCCTCTACCCGCACAGCCTCACCGGCGTGCTGGCCTCCAAGAGCCGCAACGTGATCAAGCGCAACATGTCCGCGCTGCCCGCCTACAGCTTCCTGCTGGGCCTGATCGCGCTGCTCGGCTTCATGGCCATCGCGGCCGGCACCAAGCCGGTGACCACCAACGGCAAGGCCGACGCCAACACCATCGTGCCGGTGCTGTTCGACCAGATGTTCCCCGACTGGTTCACCGGCGTGGCCTACGCCGCCATCGGCATCGGCGCGCTCGTCCCCGCGGCGATCATGTCCATCGCCGCGGCGAACCTGTTCACCCGCAACATCTACCGCGAATACCTGAACAAGAACGCCACCGACGCCCAGGAGGCCAACGTCTCCAAGCTGGTGTCGCTGGTGGTCAAGGTCGGCGCGGTGCTCTGCATCCTGCTGCTGGACCCGCAGTTCTCCATCGACCTGCAGCTCATCGGCGGCGTGATCATCCTGCAGACGCTGCCCGCGGTGGCGCTGGGCCTCTACACCCGCTGGTTCCACAAGGGCGGCCTGATCACCGGCTGGGCGGCCGGCCTGGGCGCGGGCATGTGGATGCTCTACCTGATCCCCAACCCGGCCAACGGCAAGGCGCACTTCGGCGGCTCGGCGTTCGCCCTGTCCAACTTCGGCTTCGACACCAAGATGACGATCTACGTCGGCTTCGTGGCGCTCGCCGTCAACCTGGTGATCGCCGCGCTGGCCACGCTGATCTTCCGGGCCGCCAAGGTGGCCGACGGGAAGGACGCCACCCAGCGCGACGACTACTTCGCCGACGAGGGTGACCCGAAGGTCAAGGACCTGGACCTGACCGGCTCCCACTGACGCCCATTCGTACGGCCCGTCCCCTCGCAGGCGCATTCAAGGGGGGACGGGCCTTTCGTTTCAGATGGGGTCTTTTGTTTCAAATGGGGGTCTTCCGTTCCGATCGGGCGTCTTCCGTTCCGATCGGGCGTCTTCCGTGTCAGTCGGGGGTGAGGTAGGCCGGGTTGGCCACCTCCAGCTTGGCGCGTACCGCCTGTTCGAGGACCGTCAGGAGGGCGTCGTCGGTAGGCAGGTGGCCCTCGCGGATGGCGGCGGCCAGTTCGGCGTCGTCCGCCACGCCCAGCTCCGCCAGCTGGGCGGCGTGCCGCCCGGCCTGCTCCGGGCCGAGCTCGATCTCCCGCTCGACCATGCCGAGCACGTTGATGGCGACGCGGGTGTGGTATTTGGTCCGGCCCTCGACGGCCGGGAGCACGTCGGTCTGGAGGAAGTCGCGTACGGCGGCCACGAGCTGGGCCGCGGTCGGGACGTCGTGCGGGGCGCTCACCCCCTCTGCATAGCAGACCCCGCTCTCCCCGAGAAATACCCCTTTATCGGCATCCGATCATGTACGGGCTAGTCTGCGGCCATGCACACAGAGTCCCCTCTCGCGCCTGCCCCGGTGCTCGAACCCAGGCTCATCCGGGCCGAGATCTTCGTGGTGATGTCGGTCTCGCTCGGCGCCAGCGCCCTGGTGGCGCTCGTGCGGCTGATCGGGGCCCTCACGGCGCCGAAGGAGCTCAAGGGCCAGCAGGCCGTGCTCGTGGGGTCGATGGCGCCCGACCGGCCCTGGCTGGACCTGGCGCTGCAACTCGTCCAGATCGCGGTCTCGGTGGCGCCGGTGGCGCTGGTGGCGTACCTGCTGGTGCGCTCGGGCGAGTCGATGCGCACGATCGGCGCGGACTTCCGCCGCCCCGGCGGCGACCTGGCGCGCGGCGCGCTGCTCGCGGCCGGGATCGGCGGCACGGGGCTGGCGTTCTACCTGGCGGTGTGGGCGTCCGGGATCAACCTGACCGTGGTGCCGGGGGCGCTGCCCGAGGTGTGGTGGCAGGTGCCGGTGCTGCTGCTGGCCGCGGCGCAGAACGGGGTGCTGGAGGAGGTGCTGGTCGCCGGTTACCTGCTGCACCGGCTCCAGCAGGCCGGGTGGACGCCGTGGAAGGCGCTGGCGGTGTCGTCGCTGCTGCGCGGGTCGTACCACCTGTATCAGGGTTTCGGCGGGTTCGTCGGGAACGTGGTGATGGGGGTGGTGTTCGGGTGGTGCTACCAACGGTGGGGGCGGGCCATGCCGCTGGTCATCGCGCACACGCTCATCGACGCCGTCGCCTTCGTCGGGTACGCCTTCCTGCACGGCAAGGTGAGCTGGCTGCCCTGAGGGCGTTGACCGTCCCCGGACTTTAGAATTTGATTCGGTCATGAGCTTCGTGATTCCCGACGGGGTGCGGCCGGTTCGCGACGCCGTGCACGCGTTCATGACCGAGCGGGTGGAGCCCGCCGAGCCCGTGCTGCACGCGGGCGGGCCCGAGGCCGCCGCCGCGCTGGGCGAGCTGCGCGCCCAGGCGAAGAAGGAGGGCCTGTGGGCGCTCGGGCATCCGCGTGAGCTGGGCGGTGGCGGACTGCCGTTCCTCGACTACGTCTATGTCAACGAGGTGCAGGGGCGCAGCGAGTACGGGCAGATCGCGCTGGGCACGTACACGCTGCAGGACTCGCTCATGCTGCACGAGCACGCCTCGCCCGGGCAGCGGGAGCGGTATCTGGAGCCGCTGGTGCGCGGTGACATCTCGCCGAGCTTCGCCATGACCGAGCCTAGTGTCTCCAGCAGCGACCCGACGCAGATCGTCACCTCCGCCGTGCTCGACGGCGACGAGTGGGTGATCAACGGGCACAAGTGGTTCACGACCGGGGCGTCGCGGGCGGCGTACACGACCGTGATGTGCAGGACAGAGCCGGACGCGCCCCCGCACCGGGCCTTCTCCATGATCCTGGTACCGACCGACACGCCCGGTTACACGATCGTGCGCGAGACGCCCGTGCTGGGGCTCGACGGGTCGCACTGCGAGGTGTTGTACGAGGACGTGCGCGTGCCCGCCTCGAACCTGCTCGGGCCGCGCGGCCAGGGGTTCGTCATCGCGCAGAAGCGGCTCGGGCCCGGACGGATCTTCCACTGCATGCGGTGGCTGGGGCAGGCGCAGCGGGCCTTCGACCTGATGTGCCGCAGGCTGCACGAACGCACCGCCTTCGGCGAACCGCTGGCCGCCAAGCAGCTCATGCGGCAGCATGTGTTCGACTCCTACGCCGAGATCCAGTCCGCGCGGCTGCTGACGCTGTCCGCCGCCGAGGCCATCGACCGGGGCTCGCAGGCGCGGGTGGAGATCGGGGCGATCAAGGTGGTGGGCGCGCGGATGTTGCACAACGTGATCGACCGGGCCATCCAGGTGTACGGCGCCGCCGGGCTGACCCCCGACACGCCGCTGGAGCGGATGTACCGGCACGCGCGGGCCGGCCGGATCTACGACGGGCCCGACGAGGTGCACATCGACTCGGTGGGGCGGCGGATCCTGGGGGCGTACACGGCGGGCGGATCCTGGGAGTTCGGCGCGCGATGACCGGGCCCGAGGGGGTCGTGCGGGCGGCGTTCGGGGATGAGGCGGTGGTCGCGGCCAGTGTGCGGCTGCCCGGCGGGGCCTCGCGGGAGACGTGGGCGCTGGACGTGGTCACCCCGGACGGCGGCAGGCACGAGCTGATCCTGCGGCTCGACTCCCCCGGCGCCGCTCCCGAGGCCGGCGCGGGTCTGGCCGCCGAGGCCCGGCTCATGCGGGCCGCGGCGGGCGCGGGGGTGCCGGTGCCGCGGATCATCTCCTGCGCGGAGTCCTACATCCTGATGACCCGCGTGCCGGGCGAGACCATCCCGCGCAAGATCCTGCGCGACGACGCCTACGCGGCGGCCCGGCCCCGGCTGGCGCGGCAGTGCGGGCAGGCGCTGGCCGCCATCCACCGGATGCCGCTGTCGGCGCTGCCGGCACTGCCGGCGGCGCAGGAGCGGCAGGACCCGCTGCTGCAGTGGCGCGAGGTGCTGGACCAGCTCGGCGAGCCGCATCCGGTGTTCGAGCTGGCGCTGCGGCGGCTGGCCGGCACCCGGCCGCGCGGCCGGCGGCGTACCGTCGTGCACGGCGACTTCCGCAACGGCAACCTCATCGTAGGGGCCGAGGGGATCAGGGCGGTGCTCGACTGGGAGCTGGCGCACGCCGGCGATCCGCTGGAGGACCTCGGGTGGTTGTGCGTGAAGGCGTGGCGGTTCGGCTCACCGCTGCCGGTGGGCGGGTTCGGCTCGTACGGGGAGCTCGTGAACGCCTATGAGGAGGCCGGCGGGCAGGCGGTGGACCGGGACGCGTTGCGGTGGTGGGAGACGTTCGGCGTGCTCAAGTGGGGTGTCATCTGCGTCATGCAGACCATGCGGCACCTGCGCGGGGGCGCGTCCTCCGTGGAGCTGGCGGCGATCGGGCGGCGCGTGTGCGAGAACGAGTGGGATCTGCTGCGGCTGCTGCGCGAGCGTCCGGGCACTTGAGTGCCGCGTGGTCGGTCAGCCGTGGGTGGTTGGGGTGGCAGTGCGGGTGAGCGCGGCGGCGATCACGTCCACCAGGCCCTCGACCACCTGCGCCCGGTCCACCTCCTGGTGATCCAGCCACCAGTCGCCGGTCGTCTGCACCATGCCGACGAACGCGTGCCCGAGCACCTGGGCGCGTACCGGATCGGGCACCACCCGCTCGGCCACCAGCACACCGCCCAGTTCCTCCCCCAGGCTGCGCACCAGCGAGGTCATGTGGGAGCGGACCCGGCTGTCCTCGGCGCCGGCCCGGTGGAACAGGAACCGGTAGAGGTTGAGGTTGGCCGAGATCAGGTCGAGGTAGACGCCGATCGCCGCCGCGGCCCTGGCCCGCAGGCCGGCGCCCGCCGCCGCGATCGCCGGGCGGAGCTGGCCGATGACCGTGCGCACGTGCCGGTCGGCCAGGGCCTGGTAGAGGCCGTGCTTGTCGCCGAAGTGCCGGTAGAGGACGGGCTTGGTGATGCCCGCGGCGGTGGCGATGGCGGCCATCGACACGCCGGGGCCCTCTGCCAGGATGACCCGGTCGGCCGCGTCGAGCAGTGCCCTGCGCCGATCCGGATCACGCCCGCTCACCCCTTGAGCATAGATCGCAGACGGTCCGGCAGCAGCGCCGACAGGACGAGGACGACGCCGATGAGCGCGTACAGGCCGCTGGTGCCGGCCAGGGTGCCGGGCGGCTCGCCCGGCTCGGCCCACGGCGCGCCACCCGGCAGCGACCACGGCAGGCCGCCTTCCCGTGCCCACGGCAGGGTCCCCGCCGCGCCCATCGCCGTGTCCAGGTCGAGGCCGAACACGACGCCCGCCGCGGCCAGCGGCAGGCCGCAGCAGAGCGCGGCGGCGGGCCGGGCGGTGAGCAGCGTGACGAGCACGGCGACGGCCGCCAGGCAGGCCAGCCCCATCGGCGCCGGGGCGAACGCGGCGTTGCCCGCCCGCAAGAATCGCGCGGCGGCGTCGGTGAGGTAGTAGACGGGGACGAGGGCGGCGACACCCGCGGCGGCCGCGATGAGCCGGCGATGGCGCTTCCCCTCCGGAGCCGCTGCCTCGATCACCGGGAAACCTTATCCCCGCAGGCAGGGCCGGCACGCGGGAACGGCACGCATTGGTTGCACGCCCCGCAACCCCGCTCGTGGTGGAATTCGCAACAAAACCCGCAGGAGGAAACGTATGCCATACGCTGTCGTGGCCCACTACCGGTGCGAGCCGGGTGACGCCGGGCTCGTTCGTGACGCGCTGCTGAAGATGCGCGAGCACACGCTGGCCGAACCGGGCAACCTGGCCTACGTCGTGCACGCCGACGCCGGTGAGGAAGCCGCGTTCACGCTGTACGAGCAGTACACCGACCAGGCCGCCTTCGAGGCCCACACGCGCACGGCGCACTTCGCCGAGTACATCGTGGACCTGGTCAGGCCGAAGCTGACGCGGCGGCAGGTCTGGTTCGGTGAGGTCGTCCCGTGACGGTGGCCCAAGGGCCCTCACCCGTGCGAAACGCGCATCCTAACCTTGCGACTCCTCCTCTGGAGCGCGAAGCGCCCTGGTCGGAGCATGGTGGCCTGCCCCCCGATCACCTCACGGCGCCAGGAGGAGTCCCATCCGATGAAAGCCAAGACAACGAAGGTGCCCGCCGTCGCCGCGCTGATGAGCGGCCTGCTCCTGGCCGGATGCGGGGGTGGTGGCGCGCAGGAGCCGGCGGCCTCCGCGTCCGGAGCGCGGTCGGACACGCTGAAGGTGAACTGGGGCGGGTTTCCCGACAGCTGGGCTCCCGGCGCCGAGATGGAGGCCGGGTACCTGCGGGTGCCGTACGAGACGCTCGTCGCGCTCGACGGGCAGGGCCGGATCTCTCCGGTGCTGGCCACCGCGTGGAGGCAGACCGGCAAGGCGCTCACGCTGACGCTGCGCGAGAACGTCGTCTTCCACGACGGCGCCCCGTTCGACGCCGAGGCGGTCAAGGTCAATCTGGAGAGCGTGCGGGAGGGCAGGACCGCCTTCGCGGGGCCGCTCAAGGTCATCGAGTCGATCGACGTCGTGGACGCCCGTACCGTGCGGCTGAACCTGTCCTCGCCGACCCCGTCGCTGCTCACCACGCTCACCACGCGGGTCGCGCCGATGGCCAGCCCCAGGGCGATCGAGGCGGGCACCGTCGCCCAGACACCCGCCGGGACCGGCCCGTGGGCCTACGACCCGGCCTCCTCCACGCCGGGCACCAGGATGAGCTTCACCTACTTCCCGAAATACTGGGGCGGCGAGCAGAGTGTCGGGTTCAAGACGATCGAGCTGTACGCGATCCCGGACGACAACGCCGCCTCCGGAGCGCTGGCCGGCGGCGAGATCGACATCAGCGACCTGGACCCGGCCACGCTGGAGCGCATCAAGGGCACCCCGGGCATCCGGTCGGTGGCCTACCCCGCCATCCGCAACAACCCGATGTTCTTCGACCGGGGGCCCGGCGGCGTCTTCGCCGACGTCAACGTGCGCAGGGCGGCCTGCCACGCGCTCGACACCGGCGTGGTCACCAAGCTCGAACCCGATTTCAAGGCCAGGCCGCAGCACTTCGCCGAGGGCGAGACCGGCTACAACGCGGCCGTCACCGGGTACCCGCACGACCTTGAGAAGGCCAAGCAGCTGTACGCGCGGGCCGGCAGCCCGCCGGTCAGGATCGACGTGATCGCGGCGCCGTACAACCAGAAGCAGCTCAACGTCTACGCCTCCCAGCTGGGCGAGCTCGGCATGCAGGTCAAGGTGCAGGTCGCGCCGCCGCCGCAGTACAACTCGACCTGGAACGGCGGCCGGTACGCCCTCGGCCTGGGCAGCAACGACGAGCTGACCGCGTTCGACTGGTACAAGGCGTGGTTCGCCGCCGACGCCCCCGGCAACCCGTCAGGGACCGAGAGCCCCGAGCTCAAGGCGGCGGCCGGGAAGGCGATCGCGGCCGGCACCTCCCCCGAGGCCGCGCGGTTGTGGGGCGAGGTCACCCGCGTCATCTCCGACGAGGCGCTGACCTGCGGCCATCTGGCGGGCGAAGAGCTGGTGGTGTGGCAGTCCCAGCGCGTGGACGGCGTCAAGGCGCCCACGCAGCCGTGGGAGACGAACATGGTCAACTACCGGGACCTCAAGCCCAAGGGAGCGTAGGTGGCCGCGAACCTCGCAACCCGGTGGCGGTGGTGCCGGTGAGCAAGCTCATCGCCTACCGCCTGGCCCTGGCCGTCCCGCAGCTGGCGGTGGTGGCGCTCGTCGTCTTCTCGATGATCTACCTCGTGCCGGGCAGCCCGGCGGGGGCCATCCTCGGCGCGAGCGCCACCCCGGACCGGATCCGGCAGGTCGAGGCGCAACTCGGCCTCGACCAGCCCGCGCTCGAACGGCTGGCCGAGTGGGTACGCCAGGCGCTCGGCGGCGACCTGGGCGTCTCCTACGTCTCCTCGCTCCCCGTCACCGACCTCATCACGCAGCGGCTGCCCGCCACGCTGTCGCTGACCTTCGGCGGCATGGTCGTGGCCCTGGTGTTCGGCGTCGGCCTGGGCGTGCTGGCCGCCGTGCGGGCCGGCCTGCCCGACCGGCTGATCGGCGCGGCCACCTCGGTCGGGCTGGCCGTGCCCGAGTTCTGGTTCGGGCTGGTCCTGCTGCTGCTGTTCGCCGTGGAGCTGGGCTGGGTGCCGGTCGTCGCCTACACGCCGCTGACCGGGGACCCCCTGGGCTGGCTGCGGGGCCTGATCCTGCCGTCGCTGGCGCTCGGGGCCGGCGCGGCCGCGCTGATCGCCAGGCAGACGCGCGGGGCGATGGTGGCGGCGCTGGCCTCGCCGTACGTGGACACGCTGACCGCGGCGGGCGTCCCGCGCGGGCGCATCGTGCTGCGGTACGCGCTCAAGAACGCCATGGTGCCCGTGCTGGCCACGACCGGGCTCACCTTCCGCATCCTCATCGGCACCAGCTTCGTCGTCGAGGCGATCTTCGCCTTCCCCGGCGTCGGGCAGCTCCTGCTGACGAGCGTGATCGGCAAGGACTTCCCCGTCGTGCAGGGCGGCGTGATCGTGATCGCCTGCCTGGTCATCGTCGTGAACCTGCTCATCGACGTGGGCTACGGCCTGCTGAACCCCAAGGTGCGTCCCCAATGAGCAACCCCAGGATGGCGCGGCGGGTCGCCCGGCAACCCGTGACCATGGCCGCGGCCCTCTTCCTCCTGCTGCTGGTCGCCGTGGCGATCACGGCGCCGCTGCTGGCCCCGTACGACCCGCTGGCGGAGGACTTCACCGCCGTGCTGCTCGGCCCGGAGGCCGCGCATCCGCTCGGCACCGACGAGCTGGGCCGCGACACGCTCAGCCGCCTGCTGTACGGCACCAGGGTCGCGCTCCTGGTCGCCTTCAGCTCGGTCGTCGTGGCGATGGTCATCGGGGTGCCGATGGGACTGCTGCTCGGCTACCGGGGCGGCTGGTGGGACCGGCTCGGCTCGCGGGCCTTCGACGTGGCGGACGCGCTGCCGGGGCTGCTGGTCGGGTTCGCCGTCATCGCGATACTCGGGCGCAGCCTGGTCAACCTGATCGTGGCGATCGGGCTGATCTTCTGCATGAGCTTCGCCCGGATGACCCGGGCGGTGACGCTGGCCGAACGCGAGAAGTTGTACGTGGACGCGGCACGGGTGGCCGGGCTGCGCACCCGGGAGATCCTCTTCCGCCAGGTGCTGCCGAACCTGACCGGGCCGCTGCTCGTGCAGGCCGCCGTCTTCCTCGGCTCGGCGATCGGGCTGGAGGCGGCGCTGAGCTTCCTCGGGCTGGGGCTCGACTCGGAGGTGCCGACGTGGGGCGGCATGCTCGGGGTCGCGGCGGACGAGCAGGCGCAGCAGCCGTTCCTGCCCTTTCCGCCCGGGGTGGCGATCGTGGCGAGCGTGCTGGCGTTCAACCTGGTCAGCGATGGGGTCGGGGACGCGCTGACGGGCGAGCGCCGCAGACCGGCACGGACGCGCACTCGCTCGTACGCCCCCACGCCTACTGGCCCCGCACCTTCTGGCCCCGCACCTTCTGGCCCCGCACCTTCTGGCCCCGCACCTTCTGGCTTCGCGCCTTCTGGCTTCGCGCCTTCTGGCTTCGCGCCTTCTGGCTTCGCGCCTTTTGGCTTCGCGCCTTTTGGCTCCGCGCCCACCGCCGACGCGCCTGCCATGGACGGGCCGGCGCCGGTGGGCACCGTTCTGGAGGTGCGCGGTGTCACCGTCGAGTCGCGGCAGGCCGGGGGCGAGGCGGTGCCGCTGGTGCAGGACGTGTCGCTGGCCATCGGGCAGGCCGAGGTGGTCGGGCTGCTCGGCGAGTCCGGCTCGGGCAAGTCGATGCTCGCCCGCGCCATCCTCGGCCTCCTCCCGCCCGGCACGGAACTGGCCGCCGGGTCGGTGCTGCTGGAGGGCCGCCAGATCGCGGGCCTGCCGGAGCGGGAGCTGCGCGCGGTACGGGGCCGCGGGATCGGCGTCGTCTTCCAGGACCCGATGGCCGCCCTGTCGCCCGTGCACACGGTCGGCCGCCAACTCTGTGAGCCGCTGCGCGCGCACTTCGGCATGCCGCGCAGGGCGGCCAGGGAGCGGGCCGCCGAGTTGCTGCACCGGGTCGGCGTCGAGGATCCCCGGCGCAGGCTGGACGACCACCCGCACCAGTTCTCCGGCGGCATGGCGCAGCGGGTGGCGATCGCGATGGCGCTGGCGGCCGGGCCGCGGCTGCTGATCGCGGACGAGGCCACCTCGGCCCTCGACGTCACCACCCAGAGCCATGTCCTCGATCTGCTGCTGGACCTGCGCGACGAGCTGGCCACGGCCGTCCTGCTGATCACCCACGATCTCGGGGTGGTCGCGGAGACGTGCGACAGGGCCGCGGTGCTGTACGCCGGTCAGATCGTGGAGACGGGCGAGGTCAGGACGCTGTTCGACCGGCCGCGCCACCCCTACACCGCGGCCCTGCTGGCGGCCGGCCCCTCCACCGACGCCAGAGCCGGGCGGTTGCCGACCATCCCCGGCGGCGTCCCGCTCCCGGGCGACTGGCCTTCGGGCTGCCATTTCGCCAACCGCTGCGCCTACTTCCAGGAGAGTTGCATGGGACATCCGATTCCGCTGGCCGAGGACGTCCGCTGCCTGCGCGCCGAGGAGCTGACGCTGGAGGTGTCGGAACGGTGAGCGACTCCGGCGAAGGACTTCCCGACGTATGGGGCGACACCGGCAGAGGACTTCCCGATGTGCGCGGCGATTCCGGCGAAGGGCTTCTCGACGTGCGGGGCGATTCCGGCGAAGGGCTTCTCGATGTGCGGGACCTGACGGTCGGTTACGAGGCCGGGCGGGCGCTGGGACGGCGGCGGCGCAAGATCGTCGCGGTGGACGGGGTCAGCTTCGGGCTGCGGCCCGGTGAGACGCTCGGCCTGGTCGGCGAGTCAGGATCGGGCAAGAGCACGATCGGGCGGGCCATCCTGCGGCTCGTGGACGTCACCGGCGGCAGCATCCACTTCGACGGGCTGAAGGTGACGGCGCCGCGCCGGAGCACGCCGCTGGCCTACCGGCGGGCGGTGCAGGCGGTCTTCCAGGATCCGATGTCGTCGCTGAACCCGCGCCACGTGGTCGCGGGCGCGGTGACGGCGTCCCTGCGGCGGCACGGCCTGGGGGATCGCGCCGAGCGGGCGCAGGCGGCGGCCGCCGCGTTCGAACGGGTCGGTCTGTCGCCGGCGCACCTGAACCGGTATCCGGGCCAGCTTTCCGGCGGGCAGCGGCAGCGGGTGGCCATCGCCCGCGCGCTGGCGCTGGAGCCGCGGCTGGTGGTGTGTGACGAGGCGGTGAGCGCGCTCGACGTGTCCACGCAGAGCCAGATCGTCAACCTGCTGGCCGACCTGCAGGGCTCTATGGGCGTGAGTTACCTGTTCATTACGCACGACCTCCGGATCGTCCGGCATCTCTCCCATCGGATCGCCGTGCTGCTCGCGGGGCGGCTGGTGGAGCTGGCCGGGACGGGGTCGCTGTTCGAGTCGCCGAAGCACCCGTACACGCGGGCCCTGCTCGCGGCCTCCCCCACCACCCACCCCGACGGCCGCGAACGACGCCGCGCGCGCCGCGCCGGGCACCGGGACGACCGCAACGAGCGGGCCGTCCCGCGCGGCGAGGCGGGCTGCCCGTTCCGCGGCCGGTGTTCGAGCGTGATGGAGGTGTGCCACACGGTCACACCCCCGCTGCGACGCCTCACCGACGGCGGCGAGGTCGCCTGTCACCTGTACGGGGCCTCCTGACCTTGGCCGCCCTCAGAGGATGGCCCCGTCAGTGGCCTGTCTCGTGCGCCCGCCCTCAGGGGACGTGCCGTCAGCGGGCCCCACGGGACGCTCCCGGCAACGGCCTGTCTCGTGCGCGCGGCTTCACGGGACGCTCCCGTCAGCGGCCCGCCTCCCCTGTCCCGGCCAGGGTCAGCAGCAGGTCCTTGATCTGTGCGGCCTCGTAGTGGTCGCGGGCCGGTGCCGGGTCGGAGCAGAGCAGGACGGGGGCGTCGGCGGGGTCGGCGGGTGGCAGGCCGTGGGAGCCGCGGATCGCGCGGGCGCCCGCGTCGAGGCCGACGACGTTCATGACGTAACGCAGGCCGAGCTTCTTGCGCAGCAGCGCCACCCCGGCGCGGCGTTTGGCCGCCCCCGGATCGGCGGGGTCGAAGAACAGCTCGGCCGGGTCGTAGCCGGGCTTGCGGTGGATCTCGACGACGCGGGCGAAGTCGGGGGCGCGGGCGTCGTCGAGCCAGTAGTAGTAGGTGAACCAGGCGTCCGGCTCGGCCAGCAGGACCAGCTCGCCCGAGCGCGGATGGTCCAGCCCGTACGCGGCCTTGCCGTCCGCGTCGAGCACACCGGCCACGCCGGGCACGGACGCGCACAACTTGGCCACGGCCGGCACGTCGGCGGGGTCGCGCACGTAGACGTGGGCGACCTGGTGGTCGGCGACGGCGAACGCGCGGGAGGTCCACGGGTCCAGGTACTCCATGCCGTCCTGGGTGTGCACGCGCAGCCGGCCGTCGGAGCGCAGGGCCCGGTTGATGTCGATCGGGCGGGAGACGTCGGTGATGCCGTACTCCGACAGGACCACCACGGTCCGCTCGCCCGCGGCGTCCAGCAGGGGCGCCAGCACGGTGTCCAGTTCGGCGGCGGCAGCGGCGGCGCGCGGGTCGGAGGGGCCGTAACGCTGCAGGTCGTAGTCCAGGTGCGGGACGTAGACGAGGGTCAGGTCGGGGTCCCGGGTGGCCATGATGTGCCGTGCGGCGCGGCAGATCCAGGTCGAGGAGGCGATGCCCGCGCCGGGGCCCCAGTAGGTGAACAGCGGGAACGGGGTCAGCTCGTCGTGCAGTTCCGGCGGGTCGGTGTAGCAGTCGGGGTCCTTGCGGCCGTCCGCGCGGTAGATCGGGCGGGGTGTCACGGTCCAGTCGACGTCGGCGCCCATCGCGTACCACCAGCACACGTTGGCGACCGTGTAGCCGGGGTCGGCGCGGCGGGCGGCCTGCCACACCTTCTCGCCGCCGACGAGGGCGTTGTGCTGGCGCCACAGCAGGACCTCGCCGAGGTCGCGGAAGTACCAGCCGTTGCCGACGATCCCGTGCCCGGACGGCGGCAGGCCGGTCAGGAACGTGGACTGCGCCGAGCAGGTGACGGCCGGCACGACGGTGCCCAGCCCGGCCTGGAAGCCGCCCGCGGCGACGGCGCGCAGGCGCGGCATGTGGGCCAGCAGCCGCGGGGTCAGCCCGACCACGTCCAGAACCAGCAGCTTGCTCATAGTGTCACTCCAGAGTCGAGCAGGTCCGGCAGCAGGTTGCTCATGGCGTCGCTCCCGGGTCGAGCAGGTCCACCGGCAGCTTGCTCATGGCGTCGCTCCCGAGTCGGGCAGGTCCACCGGCAGCTTGCTCATGGCGTCGCTCCCAGGTCGAGGAGGTGTGTGCGGGCGAAGTCGAGTTCGTCGGCGATGCCGGCCGCGAGCCGGTCCGGGGTGGTGGGCCGCAGCGCGGGCGGCAGCACGCCCCAGGTGTAGGTCTCCACGTCGTAGTGGTCGCACAGCGGCCGGCGGCCCCCGACCAGCTCCCTGAGCGCCTCGCGCAACACCGGGATCGTGGTGGTCAGCGGAGGTTCGGGGGCGGCGTGCAGCGGCACATGGTAGTGGACCCGCCACGGTCCCGGCAGCTCGCCGTCGAGGGCCTCGTCGAGGTCGTCCACGGCGCCGCCGTACGGGTTGCGGGTCTGGTGCAGGAAGCGGGGCTCGTCGTACTCGCGCAACGCCTCCGGATCGCCGGACTCCAGGGCGGCCGAGAGCTGGACCTTGACGATGGGCAGGCCCGCCGCCCGCAGCGTCTTCAGCGCGGCGGCCGGCTGCTCCCAGGCGCAGGCCAGGTGGGCCAGGTCCAGGCAGATGCCGAGCCGCTCGGTGTCCACGCCGGCCAGGTGGGCGGCCGCCTGGGCGGTGCTCTCCACGACGCAGCCGGGCTCGGGCTCGAAGCCGACCCGGATGAGGCGGCCGGTGCGGTACTGGATGGCGGCCAGCCCGGCGGCGAGCTGATCGAGGCGGCGGGCGGCCTCGCCGGCCATGTGGGCGTCCCAGGGGTGGCGCCAGGCGAGCGGCAGCGTGGAGACCGAGCCGCGTTCGGCGTCGTCCGGCAGCAGGCCGGCCAGGACGTGGGCCAGGTCCAAGGTGTAGGACAGGCGGGCCCGCGTGGTCCAGTCGGGGTGGTAGACGGCCTGCTTGACGACCGGGTCGTGGAAGGAGCGGTACGGGAAGCCGTTGAGCGTCACCACCTCCAAGCCCCGGGCGGTCAGCTCGGCGCGGAGCCGGGTCAGCGCGGCGGTGTCGGCGGCCAGGGCCCCGGCGACGGGCGCGGCCAGCCACAGCCCGAGCCCCAGCACGCCGGTGCCCAGGCGCTCGCGGATCGGGACCGCATACGTGTCGAGCTGGGCGATGATGCCGTCCAAATCCTCGGCCGGGTGCACGTTGGTGCAGTAGCCGAGGTGCAGCGGCGTGCCCGAGCGGTGCCGGAGCCGCATCACTCGCCGCCGCGCAGGATGGAGCTGCCCGCGTACGTGGGCCCGGTGGCGCGGGCGGCGGTCAGGTCGAGGCGGCCCGACTGGCCGTAGAACTCGGCGGGGTTGCGCCACAACACCTTGTCCACGTCGTCCTCGGTGAACCCGGCCGCCAGCATCGCTCTGCCGGTCTCCAGCGTGAGCAGCGGGTCGGAGACGCCCCAGTCGGCGGCGGAGTTGACCAGCACCCGGTCCAGGCCGTAGCGGCGCAGCAGGTCCACCATGCGGGGCGGCGACATCTTGGTCTCGGGGTAGATGGAGAAGCCCATCCAGCAGCCGGAGCCGTGCACCAGCTCGATGGTGACCTCGTTGAGGTGATCGACCACGACGTGTCCCGGCTCGATGCCCGAGGCGGCCACCAGTTCCATGGTGCGGCGGGTGCCCGCCGCCTTGTCGCGGTGCGGGGTGTGCACGAGCGCGGGCAGCTCGTACTCGACGGCCATGGCGAGCTGGCGCTCGAAGGCGTCGTCCTCCTCGGGGGTCATGGAGTCGTAGCCGATCTCGCCGACCGCGACCACCCGGTCCTTGTCCAGGTAGCGGGGCAGCAGGTCCAGCACGGGACGGCAGCGCGGGTCGCCCGCCTCCTTGGGGTTGAGCGCGATCGTGGCGTGGTGCACGACGCCGAACTGCGCGGCGCGGTACGGCTCCCAGCCGATCAGGGAGTCGAAGTAGTCGGTGAACGAGCCCGGGTTCGTCCGCGGCTGCCCCAGCCAGAACGCCGGCTCGACCACGGCCAGGACGCCGGCGGCGGCCATCCGCGCGTAGTCGTCGGTGGTGCGTGAGGTCATGTGGATGTGCGGGTCGAAGATGCGCATCAGGTCTCCTCGCTGGTCAGACGGCGGAGCAGGTCGGCGGCGTCGCCGGGCATGGGACGGCCGGCCGCCTCGCGCTCGTCGGCGAAGGCGGCCAGCATGGCGGCCAGTTCGGCATCCGCCCGCCGGTCGAGATCATGCACCCCGGCCAGCGGCACGCCCATGAACACGCACTTGAGCACCGCCTGCCGCCACGCGGCCTGGTCGAGGTGGACGGCGCAGGGCCCGAGCGCGGCGGCCAGCAGGCGGGCGTCGTTGGTGCGGATGGCGTCGTGCAGCAGGGGTACGGCGTCGGGGCCGATGGGCAGCAGGTGAAGGGCCTTGAGCACGGCCCGCTTCTCGTCGGCGTCGCCGTACCGGTACAACTCGCCCGTCTCCTCGGCGACGCGGCCCGGCGGCAGCGCGGCCAGCAGCAGCGCGCGGGCCGCCTCGTCGGCCGTCCAGCCGGGCGCGCCGGGCAGCGGCGCCCGCCCGGTACGCCGTCCGGCGGCGGCGAAGGAACGCGCGATCGTGTGCGGCCTGCCGAGGGCGTCCCGCAGCCATTCCCAGTACGGGGTGTCGCGCAACGCGGCCCGCAACCCCTCGGACGGCATCACGTCCGGCCTCCTTCCCGCTCTGCTTGTCGGAGGAAGGCGAGGGAGCGGGCGGCCACGTCGGGGGCGGCGTGGGAGTGGCGCGGGAGCTCGACGGCGACCAGGCCGCGGTAGCCGGAGTCGGCCAGCGCGCGCAGCACCGGCGGGAAGTCGATCTCGCCCTCGCCGAACTCCAGGTGTTCGTGCGTGCCTCTGCGCATGTCGTCGATCTGGACGTTGACCAGGTGCCCGGCCACGGCCGCGACGCACTCGGGCGCCGGGTCTGGCTCGTTGCAGCGGCAGTGGCCGATGTCCAGCGTGATGCCGAAGCCGTCCGGTTCGCCGAGCGCCTCGCGCAGGCTGCGCCAGCCCGCGATCGTGTCGACGAACATGCCCGGCTCGGGCTCGAACCCCAGCGGCAGGCCGTCCGCGCCGTCCAGCACCCGGGCGCAGCCGTCCACCAGCCGCTCCCAGGCCAGGGCGTGGGTGACCTGGTCCTGACGTATCCCCGACCAGAACGACAGCGCCTCCGCCCCGAGGTCGGCGCCGATGGCGGCGGCCCCGCACAGGAAGTCGATCCGCCTGTCGCGATCGTCGTCCAGCAGTGTGGGCGCGTGCTTGCGCCGGGGGTCGAGCAGGTAGCGGGCGCCGGTCTCGACGACCACGCCCAGGCCGAGGGCGCGCAGGCGGTCGGCGAGCTTGGCCACGCGCCTGGCCAGCCCGTCGGCGTAGGGGTCGAGGTGGTGGTGGTCGAGGGTGAGCGCCACCCCGGTGTAGCCGAGATCGGCGATGACGTCGAGTGCGTCGGTGAGGCGGTGGTTGGCGAAGCCGTTGGTGCCGTAGCCGAATCGGATCACGTCGGGGACAGCTTTCTGGCCAGGCGGCGGGCCAGCGGGACCGTCGCGGCGAGGATGAGACCGGTACGCGGGGCTCCGGCGCGGGCGACCAGGGCGCCCTGGAGCGCGGGCAGGCTGACGATCCCGGCGGTGACGGCCGCGCGCACCGTGTCCGCCGAGGGGTCGGCGACGGCGCGGGCCTGGGGCGCGCCGAACTGGGCGGCGTACCAGCCGGCGAGCGCGACCTGCGCGACGGCCTCGTGGGCGATGGTGGCGCGACGGCGTTCAGGGGCGGAAATGGCGGAAATGGCGCGACGGCGTTCAGGAGCGGGAATGGCGGGCGTGGCGGAGGGGGCGCGACGGCGTTCAGGAGCGGAGGTGGCGGGGATGGCGGAGGTGGCGGCCACGGCGAGGGTGCCGGTCAGGGTGGTGGCGGGGCGGCGGCCGGTGGTGCCGGTGGTCTCGCCTCTGGACAGGTCGGTGAGCAGGTACGTGTGGGCGGCGATGGTGAGCGCGGCGGGCAGTCCGGCCGACAGCCCGGCCCCGGGGGCGCGTCCCGATGTCGCGCCCAGGAGCACGTCCAGGCCACGGCACACCGCCATCGCCGCAGGTCCCGCAGGCGTGTTCTTGGCGGCCAGATCGTAGGCCCACACGGCCGCCGCCAGCGGCACGGCGACGCCCAGGGCCCGGCGGCCACCGGTGAGCCCGGCGATGGCGATCCCGGCGGCGGTGAGCCCGGCGGCCAGCCCCAGAGCGGTTCCCGGCCGCACCCGGCCCGAGGGGATGGGCCGTTCTGGACGTTCGACGGCGTCAAGGTGACGGTCGGCCCAGTCGTTGGCGGCCATGCCGGCCCAGTACAGGCAGACCGAGGAACAGGCCAGCCCGAGCGTCCGCGCGCCGAGCACCCCGGCGGCGGCGGCACCGGCGACCACGTCCCCGGGAACCGACAGCGCGGCCGGGGCGCGGACGAGTTCGACCAGATCCCGCAGCACGCCTCTCCCACGGCGAGACGGAACGGCACCTCCCTCGCCGTGAGCCGGAGAGCTCACGACACCTCCCCCGTGGTGAGGCGATGAGGTCACGACGGGTCCTCGGTGCCGAGGGCGGTGACGAGGTCGTGCAGGGACCGCCACTGCTCGGCCAGCCCGTGCGGCACCTCGCCAAGGGGGTCCTTGAAGAAGAACGCCAGCTCCGCGAGCGGCCCGGCGCGCCCGGCGCGATGCGCGGCGGCGGTGAGCCTGGCCAGGTCGAGGATCAGGGGCGCGGCCAGCGCGGAGTCGCAACCGTGCCAGGTGAACTCCATCCGCATCGCGGTGCCGAGAAAGCCCTCAAAGGTCACCAGGTCCCACGCCGTCTTGAAGTCGCCCAGATCCTCCAGGAAGTCGATCCGGGTCTCGCCCTGCGGCACGTACCCGAGCGTCTCGGACAACACCCGCTGCTTGCTGGCGGCCTTGGCCGCGTTCGCGCCCGGCCTGGCGAGGTTGGCGCCGTCGCCGCCGCCCAGCAGGTTGACGCCGGACCAGGTGCGCACCTTCAGGTTGCGCTGCGCGAACATGGGCGCGAGCACCGACTTGACCAGGGTCTCCCCCGTCTTGCCGTCGTGCCCGGCGTACGGCAGCCCCCGCTCAAGGGCCAGCGCGGCCAGCGCGGGCAGGCGCGCCCCGGTGGAGGGGGTGAAGTCGACGTACGGGCACCCGGCGCTCAGCGCGGAGTAGGCGGCCAGCGCGCTGGGCGGCAGCACCGGCTCCGGGCCCGCCAGCGCGGCCCGCAGGCCGTCGAGGCCGGCGTGGGCGGGGTGCGGCGGCGGGGTCGGCTCGGTGGTGGAGACGTTGATGACGACGACGCGCTCCAGGTCGCCCCGGCGGCGGAAGTCGTCGAGGTCGGCGGCGATGGCCCGCGCCGTCGCCTCCTGGGTCGCGGCGGCGGGCATCGGCCGGATGTGCTGCTCCACGGCGAGCAGCTCACCCCGTACGGCCGGCGCCAGCGTCACCGGCACCACTCCCGCCCCCGCCAGCTCCGCGGCCTTCTTCTCCAGCGGCACGGAGGTCACGTCGTGCCCGCCGAACACCAGGTCGCCGATGCCCGGCCGGATGCGGCCCTGCAGCGCGGGCGACTCCAGGACGCAGCCGGTCGGCGCGGTCAGGCCCGCCCGGACGGCCAGTGCGCCGATCATGCTGGTCACGGCGACGGAGCCACGCGCCCCGATCAGCCAAACTCCCGTTCTCATACGATCTCCTTCGCGCCCGGGGCGATCGTCTGCCGCCACGGTGGAACGTTCAGCGTCGAAGGCCGAGCAGGGCGGGTCGGCTGATGGGCCGGTGAACAGCGTGATCGGCCTGGGTCACGCGTCCTCCACACGTGTCGGGCGGCTGCCGCCAGCCGCAACTGCTTCAGGGAAGGCCTTCACTTTCTGGGGTGAAGCGCCCAGGCGTCGATGTAGGGATGCGATCGGACTCAGTGTTCAGGATCCGCTCGAAAGCGCCGCCGATCAAGCTGCTGTGAACCGCATTCTGGTGCGGAGGATCGAAGAACCGGGCGTCGCGCGGACGACGCCCGGTTCCTGGGTGGTGCGCGAGGTCAGCCGACGGCCACCACGTGGACCAGCGCGGACTGGTCGGGGAAGAGCGGCGGCACGGCGATGCCGGCGGCCGACAACGCCGAGCCGGGCAGCTCCGTCTCGCCCGACACCCAGGCGGGGGCGGCGCCGTGGGAGGCCACGGGCATGAGCGGGCGTACCCGGTAGACGGTGCCGGGGTCGAGGCCGGGCAGCCGCATCATGCCGGGCGGCCAGGTCGCGGGGCGATCGAGCATGGCGATCTCGTAGATGGCCTCGCTCCCGTCCCGGGCGACGACGCCGTGCGCGCGCACGCCCTGCGGGGTCTCGTCCACGCGGACCACGACGCCGGTGTGCAGCAGGTGGCGGTGCCGCTTGTGCAGGTCGATCCAGGCGGCCAGCTCGTCGAGCTCGCCGCCGGTGAGCGAGGTGAGGTCCCATTCGATGCCGTAGTGGCCGAAGAACGCGGTCGCGGCGCGGAAGGGCAGGTCGTGGCGGCGGCCGGTGGAGTGGGAACGGCCCGAGCCGATGTGGCTGCCGATCAGCTCCGGCGGCAGGAGCTGGGTGGTCCAGCGCATGATGTCCTGGCGGTCGACGGAGTCGATGCAGTCGCTGGCCCAGACGCGGTCGGTGTGCTCCAGGATGCCGAGGTCGACGCGGGCACCGCCGGAGGAGCACGCCTCGATCTCCAGCCGGGGGCAGGCGGCCCTGACCTCGTCCAGCAGCCGGTAGACGGCGTGGGTCTGGGCGTGCACGGAGGCGCGGCCCGCGCGCGTCGTGGAGCCGGCGTCCACGAGGTCGCGGTTGTGGTCCCACTTGATGAAGTCGAGCTCGTACTCGGCGACGAGGGCGAGCAGGCGCTCCTTGATGTAGGCGTAGGCGTCGGGGTTGGTCAGGTCCAGGACCTGCTGGCGGCGGGCGGGCGGGGGCAGCCGGTCGCCGGTCTGCATGATCCAGTCGGGGTGGGCGCGGGCCAGGTCGGAGTCGGGATTGACCATCTCGGGCTCGAACCAGAGGCCGAACTCCATGCCGTGCCCGCGTACCCGCTTGACCAGGGGGTGCAGGCCCTCGGGCCAGACGGCGGGGTCCACGTACCAGTCGCCGAGCCCGGCGTTGTCGGCGCGGCGGCCCAGGAACCAGCCGTCGTCGAGCACGAACCGCTCGACCCCGACCCTGGCGGCCCGGTCGGCGAGGTCGAGCAGGCGGTCCAGGTCGTGGTCGAAGTAGACGGCCTCCCACGTGTTGAGCACGACCGGGCGGGGCGCGGACGGGTGCGACGGGCGGGCGCGCAGGTGCTCGTGGAAGCGGTGGGCGGCCTGGTCCAGGCCGTGGCCGTAAGTGGCGTACACCCAGGGGCCCCGGTAGGACTCGCCGCCGGCCAGGATGACCTCGCCGGGCAGGAGCAGTTCGCCGCCGCCGAGCATGGTGCGGCCGGTGGCGGTGCGTTCGGCGTAGTGACGGTGGTTGCCGCTGTGGCCGACGTGCAGGCCCCACGCCTCGCCGCGCCGGAAGCCGAGGTCGGCGGTGGCGGCGAACAGGACGGTGGCCGCGTCGGCGCCGGTGCGTCCGCGCCGGTTCTCGCGCAGGTGGGTGCCGACGGTGAGGGGGCGGCGCTGCGGGATACGTTCCTTGGACCAGCGGCCGGCCTGGTCGAGCAGGTCGGCGGGGTCGCCGGGGACGGGGAAGACGAGGTTCAGCGCCTCCAGGGTGTACGGCACGTCGCGGTCGTTGCGCAGTTCCGCGCGGGCCCGCAGCAGCCCCGAGGGGCCGAGTTCGACGGTGAGGGTGAGTCCGAGGCGGGCGTGCGGGTCCGTGGCGGTGGCCACCAGGCGGTGCCCATCCCGCTCGTGGGTGACGGCGGTGAAGGCGGGCGACCAGTGCTCGCCCTGATGGTGACCGCTGAGTCCCGGCATGCCGATCCAGCCGGTACGCGACTCCGGCACGAGCGCGGTGCGGACCGGCACCTCGACGGTCTGGTCGGACCTGGGCCGCAGCTCGGCGGCCAGGTGCTCCAGGGCGTCGTCGCCGAGCGGGCCCAGGTCCGGTCCCCAGTGCAGGATCGCGGGCAGGGCGTCGGGCGGGCATTCGAGCAGCACGGACACGCCGGCGGCTCGGAGATGGTGCAGGTGCATGTACTGCTTTCTTGTCTCGGGGGTCATCCCTTGAGGCTGGTCATCCCTTGAGGCCGCCGCTGAGCAGGTCGAGCCGCCAGAACCGCTGCAGGAACAGCAGCAGCGCGATGAGCGGGATCACCGACACGGCGGCGCCCACGATGGCGATGCCGTACAGGGCGGGCTCGGAGGAGCCCCTGAACAGCAGGGTGTACAGGCCGACGGTGATCGGGAACTTGGACTCGTCCGACAACATGATGTACGGCAGCAGGAAGTTGTTCCAGATGCCCACGAACTGCAGCATGAAGATCGTCACCATGCCGGGGACCATCATGGGCAGCCCGACGGAGCCGAAGATGCGGTATTCGCTGGCCCCGTCGATCCTGGCGGCCTCCAGCGTGGCGTCCGGCACCGAGGACATGGCGTACACGCGGGCCAGGTAGATGCCGAACGGCGAGATGAGGCTCGGCAGCAGGACCGACCAGTAGGTGCCGACCATGCCCGTCTCGGCCATGAGCAGGTACTGCGGGATGGCCAGGGTCATGCCGGGCACGAGCACGCCGGCCAGGATCGCGTAGAACAGCACGGTACGGCCGCGGAACTCGTACTTGGCCATGCCGTATCCGGCCAGGGTCGAGATGAGGGTGGACAGGGCGGAGCCGACGACCGCGTACAGGGCGCTGTTGGCGGCCCACGTCATGAACGTGCCGTCGCCGTAGGCGAACAGGTCGCGCAGGTTGTCCAGCAGTCCCGTGCCGGGGGCGAAGGTGAAGGTGGAGAACAGCTCGGCGCTCGACTTGGTCGCGGCCACGACCACCCAGGCGACCGGCACCAGGCAGTACAGGGCGCCGACGAGCAGCACGATGGTGGGCAGGATCTTGGCCCGCTGGTGCGCGAGGGGGCCGGCGGCTGCTTTCGCGGCGGTCATGACATGCCTCCGAAGGCGCGCTTCTGCGTGACCTTGAGCAGCACCACGGACACCACCAGGGTGCCCACGGCCAGGATGACGGAGGCGGCCGAGGCCAGCGGCAGGTCGTCGCGGGTGAAGGCGTCGCGGTAGATGTGCATGAGGGGGACCCAGGTCTGGGAGATCTCCGTGGTCATGGGTTTGAGCGTGGTCGGCTCGCCGTACACCTGGAGGGTGCCGATGAGCGCGAACAGGCCGGTGAGCACGAGCGCGGGCGCCACCAGCGGGATCTTGACGTGCCAGGCGATCCGCCACTCGGAGGCGCCGTCGATGCGGGCGGCGTCGGACAGCTCGGCCGGGATGCCGCGCAGCGACGTGTAGATGATGATCATGTTGAAGCCGACGCCGCCCCAGATGGCGATGTTGGCCAGCGACGGGTAGATGGCGCCCGAGCCCAGGAACGGGATCTCGCCCAGCCCCAGCTCCCTGGTGAGGTAGCTGAAGGGGCTGGTCGAGGGCAGGTACATGAAGCCCCACAACAGGGAGGCGGTCACGCCGGGGATCGCGTACGGCAGGAAGATCGCCGTACGGGCGAAGCGGCGCCCGCGCGAGCCGGCGTAGTCGAGCAGCAGCGCGAACAGCAGCGCCAGCCCGAGCGTCAGCGGCACGGCGATCAGCCCGTACAGCGCGAGCCTGCCGAACCCGGCCAGGAACTCGGGATCGGTCAGCGTCCTGACGTAGTTGTCGAGCCCGACGAAGACCTCCTGCCGGGTGCCGAAGATGCCGCCGCCGGTCAGCCGCAGGCCACGGACGCTGAGGTAGACCGCGTAGGCGATGGGGATCGCCAGGAAGGCCAGGAACAGCAGCACGGCGGGGGCGACGAAGAGGTACGGCGCCCGCGTCCCGCGGCGGGCGCCGGTGCGGCGGGTCACTGCCCGGCGACCTTGAAGCCGGTGGACTTCATGTCGTCCACCACGGCCTGCTGGGTCTTCTTCAGCGCCTCCGACAGCGGGGTCTTGTCGCGGACGGCGGCGGCCGTGGCGTCGCGGAAGGCGCTCTCGGCGGTGCTGACGTTCGGGCCCCAGCTGATGTGCGGAATCGTGCTCTGCGCCGCCTTGGCCGCGACCTGCCAGTAGTCCTTCTGGCCCGAGACCAGCTTGGGCGGCTCGCTGGCGCTGGTGGCCTCCTGCCCGGCCAGGGCCGCCGGGTACTCGCCCTCGGCGATCTGGATGTCGTAGGCCGTCTTGTCGGTGTTCATCCACTTGGCGAACGTGGCCGCGGCCTGGGCGTGCTTGGAGTTCTTGGAGACGACGATGGCGCTGCCGCCCTGGAAGGCCACCCGGTCGTCGCCCTCGGTCCACTGCGGCAGCGGCGCGATGGCCCAGTCGCCGGCCTGCTTCTCGGCGATGCCGTACAACACGCCGGCGCCCCACAGGGCACTCGGCCAGCTCAGCACGTTGCCCTTGTTGAGCTGGCTGTTCCACTCGGGGGTGAGCAGCGGCTCGGCCTTGACCAGGCCCTTGTCGATGAGCCCCTGCCAGTAGTCGGCCACCTGGGTGGAGGGGCCGTCGGCGATGCCGACCGTCCATGTCTGGTCCTGGACCTTCCACCAGGACGAGCCGGCCTGCTGGGCCAGCCCGGCGAAGTTGCCGAACTCGGAGGGGGCGAAGGTGGCCAGGTAGGCGTCGGGGTCCTTCTTGCGGACGTCGGCGGCGACCTCGGCGAACTCCTTCCAGGTCTTGGGCACCTCGATCTTCAGCTCGTCGAACCGCTTCCTGTTGTAGACGAAGACCATCGGCCCGATGTCCTGCGGCACGCCGTAGACGGCGCCGTCGAAGCTGGTCAGCGACCAGACCTCCGGGGTGAAGGCCGCCTTGACGTCGCCGGTCTGCGCGGAGATGTCGGCCAGCGCGCCGGCCACGATCATGGCGGGCAGCGTCTGGTACTCCAGGCACGCGGCGTCGGGGGCGTTGCCCGCCCGGTTCGCGGTGAGCAGCTTGGTCGCCGTGTCCGTGCCGCCGCCCGCGTCGGTGTGCGTCACCTGGATGTTGGGGTGGGCCTTGTTGAACGCCTCGACCTTTTCCTTCTTGCCCGCGCCCCAGCACCAGAACTGCAGCGTGACCGGCCCGGTCTCGGCGGCCTGCGGAGCGGCCGCCCCGTCGCCCGCGTCCGTGCCGGACGAGCAGGCGGTCAGGAGAACGGCCATGCCGAGCGCCGCGAACGTGCTGGAGCCCCCTCTGATACCCATGCGTGTCTCCTTCCGAGGGCAAAGTCCAGAGTTGGCTTTGCAGAGAAGCCAACCTAGAGAACAAATGAGGCTCATGTCACTACCTCCGCACAAATTCGCAGGAGGGTGTGTGCGGCGGACGTCGGTTGACGGCGTGTTAGCTTTGTCGCAAAACCAATTTCGGAAGGGTGGCGCGATGCCCGTTGGGCCCCGAAGATGGGGCGGCATGTGGGACGCCCTGCCCGACGCCGCCCGCTCCATCGTCAAGGAGCTGATCATTCATGGCCCGCAGTCCAGGACCGCGCTGGCCAGGACCCTGAACCTGTCCACCGGCAGCCTGACGCGCCTGACCAAACCCATGGTCGACGCCGGGCTCCTGGTCGAGGGCGACGTGGTGCACGACCCGGTCAACGGCCGCCCGACCCGTCCGCTGGACGTGGCGGCGCGCGAGCACCGCTTCCTCGGGCTCAAGCTGACCGCGGACCGGGTGCACGCGGTGGTCACCGACCTGCGGGCCGAGGTCATCGCGGCCCGCGACGAGCCGATCGCCGACCTCGACCCCGAGGCCGTGTGCCGCCAGGCCAGGCGGCTGCTCGACGAACTGTGCGGCGGCTCCGGCGCCCCCGTGGCCGCCGGAGTGACTCTCGGGGGCAACGCCCGCGCCTCCACCCGGGTCGGCGGCGAGCAGCTGGTGGACGCCCCCTACCTGGGCTGGTCGCAGGTCGCCCTCCGGCCGCTGATGGAACGGGCGCTCGGCGTGCCGTGCGTGGTCACCAACGACGTGGCCGCGCTGGCGCACCAGCACCACTGGTTCGGCCCGGGACGCGGGATGCGCGAGTTCGCGCTGGTCACCATCGGCGCGGGCATCGGCTACGCGCTCATCGTGCACGACCACCTGGTCACCGCGACCGAGGCCGACCTGGGCATGTTCGGCCACCTGGTGCTGCACCCCGGCGGGCCGATGTGCCCCGAGGGGCATCGCGGCTGCGCGGCCGCGTACCTGTCGACCTGGTCGATCGAGGGCGCCGCCGGGCTGGCGCTGCGGCGGGCGGTGACGTACGAGGAGGTCATGCGCCTGGCCGCGGCGGGCGAGCGGGCCTGCCTCGCCCTCGTACGCGAGTCCGCCCGCGCCCTGGGCAGGCTCATCGCGCTCGTCACGACGATCTCCATGGTCAAGACGGTGGTCCTGGCGGGCGAGGGAGTGGAGCTGGCCCGCATTGCGCACAACGATCTCGACCTGGCCTTGACCGCCGACCGGCGCGACGTGCCAGGCTCGGTCGAGGTGGTGATCGAGGCCGACGACTTCCGCGAATGGGCGCGCGGCGGCGCGGTGGTCGCCATCCAGAGCTTCGTAACAGGCAGTGACTAGGAGGAAGCAATCACGTGAAGCGGCAATCAGCCAAGCTGGGCGCCCCGCACGCCCCCGACATCTGGGTGGGCGTCAACTTCTGGTCGCGGGCGGGCGGGCCGCGCATGTGGCGCTCGTACGAGCCGGACGTCGTCACCGAAGAGCTGGAGGCCATGCGGGCGCACGGCATGACCGTCACCAGGAGCTTCTTCTACTGGCCCGACTTCATGCCCACCCCCGGCGCGCTCGACGAGACCCTCGTCGCCCGCTACGCCGACTTCCTCGACCGGCACACCGCGCTCGGCATGCGCACGATCCCGACGTTCATCGTCGGCCACATGTCCGGCCAGAACTGGGACCCCGCCTGGCGGCAGGGCCGCGACCTGTTCGGCGACGTGTGGTTCGTCGCCCGCCAGGCCTGGTACGTGCGCGAGCTCACCGCCCGCTTCAAGGACCACCCCGCCGTCGCCGCCTGGCTGCTGACCAACGAGGTGCCCATCTACGGCGACTGGCGCTCGCGCGGCATCGGCACCCTGAACCCCGAGCAGGTCGGGAGCTGGGCGCAGATCCTCATCGACGCCGTCCGCGCGGGCGGCGGCCGCCAGCCGGTCTCGATCGGCGACGGCGCGTGGGGCGTGGAGGTCACCGGCGCCGACAACGGCTTCCGCGTGCGGGAGCTGGCCGGGCTGGTCGACTTCCTCGGCCCGCACGTCTACCGCATGGAGACCGACCCGGTACGCCAGCACCTCGGCGCGGCGTTCGTCTGCGAGCTGCTCGACTTCGGCGGCAAGCCGGTGATCATGGAGGAGTTCGGCCTCACCAGCGACTACACCAGCGAGGTCAACGCCGCCCACTACTACCGCCAGATCCTGCACAACACGCTGCTGGCGGGCGCGACCGGCTGGCTGGCCTGGAACAACACCGACTACGACGACCTGTGGGAGAACGAGCCGTACAGCCACCATCCGTTCGAGATGCACTTCGGGCTGATCGACGCGAACGGGCGGCCCAAGGCGCAGGCCCTGGAGGTGCGCGACTTCACCGCCGTGCTGGAGCGGGTGGACCTGGCGCGCTGCTCCCGCCCGGACGCCGAGGCGGCCCTGATCGTGCCCTCCTATCTGGAGAACCAATATCCCTTCACCCAGCCGGGCGACGCCACGATCGTCTTCGACGTCGGCCGCCAGGCGTACGTGGCCGCCCGCGAGGCCGACCTGACGGTCGGCGTGGCCCGCGAGAAGGACGGCATCCCCGGGGACTGCAAGTTGTACCTGCTGCCCTCGGCCAAGCAGCTCACCGCGCCCGGCTGGCGCGCGCTGCTGGACCGCGCCCGCGCCGGGGCCACCGTGTACGCCTCCCACTTCGCCGGCGAGCACAACAACCAGCGCGGCGTGTGGTGGCCCGGCCTGGACGAGATGTTCGGGGTGGTCAAGCAGTCCCGGTACGGCCTGGTCGAGCCGATCACCGGCGATGAGGTCACGCTGACCATGACCACCGCGCTGGGCGACCTCCGGGCGGGCGACGAACTGGTCTTCCCGGTGGCCGGGACCGCGAACTCCCGCTCGTACCTGCCGGTCGAACCCGCCGGCGCGGAGGTGCTGGCCCGCGACGCCGCCGGCCGCCCCGCGCTGCTGCGGCACGCCGTGGGCGCCGGCTGGATGATCCTTTCGACCTACCCCCTGGAGTACATGGCGGCGATCACCCCGCACGCCAACCCGGAGCCCACCTGGCGCCTGTACCGCGCGCTTGGCCGCTTCGCCGGCGTGGAGACGGCGGTCTCGTTCGACACGCCGCTGGTCAACGCCGCGCTGATGCGGCACGAGGACGGCCGCGTGTTCGTGTGGTGCGTAAGCCAGTCCGGCACCGACGTCAAGACCGCGCCGGCCGTGAGCGGCGGCGTCCTGCGCGACGAGGACGGCGCCCCTGTGAGCGTGGTGGAGTTGCCACCGTACGGCGTGCGAGTACTGGAGCTGAGCGCATGAAAATCACCGACATCGAGGTCCTGGTCACCAGCCCGGGACGCAACTTCATCACCCTGCGCGTCCACACCGACGAGGGCGTGTACGGCCTCGGCGACGCCACGCTCAACGGCCGCGAGCTGGCCGTCGCCTCCTACCTGCGCGACCACGTGGCCCCCTGCCTGATCGGCCGCAACCCCTTCCAGATCGAGGACATCTGGCAGTACCTCTACCGCGGCGCCTACTGGCGGCGCGGCCCCGTCACGATGACCGCGATCGGCGCGGTGGACATGGCGCTGTGGGACATCAAGGGCAAGGCCCTGAACGTGCCGGTCTACGAGCTGCTGGGCGGCGCGAGCAGGAACGGCGTCCTGGTGTACGGCCACGCCAACGGCGAGAGCGCCGGCGAGGCGGTGGAGGCCGTCGGCCGCTACCTGGACATGGGCTACAAGGCCATCCGGGTGCAGGCCGGGGTCCCCGGGCTGAAGGGCACCTACGGGGTGGGCCGGGGCGAGCTGTTCTACGAGCCGGCCGAGGCCGGGCTGCCTCCCGAGGACGTCTGGAGCACCGAGAAGTACCTGGCCACGGTGCCGTCGTTGTTCGCGCGGGTACGCGAGGAGTACGGCGACGACGTGCACCTGCTGCACGACGCCCACCACCGGCTCACGCCGATCCAGGCGGGCAGGCTGGGGCGGGACCTGGAGCCGTACCGGCTGTTCTGGCTGGAGGACGTGGCCCCCGCCGAGCAGCAGGAGTCCTTCCGGCTGATCCGGCAGCACACCACCACGCCGCTCGCCGTCGGGGAGATCTTCAGCACCATCCACGACGCCACGCTGCTGCTGCGCGAGAACCTCATCGACTACCTGCGCATGACCGTGGTGCACGGGGGCGGCATCACCCACCTGCGCACCGCGGCGGCCTACGCGGCCGTGCACCAGATCCGCACCGGCTGCCACGGCGCGACCGACCTGTCGCCCGTCACCATGGCCGCCGCGCTGCACTTCGACCTGTCCATCCCGAACTTCGGCATCCAGGAGTACATGCGCCACACACCGGAGACCGACGAGGTCTTCCCGCACTCCTACAGCTTCTCCGACGGCTACCTGCATCCCGGGGACGCGCCGGGGCTTGGCGTGGACTACCGGGACGACGTGGCGGAGCGGTTCCCGTACGAGCGGGCCTACCTGCCGGTCAGCCGCCTGGAGGACGGAACGATGTTCAACTGGTGACCCGCCATCATTGATCTCCGATCCACGGCAGTTACCCTTGCCCCGCTCCGGGAACCTGGCACCGCATGGGCCACCACGGAGCGGGGCGCTCCCCCGCCGTACTCGAAGATCCGCTGCTGAACAAGGACACCGCGTTCACCCGGGAGGAGCGGGCCGAGCTGGGCCTGGACGGGCTGATCCCGCCGGTGGTCGAGACCCTGGACGAGCAGGCCGCCCGCGCCTACACGCAGTACGCCCGCCAGCCGACCGACCTGGCCAAGAGCATCTTCCTGTCCGGTCTGCAGGACCGCAACGAGGTGCTCTTCTACCGCCTGCTCGCCGACCACCTGCGCGAGATGTTGCCGATCGTCTACGACCCCACGATCGCCCAGGTGATCAAGAGCTTCAGCCGCGAGTACCGCCGTCCCCGAGGCGTCTACCTGACCGTGGACGACCCCGGCGGCATCGAGCGGGCCTTCGCGAACTTCGGGCTGGGCGAGGACGAGGTGGACCTCATCGTCGCCTCCGACGCCGAGCAGATCCTCGGCATCGGCGACTGGGGGCTCGGCGGCGGCGCGGGCATCGCCGCCGGCAAGCTGACCGTCTACACCGCCGCCGCCGGGATCGACCCCGCCCGGGTCATCCCCGTGGCGCTGGACGCCGGCACCGACAACGAGGCGCTCCTCAACGACCCGTTCTACGTCGGTGAACGGCACGCGCGGGTACGCGGCGAGCGCTACGACGCCTTCATCGACGCCTACGTCTCCGCCGCCACCCGCCTGTTCCCCAAGGCGCTGCTGCACTGGGAGGACTTCGGCCCGTCCAACGCCCGCCGCCTCCTGGAGCGCTACACCGGCCGCTTCCCCACCTTCAACGACGACATGCAGGGCACCGGCGCGATCGTGCTGGCCGCCCTCCTGGGCGCGGTACGCGCCGCCGGCACCTCCCTGCGCGAGCAGCGGATCGTCGTCTTCGGCGCGGGCACGGCCGGGATCGGCGTCGCCGACCAGTTGCGGGACGCGATGGCGCGCGACGGCCTGGACGAACGGGAGGCCACCCGCCGGATCTGGGCCGTGGACAAGCCCGGCCTGCTCATCGAGGGCATGGACGGGCTGCGCGACTTCCAGCGCCCCTACGCCCGCCCGTCCGGCGAGGACGGCGGCGGGCTCGCCGAGGTGGTCGCCCGGGTCGGGCCGACGCTGCTGCTGGGGGCCTCCACGGTGCGCGGCGCGTTCACCGAGGAGATCGTACGATGCATGGCCTCGCACACCGAGCGGCCGATCATCTTCCCGATCTCCAACCCGACCGACCGGATCGAGGCCATGCCGCAGGACCTGATCCGCTGGACCGGCGGCCGGGCGCTGATCGCCACCGGCGTGCCGTTCGAGCCGATCGCGCACAACGGCGTCGATCACGTCATCGCCCAGGCCAACAACGCCCTGCTGTACCCGGGGGTGGGCCTGGGGGCCGTCGTGTCGCGGGCGAGCCGGGTCAGCGACGGCATGTTGCGCGCCGCCGCCGAGGCGGTGGCCGGGCTGGTGGACGTCTCCGCGCCGGGCGCCTCGCTGCTGCCCCAGGTGGAGAACCTGCGCCAG
Organism: Nonomuraea sp. NPDC050404; assembly: GCF_040655495.1. NCBI lineage: Bacteria > Bacillati > Actinomycetota > Actinomycetes > Streptosporangiales > Streptosporangiaceae > Nonomuraea > Nonomuraea sp. NPDC050404. Next base: position 686,272 of record NZ_JBFAKB010000001.1, read on the forward strand.
GTCTCGGCCACGGTCGCCGTCGCGGTCGCCAGGCAGGCGGCCAAGGAGGGTCTGGCCCGGGTGGAGCTGGGCAATCCCGTGCAGCAGGTCCAGGACGCGATGTGGCAGCCGCGCTACCGTCCGGCAGGCTGATCGTCCGGACCTGGCGTTTGACGGTCGCCCACGGGGAAAGCAGGTAAAGGGCCGGCGGATTCCTCCCGGCTCACGGCGGGCGAAGACGGACATGGTTGACGAGTTTGAACTGCGTTGTCCCATCACGGACGACCTCGGCCTCATCCGGGCCCTGGTGCGGCTGCACGGCCGCCACAGCGGGCTCGCGGTGACCAGGCTGGAAGATCTGGTGCTGGCCGTCAACGAGGCGGTCACCAACGTGCTGGACCACGGCGGCGGCGCGGGCACGGTCACCGCGCGCATCGACGGCGGGCAGGTCGTGGTGGAGGTGCTCGACTTCGGGGGCGAGCTGACCCGCGACCACCTGACCTCGGCGGAGCTGGACAGGACCGCCTCGCACGGGTACGGCCTGTGGGTGATCAAGCAGCTGTGCGACGAGGTCGAGGTCGAGCAGGGCGACACGGGCTCGCTGCTGCGGCTGCGCGTGCGTCGCGGCCCGGCGGGGGTGAGAAGCGGCCGGGCCGAACATCCGACCCTGCAACCGGCCTCCCACTGACCTGCCCGATCCCGCGGCCGGTCTTCCCCTTGGCCCGCCCCGGGGTTTCCCGGTGGCCCACCCCGATCCTGCAGACGGGTTTCCCACTGGCCCGTCCGGTTCCACGATCGAGCTGTCGCCGACCTGTGCCCGGCCGTCCCGCCGGGCTAGTTTCAAACCATGAGCAACGCAGGAACAGGCCCCGGCCCCATCACCCCCGACGGATCCTCTGTCGAGTTCTACTCTCAGCTCAAGGCCTCCGGCGAACCCGAGATCGTCTCCCAGGTGACCCCGCCAGGCGGCTCCATCCTGGAGCTGGGCTCAGGCGTCGGACGGGTCACCCACCCCCTCATCGACCTCGGCTTCGAGGTGGTGGCCGTGGACGAGTCCCCCGAGATGCTGGCCCAGGTGCGCGGCGCCCGTACGGTGGCGGCCCGGGTGCAGGAGTTGCGCCTCGGCGAGCGGTTCGACACGGTCATGCTGGCCTCCCAGCTCGTCAACACCGTGAACGAGACGGAGCGGCACGGCCTGCTGGCGGCCTGCGCGCGGCACGTCAAACCGGGCGGCGCGGTGCTGATCCAGTGGATGCCGGCCGAGGCGCACGACCGGTGGCACGTCGGCATGGGACGCCGCGACGGCGACGTCACGATCACGATGGCGGCCGTGGAGGAGGTCTCGCCCGGGGTGTTCCAGGCGACCATGCGCTACACCTACGGCGAGGACAAGGAGTGGACGCAGTCGTTCTCCTCCAAGCGGCTCACCGACGACGACCTGGCCATCGCCCTGGCCACGGAGGGGCTGCGGCTGAACCGTTTCCTCACCGAGGACCGCACCTGGGTGGCCGCCGTACCCGCCTGAACACCCACGCCGCCGCCTTTACAGTGTAGATCTCGACATCGCGTCGATCTTGCGAAAATACTGGAAAATACTGGGACTGTTGGTACGCTCGCGCCATGAGTGACCAGCTGGACGATCTCGAACGGCGGATCGACGAGCTGCGGGCCGGCGTACGCAAGGCCATGCGGGTCAGGGACGGCGCGACCGCCCGCGTCCTGCGGGCCGAGCTGCGCAGTGCCGAACGCGCCTGGGACGCCCTGGTGAGCGGCGGCCCGCCGGGCCCGGCAGGCACGGGCAAGGAGGAGCCGCCGCGCCTGGTCACCGTGCGGGAGCAGGTGCACCAGGGGCTGCGGCTCCTCGGGGCCTGCGCGCAGCCCAGGCTGATCGTGGCCGTCAGCGACGCCTTCTTCGGCGGCACGATCCGCAGCGGCCAGCTCACCAGCCTGCGCAGGGACGAGGAACGCTCGTTCAGGTCCTCGCCCTTCGGACGGCCGTACTATCTGTGCGCCGCGCTCACCGACCGCCTCTCCCCCGCCCGCGGCCTGCTCACGCTCAGCGCCTGGCCGCTGGAGCGGCGGGTGGTCGGCCCGCTCAGCCCTCGCGTGGACTTCCTGACCTGCGCCATCGCGGTGGCGCGGCGGGAGGCGGAGAACGAGGCGGACGAAGAGCGGGCGGGGCGCTTATTGGTGCGGATGGCCAGGAACATCCCCGGCGCCACCGACGGCGCGCTGGGCGCCCCCGACCCCGGCAGGGTGATCGAGGCGGCCCGCGCCGAGCTGCGCGTACACGCCGAGCGCGACACGCGGGATCGCGCCGAGCTGGCGCAACGCGCCGCCGCGCAGCTCGGTGAGGCCGCTCGGCTGTTCGGCGCCGCTACGCTGAGCACGATCAAGAAGGAGACGACGAAGTGAGCGGCTTGAAGCGCGAAGGCGACCACGTGCACCGGCTGGAGGCGCTGCGGGGCAGCACGCCACAGCAGCCGCACGACGCGCGCGCCATCGCGGCCCTGGCCGCGAACCCCGGCTGCACCCGCCGCGCCCTCATGGACGGCGCCGGCCTCGACAAGGACGCCGCGGCCCGGCATCTCGGGTTCCCCGCGCCGTTCGGCCAGTCGCCGTTCGCGATCACGCGCGGCAACATGTTCGAGGCGCTGGTCAAGGCCGACGGCTGCGCGGAACTGCTGCGCATGTTGCGCGAACTGCTCGGGCTGCCGGTGGCCGAGGTGTCCTACCACGACGTGGAGAACGTCGGCGCCCACCTGCGCCACGCCCACACCAGGGCGCTGATCGACCGGGCCGCGGCCGAGGGCCAGGACGCCGGCACCCTGTACGACCATCCGCTGCTCAGCCTGGAGATCGCCGGCCACGTCGCCTACCTGGAGCCGGACGTGGTGGCCTTCCAGCTCGGCGGGCGCTTCCACATCGTGGAGATCAAGTCGTTCGCGGTGATCGACGGGCAGGCCGACCCGTCGGCGGTGGCGGCGGCCGCGCGGCAGGCGGCGGTGTACGTGCTGGCGCTGCGCAACCTGCTGGAGGAGCTGGGCCACGACCCGCTGAAGGTCTCCCACGACGTGGTCCTGGTCTGCCCGGAGAACTTCGCCAACCGGCCCGTCGCGACGCTCGTCGACGTGCGCAAGCAGCTCGCCGTGCTGCGCCGCCAGCTCACCCGGATGACCACGCTGGACCGGCTGCTCGAAGGGCTGCCCGACGACCTGTCCTTCGACCTGCGTCCCGGCGAGGACGGCCGGCCCACCAGGCCGGTGGCCGAGCTGGCGGACGCGCTGCGCAGGACCACCGCCCGCTACGCGCCCGACTGCCTGTCCGCGTGCGACCTGTGTTTCTTCTGCCGCGACGAGGCCCGCCAGGAGGGCGCGTCCGACCAGCTCGGCCGGCAGGTGCGCGACGAGCTGGGCGGGGTCGCCTCGGTGGCCGAGGCGCTGGGCCTGGCCGACGGCACCCGCGACCCCGCCGAGGGCCAGGAGGAGATCGCCCGCCTGCTCCGCAACGCCGAACGCCTGCGCAGGGAGTGCCTGAACTGATGCGGAGACGCGACGCATGATCCCGCCGACCGCCCGCTTCACCGCGGAGAGGCGACGCATGACCCTGCCGACCGCCCGCTCACCGCGGAGAGGCGACGCATGATCCAGCCGACCACACGCCTGCCGCGGAGACGCCCGACATGAGCCTGCTGACCTCGCTCGCCCGGCTGCGGGCCCTGGACGAGGGCATCGCGCAGCCCGTGGCGACCGTCAGGCACTGCCATCTGTCGGCGCGGCCCATGGTGTTCATCCCGCTCAAGCTGTCGGGCGAGGCCGCCGCACCGCTGGCCGCGATGCTCGGCACCGACCGCGAACGGCCGCGCCTGCTCGTGGTGACCCAGCCGCGCAACCGCGACCTGCGCTTCGCCTGGGCGACCGAGGTGGCGGGGGCGCTGCTGCCGTACGTCGAGGCGTTCATGAACGACACCGAGACGGTGGAGCGCAGGAACGCCGACCCCTACGAGCGTGCCCTGGACGCCCCGCAGTTCATCGTGCCGAACCAGGCGGGCGTGGGCTTCATCCGGCTGCTCGGCCGTTCGACCCGCTTCCGGCGCACGGACGGGCCGTACCCGGTGCCTGAGTCGGTGCCGCTGCTGGGGCGGTGGCTGACGTACCTGGCGGAGCGGGCGGCCTATCCCGGCTCGTCGCTGATGTTGTCCGCGACGCAGGAGCTGGGCCGGCACTGGGCCAGCGGGCAGAGCGGGCTGGAGGACGCCAACCTGGCCGCGCTGCTCGGCTGGATCACCACGGGGCCGAGCGACGAGGCCGAGGACCCGCTGATCTGGCCGCCCGCCGGGCCCGCGACCGACCCGGGGTTCGACGCCGAGGTGCTGGCCCCGGCGATGGAGAGCGAGTCGCCCGAGCGCATCACCGAGGCGCTGCGTACCCAGCTCGAACCGACCTGGCGGCTGATGTGGCAGGCGATCGACCTGCTCGCCGCCCTGCCCGAGGGCACGAGCGCGGCGCAGCGGTGGGAGCACGACCGGGGCTCCTTCAGCGGTATGGCGGTGCACATCTCCGAGGGCGCGCCGCCGCAGGCGCGCCGTGACGGCGCGGTGACCGCCGCCGCCAGGCTGGCCCGCATGGAACGCGCCCAGGCCACCTACGACGTGCAGCGCGCCTACGACGACCCGCTGGTGATGGCCGAGTACCGGCTGACCGGCGAGGCGTTCGCGGGCGAGGTGATCGAGACGGTGCCGGACAACACCGAGGGCGAGGGCCGCTCGCGCAAGCTCCGCCCGCTGGTGGTGATCAAGACCGACGATCCGGTACGCCTGCCGCCGGGCACCGCGCTCGGCACCCCGCAGCGCCGCGGCCAGGGCGCCGCGCTGGTGGAGGCGGACCAGGGACTGGTCACCCTGAAGATCACCAAGGGCATGGGCCGGGGCAAGACCCCCGCTCCGGGAGCCGTGCCCGAGATCGGCGAGCGGGTCTGCTACACCTCGCTGACCGACGACTTCCAGGGCTCGGCCGCCCTGCCCGAGTCCGAGGCCACGCCGTGGACGCACGGCGGCCCGCCGCAGGAGTACGTGCCCGACGACGATGACGCCCAGGAGGAGTGGTCGTGACCCCCAGCCCGGAGCAGGACCTCAGCCCGGAGCAGGTCATCAGGAACGTGCTCGCCGACCTGCCCCGCCACCGCGGCGTGGTGGTCGACTCACCGCCGGGGGCCGGCAAGTCCACACTGGTGGTACGGGCCGCGGCGCACATCGCGGCCACCGGCGAGCCGCTGATGATCGTGGCCCAGACCAACGAGCAGGTCGACGACCTGGTGACCAGGATCAGCGACAAGCATCCGCACCTGACCGTGGGCCGGCTGTCGGCCAGCGGGTACGTGCCGCCGCTGCGCATGCTGGAGCTGCCCGGCGTCCGGTTCGGCACACGGGTGCAGGACCTGGGCGATCCGGACATCGTCATCGCCACGGCCGACAAGTGGGCGTGGATCGCCGGCCGGGTGTGGCCGTGGGCGATCGTGGACGAGGCGTACCAGATGCGCTCGGACAAGCTGCTGCGGATCGCGGGATTGTTCGAGCGGGCGCTGTTCGTGGGCGATCCCGGGCAGCTCGACCCGTTCTCGATCGTGGACGGCGACCGCTGGTCGGGGCTGTCATGGGACCCGCTGCAGAGCGCGGTGTCGGTGTTGCTGCGGCACAACCCGGACCTGCCGGTGCACCGGCTGCCGGTGTCGTGGCGGCTGCCGGCGTCGGCGGCGCCCGTGGTGTCGCAGGCGTTCTACCCGTTCACCGGGTTCCGGTCGGGGACCGATCACGGGGACCGGTGGCTGGAGTTGTCGACCGGCGGCATGGGCACCGTGCACGACCGGGCGCTTGAGGAGGCGGCCAGATCCGGGTGGGCGCTGCTGGAGCTGCCGAACCGGCACACGGTGCGTACCGACGGTGAGGCCGTGCGGGCGGTGGCGCTGCTGGCCGAGCGGCTGCTGCAACGCGGTGCGACGGCCGGCTCCGAGCAGGGTGAGCAGCCCGTGACGGCGGAGCGGATCGCGGTCGGGGCGGCGCACCGCGACCAGGTGGCCGCGATCAGGGCCGCGGGCCTGCCGCCGGAGATCACCGTGGACACGGCCAACCGGCTGCAGGGCCGCGAGTACGACGTGACGATCGTGCTGCACCCGCTGTCGGGCCGCAGGGACGCCACGGCCTTCCACCTGGAGTCGGGGCGGCTGTGCGTGCTGGCCTCACGGCACCGGCACGCGTGCGTGGTCGTGGCCAGGGCGGGCATCGCCGAACTTCTGGACGCCCATCCGTCGGCGGAGCCGGTGCAGCTGGGGGTTCCGGTGAAGTTCCCCGACGGCTGGGAGGCCAATCAGTCGGTCCTGGAACACTTGTCCCGCCACCGGGTCTGAGCCGGTCGCGCGAGCCCGACCTGCCGCGGCACCGCGTCTGAGCCGCTCACGCGAGCCCCGCCGCCTGCCGCGGCACCGGGTCTGAGCCGCTCACGGGAGCCCGGCCGCCTGGCCGGAGGGCGGGCGGGCAGGCCCGGCTGCGGGGCCGTACCGGTCAGAGGCGGCGTTTCCAGACGTCGATGGCCATGACGACGCGCATGCCCGCCGACTCGTACAGGCCCAGGGCCGGGGTGGTGTTGTTGGAGTCCACGTGCAGAATCGTGCCCTTGCGACCGCGGGCCGCGTCGGCGGCGAAGGCGTGCCGCAGCAGGAAGCGCCCCAGCCCCCGGCCGCGGAACTCGGGCAGCACGGCCAGCGTGGCGACGTAGCCGCAGCCCTCGTCCGGCAGGAACTGGTCGCTGCCGATCACCACGGCGGCCGGCTTTCCGTCGAGTCTGGCGAGCGCGAGCTGGCTCCAGTCGGTCGCGGTCATGGCCTGCCTGCGCTCGTACCACTGCTCGTAGGTGATCGGCACGAAGCCGAAGTGCTCGGCGAAGCCCTCCTGGTGCACGCGGTACGCCTCGCGCCGCACCTCCTCCCGCTCCCCCGTGTGCAGGGTGAGGCCGGGGGGCGCGGCGGGCGGCCCGACCGGGCCGTCATGGTCGATGCGCATGCGGTGGTAGCTGGTGCCGGGCTCGAAGCCCAGCTCCCTGGCCACCTTCTGCTTGTCCCCGTCGGCGCGGTAGACGCCCACGTGCAGGGTGACGGCATCGTGGCCGAGCTCGGCGCCCAGTTCGGCGGCACGGCCGAACACGGCCCGCCACAACTCACCGGCCAGGCCGGTCGCATCGGTGGCGGTGGGGCGGACGATCACCTCCACGTCAACCAGGTCGCTGTCGCCGTTGCGGCACACCCAGGCCCAGCCGTCGAGCCGGCCGCCGGGGTCGCGCGCGAGCCAGCCGTCCCTGTCGCGGTCGAAGCCCGGCTCCACCAGTTCGTCGGCGATGTCGGCGAGCGTCGTGTCCGGGGTGCCGAGCACAGCGGTGTTGCACGTCGCGACGAGCTCGTAGATATCCTCGGCGTCCTCGACCCGTGGCCGGCTGATGGCGTGCATGGTCAGGATTGTGCACGTTATGCCGACCGGACGCCTCCCAATTTCGCCCGGCTTACCTGCCGACCGGCAAAACGTAGAATGAGGATGGGCACTCACTTGCCGGGCGTCAAGTAGAAAAGGTGTGAAGTGCGGGAAGACACCCGAAGCCGGATCCAGGAGATCGCACTGCGGCTCTTCACCGAGCAGGGCTACGAGGCGACCTCGCTGCGGGAGATCGCGGAGGAGCTCGGGGTCACGAAGGCCGCCCTTTACTACCACTTCAAGACCAAGGACGACATCGTCGCGAGCCTGGTCGAGATGCGCCTCACCGAGTTGGAGGAGTTGCTGGCCTGGGCCAGGGAACGGCCCAAGACGCCGCAGAGCCGCCGCGAGCTGGTCGAGCGTTACGCCGAGAGCGTCCGGGCCAGCCGCCACCTCGGGATCGCCAGGTTCCTGGAGCGGAACCAGACCGCGCTGCGCGACCATCCGACCCTGATCAAGATTCGCCAGCGTATGCTGGAGCTGACCTCGGAGATCAGCGACCCGGACGCGACACCCGCCGAGCGGGTCAGCCACGCGCTGGCGCTGTTCGCGATGCACGCGGGCAAGTGGCTGATGAAGGAGGGCGACCTGTCCGAGGAGGAGATCCACAAGGCGTGCCTGGAGGTGGCCCACCGGTTGCTGGAACCGTGACGGCTCCGGCCCCGCACCACCCGCAATTGACGATTGGGACGTGAATTCGGGGGCAGAAGTGCTCGCACGCATCCATACGGGAGGAGGCGCAGTGGAGGCGACGATGGCGCTCCGACTGCCCAGGGATGCGGCGAGCGTCCCATTGATCAGACAGATGCTGGACGGCACGCTGCGGTCGCTCGGCGTCGATCCGCAGGTTCGAGATGACATCGAGCTCATGCTCACCGAGGCGTGCTCCAATGTGATCAAGCACGCGGCGCCGAGCGACGACTACACCGTCAGCGCGTCCGTCCACGATCATCTGTGCGTGATCAAGGTGGTCGATGCCGGCGACGGTTTCGACCCGCGCAAGCTGGAGGAGCCCGACCCAGGCTCCGAGCACGGACGCGGTCTGCAGATCATGCGTGCGCTCGCCGACGACATCCGGTTCACCAACAGAAGCGAGCACGGGGCGGTGGTCTGCCTGGAGAAGCGCCTGCGCTACTCACCCGGCGCCGCCGGCCAGCACCTCCTGACCACCTGACCGCCCACCATCCCCCGACCAACCGAACAACCCGACCGGCCGGCCGCCATCCCCTGGCAGCCGGCCGCTCGCCGTTCCGGCAGCCAAGGCGTCCCGAGGACCGCAGCATTCCGGGAGCTGAAGCATTCCCGGGGACCGAGGCGTCCCGAGGGCCGCAGCGTCCCGATTGCCGCAGCGTCCTGGGGACCACAGCGTCCCGGGAGCCGAAGCATTCCCGGGGACCGAGGCGTCCCGAGGGCCGCAGCGTCCCGATTGCCGCAGCGTCCTGGGGACCACAGCGTCCCGGGAGCCGAAGCATTC